>NZ_JBPZIR010000003.1:0-834835 GCF_051857575.1 Pedobacter sp. GSP4 | reverse complement strand
GATGGACTATAATTACCATCGACCACACCAGGCATTGAACTTCAAATCTCCCATCGATTTATTGCAGGAAAGTTGAGGACAAAATTATACTTTTGAATGGTCTGAAAAACAGGGGAGCTTACAATAGTCTAAATCATACATGTCCCGTAGGGACATCATAGAGAATTTAATTGCCTAATATAATTTTTGCGCATGTTTTTAACAATAGTCTAAATCATACATGTCCCGTAGGGACATCATAGAGAATTTAATTGCTTAATATAATTTTAACGCATGTTTTAATAATAGTCTAAATCATACATGTCCCGTAGGGACATATCATTGGTAGAAAAAATTGCATTTTTTCCGTTCCGTGGGAACGTATGGTGTTTTAAAAAAAAATATCGCGATGGTATATATTTTAAAAAAAATACCTAATTTAAACCAACGATTGCAAGAAACCTTTGCAATCATTATAAAAATAAACCTACTTGTTGTCTCTATAGGCAAAATCCCCGGTAGCACGTTTGATATTTTAATGATAACGCTATGCCAAACACCTACACGCAGTTACATCTTCAATTTGTATTCGCGGTTAAATACCGGGCTTCACTAATCCAGCCCCATTGGAAAGAAAGGCTTTTAAAATATATCACCGGTATATTCCAGGCCAATAACCATAAAATGATCCAGATAAACTGCATGCCCGATCATATCCACATATTTATCGGAATGCGGCCCCATCAATCTATTGCGGGTTTAATCCAGAATGTAAAAACAGAAAGTTCTAAATGGATAAACGATCAGGGCTTTTGCAAGGTTAAATTTTCATGGCAAGAAGGCTATGGCGCATTTTCATATTCAAAAAGCCATGTGCACTATGTTATTCAATACATCCAAAATCAAGAGCAGCACCACAAGAAAGTTTTTTACAAGAATACACTACCTTTTTAAAAACATTTGATATCCAATATGAAGAAAAATACATCTTCAAAGAACCAGAATAATTTATTATTATCTTTGCCATCTATTAAATCGACCAGATGAGTAAGCTTTTTGGATATATTTTAAGCCCTATTTTTTATATTTTCTTCGGATTGATGCTTTGCATCTTCCACCCTATACAATGGATATGCTTTAAACTATTTGGTTATAAAGCGCACAAAGTTTCTGTAGATATTCTGAACTTTTTCCTTACCTATTGCCAACTATTCCTGTTCAATTCCATCAGTTTTAAAAACGGATACGATTTACCAACCGATAG
Source organism: Pedobacter sp. GSP4 (assembly GCF_051857575.1). Lineage (NCBI taxonomy): Bacteria > Pseudomonadati > Bacteroidota > Sphingobacteriia > Sphingobacteriales > Sphingobacteriaceae > Pedobacter > Pedobacter sp. GSP4. The sequence continues at coordinate 833,592 of NZ_JBPZIR010000003.1, read as the reverse complement.
ACCGATTATTTTTGCCGCAAACCACCAAAGCATGTACGATATCCCATCGCTGATCTGGTTTTTAAGAAAGCACAGTGCAAAGTTTATTTCGAAAATAGAATTAACAAAAGGTATTCCGTCCATTTCAATTAACCTGCGCCTGGGCGGGGGTGCAAACATCAACAGAAAAGACAATAAACAGGCCATCTCAGAAATTATTAAACTTGGCCGCAGGATGAAAGAAAATACCTGGAGCACCGTTATTTTCCCTGAAGGAACCAGGGCAAAAGATGGGCAGTTAAAAACATTTCAGTTTGGAGGTATTGCCACCATTTTAAAAGTGGTACCCAATGCCCTGGTGGTGCCTATAGCGATCGAAAATTCGTGGAAAATTGTACGCTTTGGCATGTTCCCCTTAACTACAGGAAATGCATTAAGGTGGACCGTTTTAAAACCGATTGAACCAGGTGTAAAAACACCAAACGAAATTACATTAGCAGTAGAAAATGAAATCAGAAAGGCTTTAAACCAACGAATGGAGCAGCCCGCTACCTTATAAGGTTAACTGCTCAATTGGTTAATTGTTCAGATGGCTTAATCGACACGCTCAACGCTCTAGGCCAAGCGCCGTACACCTTAAATATTCTTATTCCCGATTACCCTAAAAAACTCATCGCGGTAGGTATCGCCTACAGGAATAATTTTTTGATTAATGGTTATCCTACTCCGCTCAATGCTTTCAATTTTATCAACGGCAACAATATATGATTTGTGCACCCGGATAAATTGGCTTTGAGGTAGTGCTTCTTCCATCTTTTTCATACTCTGTAGGGTAATTACACGCTCATCTTTGGTAAAAATAGAGATGTAATCTTTTAAACCTTCAATAAACAGGATATCGTGCAGGTAAATTTTCTGGATCTTATGTTCCGTTTTAACGAAGATATAATCCTGAACTGGATTTGGGGTGCCCGAAAAAGGTGCAGGTGTTACAATAGGCTGTGCCACACTGGCCGGAGCTTCAACAGGCTTAACCTGATTGTGTACTTTTTCTACAGCCTTATAAAAACGGTCGAATGCGATTGGTTTCAATAAATAATCAGAAACATTCAGATCGTAGCTCTCCAGCGCATATTGCGGATAAGCCGTAGTTAAAATATAATGGCATTTATTGCCTGCGATTTTCAAAAACTGAATGCCCGTTAATTCAGGCATCTGGATATCTAAAAACACCAGATCTATTCCCCCGCCCTGAACAATCTGCAAAGCTTCTATCGGGTTTTCGCACCTTTTAACCAGCGTTAAGAAAGGTACTTTTGAAATATAATCCTGTAAAATATCAAGCGCTAAAGGCTCATCGTCAACAACAATACAGTTTAAGTTCATTTTTGGTTATTATTTTAATTAATGATATGATCCTAATCTTTCGGATTAGATATCAATCATCAGTTCGCAGGTGTAATGAGTAGCCGAATTTACAACATTTAATTTATATCTATCAGGATAAACCAATTGTAATCTCCGTTCAACATTGGTTAAACCTACTCCACCCTGTGCATCCTTGTTCTGTTGCCCTTTTTTATTGATTACGCTAAAATGCAGGATTTTCTGGTTGGCAATAATATTAATTTTAACAGGTTCGCCCGGATCGGTTACTACCCCATGTTTAAATGCATTTTCTACAAAAGAGATCAGCATCAGCGGCACAATTTTCTGATCATCGATTTCGCCATTCAAGGTCATATCGATGTAGGCGCCATCTTTAAACCTTATTTTCTGCAGTTCGATATAACTGGTTAAATAATCTACCTCTTTGCTTAGCGCCACGGTTGGTGTATTGCTTTCATAAATCATGTACCGCATAATTTCTGAGAGCTTCATAATCGCATCGGCCGTTTTATCCGATTTTTGATAGGCCAAAGAATAAATATTGTTCAGTGAGTTGAAAAGGAAATGTGGGTTTAACTGTGATTTTAGAAACTGAAGCTCCATTTCCCTGCGCTCGCTTTCCAAATTGCGCTGTATGCGTTCGCTGGCAAACCAATCGATGGTAAATTTAATGATGCAACTGGCCACTAAAAAGAAACCGATGGCAAAAACCCTGTTTATGGCAAAAGCATTTACCGACATTTCGCGTATTTTACCATCCATGCTGTAATGCAGCAGCTCTTCGGGGTTTAACACCGCTATAACTGTTTTTACCAGGGCAGTAATCACAATCAGCAATAAAAACGATAAGATATACAGCCAATATTTCTTCCTCTTCTTAATTAACGATGGGATAAGAAAAATGTAATTGATATAAAATACAGAAACATTAAGCATCCCAAAAACACCAAACGAGAGAAAATAATCTCTCATCGTATGTTTTTCTTTATCTACCATTGATATAACAACTATAAAGAGGAATATTAACGTCCAGAAAATAGAATGAAGTACTAAAGGTCCTTTGCTTTGTTTCATTAGAAAAATATTAAATAGTTATGGAAACATGCGGGTAACTTTAACCGTATGCCCACATCCATGTATTCCATGCATCCAAAGTAAATAAACTTTCAATTTAAACCGAACACAATCTACCAACGGGCATTTTTTTTCTACCAACGGCCCAATGGGCAAATTTTATCGACAAACGCCAAAAATGTCTGTTGATCTAGAATCTTTAACACTTGGTATAATACATTTTAGCAGGTTGTTTTTCTTGAGTTTCTTTGAATCATCAAAACGAAAACAAAATGAAAACAACATCAGCAATCCACTTAAAAAATCAGGCAGTAACTGCTGATGGAATTTTCGCAACCTCTCAAATTAAACTATCGATCATGAAAAAGTTAGCAAACACATCGCCATTTTTACTTTTATTATTACCAGTATTTATGATGATTATTTTAACCCTTACAGTTAGCACTAATCAAACCGATGCTGAAATTGTAGTAAAACCTGCTAAAGCTTCTACCTCAATTGTAAAACAGGTAACAGCTATTCTTAAATAGAATGATGGGAAATTACGCGATCGAAACCGTAGGCTTAAATTTTAACTTTGGCAATCAAACCATTGTAAAAGATCTTTCGCTACAAGTACCCAAAGGCAGTATTTATGGTTTCTTAGGCCCCAACGGAGCCGGGAAAACAACCACCATCAAAATATTGCTCAACCTGTTAAAATCTCCTTCCGATCAGGTATTTATTTTTGGTAAAGAGATTAACAGTAACCGCATAGCTATTCTTAAACGCGTAGGTGCGCTGGTAGAACAGCCAGCCATTTATGGCCACCTTACCGGTAAAGAAAACCTGATAAACCGTTGTCTTTTGCTTGGCATCAAAAAAAGCAAGGCCAACGAAATGCTGGCCATTGTTGGCCTAACGGCAGCGGCCGATAAAAAATCGAGCAAATATTCGCTGGGTATGAAACAACGCCTGGGTATAGCATTGGCCCTGGTTTCCGACCCCGAACTGCTGCTTTTAGATGAGCCTACCAATGGCCTCGATCCCAATGGAATTATCGAAGTTCGGAACCTGATGATCGAACTGGCCACCAAACATCAAAAAACCATCCTTGTTTCCAGTCACCTGCTTGCTGAAATAGAGCGTACCGCCACACACGTTGGCATTATCAACCATGGGCAGCTATTATTTCAGGGCACCATAAACGAACTTCATTTGCTCAGCAAGCCTGTGCTCGAAATCGAAGTAGATCAAATTGAAAAAGCCAATTTATTGCTTACCGCTTCCGGTTATGAAATACTGGATCAAACCGATAAAAAAATTACGGTTCCATTTACATCCGTACAGCACAGCGGTGCAATAAATACCTTACTCGTTCAAAACGGTTTTACAGTAAGCAGTTTGTACCAACAGCGGAAAGACCTCGAAAACTTATTCCTCGATATCACCAAAACCAATTAACATGCGCTCTTTATATATTTCACTGGTATCTGAGTTTTATAAATCAAAGAAAACCCTTGCCTTTTGGGCTGCCATATTATTGCCGGTAATTGTATGCGGGTTAATCACTTTCGGTTTTTACACAGGCTCCGAAAAGATTTTAAACTTCCATTATCCGCCCATGATACTGTGGGCACAATACAGTGGTGCAGCGCTGGGCGTAATGGGGCTACTGGTAATGCCGTTTTATGTTATATTTATGGCCTTCTCGGTAAATAACATCGAACACAAGAACGATACGTGGAAAACCCTTTTTGCACAACCTTTAAATAAATTTTCCATTTACGCCGCAAAATACCTGTACGCGGTATGCCTCATATTTATTTCACTGTTTTTATTTGCAGCACTCACCTATGCTTTTGGCTATTTACTGCAGGTGTTGGTTCCCAAGTATAATTTCGACCAGTATAACCCAACAGCCGTTTTGGTTAATTCGTATACCAAGTTATTCCTGGCCTCATTGGGCATTTTATCCATCCAGTTTATATTGAGCTTGCTGTGGGCCGATTTCCTAAAACCCATGGGTATAGGTTTTGTCGGCACTATAATGGGTATAATTACCGCAAATGTTGGTTGGAAATATGCTTACTTAATCCCTTATTGTCTTCCAACCCTATCGTTAAGGATAAGCAAGGTTAAAAAAGGAACAGATTTATTGGATTTCCCCATCTTTACGCAAGAAATATGGACCAGTTTAATTTATGCCGCCATCCTTTTTATAGCAGGTTACTTTATTGTTACCAAAAAAAGCATCAAATAACGCGTTCAAAATCATCGAACCGACCAAAAAGCGTACTGCCATGTAAAAATATCATTGGAAAATAATTTGACCTGCTTTAAAATGTATTTTTAAGCTAAAATCATCCAACAAATTATTCAGAAAAATGATCAAAAGATTTACCACATCAGCATTAGCCATTGGCTTTTGCTTTGCGTCCTTTGCACAAGATACCCCTGATGCAGCCGTAGTACAAAAAATAAGGAAAGAAGGTTTGGAAAATTCAAAGGCAATGAATATTGCTTTTAATCTGACCGATGTTAGCGGACCACGCTTATCAAACTCTCCGGGCCTAAAAAGAGCACAAGAATGGGCAGTTAAGCAACTTACCGATTGGGGCTTAAAAAATGCGCACCTAGAATCTTGGGGAACATTTGGTAAAGGCTGGCAGATAGACAAATACTACGCCGCCACTACACTTCCATATTACCATGCTATTATTGCCTCGCCAAAAGCCTGGACACCGGGCACCAACGGACCGATAAAATCAGATGTAATTTTAATTAAAGCCGATAGTGTAGCCGATCTGGCAAAATACAAAGGCAAATTGGCCGGAAAAATTATTATGATGGATCAGGGCGCACCTTTAACCAGTGGCATTAAACCTGATTTTACCCGTTATGCCGATACTACACTGGCACAGATGGCAGCTGCACAACCGCAGCCTGCTGGAGCCAGACAACGCCCTGCCGGCGGACCAATGGCTGATAGAATGGCACAAATGATGAAAATGCGTGAAGTACGCGCAGCCATAAACGCCATGTTGGTGGAAGAAAAAGTGGGTTTAATTTTAACTTATGCCCGTGGCGGACAAGGAACCTTTTTTACCAGCAATGGCGCATCTTATGCATTAGATGCCAAGCCGGTTTCGCCAGAGCTTGAAGTAGCCGCAGAAGATTTCTTGCACATATTACGCTTATTGCGCGCAGGTAAACCAGTAGAAGTTGAAGCTGATATCAAAACCTCTTTTTACGATCAGGACCCACAGGGCTATAATGTAATTGCCGAAATACCGGGTACAGATAAAAAGCTTAAAGATGAAGTGGTGATGATTGGCGGTCACTTTGATTCTTGGCACGCCGCAACCGGTGCAACAGATAATGCTGCTGGTTCTACTGTAATGATGGAAGCGGTACGCATTTTAAAAGCAATCGATTTTAAGCCAAAACGCACCATCCGCATTGCACTTTGGAGCTCAGAAGAGCAGGGTTTATTTGGTTCGAGGGGTTATGTTTCAAAACATTTCGGCGATCCGAAAACGATGGTATTAACACCAGATCAGAAAAAAATATCAGCCTATTACAATCTTGATAACGGAACAGGAAAAATCCGTGGGGTATATTTACAGGGCAATGCTGCTGCAGGACCGATTTTTCAAAGCTGGTTAACACCATTTAACGATTTGGGCGCAACCACCATTACCATTAACAATACCGGCGGTACCGACCACCAGGCTTTTGATGCCGTTGGAATCCCGGGCTTTCAGTTTATCCAAGATCCGGCCGATTACAATACCCGTACACACCATAGCAATATGGATACCTACGATAGGCTTGTGGAAGATGATTTAAAACAGGCTGCAACAATTATTGCCTCGTTTGTTTACAACACATCGCAACGCGAAGCGCAAATTCCAAGAAAAGAATTACCAGCGCCACAACCAGCCAGACCATAAGCGAACAAGCCTTAAATACAAAAGCCTGCTGATTTGACTTTAGAGATCAAATAGCAGGCTTTGCTGTGTAGAATGAGAGGTTATGCGTATTTTTTTACTCCTAAAGAGATAATATCCGTTCTTTAAATGCCCATACAATGAGCTGGTAAGAATTTTTCAGATCGAGCTTCCGTACCATATTTCTTCTGTGTGTATTTACGGTATGCTCGCTGATAAAAAGCATTTCACCTATTTCCTTGCTGTTATAGCCCATAGATAAAAGGTGCACGATCTCCACCTCCCTTTCGCTGATCGAACTGTGATTTTCCTGAAGTAGGATATTGTTTATCATTTTCTGAAAGAATTAAATATGGTTTATCATTTTCTAAATAGTTGGGGCTTATCTTCAAAATAGACTTATTTATAAACAAGTCTAAAAACAGCATTTTGAGTATAGGCAACTTCAGTATTTAGCAACAGCAATTTATTTGGCTATTATTATAATACCAAAAGTAGTGGTAGGCTAGAATTGAACGATTGTGCAAAATGCCCTTATTAAAAGGGTATTTTTACGGTATTTTTATTGCAGATTGCTCTTGTAAGAACACATATTATTATCGATTTTTAGCAAAAATCAAACAATACATTTATGAGTCAAAAATTTAACGACGAACCTATCGATCCGAAGGTTGCGCAGGCCATGGTTGATGCCTATGCCGTAGAAGCGAGAAAATTTCCAAAATCTTTTACCAAATGCGTATGGTTTCCTGCAGAGCAGATTTTAAACATTGCAAAATCAATGAGCGAAGGTAAATACGACGGATTAAGGATTTATTTTGCACAATATACCGATGCATTACCAGAAGGTGTAAATGCTGGAAATGAAGGCAAAAACACCTTGTTATTAGTACCAACCACACTAAACGTAGGAAATGGAGAAGAGCACAAGGATGATCTTGGTGACATTGGAAACCGTGGACAGGGCTGCCCTGATACTTGCGAAGGAACAGATTTATAAATGGCAAGGTTCCTGTCGCCAATATTCCTAGCTGAGGTTGTATGTTTAATCACAGCAATTGCATTTGTATGGAAAGATAAACACTCTTTTTGGAGGGTAATTACCTGCTACCTCGCTATAGCCTTAACTACCGAAGAATATGCGGCCTACCTTGCCTCAAAAGGCCATCACAATCTGTGGCTCTTTAATATTTTCATCATTTTTGAAATAAGTGCCATACTATACGGACTTTATCATTGCATAAAAACATATATTAACCCCAAGCCCATATTTTCTATTGGCTTGGGGTTAATCATTCTGTCTTATATTGTCTTTTTATTTACCCATCCCTTTAGCGATTCGAATAGCTTAACAATTAGTGTAATGTCGGTAGTTTTTGTACTCTACTGCCTTTATTATTATTATCTGTTGCTAAAAGATGAAAGCTTCATAGAAATTAAAACACATCCTGAATTTTGGTGGGTAACTGGTGTTTTATTCTATTATTTTGGGAGCACCATGTCGAATATTTTTGATGGTTTGTTTAATGTTAAAATTATCGGTTTTGCCACGTTAAGATATTGTATTTATGTACTATTAAACCTTATTTTATATAGCCTTTGGGTTTATTCCTTTATATGCAGAATGAAACAACGAAAATTGCAATCTTAGTTGCCATTGCCACACTGGTATTTCTGTTAATGCCAGTGTTTTTAATCCTGTACATCCGATCGTACACCCGGCATAAAAAGAACCACATACTGGAAAAACAGAATATGCAGCAAAGGTTCGAATCCGAAATGCTCCAAACGCGTGTGGAAGTACAGGATCAGACCATGCAGAGCATTGCTACCGAACTGCATGATAATGTGGGCCAATTGCTGAGCTTAACTACCCTAACCCTGAATTCGGTAAATTTAAATGATGGCGCAAAGGCAAAAAAGAAAATCGAAAACTCGCTTTCACTCGTTAACAAATCTATAAAAGAACTACGCGAACTGGCCAAGTTGCTACATGGCGAGCAATTGGTAGAAATCGGTATCGGCCATGCCATAGATCAGGAAATTAACTGGCTGAGCAAGAGCGGGGCCTACGAGCTCAGAATCAACAACCAGTTGTTTAACCTACGGATTGCTTCGGCAGATAAAGACCTGATTATCCTCCGTTTATTACAGGAAATTATTAACAACATTATCAAGCATGCCCAGGCAAGCTGTATTCAGATCGATTCTTACATGGAAAACGAATCGTTACACCTAAATATCAAAGAAAATGGAATCGGTTTCAGTCCTGATGAAACAAAAGCCAAAAAATCGGGCATGGGACTTAATTCTATTTATAAAAGAATTGAGATGATCAATGGAAAATTAATCCTAAATTCGGCTCCCGGAGAAGGCACTTCCATTTTAATAGAGGTACCATACCCGTAAGTATATGCAGAACCAAAATATCGCTATCGCTATTGTTGATGATCACACGCTCTTCCGCTCCGGATTGGCTAGCTTAATGGAAGAGTTTGATGAGATAAATGTTTTGTTCGAAGCTGTAAACGGTTTAGATTTACAGGCAAAAATAAACAACAACAAAGATGTTCAACTGGTACTAATGGACATTAATATGCCTGTTATGGATGGTTTTGCTGCTACCAAATGGGTTAAAACCAATTACCCGCACGTACATGTACTGGCATTAAGCATGCTCGAAGATGAAAAAGCAATTATCGGCATGCTCAAAGCTGGCGCCGGAGGCTACATGCTTAAAGAATCTACTCCATCCGACCTACTTACTGCGATTAAGGTTATTGTAGAAAAAGGTTTTTTTGTAAACGAAGTGGTTTCAGGCCGGCTTTTGGTCGCCATGAAAGATCCAGATGTTAAACCTCTATTTTCGGCCCGGGAACTTACCTTTCTTCAATATTGCAGCACAGAACTCACCTATAAAGAAATTGCCGATCTCATGAACGTAAGTCCACGTACAGTGGATAATTACCGCGAATCGTTATTTGCCAAGCTCAACATCAAATCGCGTACGGGCCTAGTGGTATACGGTATAAAGAACAGCCTTATTAATATTTAGTCGACCGCTGTTTTTTCTATTTTCTGTGCAAAGCCACAGATTTTCATCTTTCTGAAATCTATTTCCATCGTAAATATCTGCTTGTAATTTTTCTTTAATTTTTATCAAATAAAATTTGGATAACTAACAAATTAGTTTTAACTTTAGTTTACAGCAGAGAAATCTGCCGTTTATCCTTATTATTTATTATTAACCATTATGGAAATTAAAGATTTAACCAAAGCCGAAGAGCAGATTATGCAGGTGTTATGGCAACTGGAAAAAGCATTTGTTAAAGAAGTTATTGATGAGCTTCCTTTGCCTAAGCCAGCCTATAACACGGTATCAACAATCATTCGGATTCTAGAAACCAAAGGTTTCATCGGGCATGAGGCATTTGGGAAAGCGCATCAGTATTACCCTTTAATCAGCAGGGAAGAATATAAGCGCCACGCAACAGAAAAACTGTTGGGCAATTACTTTGAAAATTCGGTAGAGAGCATGTTCTCTTTCTTCGTTAAAGAAGAAAAACTGGATTTAAGTGATGTGGATGAGATTTTAAAAATGATCAATAAAATTAAACACAAGCCAAAATGAGTTTTGCCCACTACCTATTGCAGGTAAACTTATACTTGATTGTTTTTTATGGCTTTTATAAATTACTGCTGGATAAGGAGACCTATTTTACGTTAAACCGCATTTATTTGGTATCTGCGGGCGTTTTATCCTTATGTATCCCTTTTATCCGATTAGAGTGGCTAACAGAGCACAAAGCGGCACAACAGGTTTACACCACAGTAAATTGGGAAGCCATGCTGGCACAGGCCACAATAGTTACTGAACGTAATACCGGACATATCTGGGCAAATGCGTTTGTATATATCTATTGTGCAGGTATTTTGTTTTTCTTAGGTAGATTGGTATTTAATTTATTGGCAGTTAAAAAGTTACTTACTGCAGGTAAGGCCGGATCAGCTTTTGCATTTTTTGGCAAAAAGGTTATCGATAAGGGTTTGCCACAGATGGATGTAATCGATATCCATGAAGAAGCGCACATTAAACAATGGCATACGGTTGATATTTTATTTTTCGAAGTACTGGGTATCATTACCTGGTTAAACCCTGTAATTTACCTGTATAAAAGAGCCATTAAAAATATCCATGAGTTTTTGGCCGATGAACTGGCAGCCGAATTCCAGGGCGATAAGGCAGAATACGCCATGCTCCTGCTGAGCAAATCGTTCGGTATTTCGCCAAATGCTTTAACCAACGGATTTTTAGATAAATCGCTGATCAAAAAAAGAATTTTCATGCTTCATAAAGAGCGGTCGAAAAAAACCGCCATTATGAAGTATGGAATCTTTATCCCCCTGTTTGCACTCCTGATTGTTTTTTCATCTGCAACCGTTCGTAAAAATGAGAAGTTAATATCCATTTCAGACCGGATCCCGTTCGAAAAACCGATAGAAATCGTTCAGCAGATTGTTACCGAAAACCCAACCGAAAATGTCATACCGCCTACCATTTCAGTTGAAGGAAAAACAGATGCCAACTGGAAGGGTTTTTATCAGTTCCTATCCCGGAACATTAAATATCCTGCCTCAGCAAATTCAGATGAAGTGCAGGGAAATGCCCAGATCAAATTCAATTTAAAAGGCGGTAGGGTTAACAACATTACTTCGGCTGTTGAACTGGGTTCGGGATGTGATGAAGAGGTAATGAAAGCCATTTTATCATATAAAGGCTTTAAAAACATAACCGATGGTAAATACGCACTGACTGTAAGCTTCAGCATTCCTGAATCATCAGAAAAATTCAAGAACAAATTATTGCCTAAATCGCAAGGTTATGTTCAGCTGAACAAGATTACGATAATATCTTTCCTTCCTAAAACAACGGCAGCTGAGACAAGTGCTACCGAAACGATAGATGCAGATAAAAAAATATACGATTTTGTTTCGATAGAAAAACAGCCGGAATTTCCAGGTGGGATTGTAAAATTTTATAAGTACATCGGGGCTTCGATTAAATACCCACAAATGGCACAGGAAAACAACGTACAGGGTAAAGTATTTTTATCTTTCGTTGTCGAAAAAGATGGTTCACTGAGCGATATCCAGGTTACCAGGGGCTTAGGCAGCGGCACAGATGAAGAAGCCATAAGGGTATTGAAAGCGAGTCCAACCTGGCACCCAGGGATACAGAATGGCCTGCCTGTAAGGGTAAAATACAACATTAATATCAATTTTACCTTGAATGATGGAGCAGCAAAACCGCTTAAAACAGGCTATGAAAACCCGACCAACATTAAACTAAGAAATGATGCCAACTTTAATGGTGTTATTGTTTTAGACGGCGTAAGGCTTGCCGAAAACAGCTCGTTAAATACGATAAATCCCAATAACATCGAATCTATCGAAGTGTTAAAAGACCAGGCAGCAATAGCACTTTACGGCCAGTCTGCCAAAGCTGGCGCCATACTGATTACCACTAAAAGCATAAAGAACAGCGTATTTAGAAAACTGGACCAGAAAGAGCTTTCAATAGATAAAACAGCTCCATTATTTGAGCTAAGACAAAAATTCTAACCAAAAACAAATCAGATATGAAAAAAATAATTGTTTTTGCACTGGCAATGGGCGTTTCCCTAACTGGTTTTGCGCAAAAAGCAGATACCACTAAAAGGGTAAACATTAAAATACGCGGCAATGCTTTATTAAGCGCAACACAACCGCTGATTGTAATAGATGGAAATAAGCAATACTCAAGGGATATTAATTCACTAAACGAAATAGATCCGAATGCGATTGAATCGATAACGGTTTTGAAAGATAGCTCAGCTATTTCATTGTATGGCGCAGATGGCCTTGCAGGAGCGATACAGATTAAAACAAAAGGTGCAACCGTAACCGATGCACTGGCAGGCAAAAACACAGTTGTTATGCCCAGCGTAAAAGGAAAAATTTCTGGCGTATTTATCCGCCCCACAATCCAATCGCAGGACAGCTTGAATAACGGTAATTTTTTAATTAACAAAAACGGCATCAAACTAAAAAACGGAGCAGCCGAGCCCATCTATATTCTGGATGGCAAAGAAACCACAGATATTAAAAGCATAGCGCCTGATAAAATAGAATCGATAGAAATTTTAAAGGATGCGAGTGCGCAAAGCCTTTACGGCGATAAGGCAATTAACGGCGTAGTTATCATCACCACCAAAAAGGAAAAAACGCCTAAAAGTAAAAACTAAAAAAATTTAAAACTTAATAAAAGCAAATGAGAAAGCTAATGATTTTAGCCCTAGTGGGCAGCGCCTTGTTCATTAATTCGGCAAAGGCACAGGAAAAAGACAAGGATAGCAAAATATATGATTTTGTCTCTGTACAGAAACAACCGGCTTAGCCTGGCGGCATTAGCAAGTTTTACCAATATTTAGCCAAAGAAATAAAATATCCAGAAGTAGCTAAAAAGGAGAAAATCCAGGGAAGGGTATTTTTATCATTCGTGGTTGAAAAAGATGGTCAGCTAGCGGATATAGCTGTTATACGCAGCCTGAGTAAAGAAACCGATACAGAGGCAGTACGTGTATTCAAAAATTCGCCCAAATGGTATCCGGCCATACAGGATGGAAAACCTGTGCGTGTAAAATACAATATGGCTGTAAGCTTTGATCTTGCCAACAAAAAATCCTAATCTACATGCAAAAGTACATCCCTGGCTATAACAGCCGGGAATTTTTTTAAAAAAAACAATGCTTATTTAGCTAAAGCTAGATCGGGTTTAGTTTAATGTATCTATTATCAAAAACCTTAAAACGCACAAAACCCCAGCAAAAAATTGCCGGGGTTTTATGTTTTCTCTCCTGTCTCGGAGGACTAAATTTAGAAAAATTTTAATGTATATGCAAATATTACAGAATAAAATTTCTATTTACGCAAAACTTTAATATGCTAACATAGAATTATTATGAGTTTCGCAAACTTTTATTTCGTAGGGCATTTGTTGTGCTAAGTTTCACTTCTACCATACACGCTTTCGTATGTTTTCAATACTATTGATAAATGCTACATCAGCCGATAATGGCTGAGTTGAAACAGTAAAAAAATGGTTGAAAATAATTTAATTTTTATTTTCATAAATTTCAAAAACGATCATGTTTATAGCCACTTTTACAAAGCAACATTGCACTTTAAAATGATATAAAGCATAAAACAAAAGACCGTATAATTAAAAAGCCCCCACTAGGTGGAGGCTTAAGAATCCAGCTGTTACACCGGATTGCACAGTATATTTTTTAAACCGTTTCTTCTGAAATGAATTTTGCAGAAGCGAAGTCGCGGTTCATGCGTGCAATGTTCTCTAAAGAAATTCCTTTAGGGCATTCTGCTTCACAAGCACCGGTATTGGTACAGTTACCAAAACCTTCAGCGTCCATTTGCGCAACCATGCTCTGTACGCGGCGGTAACGCTCCGGCTGACCTTGCGGCAACAGCGCCAACTGAGAGATCTTAGCCGATACGAATAGCATAGCCGAGGCATTTTTACAGGTTGCCACACAAGCTCCACAACCAATACAGGCAGCTGCTTCAAAAGCCGCATCAGCCTGCATTTTAGGGATAGGAAGGTTATTTGCATCTTGAGCATTACCGGTGTTAACCGAAATAAAACCACCAGCAGCAATTACCCTATCAAACGCAGAACGGTCTACGGTTAAATCTTTCACTACCGGAAAAGCCGCTGCCCTCCAAGGTTCAACCACGATGGTATCGCCATCTTTGAAAGAACGCATGTGCAACTGGCAGGTAGTAACTAAATCTTTTGGTCCGTGCGGGCGGCCGTTGATAAACATCGAACACATTCCGCAGATACCTTCGCGGCAATCGTGATCGAATACAACCGGCTCCTCACCTTTATTAATTAATTGTTCGTTCAATACATCGAACATCTCTAAAAAAGACATATCCGGTGAAATATCGGCCAATTTATAATCAACCAAAGCACCTTTGGTTTTGTTATTTTTTTGACGCCAAACTTTTAGCGTTAAGTTCATATTTCCTGTACTCATGATATTGAGGTTTTAGGTAAGCGGTTAGCGTTTGGCGTTTGGCAGATATCCGCTTTACGCTAACGCTGTGCGCGTCACTATTTATAACTTCTTTGTGCTACTTTAATATTTTCAAACTTCAGTTCTTCTTTGTGAAGCTCGAAGTTTACACCTTCTTTAAATTCCCATGCGGCTACGTATGCGTAGTTTACGTCATCACGTAATGCCTCTCCTTCTTCTGTTTGATATTCTTCACGGAAGTGACCACCACAGCTTTCGTTACGGTTTAACGCATCGATACACATTAACTCGCCCAATTCGATAAAATCGGCCACGCGGCCAGCTTTTTCCAACTCGGTATTTAACTCATCTGCGGTTCCAGGTACGCGAACATCACTCCAGAATTCAGCACGCAAGGCCCTGATTTCCTGAATAGCTTCGTTTAAGCCTTTTTCGTTACGCGCCATACCACATTTCTCCCACATAATGTGGCCTAAACGTTTGTGGAAATGATCTACAGATTTTGTTCCTTTAATGTTGATCAAAGTATTTAAAATTCCTTTTGCCTTTGCTTCAGCCTCCACAAATGCAGGGTGATCTGTAGGAATGGCTTTTGTTGAAATTTCTTTCGATAAATATGCACCGATTGTATAAGGCAATACGAAATAACCATCGGCCAAACCTTGCATCAATGCAGATGCACCTAAGCGGTTGGCACCATGATCAGAGAAGTTAGCCTCACCTGTACAATATAATCCTTCAACGCTGGTCATTAAGTTATAATCAACCCATAAACCTCCCATAGTATAGTGAACAGCAGGATAAATACGCATTGGCGTTTCGTAAGGATTTTCTCCGGTAATCTGCGCATACATATCGAACAGGTTACCATATTTTTCCTTAATTACCTCAGTACCTAAGCGCATGCAGGTTTCTTTATCTGGATTATGGTTACCAGCCTTAGCAGCTTCGATTTTACCATAACGTTCGGTATTGGCTTTGAAATCAAGATATACAGCCAATTTAGAAGCACCAACACCATAACCGGCATCGCAACGCTCTTTAGCTGCACGCGATGCAACATCACGCGGCACTAAGTTACCAAAAGCAGGGTAACGGCGCTCTAAATAATAATCTCTTTCATCTTCAGGAATTTCTGAGGCTTTACGGTTATCATCTTTCTTTTTCGGAACCCAGATACGTCCATCGTTACGTAACGATTCAGACATCAGGGTTAATTTAGATTGGTGATCGCCTGAAACAGGGATACAGGTTGGGTGAATTTGTGTATAGCAAGGGTTTGCAAAGTAAGCACCTTGTTTGTGCGCTTTCCATGCAGCAGTTACGTTACTGCCCATTGCATTGGTAGAAAGATAAAATACGTTTCCGTAACCACCTGTACCCAATACTACTGCATGTCCAAAGTGACGTTCGATTTCGCCTGTAATTAAGTTACGGGCAATAATACCACGTGCCTTGCCATCAATTTTAACCACTTCAAGCATTTCGTGGCGGGTGTACATTTCTACTTTACCCATACCAATCTGGCGTTCTAAAGCAGAATATGCTCCTAATAATAACTGCTGACCGGTTTGGCCTGCTGCATAAAAAGTACGTTGAACCTGTGTACCACCGAATGAACGGTTATCCAATAGGCCACCATATTCGCGGGCTAAGGGTACACCTTGAGCCACACATTGATCGATAATATTGGCACTTACCTCTGCTAAGCGGTGAACGTTGGCTTCGCGGGCACGGTAATCGCCTCCTTTAATTGTATCGTAGAAAAGACGGTAAACACTATCACCATCGTTTTGATAATTTTTTGCTGCGTTAATACCACCCTGTGCAGCAATTGAGTGTGCTCTACGGGGCGAATCCTGAAAACAGAAACATTTTACTTTGTAACCCATTTCGGCCAAAGTGGCTGCTGCCGAAGCACCTGCTAAACCCGAGCCTACAATAATTACCTCAATTGTTCTTTTGTTCGATGGGTTAACCAAAGGCACAGAAGACTTGAACTTAGTCCATTTGTTTGTTAATTCGCCTTCTGGAATATTTGAATTAATATCTGACATATCTCTTTTGTGCTAAAAACTAATTAATTAAACCTGCATAAACTGCAATTGGCATAGCGGCGAAAAGGATCGAAATAATAATCGAATACCAAACGCCTAAGCCTTTTATTATACCGTTATATTTTGAGTGGTTCCAACCCATTGTTTGGAAAGCCGAAGCAAAACCATGCAACAAGTGGTAGCATAAAGAAAACATAGCTAAAATATAAACAGCAACTCTTACTGGGTCCTGAAATTTTTCTTTCATTACAGCATAAAGATCTTCATGTCCGTTAGCATCTACGGTTGGGATACCGGTGAAGCGAGAAACAACCCAAAAATCTTTTAAGTGAACCACCAAAAAGATAAGCAAAAGCGTACCTAGCAAACCCATTGAGCGGCTATACCATTTACTGTTTGCCTTACCATCGTTTACCGCATATTTAACCGGTCTGGCTTTTTGATTTTGCAATGTTAATCTTAATGCCTGAAAAATATGCGCAAGCAAACCAATAAACAAAACAATCTCACCTGCCCGTATAATCCAGTTTGTGGCCATAAAATGTGCGCCAACATTAAAAGTCAGTCCACCGTCGTTAATAAAAATTAAAGCATTAATACCGCAGTGTACAATTAAAAAAAGTATCAGGAACAAACCTGTAATACCCATGATGAATTTCTTCCCTATGGAAGAAGAAAAAGCATTTCCGAAACCACTCATTTGATTAGGATTTATATCTAAATTTCTTGCAAAAGTATCTAATTATGAGTTTAATTTATAAACGATTATGACAAAACAACGATAAAACATTTATTTAGAAACATTCTAAAGCATATTCGTAAATATTCGAAAGATTTTGGGATTATTTGTGCTTTCGGTATTGATAAATGGGGTTGAACTAAATCATTTTACCTAGAGAAGCGGGGTACCTTGAGATATTTTCTGCTTTAATAACTGGAGATACAGGTGGATAATCGCTATGAAGAAAATAATTTAAACGCTGAATTCTTAACCCTAAAAAAACAACTAATCTTTTCGTTATATTGCGCTTACCAAATTTTTATTATGAAAAGTCATCTTTATTTTATTGCCCTCATTGCCTGTTTGTTCGCATCATGCGATCCGGCTCCAGCCACCTTTAATGTAGAAACAAAAAACTTCGGTCCTAATGCGGTAATAACTATCCAAAGTTCGGAAAACAGCGAGACTGTTAAGGTCGAAAATGTCACAAATGGTAAACAGCATTTCAAAGTTAATGTGTTTAAAAAAGGCTATGCTATTTTAAGAACCGAAGACGGAGAAAAAAAACGAGATTATTACTTTTACTTAGACAAAGGGAATTTCGATGTTGTGCTGGATGGTGCAGATACCAAATCATATCCTTTTAAAAGCCTACCCTCAAAAAAAGGCGAAGAATTTAAAGATTTCTATGCAATACACGAAAACCTGACCAAAAATCTGATGGACAGTTTGAACATTGTAGAAGATGAACTAGACCATGCAAATCCAGACAACATTATGGAGCGGGCTAAAAAAGTTGACAAATGGAGGGAGAAAAAGATCCATTTTGAATTTGATGCCATAAAAGCCTTTGCCAAAAAGTTTCCAGGCTCTGAGCTTAGCCTTTTTTTACTGGAAAGGCTTGGCCGGGCTGATAGTGAACCTGTTCTATACGCTTCAATTATCAACAGTTTAGACCATGATATAAAAGAAAGCAGACGAGGCAAAGAACTGTTAAAAGAAACCGAGCAGGCCAGTAAAATGATGGCAGGGAGCAAAATGCCTGAAATAGAAGGCACAAACCCCGAAGGCAAAAAGTTCGATCCGAAAATTTTAAAGAAAGTAAATCTATTTATCTGCTGGACATCCTACAGTTCGAAAAGCAGAGAAAACAATCGGGTATTGACCTCGCTCTATGAAAAATACAAAAATAAAGATGTAGAGTTTATTGGCATTTCCTTCGATAAAAAAAGAGATTGGTGGGTAAACGTAATTAAAGATGATAAGCTAACCTGGCCACAATATGCCGATTTAAAGGGGGCTAAATCTCCAAATGCAAAAAACTTAAGCAATTATAGCATCACCTATTTCTTTTTAACGGATAAAAACGGTACTGTATTAAGCAACAATGATTTAAACCTGGATTTTGTTAATGACGAAATCAGCAAGAACCTGGAAGGCAGATAATTTAATAAAGTAGCCATTTCAATATTGATTGCATAAAAAAAGTCCCGGTTTGCACCGGGACTTTTTACGATTTATGTGTTTGAGTTTTCTTAAGCTACTTTAACATTTACCGCGTTTAGGCCTTTTCTACCTTCTTCTACATCGTAGTTTACGGTATCATTCTCACGAATGTTATCGATTAAGCCTGAAGCATGAACAAAAATCTCGGCATCGCCATTAGATGGGACGATAAATCCAAAACCTTTAGTTTCATTAAAAAATTTTACTGTTCCTTGTTGCATTATATTGTATTTTAATTTGCACCAAAGATATGGTTAAATACCTATAAATCAATTTTTTATTTTTTAATATATAAATAATTGCTAAATATATTGATTGATTGCCTTTTAGGCCCTATTTAGCGGCCCTATTTAGTCCATCCGTACTGGATGCATCACCCGGTTTTATCAATAATGCACGTTCAAAACAGGCCTTCGCTTCTGCTTTTCTGCCTAAAAAGAACAGCGACCAGCCCAACATATGATTACCATCGTAATCAAATGGATAGAGCGCCACTACTTTGGCAAAATACTTAGTTGCCGCAGCATATTGTTTTCTGTTGTAAATAATTACGCCTGCCCAATAGTTCGCCTGGGTATTCTGTGGATCTATTTTAAGTATGTTGTTGTATTGCTCCATTACTTTATCCCAGCTACTGAGCAGCGAAAGTGCCTTTATCAGGCCAAATCTGGCTTCAACAGCGTTAGGCCTGGAGCTGATAGCCCTATTGTAGTAATTTTGCGATGCGGTATAATTTTTGGCCAGATAATATAGCCAGCCGATCCTCAAATTGGCTTCGTAGTTACCTTCGGCATAAAAAGGCATAATGTAGCTAATGGCTTCGGCGTAATTCTTTTTGCTTTCTTCATTGTAGCTATTCTGAAACGCCTTCTGCAAAGCGGCATTGGTTTGGGCATTTACCTCAAGCACCGATAAGCCAAGAACTGCAAATACCATAAATCGCTTTAAAAATTCCATGTAATGCCTCCGTTGATTGAGTGTTGTAAATAGTTAAATTTAAATATATTATCAGATTTACGTTCAAATGTATAATTCAAACCTAAAAGTAGGTGCTGTTTTAACAAAAAATAACAGTTGGCCCCTGCCTTAAACTTCGTTTTATCAAATCCGTTGTAAATGTACAGGGCATCGGCCTCGGCATAGTTGTACTGATTGCCCAGCGTAACCATCCCCTCGAACCAAAGTTTGGTAATAGGCTTAAATCCAAATACCTGCTGCACCACAATATTATGTTCATCAAGTACATCAACAAGAGAGAAACGGGTGGTGCTGTAAAAATCTAAATTACCTGAAATATACTTTACAAACCTTAAATTATATTGTCTTGTTTTCTCATCGCCTATTTGGGATAAAATAAAATCGCCCTGCAGATCATTGCCATCACCTGTGTATTTTACCCCCAGCAAGGTTGCATTATTCTGATAAACCAATTGGCGCAGATTGGACCGCATGTAGTGATAGGCACCAAGAAAGCTAATTCTGCGGAGAGGGGTATAACTTAATTTAGCGTAGTAGCCCGGCTGCGCAATATTATCATCGTGTATTGGCTGGTTATAATAAGAAAATGAGCTGGATAAATTTAATCGGTAACCAAGGTTCATGTTTACAAAAGCCCTAGAGTAAGCGGAATTTCCGCGCTCGTAAATATTGGTAAATTTTATTCCACTTTCTGCACCTATTGAAGTGAACTGAACATGGTTCAAACGCTTACCTTCTACTACATTTGTATCCAAGTAAGCCGCCAAATATCGGGCAGGCTCAAATCTATTTAAATAAGTATTACACAAATAGGCATAATAAAGCGCAATTTGATTATGCTTATCACTATCTAAAACCTTATTGTACTGGGCAAGTGCATCTACATAATTTTCGCGCACAAAAGAAGCATAGGCCAACCTTAACCTCAGCAATGGGAAATCTTCGCCATTGTTGATAGCTTCTTTGCCGAACGCAATCAGCTTTTGCCACTCTGCAGCATTAAACAAAGCCAAAGAAGTGCTATCGGCCTTTTGGTAGTTGGTTTGTGCTTTGCCAATTGTTATAAAAACAATTAAAAGCAAAGCGGTTAAACGGAGCTTGTTTCCCATTTTACTTTAACTTTTTCGTTTTTATTTTGGATAATCAATTCGCTAATGCCTTTATTTTCGACCTTGATTGTAGCCGCAAAATCCTGTTTTTTCTTCCCAAACATTTCTTTACCTGCCTCTACTGCTACTATTACCCCATTTCCTTCCTGTTTGATTGTGTTGGTGTAAATGTTTTTGGTAAAGCTGTAAAAAGGAGCTACCAAATCTTGCAGCCAAAGTGATGGCTTAAAGCCTACTGCATCGAGGGCATAACTATCGGCAACGGGCTGCATCGAATAGTTTATTTTATAAGCAGCTAGGAAAAACAGGAAAAGTATTGAATTTTTGTCACCATAAAACCTAGTAAAATAAAATATGTTGGCATTGTTTACAAAATAGGCAACAGCTCCGCTTTCTCGGCAAAAAAAGTAGGTAGCATTGTATTCATCGGTTAATACTTCGCAGGTTTCTTCTTTTCCTTTGTTGTTGGTTAGCTTAACAATATAACCCGGCTGAAAGTGAAAAGCATTTTTTAAATATGGATTTATTTCTGGCCTTTCAACGGTTTCTCCAACCAACGGAATTTCGAATGTTTTCAATTCCTTTTGGCTGTTTGCGGTAAAATAGGCAAATGGGTAAGCCAATGTTTTTGAACCAATATAAGGGGTAGCCTGTACCTGAAAATGTAAATGCGGCTCGGGCGATCGGCCAGAATTACCACAAAGGGCAATAATATCGCCTTGTTTTACATAATCTCCAACTTTAACTTTAATGCTGTTCTTTTTTAAATGGGAAACTTTGCTGAACAAGTTTTCGGCATGCTTAATCACTACGGTATTCCCCCAGTTTTGCTGTAGGTTAATCTGACCGATAACATTATCTTCGATATGGTTAACCGCTTCTTCCACAACCCCATCTCCTACGGCCAAAACGGGCTTATTGTAACAATAATAGTCTTCTGGCTCTATTCCAGGCAGCTCATAACTTTTATGATCGATATCTTCCAGTACAAAATCCAATGCATGCTGCCAGTCGCCTTTATGGGTAATTTCGCCTTCATAACCTTGAGAAACTATCCACGGCCCCATAAAAGGAAGACTAAAATTGAAATATTTAAATTCTTTAAGTCTGTGCTGCCCATTTAAAAATTGGTATAAATTGGTTTCTGGCGAATAGTTTTGCCAAGGGGTAAGCTGAAGTTTTACTGCGCTTTTCCTCAGCATAAAAAAATATAACAAACCAATGGTAAGCATACAGAAAGGCATAGAAAATACCGGAAGGTTATACAGTAACAGTATGCGCGAAAGGCCATTTAAAACCAGAAAAGCGAGTGGTATAACAGCAACGGCCAACAAATAGGAGCGCCAGGACGGGATGAGGAAAAAGCCACCAATGGCACAACTTACCATCATAAAATTTGCCCCCAAATGATAATGGCTGATACCATCGGGGTATACACCTATAAGACTGTTAATAGCGCAGGAGCTGATAAAACCAATGAGCAGCAAACTAAAACCAATGCGCGAATGTATAAAAAAGCCAATGCTGATCAGCAGGCCTGCAAGTACACTATTTTGAAATAAAACTGCACTCACCGACCTAAAAAAGAGTAAAACATAAGCCGATAAACCCAAATGATCAAAATAGTGGCAAAGTTTTGCAAAATGACCGGGCGCATTGGTATTGAGCTCGAACATTAGCGAACTGCTTTTTTGCATTAACCCCATGCCGACATATCCGTTTACTGCAATTAAAACCACCCAAAACGTAACTACAAAAGGTATAGATAGGGTTGGCAGCGCATACTTACCCAAAATGGCAGTAAGATTGACACTCAAAACCACGCATAGCATACAGGATACGGCCAACCAAAGCCAAAAAACGGCTGAGAGGTTAAAGAAAGTACCAAAGCCAATGCCCAACAATAATGAATTAAAACTGTACAGGCCTGATTTAATATCTGCTTTATTAAAACCTAAAGCATTAACCACAACCAACGATGCCATTACAGCACACAAACCCGAAATACCGGCATCAATATTAAAAAAGGAAACCACCAACAATAATGTACCTAAAATCCTGTTCTGCGAGAAGAATAAGATTGCATAGCTATTTAAAGCTGCACCAAGGTAATATTGCAGGTGTTTTTTCAAATCTTTATTTACTTTAAATAATCAGGTAATTCTTCCATCATTTCTAAATAGGCCAGATTTTCAGGTTTTCTGACCATGTGGCTTTGGCCCTGCATATCGATAAGTACCACCGCAGGCCTCATGTTGATAAACTGCATCCACTGCGTCATGTTATAGGCGCCAACTTTATGCACCACAACATGGTCGCCACGCTCTAATAGCGGAAGTACAATGCTCTCCCTGATCACATCAATATTCATACAAAGCGGACCGAACAGTACGGTTTCTTCGGTATATTGCCCAGCTTCTTTTGCTACGCTGATTTTATGATCGTACCAATTACTCGTAAATAGGATATTAATGCCAAAATCGAGTATAGTTGCCCGTCGGCCATCGCTTAAGCGCTTATTGGCCACCACACTTCCAATTAAATATCCGGCATCATCAATCAGCACACGTCCACTCTCCAAAATCAATAACGGCAGCTCATCGGCCGAAAACCCAAATTCCAAAATAGTACTGGTAATGGCTTCGGCAAAATCATCTACCGAAGGCACAGTGTCAACACCGGGTAAATAAGCCCCTTTTAAAGTATTGGTTGAAGGAAAGCCGCCGCCAAGATCTAAGTATTGCACAGGATTTTGAAGCTCTTTTTTACAGCGCATGGCTAAATGGCAAAGTTTGGTAGCAGCAATACCATAGGCCGTGGTGGCCAACATAAAGGTACCGATATGGCAGTGCAGGCCAACCAGTTCTAGCTTTGTGGCATTAACAATTTTGGTAATCGCTGTCCAGGCCTGGCCATTTTCGTAATTAAAGCCAAAGCGGTCCCAGATGGGATAAACCCCGGTATCAAAATTAACCCTTATGGCTACCTTAGCTGTTTTGTTAAGCCTTTCGCTAATGCGGATAAGCTGGTAAAGCTCATCAAAATGATCGATATGGATCAGCGAATGGTTTTCTATCGCAATGATTAAATCTTCTTCTTTTTTATCGGGGCCGTTAAAAATAATCTGGTGGCCGGCTATCCCATTACCGATGGCTTTATGGTATTCAAATCCCGAAACCACTTCTGCCCAGCTTCCCTCTTGATGGAAAACCCTGCAAACCGCATTTAAATAATTGGTTTTATAGCTCCAGGCAAACTGAACTTTTGGATAACGGGTTTTGAAAGCACGGACAGCCGATTGATAGTTACGCCTGATCTGCTTTTCGGATAACACAAAAACCGGCGAACCATATTGTTCGGCCAAACTTTTTATGGAAATGCCATCAATCGTTTCAACGGGATCAAACTCCGTACGCGTACCAAACTTATTCATCAGCCCGGTATTCATCTTCTTAATGGTTGGTCGTTCGTATTTTTGTTTCATGTTTCTAG
The DNA here is from genome assembly GCF_051857575.1 of Pedobacter sp. GSP4. Lineage (NCBI taxonomy): Bacteria > Pseudomonadati > Bacteroidota > Sphingobacteriia > Sphingobacteriales > Sphingobacteriaceae > Pedobacter > Pedobacter sp. GSP4. The sequence continues at coordinate 809,256 of NZ_JBPZIR010000003.1, read as the reverse complement.
CGTTAATTGTTATGGGCTTAAAAGTGTTGTAAGTATCAAGCGGTGAATATCAAGATGTGGTTTTAATAGAGATGACACTTTAAACCATATACCCTAAATCTTCCACCTTAAACCTTCCTACAGTTCTCCAAATGCCGATAGCTTTTGAAATTCTTCTACATCAACAATATTATCCCAGGCATAGCGGATAAACATTTTGCCTGCCTTATATCCGGTTAGTTCTGTCACAGCTTTGCCCAATGCTAAATTAACCAGTGCCATTGGTTGGTTCTGCCCTGCTGCAACCGTTAGGTACACCCAGGCCGGAAACCGCGGATTGACTTCCATAATATACAGTTCTCCTTTATCATTGCTCATTATTTCCAGTTCAAAACCACCCTTCCATGCGGTTGCTTTAGTAAATGCTTTAGCCAGCGCAATCAGGCGTTCATCAGCAATGGTAATGCCCGCCCAGGCCTTGCCTTTTTCGGTAATGTACAGTTTGCGCATTGGAATTATACTTATGGCATTCCCTTTACCATCGCCAAGCCCGGCTATGTTAATTTCTGTTCCTTTGATAAATTGCTGCACAATAACCGGTAAGCCCCATTTGGCCTGAAGTTTGTAAAAAGCCTTATAGGCCTCAGTTATGTTAAGCACATGGTGTGCCTCGTAAAACTTGCCTTTTACCATCAAAGGGAATCCAAATTTACCGGCAGTACCATCAATTTCTGATGCTGCAAAAACGGTCTCATCAGCCGGCACCTTAAAATGATGTTTTTTACCAAATGCACTAAGATTTACTTTATCCCTTTGTTCGAGCTGCTGGTGTGAAGGCAAAAAGGTATGGATACCCACTGCCAGCAGATCTTTTTCCAGCTTGATAAAATTGTACAGTTCGGCATCAAAATTAGGGATGAGCACATTTATTTGCTCTACTTGCTGTATTTGTTCCAGCCGCGCTTTTAAAGCTTCTGTTCCGGCTGTTGGATACGGAATACGGTATGTTTTATCTACCTGATCGGCTAAATAAATGGCTGGTTCTAGGGTTTCGTAAGCCAAACCGATAATCCTGATGTTTTCTCCAAAACCTGTTCTTAATGCACGGATAACAGCTAGGCCAGGGCCAGGGTTATCGTTGGCATTTAAACCTGTAACTGCAATGGTTAGGGTTTTGCTTTTATTTAGATCTGGAGAAACGTACATGATTAGTTTTTGGTTTTGGCTACAAATCTAAAAGATTAGCTTCTTTTAGCTGCAACATATAATCGTCCCAATCCCTTTCCAACTGGCTTTGTTCAACTTCGTAATGATTGAGGATTTTTGCTTTGATCTCAGCTTCACTTATTCCCGACTTCATATCACTTAAAATCTCGGCAGCAATGGCATTACTGGTAAAAGAATCGCCTGTGGCCGGATTAAAAATAAATCCATTTTCGCTTGTTGCTATGTTCGCCTTTAATTTCATATCCCTTTTTGCTGATTAATAAAACCGCTGTATGCATCGCCAATTGGCAGCTCTACATTTATAAGGTTTACTTTTCTATTGTGTATCGATTTAATTTTGGCCAATGCAACAATAAAACTCCTGTGTACGCGGGCAAACTCATCTTCGGGCAATTTTTCCATCACCTTTTTCATGGTCATCAGCGTAAGTATGGGTTTATCGTTACCGCTCAAATAAATTTTAAGGTAATCGCCCATGCTTTCTATATATTCTATATCGCGGAGTACAATCTTGATCATTTTATATTCCGAATACACGTATATGCTTTCGTCGCTGATGCTTTCCTGGGTGGCGTTTTTATATTTATGAAAATCAATGGCTTTTTCCACAGCAGCGGTAAACCGGGTAAAATCAATCGGTTTTAACAGATAATCTATGGCCTGAAGCTCATAGCTTTCGAAGGCATAATTTCTGTAGGCCGTGGTAAAAATAATCATCGGACTGTTTACCAGGCTGCGCACCAGCTCTACGCCGGTTATATCGGGCATATTTACATCGACAAAGAGTAAATCGACCGGGTTTTGCTTTAGGTATTCTGCTCCCGACAAGGCATCTTCAAAAACCTGTACCAACTGCAGGCCCGGAAACCTCGATACATAGGTTTTAATCAGTTCAAGCGCTAATGGCTCATCATCAATAGCTACACATTTTAAGGCCATACTTAGCAATTTACACAAAGATTAACAGTAAACATTTCGCCGGTATTTTTCATTGTTAAATTATGCTGATGCGGATAGAGGTGCGTTAACCTTTGGCGGGTATTGGCAATTCCTATCCCCGAGCGTTCTAAATTAGATTTATGTGCATAAATTTTATTCTGACAAGAAAAATCGATTTTTTCGGCATTGATGCTCAAATTAATATTAATTACGGTTTTTTCTTTCTTCGTTACCCCATATTTAAACGCATTTTCGATAAATGTCATAAAAATTAAGGGTGCAATTTTTCTTCCCTCGGGTTTGCCCTGCACGTTAAAGTTGATTTCAGCATCGGCCCCCAGCCTTAACCGCTGCAGTTCGATATAATCGCGTACGCAATCTATCTCATCTTTCAGCATCACAAAATCCTGCGTTACATCGTCGGTTACGTAACGCATAATGTTGGATAATTTCATGATACTCTCTGAGGTATGCTCGCTGTTAATTACCGATTGGGTATAAATGTTATTAAGGGTATTGAATAAAAAATGAGGGTTAATCTGCGCCTTAAGGAACGAAAGTTCGGCAGTAGCTTTTTCGGCTTCGGCCTTTACCACCTTCGATTCGGCCGTTTGCCAGCGCTGAACGGTACTGGTGGCAATGCTCAGCCCCATAATCATAAAGAAAATAAACAGACTGATTACATCAATGTTCATCGGCTGGTGCAGATCTAAAAGGCCATTGGGTTTCTTTAAATTTGGGTCCTGCATCCGTAAATCTTCGTTGGGCAGCGGGCCAAATGGCATTTCAACTTTTGGTCCCATTGCACTGTCTCTACCTGGCTGCAGCGATTGGTTTAACCCTTTGGGCTGCGAATCTGCCGGTGCTTTTAAGTCGGCCAGCACGCTTTTATTGTGCCCCAATAAATTATCATAAGGTTGAGCATAATAAACAAAGCTGAACAGCCCCAAAACAACGGCCACATACAGCAGATACCGTTTTTTGAACATCAGTTTGGGTACCAGAACCAGAGCATTGAAATAAAACATCAACATATAGGTAAGGCAGAACAGCCAATAATAGGGCGATGCCAGCAACAAAAAACTACTTTGCCCCGACTGTTCGTTATTGATGAACAATAGCGGAAAGGTTAGAAATAAAAGCCAACCTGCTATGTGGATAATAAAAGTTGGCGCTTTAAATTGTTGCATATTACAAATTATGATATTTTTTTCGGGCTACGGAGAAAGAAATGCAGGATAAAGTTTAGCTGTAAACCAAACTACCGTGCTGTTCATAATTTACCTCCAAGCTATCGGTAATTTTAACCATGAGGGTTTCGCCATTACTGAGACGCCCTTCGTAACTTAAAATCAGCAGATCGCCAATAATTTCGTGCAGTACCAATTTTGGGCTGGTATAGGTAAGCGAAACCACGTGTGCTGCTTTGTTTAAAAGATCGGAAGAATGGATGCGGAGTTCTGCCCAATCGAATGCAAGGGCTTTGCCATCCAGATCAGCTAAAACAGGCATTTGGTGCGATAAGCTTTCAATGCTGTTCATTACCGCGTACTGAAGCTTTTGGTGTAAGGACCCAGCTTTTTCATTGGCCTGTTGCATTTGCGAAAAGGTATGAAACTGCTGATCTAAACTATATATTTTTGATTTTTTTTGAAACTCCCTGTAGCTGTCATGAAATATCCGTCGTTCAAAATCGGTTCTGCACATGAAATTAAAATACTGTTTTACACTGAGGTTGATGTGAGCTAAAGCCATAATATTCGGTTTTTGTTGCTTATTCAAATATGGAACAATAAAAAAAATTAATTTAAAGTGTATCGGTAAACACTGATTATCAATCGGTAAACAGCGAAGCTAAATCTTGATTATGAAAAACGGATGAATATTGCTTTGCGTATAAAAAACAGCACGGACGAATAGAGATTTAAGGTATTTTAACAATTCGACTTTGTTGGTTATTCATGTAAACAATACCGCTGGACAGCGTCAAAGAGCAATCTGACTAGGTGACAAATTGGGGAAAGAATAGCTAAAAGATAGCTTAATGGTCTGTGAGGACACAGACCATGGGTTCTGGGATTGTACTCGGTTGACAATATGAAGGAAAAGGTGATCTGTGTTCATCCGTGTATTCCATGGCAAAGATAATTTAATGGTCTGTGAGGACACAGACCATGGGTTCTGGGGTTGTACTAGGTTGAAAATATTAAGGAAAAGTGGTCTGTGTCCATCCGTGTATTCCGTGGCAAAGATAATTTAATGGTCTGTGAGGACACAGACCATGGGTTCTGGGGTTGTACTAGGTTGAAAATATTAAGGAAAAGTGGTCTGTGTCCATCCGTGTATTCCGTGGCAAGGATAATTTAATGGTCTGTGAGGACACAGACCATGGGTTCTGGGGTTGTACTAGGTTGAAAATATTAAGGAAAAGTGGTCTGTGTCCATCCGTGTATTCCGTGGCAAAGATAATTTAATGGTCTGTGAGGACACAGACCATGGATTAGGGACACAGACCATGTATTCCGTGGCAAACAATCCCTCATTTCATTTTTTAAAAACAGTTTAATTTCCCGTAGGTTATTAATATACAGAACATTTATAACCAAATTATTTTACCCTATGGAAACCCGAAATAACCACGCCTTAATTCAGGCATTATTAGATTGTGCTTTGGCCTGCGAGCATTGCGCATCCTCGTGTTTAAAGGAGGAAGATATTAACATGATGATTGATTGCATTAAACTCGACAGGGATTGTGCCGATATCTGTACCCAAGCAGCCCGCCTGCTTCAAAGAGAATCAATTATAGCGCACCAGTATTTATTGTTATGCGAAGAAATCTGCAGGCTTTGTGCAGCAGAATGCGGTAAACATGACCATGAGCACTGCAGACAATGTGCTGTAGCGTGCGAGGAATGTGCAGATGCCTGCCACGCCAATCACGAACCTATTCAACAGGATTAAAAAAAAGCGTCCCGATTTAAAAACCGGGACGCTTTCCTAAACTATTTTTTACTTAAATTAATTATTGTGCAGGGAAACTATAATTATAAGATCCTTGCTCGCCAACACCAGAGATGCTTACCATGTTATTTCTTCCTAAAGGCAATGCTTTTTGAACATCGGCAACAGAATTTACCGGTTGTCCATTTACTTTAGTGATAATTAAGCCTTTTTCTACACCAATGTTATCAAAAGCTTTTCCGGTAGTAACGGATGTTACAACCACGCCGCCATTAATGCCATATTTAGCTTTCTGTGCCTGACTTGCCGGTGCAAATGTTGCACCCAATTTGGCCACTTCAGCACCTTTGCTTGCTGTATTATTTGCAGTTAAACCTACACTGGCTTCGCCTTTAAGCGTTACAGTATAATCTTTTAAAGCCCCGTCGCGAAATACCGTTAATTTAACTTTATCGCCTGGGTTTAAGCGGCCAACTCTTTCCTGTAGATCGGGTGAATCGTTAATTACTACACCATCAACTTTTTTGATTACATCACCAGATTTAATACCAGCTGCTGCAGCACCGCCACCCGCAACTACATCATTCACATATAAACCACTGATTTCGTTGGTTTTGATACCTTCTGGTTTCTCTTCGCCACTTAGTGGAACAAAGTTAACACCGATATATCCACGTTTAACCGAACCATATTTCATAAAATCATCCACAATTTTACGGGCAAGGTTAACCGGAATTGCAAAACCATAACCTTGGTTATATCCACTTTGTGAAGCAATTGCTGAGTTGATACCAACAAGTTCGCCATTTGCATTTACCAATGCACCACCGCTGTTACCAGGGTTAATGGCCGCATCTGTCTGGATAAAAGATTCGATGCTGGTATTTGCCGGACGGTCTGGTCTTTTACCTGTACGTTGATATTCGCGGTATTCTTCTTCAGTAATTTCGTTGCCCTGCTGCTCACGGCCAATAATACCGATACTGCGGTTTTTAGCACTTACAATACCGGCGGTTACTGTTGTGTTTAAATCTAACGGGAAACCAACTGCCAAAACCCACTCGCCAACCTGAACATTGTCTGAGTTACCCATTTTTACCACTGGTAAACCTGTAGCGTTTACTTTAATTAGCGCTAAATCGGTATTTGGATCACGGCCAATTACCTTTGCTTCAACTTTACGTCTGTCGGTTAACACCACCTCAACCTTTTCCGCATTTTCTACCACGTGGTTATTGGTAACAATATAACCATCCTGACTGATGATTACCCCAGAACCCGACGCTGCCCTTGGCTGACGTTGTGCCTGACGGCCACCACCACCAAAGAAATCTTCCATCATATCGAATGGCGATGAACTTCTACCGCCTCCGCTCTGCGCAGCATAGGTAGTTTTAATGTGAACCACACCCGGCGCTACAGCGGCTGCAGCCTGCGTAAAATCGGTAGTTCCTGCAGATGATACCTTGAGTGGATTATTTGCGAAATATAAATTCTGTTTTTCAGAAATTGTACTGCCTGTTTGGTTACGCTCAAATAGCTTGTAACCTCCTATTGCTGCCGCCCCACCTATAAAAGCAGCCAACACGGTAATTCCTAAGATTTTTTTCATGTGTCTGTATATTGTTTTTTAAAGCCCCGATCTAAGATAAGCTTATTTGCTAGCTAATTGTTTTAGCTCATCATATTTCGGTTAAAATTATAGTTTGCGAGAGCATTTTTCACTTTGATTTAAGCAGAATGCTCCGGCAGTTTTTATCTGCTCAAATTTTCTTTCGTAAGTTTATTCAAATTTAATACCATATAAACGATATTTGCATCATTCAAGCACCCGGTTTTGTGTTAAAAAATGTTAAATCAAAAAAACACCAGGCGCTTATTACTTTTTGCAACTCAAATATTGCATTAAAAAATGAAGATTAAATGAAAATTAATTTCTTTAAATATCAAGGCGCAGGCAACGATTTTATTTTAATAGACCACACCCAAAGTCCTTTAAAAGACATTGACAATCAATTGGTTGAACAATTATGCCACAGAAGATTTGGCATAGGGGCCGATGGATTAATGTTCCTTACCAAGCACGAAAACTACGATTTCGAAATGCACTATTTTAATGCTGATGGCAATTTGGGCAGTATGTGTGGCAATGGCGGCCGTTGTATAGTTGCTTTTGCCAAACAGCTTGGTATTATAGATAAAGAAACAAACTTTTTGGCAGTAGATGGACCTCATTATGCCAGAATTTCAGAAAATGGCGAGTGGGTTGATTTACAGATGATTGATGTAGATACCATAAGCAAAGATGGCGAAGCTTATGTTTTAAATACAGGTTCGCCGCATTATGTTGCCCTTCAGGATAACCTGAAAGACCTTGATGTTTTCCATGCCGGAAAAAGCATCCGCTATAACCATACTTATAAAGCCAAAGGTATAAATGTAAATTTTGTAGAAGATAAAGGTGATCATTTATTTGTGCGTACCTACGAGAGAGGGGTTGAAGATGAAACTTATGCCTGTGGTACGGGTGTAACAGCGGTAGCGATGGCCATGGCCAAACATAAAAATCAAACAGGCCATATTGAAACAGCTATCAAAGTTTTGGGCGGCGATATTAAAATTGAATTTGATTATGATGGCACTGCCTTTACCAATGTGTTTTTGTGCGGACCAGCCAAACTGGTTTTTGAGGGAGAAGTAGATTAATCAAACTCATTTTACTACCTTATAATAAAGGGTATCAACATCAGCCAGGTTTTGATGGTACCTTTTCACAACAACTGATTTTACTTTTCCCATTTTTTTTAAATTCCACCGCTCACTTTTATAAAAAGAGTAATAAGCTTTCGGATAGAAGCTGGCATTCTCCTTCAACGTCATCTTTTGATAAACCAGGTGTATTGGATCTAAAACCAAAACGCTGTCCCATTTATTCTTTATAAAGCGGTATTGGTAATCGAGCCGCGAGGGATAAGAAATTACCACAATCGAATCGGCATCTGCGTGGCTTGATTGGTAATTATAATAATGTGGGGCGCCAAGCATTAAGCAGCCCGAGCCTAATATCATAACCATGAACAGCAAAAGATATTTCATATACCTAAAGCTAAGAAAAAATCCGGGTGCCAGCCCTTGCCGCTACTGTAAAGTGCCTACCTTTTGTACACACATCTGCTTAAAATAACCAACAATATAGTGCGGTAAATCCAACACGGAATCATCGATTTTAACAGCTTTTAACATCTGTCGCAAGATATTTACAAGCCTTTTTCCGAACAATACTAGCCAAACAACGTACTAATAAACAAGAATTTAACTATATTTAAATAGGTTTTCGATCCCAAAATAAATCAATCGATTGATTAAATGACAGAATTCGGACAGATTTATTTTTTTTTAGGCTCTATTTTTGGGCAATTATCGGCAGGTATAAATTCCTTTATTTAACAGCGCCCTTAACCCCGGAAATTTAAATTTAAACACACAGAATAGTCCATGAGAAAAGTAACAACTCTCTTTTTTAGCATGAGCATTGGTATGCTTTTAGCATCCTGCGGAAATGACGATGCCGCTAAAAAAGCCGCAGCTGCAGCAGCTGCTGGCCCACAAGCCTACCCAGTTTTTACAGTTAGCACACAAAACACCACTTTAGATTCTGATTATCCAGCCACTATTGAAGGTATCCAAAATATCGATATCCGCCCTAAAGTTGATGGCTTTATCGAAAAAATATTTGTTGATGAAGGTGCAGTGGTAAAAAAAGGCCAGTTACTTTTCACCATTAACGCCCCTCAATACGAACAGCAGGTAAGAACCGCAAGGGCTGCCATTAGCAGTGCAGAGGCTGATGTAAATGCAGCACAGTTAACCGTTAACAAAACGAAACCACTGGTAGAAAAAGATATTATCAGCAAGTACGATCTGGATGCGGCGCAGCTTACCCTTCAGAGCAGAAAGGCCTCACTGGCCCAGGCCAAAGCAGAACTGGCCAATGCACTGGTAAACTTAGGTTATACTTCGGTTAAAAGCCCCGTTGATGGTGTGGTGGGCAGCATTCCTTTCAGAAATGGAAGTTTGGTAAGCAGCTCGAGTGAACAGCCATTAACAACAGTTTCCAATACTTCGAAGGTTTATGCCTATTTCTCTTTGAATGAGAAACAGCTTTTAGATTTTTCTAAAACCTATAAAGGCAACACGCTTGCACAGCAGATGAAAAATATACCTGCGGTTAGCCTGGTTTTGGCCGATGGAAGCACTTATGCACAAAATGGTAAAATAGAGTCGATTAACGGTCAGATCAACACCAGTACAGGTTCGGCAAGCTTAAGGGCTACTTTTCCCAATCCAATTTTCCTGTTAAAAAACGGAGCAAGTGCATCGGTAAGGATTCCCCAACATGTTGAAAATGCAATCTTAATCCCTCAAAAATCAACAATCGATTTACAGGGCAAGAAATTCGTGTACATTTTGGGCGATTCGGCCAAGGTGATCAATACCCAGATTGAGATTATGGAATTACCAAAGGATAACTTTTATGTAGTTACCAAAGGACTTAAAGCAGGCGATAAAGTTATTTTAGAAGGTTTCCAATCTCTAAAAGACGGTACCAAAATCAAACCTGAAGAAAAGAATGCCGATTCAGTATATGCTGAGATAAAAAAATAACAATATAATCAGTGCCATCCCACTGTAATCAATATTATTTATGTTTAAGAAATTTATAGACAGGCCCGTTTTATCAACAGTTATATCCATTATAATTGTAATATTAGGCGTACTTGGCCTCGTAACGTTACCCATCTCCCAATATCCCGAAATTGCGCCGCCAACCGTTCAGGTATCGGCCTCTTACCAAGGAGCCAATGCCGATGTGGTAATGAGTAGCGTTGTTGTTCCGCTGGAAGAACAGATAAACGGTGTGGAAGACATGACCTACATGACTTCTACCGCAAGTAACGATGGAACAGCCTCCATTACCGTAAATTTTAAATTGGGTACAAATGCCGATTTAGCTGCGGTAAACGTTCAAAACAGGGTTGCACGCGCCACTAGCTTATTACCTGCAGAGGTAACCAGATCCGGTGTAATTACAGCAAAAAGACAGGCGAGTAACCTGCTTATCTTTGCCATTTACAGTGATGACCCTTCTTACGATCAGAAGTTTTTACAGAATTATGCCAACATTAACATCATTCCTGAAATTAAAAGGATTAGTGGTGTGGGCGATGCCAGTGCATTTGGTACATTAGATTATACCATGCGGATATGGCTTAAGCCAGAAGTAATGGCGGTTTACGGTTTGGTTCCAAATGATGTAAACGTTGCCCTTGCCGAGCAGAATATTGAAGCTGCCCCCGGCCAGTTTGGCGAGCAGGGAAACCAGGCTTTCCAATATACCTTAAAATATAGCGGACGTTTAAAAACCGAAACAGAGTTTAGCAACATCATTATCAAAGCTAATGCAAACGGAGAGATTCTGCGCCTAAAAGATGTGGCCAGGATAGAACTTGGTGCACAGAGTTATGCCAGTTATGTGAAATTTAACGGTAAACCGGCTTTAGGTATTGCCATTAGCCAAACCGCAGGTTCGAACGCTAAAGAGGTAATTGAAAATTCGATTAAAACTTTAGATAAGGCCGCACTTTCTTTCCCTAAGGGTGTGCATTACGAAACCGTTGTAAACGTAAATAATTTCCTTGATGCCTCTATCGAAAAGGTAATCCACACCTTGATCGAAGCCTTTATATTGGTGTTCTTGGTTGTGTTTATTTTCCTACAGGATTTCCGTTCAACCTTGATTCCGGCAATCAGTGTTCCGGTGGCTATTATTGGTACATTCTTCTTTCTAAGTTTATTTGGCTTTACCATTAACTTGTTAACCTTGTTTGCACTTGTGCTCGCCATTGGTATTGTGGTAGATGATGCCATTGTAGTGGTAGAGGCGGTACACGCCAAGCTCGATGCGGGTTATACCGATCCAAAAAAAGCAACTAAAGATGCCATGGACGATATCAGCGGTGCGATTATTTCGATCACACTTGTAATGGCAGCCGTATTTATCCCGGTAAGTTTTATCCAGGGTTCTTCTGGTGTATTCTATAAGCAGTTTGGTTTAACACTCGCGATATCCATTATACTATCGGCCATTAATGCCTTAACCTTAAGTCCGGCATTGTGTGCCATGTTTTTAAAACCGCACCCAGCCGACCACGAAAAAAGCAAAAACTTTTTGCAGCGTTTTTATACTGCCTTTAATACTTCTTTTGATGCCGTAACCCAGAAATACAAACGTTCTGTAGGCTTTTTGGGCAGAAAAAGATGGCTGGCCGGTTTAGGTATTGCGGTATTTGCAGTGGTATTGGTTTGGATCATGAACACTACGCCTAAAGGTTTCGTACCGAACGAAGATTTAGGAACGGTATTCTCGGATATCTCTTTACCCCCTTCTACTTCGCAAGAGGAAACCGATAAAATTATTGTGAAGATAAATGATATCGTAAGTAAAGTACCTGAGGTAGAAGCAACTTTCAGGGTGGTTGGCCGAAGCTTAATCAGCGGTTCGGGCAGTTCGTACGGTATGGTTATCGCCAGGTTAAAACCTTGGGATCAGCGTAAAAGAGATGTTAAAGCCATTATCGGCGAACTTTTTGCAAAAGCATCAGGCATTAAAGGTGCAAAAGTGATCTTCTTTGCCCCTCCTACCATTCAGGGTTTTGGTACCGGTGGTGGTTTCGAGTTCCAATTACAGGATAAAACCGGTGGCGACATTAAAAAGTTCAACGAAATTGGTAATGGATTTTTAGCAGCGTTAAGTAAACGTCCTGAAATTCAATATGCTTCAACTTCGTTCAACCCTAATTTCCCACAATACCAGATAGATGTAAATGTGGCAAAAGTTAAACAGGCAGGCTTAACCGTGAGTGATGTATTGGGTGTTTTACAGGGTTATTATGGTGGTGTTTATGCTTCAAACTTTAATAAATTTGGTAAGCAGTACCGCGTAATGTTCCAGGCTGATGCCAAGTACCGCGCCAATCAGCAAAGTTTAACCAGTATTTATGTGCGTAACTCAAGCGGAACCATGGCCCCTATTTCTGAGTTTATCACGTTAGAAAAGGTTTATGGTCCGCAGGCTATTTCCCGTTTCAACCTGTATACTTCTATCGCTGTAACGGGTAACCCCAATGCAGGCTTTAGTTCGGGTGATGCCATTAAAGCCATTCAGGAAGAAGCCGCTATCCATCTTCCGGCAGGTTATGGCTACGAATTCTCGGGGCTATCGCGTGAGGAAGTGAGCAGTGGCAGTCAAACTATTTTTATCTTCCTGCTTTGCGTAATCTTTGTATACTTCCTGCTTTCGGCACAGTATGAAAGTTACATATTGCCATTGGCGGTTTTATTTTCACTGCCGATAGGTTTAGCCGGTGTATTCATTTTTGATAAGATTTTCGGTATAGACAACAATATTTATACGCAGATTACGCTGATTATGCTCGTGGGTTTACTGGCGAAAAATGCCATTCTGATTGTGGAGTACGCGGTAGACAGGAGGCGGAAAGGCATGAGTATTGTTAATTCGGCCATTGATGGTGCAACCGCCCGTTTACGCCCGATTTTAATGACCTCTTTTGCCTTTATACTCGGCTTATTGCCATTAATGTTATCATCGGGTGTAGGTGCGGCCGGTAATACTTCAATTGGTACCGGTGCTGTAGGTGGGATGTTAATTGGTACCATATTCGGTGTGTTTGTAATCCCTGCATTGTTTATTGTTTTCCAAACATTGCAAGAAAAAATAAGCAACAAATCTCCTTTCGAAGAAGGAATTGATCGCGAACAGACTGAAGAAGAATATGAGATGGCCGTTAGCCGCCCACATTAATTTTTAAAAACATGAAATTTAGATATAAGCATTCCATTTTAATCGGTTTAGCCACGCTAACGCTCAGTGCCTGTGTAACTCAAAAATACGAGCGCCCACAGCTTAAAAGCGAAGGTTTATACCGGGATAACAATACCACAGATACCACTTCCATTGCAGACCTGCAGTGGAAGACCCTGTTTTCTGATACCACTTTACAATCGCTGATCCAACAGGGCATAAATGAAAATTTAGACCTGAAACAAGCCATTGAGCGCATCAAAATTGCTGAAGCTACACTAATTCAAAGCCGTGGCGCACTGTTGCCAAGCTTACAGGCCGATGTAAACGTTACGGATAACAAAGCTTCTGCAGCGGCGCAGAACTTTCCGGCAGGGATTAACATTAACCTCGAAACCCAAACTTATAAAGCACAGCTGAGTACTGCTTGGGAAGCCGATATCTGGGGGAAATTAAGCAGTGCAAAACGTGCGGCTTACGCTACTTTACTGCAGAGCGATGCCGCTAAAAGGGCTGTTCAAACCCAGTTAATTGCTACCATTGCCAATAATTATTACACCTTACTGGCACTTGATAAGCAATTGGCCATTACCGAGCAGACCATCCAGATCAGAACTAAAGATGTAGAAACCATAAAAGCCCTTAAAGAGGGTGCGGTGGTAAATGGTGCAGCTGTGGTACAGAGCGAGGCCAACTTATATGCTGCACAAGTAACACTTCCTGATTTAAAAAGAAGCATAAAGGAAGCCGAAAACGCGCTTAGTGTTTTACTGGCCAAAGCCCCAAATGCAATTAATCGCGGCACTTTAGAACAGCAAACCCCTTATGCCAATTTACAGACCGGTGTTTCGGCCCAGTTGCTGCGTAACCGTCCGGATGTTATTGCAGCCGAGTTCGGTTTCAGGTCGGCTTTTGAAAATACCAATGTGGCCAAGGCTTATTTTTATCCCGCTTTAACCATTACAGCTGCCGGCGGTTTATCTAGCCTTCAACTTCAGGATTTCTTTAGCAAATCTATCTTCTACAACCTGGTAGGTGGATTAACGCAGCCTATCTTTGCCAAAGGTGCAAATAAGGCCCGCTTAAAAACAGCGCAGGCCAACCAGCAGATTGCATTTTATGCTTTCCAACAAACGCTTTTAACTGGTGGCCAAGAGGTCTCAAATGCTTTATTTGCTTACCAAACCGCAGCTGAGAAAGAAGCTACCCGTGCTAAACAGATTGCTTCGCTTACCAAAGCAGTAGATTTTACGAAAGAATTATTGCGTTACAGTTCAGCAACCAATTACACAGATGTGTTAACATCAGAACAAAGTTTACTAAGTGCCCAATTAAGTGGCATTAACGATAAATTACAGAAACTGCAATCTGTTGTAAACCTATACCGCGCTTTAGGCGGTGGATGGAAATAGGTTACATCTGACAGGCATATTTAAGGCATTCTGGTTTTCAGGATGCCTTTTTTGTTCTGGCGCACGCGTGCCGCGTATGCCAAAACTCTTAGTTTGCCGTGTGTACCAAAATATCTTGCCACGGAAACACGGATTAACACGGAATTTTAAGGATGGAAAATGGAAGTTGGAAGATGGAACTTAGACTACGACCAATAATAAAACCCTAAATTTTGAAGAGAATAACCATTTGATTGGGCAGCGTGGATCTGCGTTTTTTATCCTTTCTAAACTGCGGGAAATCTAAATGCGCAGCTTCTTCCTGTAAATAATTCAGATTTACTTTGAAAGCTTCCCACCGTGGGTGGCACCAAATCAAAGTAACTTAGAAACCTTCCTCCCATGGGGGGCATCAAATCAAAGTAACTTAGAAACCTTCCTCCCATAGGGGGCATCAAATCAAAGCAACTTTGAAACCTTCCCACCGTGGGTGGCACCAAATCAAAGTTCTCCAAACAACAATACTGTTTGCGCTACTGCCACATGTGTGCAAAAAATACACAACCTGCCACGGCAGCCCAGATTGGCGATATCCCAGCACAATTATTTTCAGAAAAATAATGTAGGTTTGTTAACTAAAACACTAGCCACTAAACAGTTTATTTGTATTTTGGCAGTATCAAACAAACTTATGCGTCTCTCAAAACTATTGGCACTTTTTGTTGGCCTATTTTTCTTCAATAATATTTACGCTCAAACATTTGTGGTAACCAGTAATGCCGATAGTGGCCCTGGTACGCTTAGAGAAGCTTTAACACAGGCCGCTGTAGCCAACAGGATTACCACTTTTACCATCAATTTCAATTTACCGGGCAACCCCAGCGATAATGCCAACCGCACCATCAGACTGCGTACGGCGCTTCCTGTTGTATCATCCAATGTGGTAATAGATGGTACTTCGCAAACAGCTTGGCCTGCACTTGGGGTTTCGGGGGCAAAAGTAATTTTGGAACCCGAATATACGAATACCACTTTCTCGGGTTTGGTTATCGGACAATCATCCGGCACGCAACAGGTCCAAACCACTGGGGTTGAAATATATGGTTTATATATCCGCAACTTTGCCAACATTAGCAACCTGCAAAATGTAAATATGGGTCAGGGATCGGGTATTGTGCTCGATTACCGTGCAAACAACATTACCATTGGGGCACCGGGAAAAGGAAACGTAATTGGCGGCAATATTTACGGGGTTGTGGTTTATAATAACTATATCTACAGCAATATAGCCGCCACTAAGATTAAAATCCAATCGAATTTAATTGGGGTAATTTATGATGGGATAACCCCAAATACAAACGTTTTTGGTATTTCTGCCAATTTATACGATACTGCATTGGATATAGGGGGCGACAACGCAGGCGAGGGAAACGTAATTGCGGCAAACCGTGTTAATGTTGATATTGTGCGCTCATCTTATTCTACCAATGCCCGCTTCGATATCAATATCATCAACAATAAAATCGGTGTCGATTATACAGGCAAGAAAGATTTCAGTCAGTTACCTATATTTCTTTCTTCATCCTCCTTAGAAATTGCCGGCTTAAAGGTGAATGCAATCAACACCGCGCTTTATGTCCGCAACAATGTTATCGGTGGAAACAGAACCACAGGCGTTTCAATTACCAATTCGGATTTTATCTTAACAGGCAATGCCATCGGCACCGATGCTGCCGGAACGATGGTAATGGGCAACGGAATAGGTGTAAAAGTAGAATCGGGTGCAGGTGGAACCATAGGCGGTGCAACCCCTGCCGAAGCTAACTTAATTGCCAACAACAATTTCGGGGTAGAAACCGTATCATCAAAACCGGTAAAAATTACGAGAAACAGCTTCTTTTGCAATAAAACATTCGGCATCGGAAAAACGCTGTCTATTCTTCAGCCTTATATTCAAATACTCAAAAAACGAAACGACTATGTTTCGGGCAGGGCTACGCCAAATTCGGAAGTAGAATTATTTTACACCGTAAACTGCCAGGGCATTTGCGAAGGTAAAAGCTACATTGCCACTGTACAGGCCGGTAGCGATGGCCGTTGGGAATACAACGGTAACTTAACCGGCATGGTTACGGCCACTGCCAGTTTATTGAATGCTACCACCTCTCCTTTTTCTACTGCAGAATTGTTGCCAAACGAGGCCATTGTTGAGCCTGTAACCTGCAACGCCAATGGATCGATCACTATCCCCGAAGTACGCGAAGGATTTACCTTTAGCTGGGTAAAAATAGAAACCGACGGTTCTCAGGTACCCAGAGGCAATACACAAAGTATCTCCAATTTAGAAGTGGGCACTTATCAGGTAACGGTTGATGACGGCTGCAAGGCATTTCCAACTGTTTTTATCATCAAAGATCAAAAGTTAACAACACCTACCATTCAACCGGTATTTCCTATATGCGGGCAAACTTCTTTTACCTTTACTGCTGAGGTTTTAAGGGGAAAAGGCGTATTGAAATACGAGTGGATCAATACGGCAACAAATGCTGTGGTTAGCCGGAGCAATCCAGCTCTTTTACCCGAAGGTACTTATAAGGTAAAGGTATCAGACGAAGCCAGCTGTACATTGGATTCTGATCCGATTACCGTAAAAAGAAAACCTAAAATTATCATCACAAGCACCTTAGCACCAAAACACGCTACCTGTGGCAGTCAAAACGGGGCAATTAAAGGCTTAAAAATTACCGATTTTACCGGCACCTTAACCTATAAATGGTACAAACCCGATCCGATTACCAACGCCCTGGGCGATGTTATTGCCCAAACACTCGATTTAGAAAATGTAGAAGGTGGCAATTATACCATTGTGGTATCCGATGAGGGCGAATGTCCAGCTACTACAGCGTCCTTTTTTATCATAACCGATAACACCATCCAGATCAGCGATGCCTCAATCAAAAGAAATGTAACCTGTAACAGCGATAACGGCGCACTGGATGGAATTAACCTAACAGATGCAGATGGTTACGAGTGGATAGGTCCGGATGGAGTTACGATTAAGAAAGGCACCTACTCTGCCGGAACATCTTTGTTGATTCAAAACCTAAAGCCCGGCTCTTATAGGCTATGGGCCAGCAATAGCAGATCTAGCTGTCCGCGGGTGTCACGGGATTTCGTTGTAACGGCTATTGCACCGCCGGTGTATAACTTTTCGCACCGCGAATCGGCAACCACCTGCGGCCTGATTAATGGAACCATCGACCTGGCCTTTAGCTCCGCGCTTCCATTTAGATACGAATGGAAAGACGAATCGGGGAACATTATTCCAAGTACAAAAACAGCGAATTCCATTTCCCTCAAAAATTTACCAGGCGGAACATACACCATGTATGCCTACGATATTAATAATTGTGCTCCCTTTGTTATCGGCCCGTATACAATAGAGGTAACACCCCTGCTTACCATTGTGCCTAAAACCGGAACATCAGTTAAAGATGGCTGTACCTTACAAAGAGGCTCCGTTACTGGCGTTCAGGTAATTGGCGGCGTACCGGGTTACGATTTTAAATGGATTAATGAAGCTGGTGAAGCTGTTCAGTTTACACAAGATTTAACTAAAATCGGCGCTGGAACGTACCGCCTGGAAGTTAAGGATAAAACAGCTTGCGGTTACGCCATTAGTGAACCTTTTACCATTGTAGACGAACCTTTTAAAATCCTGGCCCCAATTATAAACGACCTTCGGGTTTGTTACGTATCGGATATTACTTTGCCTGTAATCGCCCCTGAAGAAGGAACTTATCAGCTGTTTGAAAAAATTGATGATACCAAGCCGTTTTTAGAAAGCACCAAAGGAATTTTCAATTTTAAGGTAGCCAAAACAGCTGATTATTTTGTAAGGAGAAAACTGGGTTCTTGTACCAGCGAGTTTACCAAGGTGCACGTAGAGGTAACGCACGATAACTTGGAAATAACCAACACCATGACGCCTAATGGCGATGGCATGAACGATGTTTGGCAGGTACGTGGCCTACCCGATTTTAAAGGCACTAACATTAAGGTGTATACCCGCGGAGGCCAATTGGTTTACGAATCGATAGGCAATTATACCAAACCCTTTGATGGGCGTTTTAGAGATAAGGAGTTGCCCGCAGGTGTATATTATTATGTTATCGATTTAAGGGCCGAATGTAAACCATTAGGGGGTAGTATAACACTTTTACGTTAAAACTGCCTGCTTGGGCATGCTACCTGGTAACGGTTATTTAACAAAATACCCAGTACAATTTCGTGCGTACCGTTATTTACCGAGCGCAAGCCCGAAGTATTTACATCGTAAGAATAACTTAGGTTAACCAGCGAAGCAATGTTAAGCCCAGCCAAAAGAGAAAAAGAATCGTTATTTCTAAAACTGGTTCCAACCCAAAATTTATCCTGGTAAGCAAACTTGAGATTGGCATCAAACGTAGCGGGCGAGTTTGCCCAATAACTGATCAGGGCCGAAGGGATCATGGCAATATCTTCATCCAAAAAGATTTTATAACCTGCCGTACCGTAAAAGGTGGCTGCTTGGTAAGGACTCGTTTTAACCTGGTTATTTTCGATACTGCTTTTATTTCCGATGAGCTGCTTGGCCGAAACACCTGCAAAAAACCTCGGACTGTACAGCCAGATACCAGCTCCAATATCAGGTCTGATTTTATTGTTGTAATCTGCAGAAAACAAAGGATCGCCAGATTCATCAGCAATAATTCCCCTAACATCCACGCTGATGGATTTAAACCCGCCAGATAAACCAAGCGATAAATTTACCTCGTTGGTAATACCCAGGTGATAGGCATAAGTTACGTTTACATTGGTTTGCCTCACTAAGCCCGCTTTATCAGTCATGGCAACCAGGCCAATACCATGATGGGGCTCGGCTGCTGTGTAGTTATTTACAAAACTCCTGCTCAATGGGTTTTCGCCATTGCCCGCAAACGAGTTTACGTTGCTGCGTACAAAGTCTTCGCCAATTGCGGTACTTAAAGAAAGATATTGCGTGCTTGGCGAACCTTCTAAACCACTCCACTGCTTCCTTAAACCGATTTTTAAATCCGTGTAATTATCAATGCCCGCCAAAGCCGGATTAAGTAAGATATTATTAAAAATATATTGTGTACTTCTTGGAATTTCCTGTGCATAGCCGAAAAAGCATAAGCAGGCAAATAGAGAGAGTGCGTAAAAAAATTTCATTTAAATAGCGATGATGCGTTAACCGTACCGGCCTTCAACAACAGACCTATACGAGTGCTAAGATAATAAGTTGTAGTCAATTATAAAGTATTTTAATATAATCTGTACCCGCCAAGTGTGAACGGTGTAATGGTCAACCGCTACGATTAAATTGCTGCATTTCAGTCTGTCGGTAAAAAAACGTTATTTTTTTATCCCAAAAAGGGCTGGTTCTTTTGATGTAACCCCAAAATATTGTAAGTTTAAAGTTTTTTAAGCGGCTAGCTTACCAAAAATTTTATACCCATCAATGTTACGTGTCGATAGTTCTAAACCCTGTAAAATTGTGTACTCCTTGTGCAAACATGAGTACCTGGGCTATTTAATTGAACCTCACGTAGTTCAGCTTAATCCACAGGGCGATTTCTCTTTTACCTATCAGCGTATTTTTACCCATACGGCAGAAGAATTTCATGCCTGTTTAGGAGATATTGATTACAAGCTGATTAAGATTTTAGACGATATTGAGCAGGATTCGCTGATCAAAAAATATTATAAAAAACTAATCCGCCCAACTGAGTTTTTTACCAAAATTTTCGACGATAAATTTTACGAAAATGTACGTCCTAAAATTGAGAAGAAACTTGCCGAAGCCTTAGAGCTTTTAAAGATCAAGAACGAACTTTATGTTATGGATAAAGATGGCTGGCCGGTAGAGCGCAAAATCGAACTCGCCGCCGAACCCGCATCCATCCTGTTCCACTTTCGCCGCAACGAAACCGAAACACGTTACTTTCCAACCATTAAGTACCAGAACCTGCGCATCGAATTTATGTTTAAGGAAGCGCAGATTATCAGCAACAAACCTGCCTGGTTATTGCTGAATGATATTTTATACTTTTTTGATCAGGATATTGAAGGCAAAAAATTACAGCCCTTTTTAAACAAGCGCTTTATTGCCATACCCAAAACTACCGAAGCTACCTATTTTGAAAAATTTGTGGCTCCTTTAATAGAGAAGCACCATGTTTATGCAGAAGGTTTCGAAATCAGGACCGAGCAATTTGAAGCCGCACCCATAATTAAGGTGCTGTATGTAGATGGCGGCCTTTCTCAGATTCAACTGTATTTTAAATATGGCGAATATACGTTCCCTGTTGAAAATGCGCATAAAGTAACGGTACGTCTGGAAAAAACAGCTGATAATTATATCTTCCACCGGATAAAACGTTCGGCCGAATGGGAGAAAAAACAGTTTAACCTGCTTTTATCTTTGGGACTAAAAAAAACCAGTTCGTTGTTCAGCAACCTCGAAGTAGCATCAGCAGATGAAAATCCGAGTTACGCGGCCATCAACTGGGTTAACGAACACATCGAAATTCTGCAGGCATCTGGCTTCGAAATTGAACAGGCCACCGGGCAGAAAAAGTTTGTATTCGGGGCCAGTAAAATCGATCTTGAAGTTAAAGAAGGGAACGATTGGTTCGATATCAATGCCGTTGTTTGGTTTGGAAAGTATCAAATCCCTTTCCTTTCGTTAAAGCAGCATATTTTACATAAAAAACGCGAATTTTTATTGCCCGATGGCGAAGTGGCCATTATACCCGATAAATGGTTTACGCAGTATGGCAGTTTATTTAGCCTGGCAGAAGCCGGAAAAACCTTAAAATTAAAGAAACACCACATCGGCCTGATCAATGATCTGGCAGAGGATAGTTTAGCCAACATTACGCTCGAGCGCAAGCTTCAACGTTTATCAGATTTTGAGGATATAGCTGATACGCAAATGCCTGTTCATTTTAAGGGCAGCTTGCGCGATTACCAAAAAGCAGGCTACAATTGGTTCAGCTTTTTACGCGAATATAATTTTGGTGGCTGCTTGGCAGATGATATGGGTTTGGGTAAAACCATCCAAACATTGGCTATGCTGCAAAAAGTGAAAGAAGACGATCAGTTATTGGGTGTACCCAGTACCTCGCTGATTATTATGCCCACTTCACTAATTTATAACTGGTTAACAGAGGCTAAAAAATTTACCCCAAAACTTAAAATACTGGCCCACACAGGTACGAACAGGAATAAAGATGTAGCCAATTTTGCCAACTTTGATATCGTGATTACCACTTATGGTGTAACCAGGGTAGATGTTGATGAACTGAAAAACTTCTATTTCAACTACGTTATATTGGATGAGAGCCAGAACATCAAAAACCCGGCATCAAAATCATTCAAGGCCGTTAGAAGCCTAAAATCAAAGCACAGATTGATTTTGAGCGGTACACCTGTAGAAAACTCGGTGAGTGATCTTTGGTCGCAGTTAACCTTTTTAAACCCTGGATTATTAGGCACACAGGCCTTTTTCTTCGAAGAGTACGTGCAGGCCATCGAGAAGAAAAAAGACGAAGAAAAAGCGCGGAAACTACAATCGATCATTAAGCCTTTCGTACTCCGCAGAACCAAAGAACAGGTAGCTGCCGAATTGCCGCCGAAAACAGAGCAGGTTATTTACTGCGATATGAGCGAAGATCAGGCTGCGTATTACGAAAAAACAAAATCTGCCTACCGCAACGATCTGCTGCAAAGTATGGATGATGGCACTTTTGCGCAAAAACAGGTTCAGCTTTTACAGGGCTTAACCGCACTGCGCCAATTGGCCAACCATCCGGTAATGATTGATGGAACTTACATATCAGACTCTGGAAAATTCGAAAATGTGATCCATACCCTCGATAACGTGCTTAAAGGCGGACATAAGGTTTTGGTCTTTTCGCAGTTTGTAAAACATCTCGATATTTTTAAAAAGCATTTCGAAGCCGAAAACATACCTTTCGCCTATTTAGATGGGGCAACGCGCAACCGCGGCGAAATTGTTTCCGAATTTCAACAAAATACCGATTTAAAGGTATTCTTAATCTCGATAAAAGCTGGAGGTGTAGGTTTAAACTTAACGCAGGCCGATTATGTGTTTATCCTTGATCCCTGGTGGAACCCAGCCGTAGAGCAACAGGCCATTGACAGGACGCACCGCATTGGTCAGGATAAAAAGGTTTTTATCTATAAATTTATTGCAAAAGATACCGTAGAAGAAAAAATATTGGCCTTACAAAACCGCAAAAAATCTTTGGCCAACTCGCTAATTACCACAGAAGAGAGTTTCTTTAAATCGCTTAGCAAAGAAGATATTAGGGATATATTGAATTAGAGGATAAAATCGTTATACCGAGGACCTGTTCCGGTTCATCGGAAAGGCTTTTTCAGCCGACCAAGCACTCTCATCAGGAAGATCGTTAGCGTAAAAGATTTCTTCCCCAAAAATCGGGTCGGGCTGTCGTTCCTCCTCGCATCAATGACGAGCATTCTATTTGGATTCTGCATATGGTATCGTAGTAGAAGTCTCTTATTCACTTAATGATATAAATACTCCGTGTAAATCTGCGAATCTGTGTCCAAAACTTTCGACAACATGTACGTCCTTGGCCTATTCCGAACACAATTAATGTTCTTTTCAAAACTCATTCCCACATAACTTGTTATATAGTAGAACATAATTGCTAACCATCATGACAAATCAAGATTTTAATACCGCAGTAAATAACGTAAAAGAAGCCTGGAAATATCCAGAACTATTCGAAAATGTTTCCAAATCAGAGCGCTGGCTATCTGGTGCAGCCGGAACCTACTTGCTCTTTAAAGGCATTACCAGCATTTTTTCGCATCCGGTTATCGGTTTAACGGGAGCAGCAATTGGTGCCGGCCTGTTGTACCGTGGCATTACAGGTTATTGCCCAATGCGCGATTTAGCCGAGCAGCGAAAAGAAGATCTGGCCCCCGATGAACTAATTATCAGAGAAACCTATATTGTTGATGATTTGGGGTAAAATTTTAAATACTAAACTTCCATTTGTTAATAAACTGGTTAACTTTAAAAAGTTAAACCACAATTATGAACAAGTACACACTATTATTTATTCCTGTTTTTTTTGCAGGGCAAGCTATGGCACAAGATAAAAAACCAGATCCTGCCAAAGACCCTAAAACCACTGAAGTTTGGGAACCCGTTCCTAAGGTGGTAAGCCCGGGCAAGCTCCCTCAAGATGCGCCTTCTGATGCAATAATTTTATTCAATGGCCGCAATTTAGACGCTTGGCATTCTGTTAAAGATCCATCAAAACCTGCTGCTTGGACCATTGATGATGGCTTTTTTACCGTAAAAAAAGGAACCGGAAATATAGAAACCAATAAAAAATTTACCGATTACCAATTGCATATGGAATGGAAAATTCCGGCAAATATTTCTGGCGAAGGCCAGGCACGTGGAAACAGTGGCGTATTTTTAGCTTCAACAGGTGGTGGGGATGATGGTTATGAAATCCAGATTATGGATGCTTACAACAACAAAACCTATGTTAACGGACAAACAGGAAGCGTTTATAAACAAGCTGTTCCGTTGGCCAATGCCAACAAAAAACCTGGCGAATGGCAATACTACGATATCATCTGGAATGCACCACGCTTTAATGAAGATGGAACTGTGCAAAAACCGGCCAGCGTAACTGTATTTTTAAATGGAGTACTGCTTCAAAACGGATTTATTTTAAAAGGCGAAACCCGTTACATCGGCGCTCCCGAATATAAAAAACACGGCCCAGCTTCAATAAAACTACAAGATCACGGTGATCCAAGCCCAGCTATAAGCTTTAGAAATATCTGGGTAAGAGAATTATAATTTCAACAAAACAACAATGGCAAGCCTGCAAATCAACATTTGCGGGCTTTGTTATTTAATGGTTCACCATAATCCTCGTTTGTAATGAGGATTAATGGGAACAGCGATTTTATCGCTGCCAACAGCAGCAGCTTTTGTTTTTGTGATTAATTTGATTGATACTTGTATCACGGTTAAAGGTACATTTGTTATGAACAAAGGCAGATTAGAAGCATTTAGCGATGGTGTAATTGCCATCATCATTACCATAATGGTTTTAGAGATGAAGGTGCCCGAGCATGGCGAAACTTTGGCCAGTTTAAAACCACTGCTCCCTAAATTTATCAGCTACATTTTGAGTTTTATCTATGTAGGTATTTACTGGAACAACCACCACCATTTAATGCATGCCGTAAAAAAAGTTAGCGGGCCAATGTTATGGGCAAATCTTAACTTTCTTTTTTGGCTATCATTATTTCCGGTAGCTGCCGGTTGGATGGGCGAACATCATTTCGCCCTCTGGCCTGTAATTATTTACGGCGCTGTGCTTTTCCTGGCTGCTGTGGCCTACACACTATTGGTAATTGTAATCAAAAAAACAGAAGGGCAACATTCTTTGGTGGTACATGCCATAGGCAACGATGCCAAAGGCAAATATTCGTTACTTTTCTATCTGGCCGGGGTTGGATTAAGTTTTATAAACCCTTGGTTTGGCGTTGCGCTTTATTTCGCTGTGGCCTGCATCTGGTTTATCCCCGATAAAAGAATAGAAAATGCCATACGCGATCAGGATTTACTTGATACCGGTAAGCATTAAGGTTCGTTAGGCTGAAGCATTTCCATATACAGATCGCGGTTAATCATTTCGGCGCCCAAGCTAATTAAATGATCATTTGGCAACTGGCAATCTATCAAATCGATGTTCATTTTACTCAAAAAAATCAGTGCCGCTTTAGAAGCATTGCTTACATGGCTAAACATGCTTTCGCCGCAAAAAACGCGGTTAACTTTTATCCCGTACAAACCACCAACCAGTTTATTTTCCTGCCAAACCTCTACACTGTGTGCGTAGCCATGTTCATGCAGGTTGATATAGGCGCTTTGCATTTCGTTGGTAATCCAAGTACCGTCTTGTCCTGCCCTTTCGGTGTTCGCACAGTTAAAAATCACCTCCTTAAAAGCCTGGTTAAAAGTTACGTTAAAAATCTCCTGTCGTAGAATTTTCCGCATGCTTTTACTGATTTTAATCTTATCAGGATAAATTACACAGCGTTGGTGCGGCGAATACCACAATATAGGTTCACCCTCACTAAACCACGGAAATATGCCGTTTGCGTAGGCGATTAACAATCTTTCCATACCCAGATCGCCGCCAATGGCCAATAAACCGTCATCTTCTGCCAAAGCTGGATCAGGGAAACCGGGATCATCTTGTAGTAACTGAAAAAACATAGGCGAAAATAAGAAAGAAAACAAAGATTAAACCCTTGCGTTTTAAATAAGTCATACTGTTAAATTGTCCATTATGAGCGCAAAAGATAATTTCTTAAAAGTAAAACATCTTTACAACCGGGCGGGCTTCGGTATTTCTTACGCAGACCTGCAAAAACTCAGCAAAAAAAATCTTGATAAAGTGGTTGATAACCTGATCAAAGATTCGCGGAAAGAAGATCCCATAAATTTAGTGAACGATTTTGAATCGAAACGGCAGCTTTTGATACAGGCCGGCTTATACGCTAAAAAAGACCTGAACGATGAAGAAAAGAAAATGCGCCAACAGATTGTACGCGAGCAAAACGAAGTAAGCCGCGACCTCAACATTGCCTTCATTAATAAAATGATCAATACCGATGCCTCGTTAAGGGAAAAGATGACCCTCTTTTGGCACGGCCATTTTGCCTGCCGCAGCAACAATCCGTTTTTTGCCCAACAGCTTAATAATATTCAACGGAAAAATGCGCTGGGCAGCTTTAAAACCTTACTGGTTGAAGTTTCGAAATCGCCTGCAATGCTGCAGTACTTAAACAACCAGCAAAACAGAAAAGGAAAGCCGAACGAAAATTTTGCCCGGGAACTGATGGAGCTTTTTACCCTGGGCAGAGGGAATTACAGCGAACAGGACATTAAAGAATCTGCCCGATCATTTACCGGATGGATGTACGATAAAGACGGTACTTTTATTTTCAGGGAAAACCTTCACGATAACGGTACCAAAACATTTTTCGGGAAAATAGGGAACTTTGAAGGCGAAAACATTATCGATATTATTCTCGAAAAACCGGAAACGGCACAGTTTATCGCCCGTAAGGTATATAAGTTCTTTGTTAACGATAGCCCGAACGAAGGCCATGTTAAAGAACTGGCCGATCATTTTTATAATTCGAAGTACAATATCGCTTCGCTGATGAAAAAAATGTTCACTTCTGATTGGTTTTACAGCCCCGAAAATGTAGGCACAAAAATTAAATCGCCAGCTGAATTTTTAGTAGGCCTAAGCCGCGAATTTTATGTTACCTACAATAAGCCACAGGTTTTAATTCAGTTGCAGAGCAGCTTAGGGCAATATTTGTTCAACCCACCAAACGTGGCAGGCTGGCCAGGTGGGCAAAGCTGGATTGACAGCTCATCACTGATGTTAAGAATGCGGATTCCATCACTCGTTTTAAACGATGGGGAAATAGATTTTAGCGGAAAAGCCGATCCGGAAGATGAGGCTGTAATTGCCCTGAGCAGAACGGCTACCAGCAACGCAAATGCGAATGCTAAGCCTAAATCGTACGTAAATGCAAATGCCGATTGGCCTAAGTTTTTAGATACCTTACCTAAAGGTTTAACACCGCTTGAACTGACCGAATTTTTATTACAACCGAAACTGAACTCAAAAATTACCACAATGGTAAGCGATAATAAAGGCTTGCGGAGTACCGCAGTCGAAATTACCAGCATGCCAGAGTACCAACTGTGCTAAACTGAGGGTCAATAGTCCATGGTCGATAGCCAATTCGCTAAGCGCCCAAACCATTGACCATAAAACCATTAACGATGAACCACCAGTTCAAAAACTAACAAGATGAACAGAAGAAATTTTTTAAGAAACACCGGATTTGTTGCTGCAGGCTCGCTATTTGTGCCTGCCTTTATGAAACCGCTTGAGGCCATGGCGCTTGATGAGCTGAGCCTGTATAAAAATCTGGTTGTGGTACAGCTTTCGGGCGGAAATGATGGGCTAAACACGGTTATTCCCTACGGAAACGACATATATTATCAAAAAAGAAAAAGCATAGCCATTAAACCCCAAGAGGTAATTAAGCTAACCGACATGCAGGGATTAAACCCGAACATGGCGGCTCTGCAGGAAATACACGATCAGGGCTGGATGACCGTTATCAACGACGTGGGCTACCCCAACCCCGACCGCTCACATTTCCGTTCGATGGATATATGGCAAACAGGGAGCGATAGCAACCAATTCCTTTCAACAGGATGGATTGGCCGCTATTTAGACAGCAATTGCCAAACCTGTAAATTCCCTTATACGGCTATAGAAGTAGACGACTCGCTTTCGCTGGCCATGAAAGGCCAAACCAAAAAAGGTATTGCTTTAAAAGATCCTGCTGCACTGTTCCGCAACACCAACGATCCGTTTTTTAAATCCATGCTACAGAATGATAAAGAACATTTAGACGAAGACAATTTGGGTTATTTGTACAAAACCATGATCGAAACATCATCATCTGCAAGTTATATCCAAAACACCTCAAAAATTTATCAATCTAAATCTACTTATCCGAATTCGGGTTTTGCCAACCAGTTAAAAACAGTTTCTAAATTTATTTCTTCAGGTTTAAAAACAAGGGTTTACTATGTTTCGTTAAGTGGTTTCGATACGCATGTAAATCAAATCGGCCAACAGGGAAATCTGCTTAAACAGTACAGCGAAGGTATGGCTGCTTTTTTGAAAGATTTAAAATCGAACAATAAGCTGGACGATACGCTGGTAATTACTTTCTCAGAATTTGGACGCAGGGTAGAACAGAATGCAAGTAACGGCACCGATCATGGTACGGCCAATAATATGTTTGTTTTTGGGGGAAAACTTAAAAAACAGGGCATTTTTAATGCTGCTCCAAACCTCAGCGACCTGGATACAGGCGATTTAAAATATCAATTGGATTTTAGGCAAGTTTACGGCACTATTTTAGATAAATGGCTGGATGT
Source organism: Pedobacter sp. GSP4 (assembly GCF_051857575.1). Lineage (NCBI taxonomy): Bacteria > Pseudomonadati > Bacteroidota > Sphingobacteriia > Sphingobacteriales > Sphingobacteriaceae > Pedobacter > Pedobacter sp. GSP4. Next base: position 780,737 of record NZ_JBPZIR010000003.1, on the reverse strand, counting down.
AAACAATGTTGATATTTTGAACAAGAAATTTAATACACTGGATTTTATATAGAATTTAACAAAGAAGTCAAGTTTTTATATCGACAAAATTTTGCCATTCAAACTTGACTTCTTTTACAGCTTACCTTATCTACCCGTTAACACAAGTTCATCCAATGTCCCCTTGGTATCTTGAACTTCCTTTAATTCCGCTTTCTTCTTTTGAATTTCGGCATCAATATCTTCAACACTAAAGTTAGGTAGGGCTGTGGTTTTACCGTTTATGGTAATGCTTGATGCAAACAATTTCAGTTCCAGATCATAATCGGCGAGTTTAGGTTTGGCAACGGGATATTTCACCGCATTCCATTTGGTAGGATTATTTTCTTTTGCCTGCCTTAAAATCACATTTCCATTCATGCTGTCGCCAGGGTTTAAGCTGTTGGTCCCATCACCATCGCTCCAAATCTGGGAGGCAATAACCTTTTTGGTCGATATTTCCCTGATTTCCAAAGTAACCTCTACATTGCCCATTAAGGCCTGCTTACCCACGTAGGTATATTCTATCTCGAGCTTAGGTACTTTTACATCAAAAAAATCATCTTCCGATAAATAAAGGCTTGTTATTTTAAAAATGTTCAGTTTGCTTTTATCCTTAAGGAGCGCTTTTTTTTGGATTTCCAGCGTATCTATCGCGGCTGAGGCCTTTTCTATTTCTTTTTTATGCTGTTGCTGTAAAAGATTTTCGGCCAGGCTAATTACCGAAGCGTAACTTAACCCATCAATCATTTCTAACGAAATTTTATCAAAAGATTTTCCTTTATATTTATCCGGCTCGTTCCATTTTAAACGCATCGAAGTTAGGGCAATAACCCTTAGCGCCTTTTCTAGGTTTGTGCGCTCATCCTGGTCGAGTGTTTTTACGATTTTTGCTTTAGAAACCTCAAATTCCTTTTCGGATTTGGCCTGAAACTTTTCTCTGCAACCGGTTAGGCCCATTACCGTACAGAGTAAAATGGCAATGTATATTTTGTTCATAGGTTAAATTAGATGAAAGCTGTAACAGCAGTATAAATGTTTTGTTTTTTGGTTTTATTTCCGTTTGAGCACATAAACCGGGCGGTTCGAATCTTTATTAAGCTGCTCGGTATAAACACTAAACAGTTCGTAGCCATAACCCTTCAGCTTATTTAAGCAATCTACCGCCGAATTAAATTCCATTTTCTTACCGTTTTCATCCCTAATGTACAATTCGCTATATTCGCTTGTTTTTTGTCCATACTCCAACGCAATCCATTGTTTATCTTCAAAAAAGCTTTCTATTGCACGTATCTGGATATAATCGGAGTGGATATCGGTAAGTTTTGTACCGTTTACATTTTGAGCCCTGGCATTGGGCAGCCAAAAGCATGCGGCTAGTGCCGCTGCGAGGATTAATTTTTTCATGTTGTGTTTCTTTTGTGTGTAATCCTAAATTACAAAGAATAGCTTAACTATACATCACCCTAACTGTAACAAAATATCGATTACTAAATCTTAACCTAAAAAAACACAATGAACTTTTTAGGCAATATCATCTGGATTATTTTTGGCGGCATCTTTATTTTCTTCGAATACATTATCGGGGGATTAATTCTCTGCCTTACCATAGTGGGCATCCCTTTTGGTATCCAGTGTTTTAAGTTTGCTATAGTTGGCTTGGCTCCTTTTGGCGTTAAAATAACCGATACTTCATCAAACACGGGCTGCCTTTCTACCATTATGAACCTGATATGGATTTTCTGCGGTGGTTTTTGGATCGCTTTAACCCATTTATGCTTTGGTATCCTGCTTTGTATTACCATTATCGGCATTCCGTTCGGCCGCCAGCATTTTAAATTAATGAACCTAGCCTTCACCCCTTTTGGTAAATCAATTTCTTAAATGCAAGCGTTTAAAAAGGCAGAAAACTAAGTTAAATAGCCGCAGATTTTATCGTGGCAGGAAGGAAAGCGGGATTATTGTAACCGGTCAGTACCCTAAAAATTCACCGGATCAAACCTATCAATCTGGAATGTTCAATGGCCTGCATACTGTTGTTAAATAAACAGATTTTTACATTTTTAGCTTCAACCCTTTTAAGCAGTTGTAAAGTAGCGAGTTCCTTTTCAGGGCGGATGTTCCGGATATAAACTGCTTCAATATTTTGTGGGTATTTATCTACTATTGCAGTATAAATTTCAGGGTCCTGCTGCGAGTTATCTCCAAAAAAGATAAATTTCTGATTGGGAAAGGCATCCAAAATGCGCATTACCCTCAATAATTTCCCCTCATGCCCTGTTTTGCCCGTTCTGATTAAATCTTTCCAACGTTTTAAAGTATTCAACAGAAAAGCACCATCAGGTAATTTGTTAAACTTAAAAGTCTCAATCAAATAATCGTACAGGTTCCATTCACTGCTGCTCACATAAAAAAAAGGATTGGGCTGGTTCTTTTCCGTGTAGGATAGGGCAAGTTGCTGATAGTGGCTGGCCGCATCGGGAAAGGTTTTACGGGTATGCGGATTTTTGATAAAAAGTTCCCGCAATCTCCGGCCTATGGTAGCCGAATGCGAAATCATTACCGTATCATCTACATCCGAAATAAATGCATATTGCGTAATATGGGGCACATACACATTTCCTTCGCCTATATTTAACACTTTTCCGTTTTTATCAACTGCGGCTACAATTACCTGGTGCCAGCCTGCAGGAATATCATGCTCAGCCTTCCATTCGAACTTAAAAAAACCATCGCCTTCGGTTTTGTTGTAAATGGTCTGTTCAAAAAACTGTAACCTTACTTCAACAAAAGCATATGGTTTTAAAATAAAAAGCTTTAAAAGATGGGCAATATTAACAAATATATTGTTGCTGTAAATCTGCTGTGTTTTTGCTTTGCGTTTAAAAACATGGCCATATACAACCAAATTATGGGCATGCCCGTAACCATGATATACTTTTACACTAACAGATTTATTCATTGATATTAAAACAGAGTTTGTTAAAAGTTGTTTGTGATGTAAACATAAGCAACCGCATGAAATTACTGTTCATCATCAATCCAGGCTCAGGCAGCCACGATATTAATTTAAAAGAAGTAATTAATGCACATTTTAAGGCAAAAGATACAACAATTGATCTTTTCGAACTGCCAGAAGATTGCTCTCTGGATAAGATAAAAGAGAAAATTGCAAAAGCAAAGGCCGACCGTGTGGTAGCCGTTGGTGGCGATGGAACCCTTAAGCTGGTAGCCGAATGCCTGTTAAACACCAAAACACCCATCGGTATTGTGCCTGCCGGTTCTGCCAACGGGATGGCAAAAGAACTGGGCATACCAACAGCTATTGAAGAGGCTTTGGCCATTTTGGAAGAAGGAAGCCTACAGAAAATACATGTGGTTAAGTTAAACAACGAAATCTGCATCCATTTATCCGACCTCGGTTTTAACGCCTATCTGGTAAAAAAATTCGATACGCTACCGCAGCGCGGGATGTGGGGATATGCAAAAGCCACCTGGCATGCGTTATGGAACCACAAAAGAATGGAGGTACAGCTGAAGTTGCAGAATGAAACCGTTACTTCGAAAGCGGCCATGGTAGCCATTGCCAATGCAACCATGTACGGTTCTGGGTTAAAGATAAATCCGAATGGAAAATTAGACGATGAGCTTTTTGAAGTGGTTTTGGTAAAAGATTATTCTTACCTGGAAATTTTGAAGATATGGATAACCAAACTTCCATTTAACCCCAAAAAAATTGAGGTATTCCAAACCGCTGAGGTAAAAGTTTCATCAAAGCACAAGGCACACTTCCAGGTAGATGGAGAATATATTGGCAGGGTAAATACCGTAACAGCCAGCATTATACCTGCCGCAATTACTGTGGTTCTGCCGAAAGCTTAATTTAAGTTTTGCCTCTGTATTTTGATGGTAAAATACAGCCTAAAGAATTCGGCGATAAAACAGATACGGAACAAGATATCAAACCACCTTTCGCCCAGATGTAAAAGTTCGGGCAGATAGGTGATAAAACCGATAGAAAACACCCATACCACCAAACGGAAAGGAAACTGGATATAATAAGTGATAAAGCCAAATTTTTTAAATAAGATTAAACCTGCCGCCGAAATAAATAACGATACAAATAAAGGCAGCAGCAGTATCACTTTGGCCTGAGACAGTACCTGATCGGGTATTTCATTTAAGTGTGTTAAAATCTGCCAGAACTGTTTGGCCAGTAAAACGATACTGATGATATCCAATAAGGCGAAAAATTTTGCGGTGTTCTTCATTAATAATTACTTACAGTATTTGGCCAAATATTCATCAGCCTTTTTACTCCCCATATATTTAACAAAGTTAAAATCTTCGCAGGCACCTTGCTTATCACCTTGCTTTATTTTTTTCAGTCCCATTTTAATCCTATCGTCCAGGTAATCATCGTCTATGCCCAGCTGGTTTTTAATGGCCATGATCTGAACTTCCTGTCCAGGTTTTGCCTGGTCTATATTTTTATAAAAATTGATGACAGAATTGGTTAAGCCTTCTTCTGCCAGGTAAGTACGGATTGCTTCCTGAATATCATTGTTCGATTTACCTTCGCAGTTATAACCATCAAGCTTAAAGTTAACCGGTGCAACGATAGAAACCGTGGTATCGTAACCCGCCGGAACCTGCCATTTACCGCTACTTAAACGAACCAAGCGCAGTGCTTCTTCATCTAAATCGGTTAAAATACCTTTGCTCACTTTCGAAAAATATACCCTGCCCTGTTCATCGAGCTTAAAACTTACATTTACCGTTCCCTGAATGCAGTTATCTTTCGAAAACTGTGGATAGATGGTATTCTCCCTTAAAAAATTGGTAAAACCACTCTTACCTGATTTAAACTGTACCTGGGCCAAAGCCAACGAACAGCAAAAAAGTAAACAGATGGTTAATAGCTTTTTCATTATACTAATTTACTAAAAAAAGCTGAAAGGCCTATCTATTTTGCCGCATGCGTAATCGTCATGCTGAATTTATTTCAGCATCTCTCCTATTATAAAAATCTCTTGTGCTCAGCTCCTTTCTTTGTGGTCTCTGTGGTTAAAAATGTATGTTTGAACATTTTTTTGCCACGGAGATACAGAAAACACAGAAGTATAAGCACCCATGAAAATAAGAGCAGCCTGCTTGCAAGACGTAAGATCAATAATCCGTGCCTTCAGTGAATCCGTGGCCAAACATATGGATTTCTCGGCTACGCTCGAAATGACGATCCCGGAAAAGGAGATCTGTGTACTCAGTGCCTTTCTCCTTGCTTCTGTGGTTAAAAATTTTTGCCCTAAGAAAAAGTAGATCTCAAAACAAGCTCCGGATCGGGGCAATTGGCCAGATATTTTTCTCTTTCGTATAAGCACCCATGAAAATAAGAGCAGCCTGCCGGCAAGACGTAAGATCAATAATCCGTGCCTTCAGTGAATCCGTGGCCAAACATATAGATTTCTCGGCTACGCTCGAAATGACGATCTCGGAAAAGGCGATCTGTGTGCTCAGTGCCTTTCTCCTTGCTTCTGTGGTTAAAGATTTTTGCCCTAAGAAAAAGTAGATCTCAAAACAAGCTCCGGATCGGGGCAATTGGCCAGATATTTTTCTCTTTCGCTAAATCTACAAACGCCTGGATAATCGCTTTTTAATCCCTGCATATCTTCAATTAGTTGAAAATGCAGATGTGGCGGCCAACAGCCATTCTCGTCTTTTGTACCCAGTTCGGCAAATGGAGTTCCTGCCGGGATAAATTTACCTTCTGCCAAGCCATTTAACGATGCTAAACTTAAGTGCCCGTAAAGCGCATTAAATTCAAATCCAGCTATATTGTAAGCTAAAATAATGGTGGCCCCGTAATCGCCATGGTTATTGTTATCAGCAAAGCTGTGCACGGTTGCATCATAAAAATTGTAAATCGGCGTTCCTGCCGGTCCCCAAATATCTACGCCCAAATGTAACCTGCGTGGCTCTTCTCCAGTATCAAAATGTGCACTCCGCGAATAGATTGTCCGATGCTCATTATAACCGCCAATTCCGTATCGGGCATTGTTTTTGGCCAGCTTTTCGTTAACCCAATCCGAAAACAGATCGATATCAGTTAAAATTCCATCTGTTAATTCGGTGTTTGCTGCCGTAAAATCCAAAGGCAATAACTGATCCTTTTCCACATCGAAATCGACAACCTTCCCCATCAACGAAATAGCAGACTGAATAACCTGACTGAAATGCTGCATTTATAAAGCTATTTAAAAATATAAACGAAGTTATAAATATAGTGAGATAAGGCACCACCGATTACGAATAGGTGCCAAAGTTCGTGGCTGTGCATCCACCTATAGAGCTGTTTGTCCTTTGCATAGTAATAAGTGCCGCCGATGTAGAAAACACCACCAAAAAGCAACCAAAAAATAGCGCCCAAGGGTAAAGTACCGAGCATTTTCTGCAACAAAGGCACAATTAAACAGCCCATTAAAATGTAGATGGTTAAAGATATTGCAGTACTTTTTAAGCGGTTAAAGATTTTGAGCAGGCAACCTACCAGTGCAATAATCCATACAATGGCAAACAAGCTCCAACGCAGCCAACCATCAAAAACCAATAGAGCTGTTGGCGTGTAAGAGCCCGCAATCATCAAATAAATACAACAATGATCAAATTTTTGCCAAAAACGCACGCCGTATTCAGTAGCCGGATAGCCGTGGTACATGGCGCTTACACCAAAGAGAATAAAGGTACCGATACTGTAAATCCAAGCGGCCGTATATTCAATGGGTATATTGCATTTTTGGAGCAAAACATATCCTGCCGGTATAGCGATTAATGCCGGTATAAAGTGTGTGAAGAAATTTACGGGTTCCCTAAGCTTCCTCACCTATATTATTCGCTGTCTTCGTCCTTTTGCCTAGGCTCTTTTGCAATCTTATCAAAAAGATGGTCCATGCGCTCTACATACTCGTTGGTATCATCTACAAAGAATGTAAGTTCGGGCACTACCCTTACCTGATGGCGGATCCTGCTGCCGAGTTTATATCTGATTTCGCCTGCATGCGCATTTACCGTATTGATAGAAAGCGTTGTGTTGTTGGTGTTAAAAAAACTCAGGTAAACCTTCGCCACTGCCAAATCTGGCGATACCCGGACGCGGGTAATGGTTACCAATGTATTGGGCAGAAATGCAGCACCTTCTCGCTGAAAAACCTGTGCTAACTCCTCTTGTAATACTCCTGCAAATTTCTGCTGACGTTTACTTTCCATAATGTTATAATTATCAATTACCAATAATCAATTATCAGACCATACACGATCCATAAAATTAAATTGATAAGGTTTAAAATTACCAATATTCAATTATCAAACCGCCACTAATCTGGTAATATTCTATCGCTATTTGTTTGAAAATTGATTATTGCAATTTGGTTATTAATATAAAAGGTTACTATCATACGGGTACCGCGCTACGTGAGCAGCTTTAACCTTCTCGTATAGTAGTGTTTTAAACTCCTCGAGGTTTTCTTTCTGTGTGGCCGAAATAAATAGTACAGGCACCTTATCATGGCTCATCCAGCTCTTTTTAAACTCTTCGAGGGTTAATTTACCATCATCTTCTTCATCATCAACCTCTGGCGAAACATAGGCATCGATCTTATTAAAAACCAGGATCATGTCTTTATCAATTGCACCTATATCCTTCAACGTTTCGTTAACGGTATTAATCTGATCTTCAAAATTAGGATGTGAAACATCAACCACGTGGATCAGCAGATCAGCTTCACGCACTTCATCCAAAGTAGATTTAAAGCATTCTACCAAATGATGGGGCAGCTTGCGGATAAATCCAACCGTATCTGATAACAAGAAAGGCAAATTTTCAATCACCACCTTACGTACAGTAGTATCTAATGTGGCAAATAACTTGTTCTCTGCAAACACTTCCGATTTAGAAAGCATGTTCATAATGGTAGATTTACCTACGTTGGTGTAACCCACCAAAGCTACCCTAATTAATTGACCACGGTTTTTACGCTGCGTTTCGTTCTGCCTGTCTATATTTCTTAAACGCTCTTTTAACAAAGAGATCTTGTTCAAGATTATACGTCTATCACTTTCAATCTGGGTTTCACCCGGACCACGCATCCCGATACCGCCCTTTTGGCGTTCCAAGTGGGTCCACATACCGGTTAGGCGGGGCAAAACATATTGTAACTGTGCTAATTCTACCTGTGTTTTTGCCTGTGCAGTTTGGGCCCTGCCGGCAAAAATATCTAGGATCAAATTACTTCTATCCAAAACCTTAACACCAAGTTCACGGTCGATGTTGCGCAGTTGCGATGGCGATAATTCGTCATCAAAAACCACTACATCAATTTCTTCCGATTTTACATAGGCCTTAATTTCTTCCAGTTTACCTGTACCAACGAAAGTAGCACGCTCTGGCTTGAGCATTTTCTGTGTAAAAACCTTTTCCACCTTCCCACCAGCTGTATCTACCAAAAAGGCCAGCTCATCTAAATATTCTTTTGTTTGGGCTTCTTTTTCGCCTGGGGTAACTACCCCCACTAAAATTACCCGTTCCTGCACTATGGCAGTATCATAAAATTTCTGTTTTCCCATGTAATTGAAGCAAAGATACAAAATTTGCGAACGTAAATTTTAGCCGTAAAGACTTCCGAAGTTTAGAAGGCCAAGGTGCCTGCAAACTTCGGAAGTTAATGGTACTAACATACGTATAGGTTTTTTATATAATCCCCGTTTGTAACGGGGATTGCCGAGAGGTGCATTTATAATGCACATAAAGAGAAATACAAACAGCGATAAAATCGCCTTACACATACGTCATCGTTACAAACAAGGACGACGATCCAGGTTTTTATAAAAGCTAAATCTGCGCTACAAATTCTTTTATGGAAGCTCCCGGATTATCGGTTTTCATAAAGTTTTCGCCGATCAAAAATCCGTTAAAGCCGGCGGCTTTTAATTCCTTTATGGTTTGCGGATTGCTGATGGCGCTTTCCGAAATTTTCAGAAACTCGTCGGGAATTCTGTTTACCAGATCAAATGAGGTTTGAATATCCACGGTAAAATCAGCAAGGTTTCTGTTATTTACGCCAATTGCATCGAGGTTCGGACTAATGCTCCGCTCCAGCTCTTCCAGGTTGTGAACCTCTAAAAGTACATTCAAGCCTAAATCCTGCGCAAATTTTCCAAAATCGTTAATCTGTTTCGGGCTTAAGATAGATGCGATCAACAAAATGATATCAGCTCCCCAGGCTTTTGCCTCCAGAATCTGGTATTCATCGATCATAAAGTCTTTTCTTAAAACCGGAATATCATTTGCAGCCCTGGCCGCAAGTATATCGTCGGTTTTACCACCAAAGAAATCAACATCAGTTAAAACGGAAAGTGCAGATGCTCCGGCCGCGTTGTAAGCCTGCGTTACTTCTGCAACATCGGCAATACCATTAATTAATCCCTTTGAAGGCGAACGGCGTTTAAACTCCGCAATAATTCCGGTACGGTCTGTCGCCAATAAAAACTCTTTAAAAGAATGCGGTGTTCTTTTAAAATGCACCGCATTTTCCAAATCCTGTATCGAAACAAGTGCTTTGGCCGCAGCAACTTCTTCTTTTTTACGTAGTACGATTTTATCTAGTATGTTCATCTATCAATCTGTTAAGAAGGCATCATAAATATATAATTGTCATCCTGAGCTTGTCGAAGGACCTTTATTAACTTCTTGCGAGGCGTTTCGACAGGCTCAACGTGACAAAATTTAAGAAAAAAGCTTATAATATAGCCTCATCTAAAATTTAACTAATTCAGTAAACTGAGATCCTGAAACAAGTTCAGGATGACGACCGGCAGGACAATTCTTAATTTGTTAACCAGTTCTCCATCATTTGTTTTCCATACTCTGTGAGCACACTTTCGGGGTGGAACTGTACACCACGCACATCAAGCGTTTCGTGCCTTAAAGCCATAATTTCGTTCTTGTGGTCGCGGGCTGTAATTTTTAAGCACGACGGGAAATTATCTTTGCTTACCACCCAGCTGTGATAACGCCCAACATTTATCGTTTGCGGGCATTCCCAGAATAAGGGTTCATCGCCATCTACTACCGTTACAGGGGTTGCAATTCCATGCATTGGCCTACCGAGGTTAAGTAAGGTACCGCCAAAAACTTCGGCAATTGCCTGCTGCCCTAAACATACCCCAAAAATACTTTTGGTTTGCGCGTAGGTTTTAATTACATCCAGCAATAAACCTGCTTCCTCCGGAATACCCGGACCAGGAGAAAGTAAGATTTTACTGTATTTATCTACATCTGCCAATTCGAATTTATCATTTCTCCAAACTTCGGCTTCATAACCAACTTCGTTAATTAAGTGAACCAAATTATAGGTAAAACTGTCGTAATTATCGATTACCAGAACTTTATTATTTGTTTCCATTTTCAATATTCCAATTTTTTATTTCCTCACTGATAAAATAGTTTACCAGATCACTGTATACTTTTTCAATAATGTCAGGGTTCAAACCTGCTACTTCCGCCCAATCCCGCCTTTGTAAAAGCATATTTTTAAATCTTTCGGGAGCTTTAACCGCCTCTTCGTTTACCTTAAATCTGGAGGCTGCCTTTACATATTTAAATCTTTCCCCAATCAATTGAATAACCTGTTGGTCGATAGTATCAATAGCTAAGCGGATCTCATTTATATTCTTACAGCTTTCTGGTGAACCTATCATTTTTACCCTGGTTAAATGTTTTCTGCCATTTGCACTGCTTTACGCAAAGCAGCAATTTTATTGTTTACTTCCTGCATTTCGGTTTCAGGAACAGAATCGGCTACAATGCCTGCTCCCGCACGGTAATGCAGCTCGTTGTTTTTGCTCATAAACGTCCTGATCATAATTGCGTGGTTAAAATCTTCGTTAAAGCCCATAAAACCGATGGCTCCTGCATAGAAATTCCTTCCCAGCTTTTCGTTTTCATCAATCAGCTGCATGGCTTTGTATTTTGGCGCACCGCTTAAAGTACCTGCAGGGTAAGTATCGGCAACTACCTTGAAGGCACTCACGTTTTCCTGCAAATGACCGCTTACTTTACTTACCAAGTGTATCAAGTGCGAATAGTATTGCACTTCTTTAAATGATTTTACTTCTACCCGGTTACAATGCCTGCTCAAATCGTTTCGGGCCAAATCTACCAGCATTACGTGTTCGGCACTTTCTTTAGGATCCTGCTCTAATTTTCTGGCCTGTTCGGCGTCTTCCACATCGTTTCCACTGCGTTTAAAGGTACCAGCGATAGGAAAAATATTGGCCGAATTATTTTTAATGGTAATCTGCGCTTCTGGCGAGGAGCCGAAAAGTTTGAAATTGCCGTAATCAAAGTAAAACAGGTATGGAGAGGGGTTAATGGAGCGCAAGCAGCGGTAAACATTAAATTCATCACCCGAAAAAGCCTGCTTAAATGCGCGCGAAGGTACAATCTGAAAAACATCACCCCGGTAAATGTGCTTTTGCAGTTTTTCTACCAGCTGCATAAAGCCTTCATCGGTTAAGTTGGATGATTCTTCACCTCTGATCTGAAACTTATACTCGGGATAGTTTTTGTTCTGGATCAGGTATTCCATTTTCTCCAGTCCACCTTCTTCCTCACCCTCGAAAGTATTTTTGAAAAGCGTGATTTCATTTTTAAAATGATCAATAGCTATGATGTAACGGTAAAGGTGGTATTGCATTTCCGGGATTTCCTCTCCTTCGGGGGTTTCGGAGGTAAATTTGATGTCTTCGAAGTGCTGAACCGCATTCCAGGTAAAATAACCGAATAAACCGCTCGAAATAAATTTGATTTCAGGCAGTTCGGTTTCTTTAAACTTATCCTTAAAATCGGCAATTTCATCAATCAGGTTTTTACTTTCCTTAATTTCTACTGTTCCATCCGGGAAATAGGTTTCCAGGCGCTGGCCTTTTAAAATAATACCGGCCACGGGATCAGCACACACAAAACTCATGGAGTTTTCCCTGCTGTGGTAGTCGGAACTTTCGAGCAGGATACTGTTCGGATATACATCGCGCAGGCGCAGGTAAATGCTTACTGGCGTGGTGGTATCGGCAAGTAGTTTTTTGTAAGTGGTATTAATCTTATGCATCATTTTAATGTGTTTCCGCGATTGTTTTAATGGTTTTCAATCGCGAGTTAAATTATTTTTTAAACAATAAAAAACCCGGCGTGTGGTTCTACGCCGGGCTTTAATGGTTCTTTTATAAGGTTTAGGTTGATAAACTATATTTTTTTCATACGCAGCCAGCGCAATCCGTTTTCGAATTACTTTGCCAAAGCCATGTATGTATATTGTTGATCATGAGCCACAAAAATATAAAGAATTTTGAAAAACGGAAATATTTATGAAAATAATTGAGTGAACGGTAAGTTTTCTTGATAAAATGATAGTATTAGGTGTTGGTTTGGTTAGCCGCTAAGGGAGAAACTGACCAGGCAAAGGTTTTTTACAAATTGTCGTCCTTTCAAGCGGACCCGATAGCTATCGGGTGCAACGAAATCGAGAAATCTATGCTGCAGATCTCTCCATTCCACTGCGTTTCATCCGATAGCTATCGGATCGAGATGACGGTAAAAGGGAGCTATATCTCTTACACGTTTTATCTTCCCACTAAGACTTTTTTTGTTGCATTCTGTTGCCACAGAGGTAATGAAACCCTCTGCGTAAATCAGCGCAATCTGCGGGAACACTTAATAATAAAGCCCGCTGATTAAAGAAGATCTCCGCAGAAAATACTAGTTAGCACATCCTACTCAGCGGCATCTGCGCCTGCCCTCTGCGTTGTTTGCGGTTAAATTCCAAAAAAAAATCCCGCCCTTTAACCGGGCAGGATGTATAAATAAAGAACCACAAATGGTAATCAGCCTAATTTAAGAAACCCCAAAAAACGATCTTCCTGGTACTTCCTTAACCATTAATAAAATGGTTACGATAATTAAAATCAATGCCAAACCAAAGAAAACCGAAATGGTACGGTGCTTCGCCACCGCTTCAGTAACTTTTTTCGACTTTGCATTGCCCACAGTAATTAAAATAATGGCCACAATCATCATGCTGATGTGCTCCATTTTAAAATAACGCACCGCTGGCGCGCCTGCACTGCTCAGTTTGTACCAGCCCTCGCTAAAATATAGCACTAAACCAATCAACAATTGGATGTGTGCGCTGATTAAAGCGAAAACATTTAGCTTCCTATCCCCTTCTGTATAAGCTTTATTGCCGAACCAGCCAGATAAAGCTTTAACAACAGCGATAATTAACAAAAGAAAAACTACATAGCGCCACCCGGAGTGGGCACTTTTTAAAATATCGTTCATATCAATAAATTTCTATGAGTCAAAAATAGACATTAATTGTAAAAAATAGGATATTCGGCAATATGAACACTAATTTATATTAGTTTTAAACAAATTAAACCCTAAACTTATTATGAAGAAAATTTTACTCGCCATTGGGCTGGTATTTTCTACTACATTTCTGTTCGCCCAGCAAACCTCCTTCCCTGTTAACGGCTCTTTTGATACCAGGCCTGGAATGTTTGCCTTTACCAATGCAACAATTGTAGTTAATGCCAACCAAACCCTAACAAATGCTACACTTTTAATCAAAGGACAAACCATTCAGGCTGTTGGAGCAGGTTTAGCTGTACCCAAAGGTTATGTGGTGGTAGATTTGAAAGGCAAATTTATCTACCCTTCTTTGGTTGATGCTTTTACCAGCTATGGCCTTGCCGAAGCAGCTGCACAACAACGCGGCTTTGGTGGTCAGCGTCAATCTATTTTTGTATCGACCAAGAAAGGTGCTTACGGATGGAACGAAGCCATCAGACCTGAGACTTATGTAAAAAGCATCTTTTCTACCGATAGTAAAAAAGCAGACGAACTGCGCAAGGTAGGTTTTGGAAGTGTTAACGTAATCAGCCGTGATGGCATTGCCCGTGGCGTTTCTGCGGCAGTAACCTTAAATGAAGATGCGGATAACAATGTGATTTTAAAAGATCAGACCGCAGCAAACTATTCGTTTAACAAAGGTACTTCATCTAACGATTATCCAACCTCATTAATGGGTTCAATAGCCTTGTTGCGCCAAACCTATTACGATGCACAATGGTATGGTAAACAGAAAGACGAATACAACATCTCGCTTGATGAATTTGGCAAGCAGCAAACCATTCCACAGATTTTTGAAGTAGATGGCTGGCAGAATATTCTCCGTGCCGATAAAATCGGGAAAGAATTTGGCAAGAAATACATCATCAAATCTACAGGAGATGAATATCAGCGCATAAACGAAGTTAAAGCTACGGGCGCGAGTTTAATTATCCCTTTAACTTTCCCTAAAGCTTACGATGTTGAAGACCCGGCAGAAGCCAGAAACGTAAGTTTATCGCAGATGAAAGGCTGGGAACTGGCACCAACCAATCCGGCTGCATTAGAAAAAGCAGGGATCAGGTTTGCCTTAACCGCTTTTGGTTTAGAAAACAGCCGCGATTTTTGGACCAACATCCGCACTGCAATAGAAAACGGCTTAACCGAAAAGCAGGCTTTACAATCGGTTACCGAGATACCAGCGGCACTTTTAGGCATTAATAATAAAGTAGGTTCGCTGGAAAAAGGAAAAGTAGCCAACTTTTTAATCTCTTCGGATAACCTGTTTAAAAATGGCAACATCATTTTCGAAAACTGGGTGCAGGGCAAACGCTTCATCGTAAATAAAATGGATGTTAGCGATGTGCGCGGTACTTACAATTTAAATGTTGATGGTGTTGGCGCGCTGACCCTAAAAATTACCGGTACTAGCGGTGGTTCTACCGCTGCTATTGAAAGGATCGGTGCAGACAGCGTAAAAACAACCGCTACCTTTACCAGAAATGGCGATTGGGTCAGCATAAATTTCAACTTAAAGAAAAACCCTAAAGGCGATATCCGTTTAAGCGGTTACATTACTTCGGCAAACCCGCTTACCATTAAAGGCGAATCGGCATTGGCTGATGGTACTACCGGAAAGTTTACCGCAACGTATAAAGAAGCAGCAAAAGAAACACCTAAAAAGGACGAACCAAAGGCTACTTTGGCTTTAGGTACTGTAATTTATCCATTTACCGCATTTGGTGCTGCAGAACTACCAAAGGCAGAAACGGTGTTGATTAAAAATGGTACCGTTTGGACCAATGAGAAAGATGGTGTACTCCAAAATGCTGATGTACTTTTAGAAAACGGCAAGATTAAAGCTGTGGGTAAAAACCTATCGGCCAGTGGCGCCAAAGTGATTGATGCTACAGGCAAACACATTACTGCCGGCATTATTGATGAACACTCGCACATTGCTGGCGCTGGTGGTATTAACGAAGGTGCACAATCGGTTTCTGCCGAAGTACGCATTGCCGATATCATCAACTCAGAAGATGTGAACATTTACCGCCAGTTGGCCGGTGGTGTTACTACCTCTCATATTTTACATGGATCGGCCAACCCGGTTGGCGGCCAGTCGCAATTGATTAAGCTGCGTTGGGGAAAATCGCCCGAGGAATTAAAATTTGCCGGAGCTGATGGCTTTATCAAATTTGCCCTGGGCGAAAACGTAAAACAGAGCAATTTCGGTACCGGTGCACGTTTCCCGGTTACCCGTATGGGGGTTGAGCAAACTTTTGTTGATGAGTTTACCCGCGCAAAAGAATATGCCAAAGCCTTATCGGTTAAGGGCAATAATGTACGCAAAGACCTGGAGCTGGATGCCATTGTTGAAATACTGAACAACAAACGCTTTATTACCTGCCACTCTTATGTACAGAGCGAAATTAACATGCTTATCCACGTGGCCGATAGTTTAGGCTTCAAGATCAACACCTTTACACACATTTTGGAAGGTTATAAAGTAGCCGATAAAATGAAGGCGCACGGAATTGCAGGTTCAACATTTTCTGATTGGTGGGCTTATAAAAACGAGGTGGCCGAAGCCATTCCTTATAACGGAAAGATTATGCACAATGTAGGTGTTACCACTGCCTTTAATTCTGATGACGCCGAAATGGCCCGTCACTTAAACCAGGAGGCTGGAAAATCGGTATTATACGGTAACGTTCCTGAAGAGGATGCTTTAAAATTTGTAACCTTGAACCCTGCCCGAATGCTTCACATTGATGATAAAGTGGGCAGTTTAAAGGCAGGCAAAGATGCCGATGTGGTAATCTGGACAGCTAATCCGCTTTCTATTTATGCCAAAGCAGAAAAAACTTTCGTAGATGGTGTAGCTTACTGGGACCTTGAAAAAGATGCGCAGGTAATTAAAGCACAACAAACAGAAAAGGCACGCCTGATCCAAAAAATGTTAGAAAGCAAAAGCAAAGGCGGCCGTACACAACGCCCTATGGGCGATGCCCCACGCCTTTACAATTGCGAAACTTTAGAAAACTATTCAGCAGAATTAACCGAGAAAGAACATGCACACTAAACAATATTTATTCAGTCTGGCTTTATCGGCAACAAGCCTGATGTGTTTTGCGCAGGCAAACATTTCGCCGGCCAAGAAACAGAGCAAAACCATCGCCATTACAGGTGCAACCGTACACGTGGGCAATGGTAGCGTAATCGAAAACGGTACCATCCTTTTTGGCAACGGAAAAATTATTTCGGTTACCGCCAACGGTCAGGTACCACAGGATGATGTGGTACGCATTGTGGCTACAGGCAAGCACATTTACCCTGGTTTTATTGCCGCAACAACCAATTTAGGCTTAACAGAAATTGAGGCGGTAAAGGCAACATTGGATTTTCAGGAAATTGGCGATTACAACTCGCACATCCGCTCTATTGTAGCCTACAATACTGATTCGAAAGTGCCGGCAACCTTGCGCAGCAACGGCATTTTAATGGCGCAGCCAACGCCTCAGGGCGGTACGGTTTCGGGCAGTTCATCAGTGGTTCAGCTCGATGCCTGGAACTGGGAAGACGCTGCACTTAAAACGGATGATGCCATGCACATGACCTGGCCGGTTACCCCCCGTTTTAGAGGTGGCTTTGGCGGCTTCGGCCGTTCACCGCAATCGCCAGAGGCCTTGTCTGAAAGAACACAGGCAGCCGTTGCCCAGTTAACTTCGTTCTTTGCCGAAGCCAAAGCCTATTCGGAAATCAGTAAACCCGAAGTGATCAACACCCGTTTCGAAGCCATGAAAAAAGTATTTTCTGGCAGCGAAAAACTATTTATCGCAGCAGATAGTCAGAAGGATATTGTTGCGGCGGTGAATTTCGCCAAGAAATTCGGTATCACTCCGGTAATTACTGGTGCTGATGAAGCTTACCTCATTATCGATTTCTTAAAAGAAAACAACATTACCTTGGTGGTTAAACAACCTCATGCTTTACCCAACAACAACGATGATGATGTAAACATGCCTTATAAAAATGCGGCCGTATTGGCCAATGCCGGTTTAAATGTGGTATTGAGTATTGATGGTTACTGGCAACAGCGCAACCTACCTTTTATGGCCGGTACTGTTACCGCCTGGGGATTGGATAAAGAAAAAGCTTTATCTACCATTACCTTAAACGCAGCTAAAGCCATGGGGGTTGATAAAACCACAGGCAGCATAGAAACGGGTAAAGATGCTACGTTCTTTATCTCTGCCGGCGATGCTTTGGATATGCGCACCAACAAAGTTGAGCAGGCCTTTATTCAAGGTAGGGACATTAACCTCGATAACCTGCACAAACAATTGGATAAAAAGTTCAGCGATAAATATACCGCTGAGAAGAAATAGCTTTTTTGATGGTTAACTGGTTAATTGTTAGAACTGGTTAACTGTTAATTGCAAACCGTTCAATTGCCTAATTGTTGCATTGTTAAATTGCTAATTGAAAATTGTCAACTGAAAACTGTACACATGGTTAATTGTTAGAACTGTTAAATTGATGGATTGTTGGATTGCTGCTTTGCAAACTGACAATCGCTAAATGCTTAACTTAAATCAGAAGCGGCCGATATGCTTATCGGCCGTTTTTTTATGCGTTTTATTCACTTGATGACAGTCCCTCTGAGATCGTCATTTCGAGCGGAGTGCAACGCAGTCGAGAAATCTTTCCTAATAGATCTCTCCATTCCGCTGCACTTCAGTAGAGATGACGATTAGTTCTATAGGTGTCTTTCAATGGTAGCGCAGAAGACCGTTTACATCAATTTCCTTCATTGCTTTATTCAATTGCACACGCGGGAGGCGTGCACCAGCACCTGCTATTGACAGAGTTTAATAAAAATTCCGTCATTGCGAGGCACGAAGCAATCTTACAACAATCGCTACTAGTGCACGCATTAGGATTGCTTCGTGCCTCGCAATGACGCTCTGGCCAGAACTCCGCTATCATTGAAAGATTCCCAACCCCTCATCCCGACTAAAGCAGCAGAGTTAATATTCAAATTTAATGCTCTTTTTAACCAACATTAAGCTTACATTTGGCTATCCCAAAAATGCGTTGCATTTAGTTTAACGTATTACATACCGAGCTATAATTAAAACCATTAGGCTCAACACAATCATCCCACTTTTTATTTAACTGGGGCTTAGCCTTAAAAGATATAGTTATGGCTGTAACTACTATAGCTTTTTTTTATAGGCTGCGCAACTGCTTTCATGGTAGAGGGACTTCAATTACTTTGATAAGCAGCCACAGCCTGAAGGATGAAATAATAAGATATAGAAAGTCCCGTCCCCGGCGGATGGCAACATAAATAGTATTAGAAAGCCTGCTCCCCTAGGGAGGGAGCTTTCTACATTTCGAATATAACATGTTAAAAATTACGTGATATGATCACTAACCTCACACTTCTTCTGCTGCGTAACAGCGAGTACATACAATTCTTAACCGACACTTTGGATATCGTATTAAAGAACAATCCCGAAGCCCTCAAAGTAAATGCACAGTACCATGCCCTGTTTCAGGTAAAGGATAAAATAGAAAAGTTGTTCCAAAATCCTAAAGGGAGTGTGGTTACGGACGAAATAGAAACACTCGATCGGCGCAGGGATAATGCAATAAACGGAATCGTGTTTCAGGTAAAGGCATTTACCTACAGTGCCAACCCC
The DNA here is from genome assembly GCF_051857575.1 of Pedobacter sp. GSP4. Taxonomy (NCBI): domain Bacteria; kingdom Pseudomonadati; phylum Bacteroidota; class Sphingobacteriia; order Sphingobacteriales; family Sphingobacteriaceae; genus Pedobacter; species Pedobacter sp. GSP4. Next base: position 761,570 of record NZ_JBPZIR010000003.1, on the reverse strand, counting down.
GAAATGGCGAAACATGCAAAAACCCTAACAACCTACCTAAATTTATTTGGCCCGCGGATAGCAAAAGGAAGTTATCAGGGTGAAACCACCGTTCTCCGAAACATTATAAACGATTTGAACAACAAGCCCGAACTGCAACAGGCGGTAAACCAGTTAAACCTAGCTGGCTGGTTAACAGAACTCGAACAGGCCAACAATAGTTTTACCATTGCCTTTGCTAACCGCAACGAAGCCTTAGCCGCGGCCCCAACCGACAATATAAAAGCATTACGCAAAACAGCCAATGCGCTTTATCAAAAATTATGTACGGGGTTAAACGCTAATTTTGATGTGAGCGATGGTGCACAACCATGGGCAAGTACCATTAATATGCTTAATCAAAACATCGATAATTATAAGGCCTTGCTTAACCACCGTGGTACTTAATTAAGCAATGGTTGTAATGCACCTCCGTTGATTTCTTAACATTGAGCGAATTTCTAAACCATTATATAATATTAAATCGAATTCAGCTTAACACAGCATTAACATCTTTGTCATCATAAAAAATCAGAAACTAATCATGATGAAAAATTTACTAATGGCCGTGTTGCTACTGCTGTGTTATACCCATAACGCAGCCTTGGCCCAAACTACACAGGCATCAATTTCAGGTGTAATTACCGATCAGCAAAAGAAACCCATCCCTGGGGTTTCGGTACAGATCAGGAATAACTCTACTGGTTTTACCACCAGAACCTCAACCAATGCGCAGGGGGAGTATACTTTTAAAGAGCTTCCATTGGGTGGCCCTTATACGGTAAAAGCTGCTTATATCGGTTATGCAGAGCAGAACAGAACTGGTTATATGTTAAACCAGGGCGATGCAGTTAAGATTGTCATTAACATGCAGGAAACTGCTCAAACCCTTGATGGCGTAGAGGTTAATGCATCTTCGTTAAAAAATAAAGCGCAACAGTTTGGCGCCTCTACCGAGATTTCATCAAAAACGATGAACTTGTTGCCAGTAAACGGCCGTAATTTCTCGAGCTTAACCGATTTGTCTCCTTTGGCTGGTCCAGGTGGTATATCTGGTCAGCTAGGTTCTTCTACCAACTTCACCATTGATGGTATGACCGCCAAAAACCCAACTTCGGCAGGTAGTACAACCAGTCGTAGTGGTGCACCTTATTCTATCTCTATTGAAAGTGTGAGAGAGTTTAAAGTAGTAACCAATCAATACGATGTGAGTTTGGGCCGTTCAGGTGGTGGTACCATCAGCGCTGTAACCAAATCTGGTACAAACGAGATTACCGGTAGTGCTTTTGCTTATAACCGGGCTGATTTCCTTGCGAGTAAGTATGACATCAGAGGAAACAGAAGAATGAACGATTTTTCAACTTATCAGTATGGTTTTAGTTTAGGCGGCCCTATTATCAAGGACAAATTGCATTATTTTGCCGCTTGGGATCACCAAAGAGACTCGCGCCCATTAATTATTGCTGATATTAACTCGGATGCGGATGTTGCCCGTTTCAACATTACAAATGCCACATTAAATAATTTCTTAGCGGTTGCCAGAAATAAATATGGTGTTGCCAGCACGCCGCAATTTGGTTCTTTCGATAAAAAGCGGGGAACGGATGCCGGTTTCTTACGTTTAGATTGGCAGATTGATGAAAAGAATTTATTAACGGTTAGGGATAACTATACCAACGATAGAAATCCGCTAGGATTGGCCGATAATACGGCTATCAACTTTTACGAAAGTTACGGTAATGACAAAAACGTTGATAATAGTTTATTGGCCACCTTACGTTCAACCATTAGCAGCAAAGTTACCAATGAATTAAAATTGCAGCATTTGTACACCTACCAAGCCAGTACGCAAAATGATGAATTAGGTTTTGCTATACCAAGAGCGGTAGTTTCTAACTTACAATCTACTACTCCAGCTGGCAATTTATTTACAGCTGTTCAAATTGGCGGTCACCGTTTTGGCCAGGAAGGTTTTACCAATAACGTGTTGCAATTGGTAGATAACTTATATTATAATACAGACAAAATTAAATACACATTTGGTGTAGATATCATGTATACCCATGCAAAATCATTGTATGGTAGTGAAGTAAATGGTCGTTTTACATTTAACAGATCAGGCACCGGAGCAACCGATCCAACGGCTCTACAAAACTTCGATAATTTAATACCAATCAGTTATTACCGAGAAGTTCCGTTAGTTGCTGATCCAACTGTTGTAGGCAAGTTATGGAATACTGCAATTTACGGCCAGATGCAAACCAAACTAGGCAAAGGTTTAGATTTTATAGGTGGTTTACGTTTAGATTATAGCAAGTACCCAACATCACCATTAAATCAACAATTATTTGATGCTATCGGTGTAAGAACAGACCATGAGTTAAAACAATTTTTAATTCAGCCCCGTATCCAGTTTAACTGGGATGTGAACGAAAACCATACCGACTACCTTCGCTTAGGCGCAGGTATTTTCGGATCGGATGTTAACAACTATGTAACCATTAACAACTTAACATTTGATGGTAAACACCTGGCAACAGTTGATGTTACGGGAACAGGTGTACCCACCCCAGACTTTATCGGCTACAGAAACGGAACCGCTACAGCACCAACTTTACCTGCATTACAAATCCCTACCATAAACACTTATGCTGATGATGCTAAAGTACCAGTGGTTTATAAAGCCAACCTATCATATAACAAATTAATAAATGATAAAATAAGGATAGGTATCACCGGTTATGCAACTTTAGCACGCAACAACTACATGTATGTTGACCGGAATATGGTTGCTAACCCTTTCTTCACCTTATCAAATGAGGGAAACAGGGGTGTTTATGTACCTGCAAACAGTATCATTCCCGGTAATGGAACTACAGATTGGAAAAGAGGCCGTTTAACCAATCAATTTGGCCGTGTGCTGGAATTGAACAGCCAAGGTAAAGTAAATCAATTTGCTGTTGTTATAGATGGTACCTGGAAGTACTTTAAAGACGGGGAAATTTCAGCAAGTTATACCTGGAATGATACCAAAGACAACACCTCTTACAACGGTAATGTGGCCAACTCAGCTACACTATCATTACCTGTTATAGACGATCCAAGAAACTTAAGCAAAATGACCTATTCAAATGGTCAGTTCAGAAACAAAGTGGTAGTTTACGGAACCTTACCATCATTTTATGGTATTAAAGCCGGTATTCGTTATTCGGGTATTGGTGGTACTAGATATAGTTTATTATCTGGTGGTAATACCAATGGCGATTTTGTTGCAACAAACGATTTAGCCTATATCTTCGACAGATCAAATACCAATGTACCAGCAGCACTTAGAACTGGTTTACAAACTTTATTGGATAATGGCGCTGCAAGCCAGAGTTTGAAAGATTATATCACTAAGTATGAGGGTACCTTTGCCGAGCGTAATGGCGGTATCAATGGTTTTTATGGTACAATTGATTTAAGACTGGCCTACCAGATTAAATTCGGGCGCGGTAAAAAACAAAGTATCGAAATTTCTGGTGATTTGTTTAATGTAGCCAACTTGTTTAAGAAAACCTGGGGTACATCAGAAACTTTAGGTACGCAGGCATTATATGCAGTTACAGGTTTTGATGCGGCTGCTTCTAATTACAACTACCGTGTAAACAATACCGGTATCGTTATACCAACGGGTACCCCTTGGCAGGCACAGATCGGTTTACGTTACGGATTTTAAACAAAAATTGGCTAATTATCTTAGCTTAAAGTCATAAAAAGAGGGAATGGATTTTTATCCGTTCCCTTTTTTTATGTTTGCATTCACAAACAACAAAACTTTCATGGGATTATTACTTAACTACCTGAAACACCACAAGTGGATTGTGGCTTTGGCACTATTGCTTGCAGGTATAAATATTGGCTTTTCACTTTTAGATCCATACATTACAGGGCGTATTTTAGACCGCTTTATCAATAAAAAAGATTCGTTAACCTATAACCAGTACCTTTGGGGTTCGCTTGGTTTAATCGGTCTGGCTATTGGAGCAGCGATGGTTTCGCGTATTGCCAAAAACTTTCAGGATTATTTTACCAGCGTAATTGTTCAGAAAGTAGGCGCCAAAATGTACGCCGATGGTTTACAGCACTCTTTAAAATTGCCTTATCAGGTTTTCGAAGATCAGCGCAGTGGCGAAACCCTGGGTATTTTGCAAAAGGTACGTTTAGATTCGGAGAAGTTTATTACCGCATTTATCAGTATCCTTTTTGTAAGCTTAATCGGAATGATTTTCGTTATCGTATACTCGGTTTCGGTAAGCTATAAAGTTACGCTCGTTTATTTCTCCGCCATTCCGATCATCAGTTTTGTGAGCTGGTTTTTAAGCCGTAAAATTAAAACCATCCAACGCTCTATTGTTGGCGAAACCACCGCTTTGGCGGGTTCTACAACCGAATCTTTGCGCAACATCGAACTGGTAAAAAGTTTGGGATTGGCCGATCAGGAAATTGAAAGACTGAACAAAACTACTTATAAAATATTGGGGCTCGAGCTTAAAAAAGTGAAGTACGTACGCAGTATGAGTTTTGTTCAGGGCACTACGGTAAACCTGGTGCGCAGTACAATGGTACTGGTTTTACTGTTGTTAATTTTCGATAATACCATTTCTGCCGGTCAGTATTTTTCTTTCCTTTTTTATTCGTTCTTCCTTTTTGGCCCACTACAAGAGCTTGGTAATGTAATCCTAACCTGGCGTGAGGCCGAAGTATCGTTGGGCAACTTTAAAAAGATCTTAAATACACCGATTGACAAGAAACCGGAAAACCCAACTTCTATACAGAAGATTAAAGATTTAACTTTTAACGAAGTTGGTTTTAAACACCAAACGGCCAACAGAAATGCCTTGGAAAACATTTCTTTTAAAACCCACAACGGACAAACCATTGCTTTCGTTGGGCCATCGGGCTCGGGTAAAACCACCCTGGTTAAATTGTTGGTGGGTTTATATCCGCCAAAAGCCGGTGAAATATTATACAACGGTATACCAAGCCACGACATCGATTTAGATGCCCTGCGCGAAAAAATCGGTTTCGTAACACAGGATACACAATTGTTTTCGGGTACGATAAGGGAAAACCTATTGTTTGTAAACCCGAACGCAACAGATGAAGAATGTTATAAAGTATTGAAGCAGGCTGCCTGCCAAACGCTACTGGCCAGGGCCGATAAAGGTTTAGATTCGTTAATTGGCGAAGGTGGCGTTAAGGTTTCGGGTGGTGAGAAACAACGTTTATCTATCGCGAGGGCATTGCTCCGCCAACCGGATATTTTAGTATTTGATGAGGCCACCTCTTCACTGGATTCGATTACAGAAGAAGAGATTACCAAAACCATCCGTTCGGTATCTGATTTAACGGATCACATTACCATTTTAATTGCGCACCGCTTATCAACCATTAAGCATGCTGATAGGATTTATGTGCTGGAGAAAGGCCATATTATTGAGCAGGGTAAACACGAAGAGTTAATTGCCCAAAATGGTTTATATCAGGCCATGTGGCGTCAACAAATTGGCGAAAGAATTGTTGAAGTGTAGTACATAAAACAATTAGTATGTTATTAGCACAGATAGAAAGCAATCAGATCGCCATTATCATCATTGTTGCAGCCATACTCTGGCTGGCCCTGATATTAACAGCGGTATATCACATCTCTAGAAACAGCAGCATGGGTTTCTCGGTGAAGGTACTTTGGTTTATCATTATATTGCTTGCCCCCTTTCTAGGATCGATTATTTATTTGATCTGGGGAAAGAATAAGAAGTTTTAAATTTACCATGGTCCGTGTTTTCACGGGCCATTTTTGTTTGATTTCTAGCATTGTCAACTTTCTAGCAAACGGGCTATTAAAGTTGACAACTCTAATAGTAACTAAGCCGCTTTAGTGGTCTGTTCGTTAATATCCTGCAGGCTTAACTTGGTTAGAGATTTTGTTTTTAACCAGGTAATACCAGCGATGGCTATCGTCATACTTCCACCAAAAACTACGGCAGGTACCAGTGTTAACAATTTAGCCGATAAACCTGATTCAAACTCACCAATTTCATTCGAAGAACCGATAAACATGCTATTTACAGCCGAAACGCGCCCACGCATATCATCAGGCGTAAGCAATTGCATAATTGTTTGGCGGATAATTACACTCACACTATCAAACGATCCTTCGAGGAACAAGAAAAATAACGTAAGGTAAAAGTTTTTAGAAAGGCCGTAACAAATTATACTTAAACCGAAACCAGTTACAGCGATTAACAGATTGCGCCAAGGTTTACCCATTGGCGAAAAACGGGTCATGGCCAGCATTGTAATTACCGCTCCCAAAGATGCCGCTCCCCTCATCATGCCTAAACCGTAAGATCCCAAATGGAAAACGTCTTTTGCAAACATAGGTAACAAAGCTACGGCGCCACCAAAAAACACAGAAAAGAGATCTAAACTCATGGCCCAAACCATCATCTTGGTTTTAAAAACAAATTGAATCCCTTCTTTTAAACTATGGAATATATTTTCTTTTGGCACATAGGTAGATGGATGTTTTTTGAAGTTAAAGATACAGATCAATGAAATCGATATCAGCACAACAATAAAACTGTAAGCGGCCGTTATGCCCCATAACCAGTTTACAAAACCACCAGCCACAGGACCGATAATGGTAGCCAATTGCCAACTGCTGCTATTCCATGTGCTCGAATTTGGATATAGTTCTTTAGGTACAATTTTAGCCATTAAGGAGAATGTTGCAGGACCAAAAAACCCGCGGGCAATACCGATACAGAACACCAAGCCGTACATAATCAGTACAATCAGGTCTTCTTTAAGGTGGAGGTATTTACTGGTAATAATCAGCATCAAAACTGAAGCAAGCCAAACGCCTGCGAAAATCTTGATCAACAATCCGCGCTTTTCGCTTTTATCGGCAATGTAACCACCGTATAACGCAATGCCAATAGCGGGTATCGCCTCACACAAACCAACCAAACCCAGTTTTAGGGGATCGTGTGTTAAATCGTAAATGTGGTAACCTATAACAACAGCCTGCATTTGGTAGGCCAGTGTAAAAAAGAATCGCATACCCAGGAACGATCTAAATTCTTTATACCGCAGGGCGGCGAATGGATCGGGTTTTACGATAGCGGAATTGGGATCTGAATCTGTCACAGAAAAAAGTTTATCTGCAAAACTACGTCATGAGCAATAAGATAATGGTATATTTTTTAATTAATTACCACTATTTAACATTTTAGTTATATTTCTAAAAAAGCGCTCTAGCAATGAACTCTTTTCCGTAATGATTTCCACATCAGCTTGCATACCGTTCTTCAGGATAATTTTCCGGTTAGGATCTTTATTTTCAAAAGCTTCAAAACTTACTTTTGCTATAAAGACGCTGTCTTTGTAAGCCACATCTGATATATAAGAGAGTCGCCCCCTAATCATGCCATATTGTTCAAAGGGATAGCTCCTTAATTTCACTAAAGCGAGTTCACCTTCATGTATTTTCCCCATATTATATTGGGGAATTTGTATCTCCCCAAAAAAGCTGGCATTCCCTGGGTTTATGATGAAAATTTCTTGACCAACTACAACATTTTGGTTTTGTTGTACAATACCTGCAAAACTTAATTTACCCGCGAAAGGTGCCTTTAAAATATGCTGCAATATCCAATTATCACTTTCAGTTATACATTGGTTTAAGGCTTGCCCAAATTTTGCCTGCTCTTCTGCTATAGTGTGCTTAATATCCAACAATTCCTTCTCTTTTGAGGCATAGTTACTGGAATTATTCAACATAGCCATTTCAGTTTGTTGAAGCGGATACTTAGCCGATAAAAATTTGTTTTCTTGTTGGGTAAACTCACTTCTCGAAATCACCTTATTTTTGAACAGTTTCTGATAGGCCTTATATTCTGTTTCCTGGTTTGCATATTCAAGCATTTGAATCTTTTGCTGTTTTTTAATTTGACTTTTTAAGGCATTAATATCATTTAAATCACGTGACAAAAAATCTAGTCTATTCATATAGTAACCATTTTTTTGTGTTGACTGATATTGAAGGTATTGCTGATAAAAGCTTTGATAACTAGCTTGAAGCTCTCCTAAATTTAAATTAGTAGGTAGGTGAGTTATTTCACAGGTAATTTTAAGATTTCGCTGAAAACTTTTTAACTGGCTATTTAACTGAAGGATCTGCTCGTGATTCGCCGTACTTTCAAGATAAGCCAGTAATTGGTTTTCTTTAACCATTTGCCCATCTTCTACCAATAATCTAATAAGTTTTCCACCCTGTTTTGCTAAAACAGTTTTAGGAGCATTTAAGGAATTAACTTTTAAACCAGTTCTTATAACATCAGGGTAATCGATTAATGCAGAAAGTAGAATAATTCCAGAAAGTACAGCAAAAATTAAGGCAATACCCCAACGTAAAATCCAAGCTGGAACTGCAGTAATGATTTCGTTCACTTCTTCACTATTCAGATAGATTGTTTCTGATTCTATTGGCATCTTTGATCGTTTTAATTAATTACCGAGTTCCAACTGGTTTTTAACCAAATTATAGTATTCACCTCTAGTACTGGTAAGTTCGGCATGCGAACCTTGCTCTACAATAATACCTTTATCGAGCACTACAATATTATCTGCATTTTTAACGGTACTCAAACGATGGGCCACCACGACCACTGTTCTCCCCCTAAAAAAATCTTCTAAATTTTCCATTATTACCTTTTCATTATTAGCATCGAGGGAATTGGTTGCTTCATCAAAAAAGATATACTCTGGGTTTTTATAAACTGCTCTTGCAATTAAAATCCGTTGCTTTTGCCCCTGACTAATGCCATTACCTTCGGCACCGATCTTGGTATGAAAACCTAATGGAAGGCTTTCTATCAAATCACTGATGTTGGCCATTTTGATAGCATGCTGAAGCTTGTCAGAATCGGGGTGTTCATCTCCAACAGCTATATTTTTTGCAATACTATCTGAGAATATGAATCCGTCCTGCATTACAACTCCACATTTTCCACGCCAATATCTATAACCAATCTGATCAATGTGGGTTGTGCCAACTTTTATTTCACCTTTTTGCGGAATATAAAAACGTAAAAGCAGCTTCAAAATAGTAGTTTTACCGCTTCCACTCATCCCAACAATGGCCGTAATTTTACCTTCTGGAATGGCTAAATCAATGCCTTTCAAAACAGGCTCATTTCCTGCACCTGGATAATTAAAACTTAAATTATTAATGGTAATACTTTTATTTAAGGGTAATTCTTTTAAAAAAGTTTTATCCAGCGGCTCTTCGTCATCCATCCTTTGTATTTCGTTAAGGCGTTCTAAACTTATTTTAGCATCCTGAAGCGACTGGATAAATCCTAACAATTGCTCTATCGGACTATTCACTTGACCAACAATGTACTGCACAGCCATCATCCCCCCTAAAGTTAAATTGCCATCAATTACCGATTTAGCAACTAAAAATGTAATAAGGATATTCTTACCTTCATTGATAAAAAAAGCTCCGGTCTGTTGTATTTGCCCCAATGACAAACTTTTAATGCTAAACCTGAACAAACCTGCCTGCAGTCGTTCCCACTCCCACCGTTTTTGCTGCTCACAGTTGTTCAGCTTAATTTCTTGCATACCACTTATGAGCTGTACAATAGCACTCTGGTTTTTGGAAGATAGGTCAAATCTTTTAAAATCAAGATCTCTTCTTCTTTTGAGAAAAGCAATTACCCAAGCAGAATAAAGTGCACTGCTCATCAAAAAAATAAGGAAAATGTTTAAATTATAATAAGCTAATACTACTGCAAAAACAACTAGATTAAACATCGAGAAAATAATGCTTAAAGTAGAACCTGTTAAAAAATTTTGAATCCTTCCCTGATCATTCATACGTTGCATAATATCACCAGTCATTTTTGTATCGAAGAAACTCATAGGTAATTTCATCAGCTTAATCAAAAAATCTGTTAAGATTGAAATGTTAATTCTTGTGCTGATATGCAATAAAATCCACGAACCGATAAAATCCACACTCATTCTACCCAAAAACAACATGGTTTGTGCAATTAAAATAATGTAGATAAAATTTAAGTTTCGAGTGTTAATTCCGATATCAACAATGGACTGGGTAAGAAAGGGTACAATTAATTGCAATAAACTACCTACTCCCAAACCCGCAAATAACTGGATTATCAGTTGCTTATACCGATATAGATAGCGCAATAAATAACTCCAGTTTAAGCCATTATTTTTATCCCCTTCTTGCGCATATAAATCAGGAGTTGGCAAAAGTGCGAGAGCTATACCCTGACTTTCTCCATTATTATGAGTACTTAACCAACCTTTTACAAATTCTGTATGATTATATTTTATTAAACCTTTAGCCGGATCGGCAATGTAATATAGATAGTCGCTTTTATTCCCTGCCCTTTGCCTTTCCGATTTAATCTTATAAAGCACTACGAAGTGATTTTGATTCCAATGTATAATTATCGGAAACTCCGTATCAGCTAATTGGCTTAAGGTAAGTTTGCTACCAATGGTTCTGAAACCAATTTTTTCCGCAGCTTCGCTAATGCCCAATAAAGATACCCCCTCTTTATTAATCCCCGAAACCTCTCTTAACCGCTGTAAGCTAAAATTTTTACCATAATGCTTGGCCACCATACGTAAACAGGTGGGCCCACAGTCCATTTGGTCGGGTTGTTTGTAAAAAGGGAAAGCTCTAACCATTAATTTAATAACCAAATTTCAGCAATTTCATTCTTAAATAATGAAGATGTTAAAGCACTTTCAAGTCTAGAAAGCCCAATAGTTTTTTTAAACTTATAATCAACTTTGAATATTAAACTTAAATAATTATTAATATAATTTGTTTGAGCATTTAAATTTTCCAAATGTTCTGCATTTAAATATCTGTAATATGTTTCTCTTGCCAAATTCAACCATTGTTTTTCATTCAGTTTTATTGCAACATTTACATAAGCATGAACTAAATAAATGCAATTAACTTGTGAATACACTTCATTATCTTCAAAAGCTCGTTTTAAAAACGATGAAATAATATAGATTCCTCGTTCTGCAGATCTGGTATTCAATCGACTGGAAAATAATTTCTCAAAAAAAATTAAAGATTGAGCAGTTGTTATAATTTCTTGGCTTGAAAAATCTAAGATTTTCTTATTTAACAATCCTACTTCTAAATTGGTAAACCAATTTAATAGTTCGTCGGATAAAAGAACTAAACATTCGTTAAGACATATAATCCTATACCGATTTTGATTAGGGTTTTTTGCCTGGAGTCGTTTATAAAAAAATAAACCTTTGCCTAATAAGCCATCACCGAGCATGATCGATGATTTTTTTTCAAATACAACATCTTTATATAAGTAGTCATCAATATCTTCTAATATTTCATCAGTATTAATATTGATAAAGTTATTTTGAGCTAACCATTCTATAGCAAATCCCAAACCAGCCAGCCCATCTTCAAAATTACATGAACTAATTTGATTAACGTTATCTGCTATATGCTCCAATAAAATTTCTGCCCGTTGTTTTAGCTTATCATTATCCAGCGATTCGATAAATAATGATAAACAGTCTCCAACATCACCATTGAACAATCCCGTTGATTTATCGCGTCTAGGAGTTTTTCTTTTTTCGTATTCTGTAATTAACATATTTTCTTACTGTCTATTCTGTATCCAATCATTAATTATTATAGACGGCTCAAGATATTATCGATTTTACGGGATTAGGTAGTCTCCACTTCTGCTTTTCATGATAAAGATGAAATAAAGGGCCGTCAATCCGTTTCGTTTTATGCCCAAGCATCCTCAATCGTTTAACACGCTCAGCATTTTCAGATCCAAAGAATTTAAGATTTTCGTTGTCACAGCCAACCTTAATGTAAGTACTCCTATTCAAAAAAACACAAGCTCCATCTGTACTCTTTGGGGTATTAAATTGTTTATTTTTGTTAGCTATCAAAAATTGCTCATCCAGTATTCTAATAAATATTGTCTTTAAGAGCATATCAACGTTATATCGATAGCCATTATAAGGTAGTATAACGTCGCAGCTAGAATTCCTAAGCAACATCACTGATTCAACAACCTGATTAGTAGGCAAAATCGCATCAGCATCGTAAATAGAAATATAAGGTGTCTTGGCTTCGTTTATTAAAATATTATTATATTTTGTTCTATGTAGCACCATATTCTCATCCTTAACAAATACATATTTGATATCTCGATGAAGTATTTTCTTCTGTAGCTTAGCTGTCTTATCAGCTTCCAGAAGCAAGATTTTTGTTTTAAAATGAGTACATAAATATCTAGTCACCGCATAAATGTTTTCGAGCCTGTCTTGCGAGTCCACCTTTACAGACATCAAGAAAGTAACATCTTTCAAATCAATTCTTTGGCAATCAACACATCTATTATATTCCTTAATTATTCCTATCAAAGGATAACTACATTTTCTTTTATTTATTTGAGTAAAATCATCAAAAAATGGTTCGTAATAAAAATAATTACTTTTTCTAAATAAACTTTTATTCTCTAAAGCAACTCCTCCGGTATAATGTAAAATTCGCTTCGATTTCCATTCTTCAATATCACTATACGCCCAACTAAAATCTAATTCTTTATGGATCTGAAAATTTTTATTAAAGAAAATAGCGTTCCACCACATTACCCACATATCAGTCAACCATGCATCAATGATACTAGTCTTATTACCAACCCTATTGAAAAACTCTTTTTGTGTTCTATACGTAGACAGAAATTCAAATAATGTCTCGCAATCTATTTCATTCTTTTGCCAAAACTTTATGTCACAATTTTTCAGCAGGTATTGTGCACCACCAGCATTATTATCAGTTTCAAGTATTTTAATTGGATCTACTTTGATAATATCACACATATTATAGAACAAATCCTCATCTCCATTTGATTTAATATACTTAGAATCCAGATAAAAACGAGTATCTGACACATACCATATATCATCATTTATTAAATCGTTAAAAGCCGGTAAACTGGAAAAAATAATATCTGAATCATGATAGAAAACCACTTCATTTTGTAAAAATTCAAAAGCTTGAAAATGTTTTGAAATTATATGGGGACGCAATGAAGATAGGTAGAGGCTATTTTTTCTTGTATCTTCATAAAAGTGAATATTAACATCCGGATTTTTCTCTTTAAATGCCCTAAACTCTTGAGATATACCTTTCTTTATATCAAATCCTACCAGAATGTGTATTTGTTCAGGTTTTATACCATGCTTAATAAAATTAAACAACTGTAATTTAAGTTGCCAAAGGAAATAATATTGATCGGGTTGAGCTGATAAATAAATCATAAATTATTATTTTATTTCCCAAATAATTCTCTTAATTTTTCTTCTAACTGTTGCATGGTTAAATCTCTTGCTATTATTTCTCCCTTTGCACTTATCAAATAATTGGAAGGAACATAGCGCACATTATATTTTTTTTTTTGCCAGCTCATTAAAATCGCTTAATTGTGTCCATAAATTTGTGCCATCAACTTTTATTGCACCAACCCATTTATCATAGGAGTCTGGTCTATCAATAGTTACTGCAACAATATTAAACCCCAGTCCAGCATATTTAGTGTATAGCTTCTTTAATGATGGGCTTTGCTCCCTACAAGGAATGCACCAGCTTGCCCAAAAATCAACCAGTAGAAACCTTTTGTTTAAATCTAAAACATCCACTGCATTCCCATTTGTATCTGATAATGAAATATTATTAAATAACATGCCTATACTCATTCTTTTTGCAATTTCTATCTTATTCAATAATTTTTTACCTAATGGTAATTCTTTAATGCTTTTACTTAACCTACTGAATAACAATTCGATTTCTTGAGGGGAAGATTTTATTCTCTGATTATTATAAGGTCTTTCTGCAAATTCACACAATGCATATAATCCAGATACATTATCCAAATTCCTTGTATAATGCTCTTTATACACCTGAATATCAATAATTCTATCTATTGAATCTCGAACAATCTCGACCCTTTCCTCAGCAGAAGAAATACTTTGATTTTGGTAGCTTACATTTTTAATAATACTATCTCTAATTTTATTGCCCCTATTGATCTTGCCTGTAATTTCTTCTATTTGGCGTTCAAAATTATTTTTAGGTATGAGACGTAATCTAGGTTTTAAGTCTTCCCCAACATTAATGATGTATTTAGGCAATGACGCTGTAAAACTAATACTGGTTTGTTTTTTATTCTGCCATAGCAGTTCTAGCCTAACCTTTTGCGGTTCCAAAAAACGTTTGCTGTAAACAAACTTTTGCTTCAAAACTTTACAAGAATCCACTACTGTTTCATATCCGCACAAATCTGTTAAGTAGATTTTTACCTTACTTAAATTTTGAGGAGCATTATCTAATTTAAGACTGATGTCTTGAGCTTGAGAAATTACAGTTATTTGAAACAGATAAAATGCAAAAAGATACCTAATCATCTAATTATAATATTTAGCTATTTTCAGTTTAAGTTCTTTACCAAGCACGCTATTTTTTAAGCGATCAGATAGTATTTCAAAGAGCTCTTTTGGGTTTCCCCACATTTCTTCCAATGCAGATTTTTCAACTGGAGCCTCATAAAAATTCACGTTCCCAATTAAACAATATAGACTTACCGGTGAATCCGGGTGTTGCTTTATGAATTCACTGGTGGTATAAGATTTTCTCATTTTATTAAGCTCTTCGATTTGTTTAGCAAATATTCCATCCTTCATGATTTTAGCATTTTTGGCATCCGCGGCCTTCTGAAAAGACAATTTTATGTCTTCTAACACAATATACCTAAGTTCGTTGCTCGCACCAACCAGCCATATCCTAGTTTTCAATTTCGAAGCAATTTCTGCTAAACTGACATTTGGTCTGTCATCAAAAAAAATAAATCCATACCTAAAAAATTCCTTATCTAAATCACAGGAATCATTAAATAAAAAACTCCCCTCAACAATCTTAACATTTTTAAATAAGGTATCTTTTTTACTGGGACCAACTAGATAAGCATACTTAGCATTCGTCGAGTCTATGATCGATCCTTCAATCTTAAATGTGATGACTTGAGCGGACAAAAAAGCTGGAAACAAGAATAATATTATAATTATAAATCTCATATTTCAATAATTTACTATAATTTCAAAACATATGTTAGGAAGAAATATCTTCCTAACATTAAAACTGAAGCCACTTTATGTGGTAACCACTGGTCCACCGCCACCATTACGACCACAAGTATCACTACAATATGTTAAGCCACCCTGATCGTTCGGACCTTGAGGTTGAGTTGATTGCCATGAGAGGCAACAATTATAGCAAATATCATAACTAGAGTTTCCCCAATCATTGCATACTGAGGTATCATTTAGGTTAGTTCCCCCATCACTTTTTTCAACTGTGCTCTTGTTAGCACTTCGCCTTTATCAAAGGCATTTGGGTTTAAACTTAATTTTTTCATAATTAAATTTTTAAATTTGATTTTTAAGATTTTGTTACCCTTTCATGCGAGGTTAGCTTAAGCAGTACAGATAAGGATCGGTACTCATTATAGGAAGTTCTTTGCTCGATATCAGCTTACTTTGAGCAAACGGACCGTTTATTTTATTTGTTTTATAAAAGACTGTTGATCATTCTTTTAACTTCTTCACTTCCCGGAAAGCCGATAAATTTATTAACAAGCACACCTTTTTTATTATACAATAAATATGATGGAATACCCTCGAACTCAAAATTTTTCATAATATAATTCCATTGGGACCCATTCAAATAATAATGCTCATTTCCTATCCCTTTAATTTTTTGTTCCCACAGCTTTCGAGGTGAAGAACCATTTGTAACATATATAAATGCTACATCCTTATTACGAAAATTATCTTTTGTACTTCTAAATTGTTGCATTGCATCCAAACAGGGAGCGCACCAAGTTGCCCAGAGGTCAATAAAAACAGCTTTTCCTTTATGTTTTGATACAATTGTTTCAATAACTTTTTCATTAGCAACTGATGAAACATCATTTACAAAAAAGGGAGATTTTAGCATATCCTGTTCTATAACCTGCTTATTTTTTCGAAATAAAATCTTTGCAATTTCTCCTTTCTTCCAATAATTTATTATATTTTTCTTTTGCTTTTCAGTCAGTGGCTTTACTTCTTCGTTTAGTTGTTTAGCATAGGAGTTAGCCGCTAAAATATCATAATATGACCCATTTTTGAATCCTACTAAATCCGACAAAATAGCTTTAACACTTGCTAACCACGATGGGATATCGCTTTCTCCGATTGCAGGAAGTGCTAATATTTCATTTCCTAGAATTTCTTTCTGAAATTCTAGGAAATTAAAACAATATAAATATTGTTGGTCATTGAGATTAAGGTCTTTTAAAAACCGGAAATAGGTTTTATCAATCTTTTCTATACTGGGTTCTTTGCTCTTGTCTACATTTGTATTACGATAATTCAGTATCATCTGATCTTTGTAATCAAATACAAATGAATAGTATACAATTAAACGCTGATCTTTAATCAGCACATCCTTTAATTCTTTTGATATTAATGTATCATTATTTACAATCGCCAATCTCTCCGATAAAGCATTTTTAACGTAATTCAGAAAATAATCAGTACTTTTATTATACAAAGGTTCCGGTGTTCTACCCGAGCGGTATCCAATCATTTTATTCTGAACCTCAAAACCATGGATCACATCATTTTGATTCATACTAGGTGTGACATGAATATTTTCGATTCCAAAATTTGACTTATAAGCAATATCAAGGTTAGTAACAGTACCGCTTTTCAATTTAACGAGAAGATATTTCTCTGGCGCTAAACTTGTATTCAGTGCTATCAAAGAAACAACTGTTTCAACATTTACTTCAATAGAAAAATTCCCTGTCCGATCAACAAACGCTTTGTATTTAGCATACTCTCCCGAAATTGGATGTGGAATAGTAACATTTATAAAAATGCTATCTTTACTTGACCCACTGAGACTTTTTATACTTCCAGTTAACTTAGCTGTACCCGCCTTTACAAATGGTTCAGCTACAACCATACCGACTGCCTGTTTATATATTAACAAAAACAGAAGGCTATATATGTAACAAAGATTTGATTTAGTTATATTGATCATAGTTTTTCATTTGATTCTAGCAGAGCTTTCCTCAAGATCTGCTAGAATGATGGGGTTTATTATATAAGACTTGAACAAGCTAAGGGAGAGGCCAGATATGATCGACAATGCCCTTCATATGAAGTACCTTCATATGTCCAAACGCAATAATCACCATCTTTCTTATCTTGACAAGCTGTTATTTTGGGAGATTCACCGCTTTCTGGGGCACTTCCACCCCCCATCACTTTTTTCAACTGTGCTCTTGTTAGCACCTCGCCTTTATCAAAGGCATTTGGGTTTAAACTTAATTTTTTCATAATTAAATTTTAAATTTGATTTTTTAGAATTTTGTTATCCTTTCACGCAAGGATAACTTAAGCGATACCAATATACGTTGGTATTCGTTCTTGGGGCAGTTTCGTTTGCAACCGTTCTGCCCCTTTTTGCACAAAAGATTGTTAACATGAGATAAATCTTTAAATAAACCCAATAACTATCCTATGAGTGTTTGGCATCTTTTAGCTTAATAAATATTTTATATCTTCCAGCCTATAAGGCTCCGGTAATTTATAGCCATTAATCAGTATGGTAGGTGTAAAGGAGATTTCAGCTCTTTCACACCAATCCTTTTGCTTTTGCGTTACCGCATTCATTTCACTACTAAAATTAACTGGGTATTTCTCTGCCCATTGCTCATACTTTCTTGATGGTGAGCCATACCAATCATTGAGGGCCTGTTCAAGCATAACTACATCTTTAGATTGAGTTAAAGCACTAATGTGCCGAGAAACTTTTGTTCTGGTATCGTCTTCGTGATCAGCCGTAGTAAAAATAATTTTTAACTGTAGATCGTCTCTTGTTTTAAGCCACTCATCCAAAGTTTGATGGGCCTTACCACATGGCCCGCAAAATGGATTGCTAACTATTGTAATTATCGTTTCGGCTTCGGGATTACCTAAAACAACGGGCAGCAATTCATCATTTATAACATAACGTGGTTGGTTGATTAAGGCTTGATTGAAAAGTAGATCATTATATTTAAACTTTTTAACCTGCTGTTTAAGCGGCTCATATTCAGTATTATTAAGCAAGAACGGTTTTAGCAATGACCAAATTAAAATGGGAAAAAGTAAACAAATTAAGCTAGAAAGGGCAGTTAAGAAAGGAGGGCTAGATAAGCTTGAAGACCAAAGGTTAAAGCCTAAAAACGTCAAATTTTCGAGTAAGAGAACAGCCTGTACCGCACAACAAAGCATACACCAATTCTTATGCCTGAACTGATAGCTAATAGAATAAAAAGTATAGGGCAAGGCTAGTATACTAAGCAATACCACGAAATTAATACTACCGGCATTTAACAACAAACAAAGAAAAGTACCCGTAAAATAAAAGAAACCCACCTCACTCCAACTTAACCAATTGGTAATTTTGGCCACATCTGATTTTAGAATGGCGTTGCAATTGTTCTTATTGCCTAAGCTACATAAGTTTTGAACAAGGGGATTGTTAGCATCTATGCTATGGGCCAATAAGAGAACACTCAATCCAATCCCTGTAAGTTTTAATAATAAAAATAGGCCATAACCAACAGTAAGCGATTGATACGGTAAGGCAAATAAAATAGCTCCTATAATTATCAATATAAAAAAGGGAATTTTTACCGTATTAAATACTTCGGCTAAGCGGGCATTTTTATAATTGGGTTCAGTACTCTCATTATTGGCCTCAGCACGTAAAACACTTCCGCTCCATTTCTGTAAAAATTCATCTTCAGGCATTAAAGCTTTTAAATGCTTTTCGTCACTGTAAGAAATTTGCCCTTGACTATTAACCCCATTGACTAAAATAAAGCTACCCCCATTTGAAGTTAATTGAGCAATATATGGCATTTCATACTCTTTATAATTTACTTTCGGGATGTTTCTTGCCTCGTTAGCAATATACCAATCGCTAAGGCAATCGGTTACAGCCATTAGACTTGGGTAATCCGGATGATCAGTTAAACATTGTGCAACAGTTGTTTTTGTTACGCTCACTTTTAATTTTTCAACTAACAATTGTGTTACTGCTACAATATTATTCGACTGCCTTTTAAATAAATTCATATCTGGTTAGCATTTTACTATTACAAATTGCAAACAATAGAATTTACATTTTTAATTATTATTCCAACCCCCTTAAAATATTATGCAAGCCCGAAGAATTAACAAAATTTTCAACTAAAATATCCGTTATTTAATAAATTTAACTTAACCTCTATCTTATAAAATATTTTGATACCATTTTCTTGTATAATCGTAGATGATGAACCAATTGCATTAAAATTGCTTGCTGGTTGTATCGGTAAAATATCAAGTCTGAATTTAGTTAAAGCTTATTCAGATCCTGTATTGGCTTTACAGGAAATAATTACATCGGAAAACATGGTAGACTTTGCATTCATTGATGTAGAAATGCCTGGCTTAAATGGTGTATTACTTGCAGAAAAAATTGCCCATAAAGCAAATAATATTGTGCTAGTTAGTGCGCATATTGTATATGCTATCGACGGCTATAATGTTAATGCGAAGCATTTTTTATATAAACCTTTTGACTTCGAATCTTTTGAAAGTATGATAGGCAGAATTATTAATAATTTAGCTAAAGAAAAGCCCTATATTATGGTAACACTAGGCAGTAAAATGCAGGTGCAAAGAGTTTATGTCGATGAGATAATTGCTATCAAAGGAAATGGGAACTACATTAATATACATACCATTAATGGTGTGCTAGTATCCTATTATAAATTATCAGATATGGAGCATGACCTTAAGATTTTTTTATTTATGAAGCGGATTAGCAAATCTTATATTATATCTATCAAGCATATTGAAAAAGTAGAGGGATTTGCAATTTCGCTTAAGAATAATTTGAATTTATCAGTAGGAGAAAGTTACCGATCAGATTTCAAAAAAAGCATAAAAAAACTTCTTTATTCTAATCTAACTTAAAAACACTAAACCGGAACCTGATGTACTGATTAATGTTATAAAAGCCCGATGCGCGTTGATACGCATCGGGCTCTCCTTGTACCGGTTAACTTAATAACCCGGGTTTTGCTCCAATAGGTTATTCTTGTTTATTTCATCGCGGCTAAATGGCCTGAAATAAAGTTTATTGTCCCAGCTCCTGTTCTCCTGTGCATTTTCTTCTACCGGACTATAGGTATAATCGTAAACAGTATTATCGTAGTGGTAAGGGGCCGACATGGTTTTGCCTGGCTTAAATTTACCCGTAACCTTGATATAGGTAACCTTTCTACCGAGTGTTTCTTCTGCAATTAACCACCTGCGTGCATCGTGGTAACGTTGTTCTTCATAAGCCATCTCGATACGGCGCTCGTGGCGGTACACGGCTCTCAAACCAGCCTGATCTGTAGCGGTAACCGCTGGCATACCCGCCCTGAAACGGATTTTATTTAGCCAATTGGTGGCATCGCTCAGCTCGCCAAGTTCAATACTGGCTTCAATGTAATTAAACACTGCTTCGGTATACCTAAAGAAAGGCCAAGGCACATTTTGCGACATCGAGGCATCTACAATGGTTGGATCTGGATCTATAAACTTATGGTAGTAATATCCGGTCCAGCTACCGTTCCAGTTTTCAATAGAACTTCCACGGGTATCCAAACCTTTAAAATCAATTCTTGAACCGTTATCAATCAGATCGTAAATCCCGGTCTGGATCTGGCTGGCCGGATCTACATTGCCCGATGCCTTATCGCGGGGTTTCCAACCGGCACCATCATATAAAACGGTTGCGTAAAAGCGCGGATCCCTGTCTGTGTAAGGGCTGGCTTTTTGAGCAGGATTGGTCCAGCTAAACCTGGTACCGTCTTTCATCTCATAATCATCAACCAGCAGGCCGATCGGCGTATTGCCCGCCCAGTTATGATAACCATTCGGGCCATTCTGCTGTGCATGTTTAATATTGCTCTGAATAATGAAATAGCGGGCAAAGATCAATTCGGAAGCAGCCGCAGCATCTATATTTGGTGCTTTACTCGCTCCACCCATGGCTATACTTTTATAGTTTAAGCTTCCATCGGCTGCAGAAACCGGAGCTGTAAGCCCAAGTTTATAACCAGTACCCAAATCCATAACAGCTTTTGCAGCGGTTTTGGCCAGTCTGTAACGTTCAGGCTGGCTTCCGCTTGCATAGCTTAGGAAATCTAATTTCTTGGCATCAATGTTTTTAATCTTATCTGTTAGCAGTGCCCTATCGTGCAAATTACTTGCAGCGTAAATCAGTACTCTTGATTTTAGTGCCAGCGCCGCAAGTGCAGTGGTGCGCCCCTTATCCAATGTTTTACCGGTAAGGAGCTTGTTAGCCTCGTCGCAGTCTTTAACTATAAAGTTTACGCATTCTTCATAAGTATTGCGTTTTACCTTAAAATCATCACTCAAAGCATATGTTTTGGCAATAATGGGTACGCCTCCATAATAGCGCAACAACTGTTGATAAAAATAAGCCCGTAAAAAATAGGCTTCGCCCAATAGCTGATCTTTTAGCGATTGGCTTGCAAGCCCGTTATCGCCGCCAACAATCCTTTCAATTGTGGTGTTGCAGGCCCTTATCCGGTTATACATCTGTTTATAGGCCCAGGTATCGTCTACCCAGCCCAATGTAGATGGATTAATGGTCGCATTATTGATCAGGTCTATCCCCCTGGTTGGGTGTGTAAACAAAGCTTCATCCGAAACAGAGGCAAGCATCTGCTCTGAGAAACCACCGTTCCCCAATCCATTGTAAATATCATTTACAAAAGCCTGGGCAAGGGCTGGGTCTTTCCAAACCAGCTCTGCAGATATTTTATCGGGAGGGTTTACATCCATAAAATCCTTTTTACAGGCCATGGCAAAAAAGGTAATCAGCAAGAGTATATATAGATTTCTATTTTGAATTATTGTTTTCATATTTTTCATCCTTTTAAATTTATTTTCAATTGCGGTAAATCAAACTTGATCGGCTTCCCAATAAAGAAATTTTGAAATGAAGACTTATCGCAACTGCAAACAGCTGTACATTGATTAAAAAGCGGCTTTAATGCCCATGTTGATTACTCTCGCCTGTGGATAATACTGACCACTCGAATTGGTTGACTCAGGGTCCCAGATCTTGATCTTATCGAGTGTAGCCAGGTTTAATCCATTTGCATAAACCCTTACGCTGTTTAAGCCAACTTTTTCTACCCAAGTGGTAGGTAATGTATAACCCAGTTCAACGTTTTTAAGCCTAATGTAATTGTTGCTCCTTAACCAATAGGTATTGTTCAGTGCATTGTTGCCATCGGTATAATAGGTTGCTCCCCTATTTGATAAACGCGGGTTTACCGAACTAGGGTTATCTATGCTCCAACGGTTGAGGTACGACCACTCTAAAAAGTTACCGATATCGCCCGACTCGGTTAAGCCCACAATCTGCATCCCGCCGGTAGCACCTTGAATAAGTACCGATAAATCGAACCCTTTGTATTGAAGGTTAAAGTTTACACCACCAGTAAAAGTTGGCGTACCGTTTTTATCCAGGCGGATCTTATCATCTGCATTGATTTTACCATCACCGTTGATATCTTTAAATTTCATGTCGCCTGGGCGCAGATTATTGGTAAGGGCACTATAATTAAGTTTATTGGCGCTGATTTCTGCCAGATCTTTAAACACACCATCATAATCGTACACCAGCCATGAACCGGTTACCCTGCCTGTAGAACGTTGCCATTCGGGAGCACCTGGCGTTTCATCCCAGAAAATGATTTTATTTTTGGCATATCCACCATTTACACTTACGCCAAAATTTAAATCGCCCACCTTATCGTTATAGCTCAATTTAAATTCGAAACCTTTGTTGTTTACCTTACCCAGGTTAACTGGCGGCAACCGATCGGTAATGCCCGAGCTTTCGGGTACTGAACTGCCCCTGCTGATCAAAATATTTGTGCGCTTGTTATAGAAATAATCGAACTCGAAGGCCAGTTTGTTATTTAAAAAAGAGGCATCCAAACCAATGTTCATATTATTGGCAACTTCCCAACCGAAATCCAGATTAGGCACTTTGCCTTCGGTAATCGATTTGGTAATCAGATCGTTAAACACATAGCTACCAAAGTTCATTAAACTGAGGTATTGATATTCTTGCAGTGCATCTCCGAAGTAGGCTTCAGCCCCCATCTGTCCATACGATGCCCTTAGTTTTAAATTGTTGATAAACTGAACATTGTCTTTAAAGAAATTCTCTTCTGATAGCCTCCAACCTACTGATACGCCAGGGAAAAACCCAAAACGCCTATTGGTTGGAAAGATATAGGATCCATCTACCCGCCATAAAAACTCGGCCAGGTATTTCTCTTTATAGTTGTAACCTGCCCTTCCAAAATAACTTAAGCGGGCCCTGTTAAATAAATTATTCGGATCGCCAGGGTTGTTACCCAGTGATTGCTCTTTCTCATCCCCCGCTAATAATTGCTCAATTGCCGAGGAAAGGAAATATCTTCTAAATGCAGTAAAACCATCATTGTTAACTTTTTCTCTAGTCACCCCAGCCATTAAACCAATTGTATGATCGCCTAGCTTTTTGTCGTAATTGATCATCCCGGTTAAGTTAACGGCAAGTTGACCACCGGCTGTTTCCCTCAATCTTGGGTCGGTGTACTGCGAACGTACGGTACCTGCAAGCACAGGAGTTACACCATCAGCTTCGAAGGTTTTTTTGTCCCAATCGTAAAGCGTCCAAGGCAATTGCCAGTTTTTTTGCCTGCCCGAATATTTATCAATAGCTGCCGTTCCCGTTACTTTTAAACCTTCAACCCCAGGTATTTTGATTTCAACTTTACCCGTTGTTTGAAAATAATCACGGATGTCTTTATTGTAGCCTGTTAAATCGGTAGTAGAAACCACCGGATTATAGCCATATTCAATATCCCTACCCGGTTTTCCATTTGGCCATATGGCAATCTCGGTAGGCCTTCCCCGCATCAGGAAGCGAAAGATATCGCCAGCACCAACGGTAGGGAAATTACGGTTTTCTTCACGGGCAGTTACGCCCAATGTGGTGGTAATATATTTACTCAATTTTGCTTCCAGGTTAAAACGCATATCGTACTGCTGGTAACCTGTGGCAGAATTTTTATAGTATCCATCCTGATCCAGATAGCCTAATGAAACCAAATATTTTACGTTTTCGCTTCCCCCGTTAATCTGAACGTTGTGCCTTTGTTGTGGCGACCAGTTTTGAAATACGGTTTTAAACCAATCCGTATTGGGATAGCGTAAAGGATCAGAGCCATCACTTAATTTCTGTATCTGACTTGGTGTGTAAGCCGCATTAATCGTTTTTCCACCTGTAGATAAATAAGTACCGTTGGTTTTAAAGCTGTTCCATGCAGCACTCCATTCGCTTGGGTTAAGGTCAGAGCCAAAAATATTCAGTTCATTCAGTATTTCTGCATATTGGGGCGAGTTTGCCATTTTTGGAATCCGTGTAGGCTGCTGCAGTCCATAGCTAAAATCGTACGAAAACTGTGGCTTACCCGATTTGCCCAATCTGGTGGTAATGAGAATTACCCCATTGGCCGCCTGCGAACCATAAATTGCGGCCGATGCATCCTTTAAAACAGATACACTTTCAATATCGTTCGGGTTCAACCTTTCAATTCCACCCGCACGGTTCGGAATCCCATCAATTACAATCAGTGCATTATTATTTCCTAAAGAGTTTATACCGCGGATCCGGATGGTTGAACCATCGTAACCCGGCTCGCCACTTCCCTGTAACGCCGTAACACCGGGTAAACGGCCTGCCAGAGAGTTGGTTAAGTTTACTGAAGATGATTTAGCCAGTTCAGTACCTTTTACCGCGGCTACCGCTCCAGATACGACCGCTTTCTTTTGGGTACCATAACCCACTACAACCACTTCTGAGAGGTTTTGGTTATTTTCTAGCAAACGGATATTGATACTGGTTTGATTTTTTACCTGAACTTCTTGGTCTACATACCCAATGTACGTAAACACCAAGGTGGCATCTTCGGGTACCTTGATACTAAATTTACCCGAACCATCGGTTACCGTAGTTGCAGTTCCGCCTTTTAATTTAACACTTACACCTGGCAATGGGCCACCTTTACTGTCGGTTACCTGGCCTTTTACCAGAATATCCCGAACGGAAGGATTGTTAAAATGAAGTGGTTCTTTTTTATGTGCTGGCGAGGCAGCAGATGCATAGGCCAGCGGGGATAACATTAGACAACTACCGCACATCAGAAAGATGCGACCTTTGGCAAAAGTCTTCCATAGATTTTTTTTCATAGATTTTAATTTTCGGTTAGATATTGATTGTAATTATTTATTGCATATACACGTATTTATTTAACACATCATCAATGTATCCTATAAAATACTGCAAAAGATAAGGGAGAAGTTGAAACACCCACTCTTGAGGGAAGCTTAACATTATCAATCACAGCAAAAAACTATCATTAACCACATTAAAAACCCTTAAAAATGCTTAAGAAGGCATTATTGGAATTTAAAGCAACTGTATACGGCTCGTCTCGGATTTGGACTTGTCAGTTCGACAGTTCATATTTGGTTACCCGCAATATAAAAAATATTATCATCTACGAGGTGGGGTAAATTGAGAAATGTAAGGGTGATATTGGTAAAAAATAATTTACAAAACGACACAAAGTATGTTTAAATATACAATAGCAAAAATTATTGTCTATTTGCTATAAATGGCATTGAATTTTTACTCAGGAAGATTCAAATAAATTGGAAGATTGTTAAAGGAAGTAGTGGCTAACTGATTTTATCAAAAGAAATCCCTCTTTCCAGTTTTTGGAGGTGGGTCTTTAACAGGGCATTTTCGGGCTTGGCCAATTGTGGGTCTTCTTCAAATATGGCAATAACCGTATTTCTCGCTTCAGCCAGAATGATCTGATCTTTAGCCAGATCGGCAAGTTTTAAATCCAGTACACCACTTTGTTGTGTTCCGGTTATATCGCCCGGGCCACGGAGCTGCAGATCAATTTCGGAGATTTCGAAACCATTATTGGTTCTTACCATGGTTTCTAACCTTACTTTACCTTCTTTGCTCAGTTTATTACTGCTCATTAAAATACAGAAAGATTGTTCGGCACCACGGCCAACCCTTCCACGCAACTGGTGAAGCTGTGAAAGTCCGAACCGTTCAGAATTCTCGATCACCATTACCGATGCATTGGGCACATTTACCCCCACTTCGATTACCGTGGTGGCTACCATAATCTGGCTTTTGCCATCAATAAACTGTTGCATTTCGAACTGCTTATCGGCATTTGGCATTTGGCCATGCACAATACTCATCTGGTAATCAGGCCTTGGAAACTGGTAGCTCAACTGTTCAATGCCAGCTTCGAGATGCAAGAGATCAAGTTTCTCGCTTTCTTTGATCAAAGGATAAACGATATAAACCTGTCTGCCTTTGGCAATCTCCTGTTTCATAAAA
This sequence comes from Pedobacter sp. GSP4, assembly GCF_051857575.1. Lineage (NCBI taxonomy): Bacteria > Pseudomonadati > Bacteroidota > Sphingobacteriia > Sphingobacteriales > Sphingobacteriaceae > Pedobacter > Pedobacter sp. GSP4. The sequence continues at coordinate 734,812 of NZ_JBPZIR010000003.1, read as the reverse complement.
CCGAACATCCTGAGCCGCTGCCCTTCAAACAGGTGCCTGGTTTCGATGGGTTTCCTTCCCGCTGGGAGCTCATCGATTATAGAAACATCCAAATCCCCGTACAAAGTCATGGCTAGCGTTCTGGGAATCGGTGTGGCCGTCATTACCAAAATGTGTGGCGGAATAACGTTTTTGCGCCAAAGCTTCGCACGCTGCTCTACCCCAAAACGGTGCTGCTCGTCTATAACCACCAGGCCCAGGTTTTTAAACTGTACTTTATCCTCTATCAGGGCGTGGGTGCCAATTAAAATATCAATTTCGCCGCTTTCGAGCTGCGCGTGCAAAATGGTCCGTTCTTTCTTTTTGGTATTGCCTGTAAGGATGGCTACTTTCACCAGATCATCCGTAACCAGTTCTGTTATCGAAGCATAATGCTGCCTGGCCAAGATTTCGGTCGGGGCCATCATACAGGCCTGGTATCCGTTATCATTTGCCAAAAGCATACTCATCAAGGCAACAGCGGTTTTTCCACTGCCTACATCGCCTTGAACAAGCCTGTTCATCTGTACACCCCGTTGTGTATCAATCCTAATTTCTTTCACTACCCTTTTCTGGGCATTGGTTAACTCAAACGGTAAAAATTCCTTATAAAAGCGGTTTACCTTTTCGCCAACCTTATCAAAAGTAGCACCCTTAAATTTCAGTTGGCGCAAATGCTTATTGTGCAAAAGCTGCAGCTGAATAAAAAACAGTTCTTCGAACTTTAACCGCCTTTCGGCAAAATTCAAATCTTTCTGGTTCTTCGGGAAGTGTATATTTAACAACGCCATTCTTTTATCTGGCAATTGGTATTTATCGATAATGTACTGCGGAAGCGTTTCGGGCACCTGCGGAATAATCTGATCCAATAAGCCTGCAATTAAGCGCTGTAAACCTTTCGAATCCAGATTAAACTTCTTCAGCTTTTCGGTCGAATTGTAAACAGGCTGCAAAGTTAAATTACCCCTACCTACCTGCTTGCGCTGGTAAAGTTCCATTTCTGGATGAGAGATACTGAACGTTCCGTTGAAGATGCTCGGCTTTCCGAAGGCTACGTAAGCTGTGCCCACGGTAATGTTATCATCAACCCACTTTAGGCTCTGGAACCAAACCAGTTCCATAATACCTGTATCATCTTTAAAAACAGCTACGATTCGTTTTGCTCTTTTATCGCCGATTACTTTTTTATTGATCACCCGGCCAATAATCTGAATGTACTGCGAATCGGGATTAATCTGGTTGATCTTAAAATATTTGGTCCGGTCGATGTAGCGGAAGGGGTAATGCGCCAGCATATCCTGAAAAGTAAAAAGACCCAAATCCTTTTTCAAAACATCGGCACGGCTTGGGCCAACGCCTTTTAAAAACTCAACAGGTGTATCTAATACCGAATTAAACAAAATTTTATTGCTTTTTGTTAATCACACTTTTTATCAAATGTGCATTAAAAATAACGATCGATAGCAGCAAAAGCAAATAGGCAAATAACTGGTGCAGATCTATCTGCTCCTTAAAATAGAAAAATGCCACCGTAAATGCAACTATCGGGTTAAGATAGATCAATATGCCCAATGCAGATGAAGGCATGCCCAAGAGTGCGTAAGCATTCAGAAAGAGGGGGATAATGGTAAACACGACCGCGATCAAAAAAATGTGCGACCAAAAGAAAGTATCTGTTGGAAAATGTGCGGCATTGGTTAGATACATGGGCAGCATCATTAAACCCGAAAGAATTAACTGGATACCCAGAAAATTAAACTTATCTACATGTTGAATGACCTTCAAAACAATTACATAAACTGCATAAAATGATGCAATTAAAACGGCCCATAAAACTTCGTGAAGAGAGCCTGTTGCGAGCAGTGCGATACTGACAAAAGCAATGCCGATTGCTATAACCTTGGCACGCGTTAATTGCTCTTTTAAGATAACAAATCCACAAAGCGCAGTAAGTAACGGGCAAACCATATAAGCGAAAGCAGCGGCCTTTAAACTAACGCTATTTACGGCATAAATGTAGGTAAACCAGTTGCCTGTAATTAGAAAGGATGCCAAGAGGGTAAGCAACACCAATTTGATCTGCTTTGCTTTATCAAGCGATGCTAAAAAAGTATAGTCTTTTTTGAGGGCTGCTCTTCTGAACAGGAGAATGGTAGCCCAAACCATTATAATGGAAACAAATATCCTGTAATATAAAATTTCCTGTGGACTAAACCCTTTGATATTACGTAAAGGAACGGACATTGTTCCCCAGATGATATAAGGAACAATGCCCGCAATAAAATATTTGCTTTTACCTGATGCCAAAATTATGCAACAATGGCAATCACCGAAATTTCGACGTTTACATTTTTAGGCAGAACAGAAACCTGAACAGTTTCGCGGGCTGGGAAATCGGCAGTAAAATACTGGCCATAAACTTCGTTAACCTGGGCAAAAGTGCCCATATCGCTCAAAAAGATAGTCGATTTTACTACATGATCAAAGCTTAAACCAGCTTCGAGCAATACCGCTTTAAGGTTACGCATTACCTGGTGGGTTTCTTCCTCAATGTTTCCAATGTTTAATTCTCCACTTTCAGGATTAATGGCTACCTGACCAGATACGAATAAAAAGTTTCCCGCCTGTACGGCTTGGCTATATGGCCCAATTGGAGCTGGGGCATTTGTTGTTTTAATAATTTGTTTCATAAGTTATGTTAAGGGTTATTTGGCAAGCCACTGGATGAGCTTGTAAATGATACCTGCCAGAAAAATAGATATAGCCAGTGCATTTATAAAATGCATAATCTTTATATTGATATTGCTTGGCCTATTGGGATCCTTTTTTCTAAAGAAATACATAATACAAACTTAGCGAAAAAGCGCAACACAGAAAATAAAAGGCATAAAAAAAGTCCCGATTAAAAATCGGGACTTTCTTAAATCTTATATTGAAATACTAGTTTCTAGCAGTTTCAACACGACGGTTTTGGATACGACCTTCTTCAGTATCGTTAGAAGCAATTGGGTTAGCTTCGCCATTACCTTTAGTAGCAACTTGACTAGCGTTAACGCCAGAGTTTACTAAGTAAGTTTTAACAGAGTTTGCTCTATCTTTAGATAATTTCAAGTTATATGCAGCAGTACCTTCGCTTGAAGCATAACCGTTTACAGTTACTTTACCACCGTTTTCACGTAACACTGAAGATAATTTATCTAAAGTTGGATAAGACTCAGTTTTTAAAACTGAAGAGTTGAAATCGAAACCGATTTTTTCGAAACCAGTTACGTTAGATGCAGCAGTTTCAACTGGAGCTGGTTTTGGAAGAGGACAACCTGAACCATCAACAGCAGTACCAGCAGGAGTTCCTGGGCATTTATCGAATTGATCAGCAACACCGTCACCGTCAGTATCTTTTTTCAAATCTTCAACAGATTTCTCAACAGCAGAAACACGGTTTTTCAATGCTTCAACTTCTTGACGTAAAGTTGGATCTTTTAACTCATCGTACATAGTAGCTAATGGGTTAGTCCACTCTAAACTTGGTTTAGCAGAAGAACCTAAAGAGAATTCTAAACCAGCATAACCGTAAGAGAATTTGTCTTTAGTTTGACCTTTTGCATAAACTCCATCAAGGTTATCAGCATCAACAAAGTTCATCGTGTAACCTAAGTTAAAGTTAACACGCTCAGAAACTTTGAATTTAACACCAGCACCAACTGGAATGTAGAAACCTTTTACGTAATCTTTAGCATCATGTCTGTCATCAGCAGGACCGATAGCTTTACCTTTCCAATCGATAACTGTACCGTTTGATAAAGTAACTTTAGGAGCATAAGCCAACATACCAGCACCAGCTGTTAAGAAGAAACCTACAGAGTTCTCACGACGTAAGAAATCGATAGAACCTAAGTTTACAACACCACGTAAATCTACAGCGTATTGTAATTCAGTTTCAAATTCTCTTACACCTGAAGTAATACCTTCGTTAGTACCTGAAAGTTTACCACGAGTTCCGTTTAATTCTAAACCGAATGAGTGACCTAATTGTTTACGGATGTTTAAACCGTAACCTAAGTTAGCATCCCATTTGTTAAAGTCGTTAGAACCGCCGATAGCTACAACTGGCATTAAAACACCACCGTGTACACCGATAGACCAAGTTCTGTACTGACCTCTACCACCAAATACCTTGGTAGCAGAAGTTGTTGCAGGAGCATCCTGAGCGACAGCAAGAGAAGCTACTCCTGTTAATGCCACTAAAGAAAGCGCAACACTTTTCTTTAAAGTAGAATAATTCATAATCTTTTTCTTTTTTAAGGGTTAAACAATTTAATTGATTAATTTTTTAGTAATCGCAAAATTAAACAAAATTTTAAATTTTCAAACTTTTATACAAACTCCGTTCCAAACTTCACAGTCATTGATCATTTTCTTACATTTGGCCAATTCCAATATAAAAATACCATTTTCATGAAATATCCCACTATTGATCAGTCATTATTTATCTTAAACAGAAAAAACTTCACTAAACAGCTAAAAAACAACTCATTAGCTATATTCAATTCAAGTGATGAATTTCCTAGAAGTGGCGATCAAAACTTTATTTTTAAGCAAAATCCCGATTTATTTTATTTATCAGGAATAGATCAGGAACAAACAATATTATTGCTTTATCCCGATTGTCCTAATCCTTTGTACAGAGAAGTCCTGTTTTTAAGACAGACGAACGATTACATTAAAGTTTGGGAGGGTTACAAGTATACCAAAGAGCAGGCAAAGGCTGCATCGGGCATACAATCGGTTTATTGGCTGGAAGATTTTGACAATATCCTGCACAGTATAGTTAACTATGCCGAGCATATTTATTTAAATACAAACGAAAACGACAGGTATGCTCACGAAGTGCCTTATCGCGATATCCGTTTCATCGAAAAGATGAAATCAAAATACCCTTTGCATCATTACGAGCGCTCGGCCCCGATTATGCGCGGCTTACGTGCAGTTAAATCGGATATAGAAGTTGAATTGACCAAAAAAGCCAGTGCAATAACGCGCGATGCCTTTATCAGGGTATTAAAATTTACCAAACCCGGTGTTAAAGAGTATGAAATCGAAGCCGAGATTATTCACGAGTTTATCCGCCAGGGAGGTACCGGACATGCTTATACCCCAATAATTGCATCAGGCCATAATGCCAATATCCTGCACTATAATGATAATAATCAGGTTTGTAAGGATGGCGATGTAATCCTCTTTGATTTTGGAGCGGAGTATGCAAACTATAACGCTGATATGAGCCGTTCGATACCTGTTAATGGAAAATTTACCCAAAGACAAAAAGATGTTTACAATGCTGTGCTGCACGTGATGAAAGAATCGATTAAATTAATCGGCGAAAAAACAGTGTGGAATGCTTATCACGAACAAGTGGGCGAAATAATGACCGAACAGCTAATTAAACTCGGATTAATTACCGTTGAAGATGTAAAAAAACAAAACCCAGCATGGCCGGCCTATAAGAAATATTTTATGCATGGCAATTCACACCATTTGGGTATAGATGTACACGATTTTGCAGGCAGATATACACCATTTGAAGCAGGCAACATCTTAACTGTTGAGCCGGGCATTTATATTCCAGAAGAAGGACTGGGTATCCGTTTAGAAAACAATATCTTGATTACCGCAAACGGAAACATAGATTTAATGGCCGATATTCCTCTAGAGGCAGAAGAGATCGAAGACATAATGAACAGTTAACCCCCTTGCAGTTCCCAGTAAATAGTTTTCAGTTAAAAGTTGGCAGTTTTCGCCTACAGTTAACCAGTTTAAACAATTAACCGCTTAACCATTATTGCCGAACTCTTCTGCAAAACGATAAATATTAAAATCACTTTTTACTAAAGCTGCCTGAATTTTTTCTCGCAGCTTTTTTTTATCAATCCCCTCCATCCTACGCAGCTGAATCAGTTTCCAGGCTTTTTCTGCAAAAAGGAATGCTTTCCGGTCGTTTTCTACCAGTTGAGGAGCTATAATCCATTTGCACAGCTCTTCGGTACCCATGTTTTTATCGGCCACCGTTTTTAGGATCGGGATAACCTTTGTTCCCTGATGAACGATTTTCGTTAAATTATTAAAAAAAGTATCTGCCCCTTCCCGGTCTGCCTTATTGACCACAAAACAATCGGCAATTTCCATCAATCCCGATTTTATGTGCTGCACCTCATCACCCGATTCGGGTACCAGTACAACAATGCTTTTATCTGCGAGGCCGGCAATTTCTACCTCCGATTGGCCTACCCCAACAGTTTCAACAATAATCAGATCAAAGTTGGCGGCCTTTAAAACATCTACCATTTCAATGGTTTTTGCCGAAATCCCTCCCAGCGCACCGCGTGTTGCCAGCGATCGGATAAAGACGTTAGGATTGTTAAACTGACTGGCCATGCGGATACGATCGCCCAATAAAGAGCCGAAGTTAAATGGTGAAGTGGGATCGATGGCCAAAATTGCAACGCGTTTGCCCAGCGCCGAAAAATACGTGGCAATGGCATTTACCAAAGTACTTTTGCCCGCACCCGGGGGACCTGTAATGCCCAATACCGGAGTAGCGACTAAACTATCCAATCCTCTTAAAATTGATGCAGCAGGCTCAATATCATTCTCAACAAGTGTTAAAACCCTTGCCAAAGCCTTGTAATTGCCTGCTTTCAATTCGCTTAAAATGGATAGATGCGTATTCATCAATAAAACTATCTTTGTACAAATTAACAAAAATTATCAGCCACTAAGGGCTAACAATGTCAATCTGAATGAAACCATTGTGATTTAGCGAGCTCCACACCGGAGAATGTTAACAGATCATAATGGCTTTATTACCGTTAAAACCTATATAAACAGATGAAAGTTACGGGCTTTACCTTTTTAAGAAATGCAATTGTTAACGATTATCCCGCAAAAGAAGCCATACTTTCGGTATTGCCATTGTGCGATGATTTTGTAGTTGCACTGGGAAACTCTACTGATGAGACTTCAGAAATGGTCAAAAGTATAGATTCTAAAAAGATAAGAACGGTTGATACGGTTTGGGATGAAAGCATACGCGAAGGCGGCCGTGTTTTTGCCGACGAAACCAATAAAGCACTGGCAGAAATAACCGCAGATACCAACTGGATGATCTATATCCAGGGCGACGAAGCTATTCATGAGGATTTCCTTCCGGTAATCAAAAAGGAAATGGAACAGGAGCTAAACAACAATAACGTAGAAGCGCTGCTGTTAAAATACAAACATTTTTATGCCTCGTACGATTACCTTGCCGAATCGAGAAGATGGTACCGGAGAGAGGTTAGGATAATTAAAAACCTGCCTGGCGTACACTCTTACCGCGATGCCCAGGGTTTTAGAATTGATGGAAGGAAACTGAAAGTGAAATTGATTGATGCCTATATTTACCACTATGGCTGGGTAAAACCTCCAAAAGGCTTACAGGGCAAGGTGCGCAATTTCAATCAATTTTACCAAACCGAAGAATGGATTGAAGAAAACTATCCGGTTCAGGATACTTTTGATATGCACAATGCAGATCGGTTGGTTCATTTTAAGGGTACCCACCCAGCGGTAATGAAACCCCGGATTGCTGCCGTAAACTGGAAATTTGAGAAAGACCTAACCAAAGAAACCTCCAAAATGAATTTCCGCAGACGGGTTTTGCAGAAAATTGAAGATTTAACCGGCCTCCGCCTTTTTGAATACCGAAACTATAAAATTGTAAAGTAGATGCAGAAAAGTGTTTCTATCGTGATCCCCAATTATAATGGCCGGCATCTACTCGAAAAGTATCTGCCATCGGTTTTTACTGCAGCACAAAATGCAGGCACAACATTCGAGGTTATTGTAATAGACGATGGCTCTAAAGACGACAGTATTTCTTTCATCCAATCGGCCTACCCCAATATAAAACTGCTTGTTAACGATAAAAACCGCGGCTTTTCTTATACCTGTAACCATGGTATCGGGGAGGCCAAACACGAACTGATCTTACTTCTAAACTCAGATGTAAAGCTTACGCCAGATTATTTTGAACATCAGTGGAAATATTTCGATAAACCCGATACTTTTGGGGTAATGGCACGCATCATGAGTTTTGATGAATCCCGGATTGAAGATGCCGCCCGTTTGCTTTATTATGGCGGCTGCAGAATAAAGGCCAATAAGTTCTATTATAGCGAAAATCCGACAGACGAAAATGTATTTACTGCTTATCTTTCGGGTGCTAATGCCCTGGTTGATGCCAAAAAACTGAAAGAACTGGGCGGTTTTGATGAAATTTATTCTCCTTTCTCTTCCGAAGATTTTGACTTAAGCCTGCGTGCCTGGCAACTGGGCTGGAAATGTTATTACGAGCATCAGTCGGTTTGTTTCCACCATGTAAGTGGCAGTACAAAAACCCAGATCAAATCTAACTTTATCAAAAAAATATATTACCGCAACCGGTATATCCTGCAGGGCATCCATCTTCAGGGGCTCAGAAAAAAGCTTTACCCCCTACAGCAGATTTTTACAGAGCTTATTCCAAAAATCCTTACGGGCAAAACCTGGGTTTGGCATAGCTACCGCGATTACCTGGCACATAAAGTCCTAATTTTATCCAGCAGGGAAAAGTTGAATACTTTAAAGCTGCACCACCAATCGTTGTTGAATATTGATGAGGTAATGGATATCATTAACCAATCTGTAGCCAGCAAGAAAATAAAACGATTGTAAATTTAACGGTTACAAAAGCCTATTTTTAAAAAGGTCTGTTGAAAAACGTACCTTTACTGAGTTTTAATTAGATTTTTTCTGGAAATGTAGCATTACATTTTCCTTCGTACATATTCCATTTTATATAAAATGAAGACCTATTTTCGTTTATTATCCTTTGCTAAACCCATAGAAAAGTTTGCAATTCCTTATGTGATCACCACATTATTCGCGATTTTCTTCAATACATTTCTTTTTACATTACTCGGCCCACTAATGCAGGCGCTTTTTTTAGGAAAATGCGATCCAACTAAAGTTGTAAAAGATAAAAGTAGCTGGGATGTATTGGGCCGCTTTAACGAATATATCAATGGAATTATTGCCGATGATAAAATACTGGCGCTAAAAGTAATCTGCATAATAATTATCGGAACTGTTTTTCTCGCTAACTTTTTTCGGTACTTTTCTCAACGTTTTATGGAAGATTTACGTGTGCACACCCTATTGAATATCCGTAAAACTGTATTTAATAATGTAATGAATTTACATGTAGGCTACTTTAATAACGAACGCAAAGGCGACATTATCTCAAAGGTAGCTTCAGATGTGCAGGTGGTTCAGTTTACCGTAACTAACACCTTGCAGGTTGTATTTAAAGAGCCCCTACAATTGCTGTTCTTTATTGGGGTTTTGATTTCCATATCCGCCAAACTGACCTTATTTTCTTTATTGGTTATTCCTGTTTCGGGCTTTATCATCAGTAAAATTGTAAAAAGATTAAAACAACAAGCTACGCAGTCGCATGAATCTTTTGCCAAGATGATTGGCTTCTTAGATGAATCGTTAAGCGGCATAAAAATTATTAAAGCTTTTAATGCTACGGAAAGAGCTAAAGAGAGATTTGACTCTGAAAACAAATTTTATTCATTTTTAAACAGGAAAATGGCCAGAAGGCAGCAATTGGCTTCTCCTGTATCACAAACCTTAGGGGTTTTAGTGGTCGTATTTATCCTTTTGTATGGCGGTACATTAATATTAAGTGGAAAGGGTGATTTAGAAGCCGCAGAATTTGTAGTTTACCTGGCTACCTTTTCTCAGGTATTGCAGCCAGTAAAAGCTTTGGCTGATTCGTTTAGCGGCATCCACTCAGGGATTGCCGCCGGCGAGCGGGTATTAGATCTGATTGATACAGAACCTGCACTAAAGAACAAAAACAATGCTGAGGTATTGGCTAACTTCAATAATGCGCTAATATTAAAAAACGTTTCATTCTCATATGGTGATAAACAGGTTTTAAAGAATATCAACATTGATATAGAAAAAGGTAAAACGGTAGCTTTGGTTGGTCCATCAGGCGGCGGTAAAAGTACATTAATGGATTTGCTTCCACGCTTTCACGATCCAAAATCGGGAACTATTACAATTGACGGCCATGATTACCGAGATCTTACTGTAGAAAGTATCCGTTCGCAAATGGGGATTGTTAACCAGGAATCGTTTTTATTTAACGATAGCATCTTTAATAACATCGCCTTTGCAAAACCAAATGCAACCGAAGAAGAAGTAATCGCAGCAGCTAAAATTGCCAATGCTCATGATTTTATTTTAAACACCGAAAATGGCTATCAAACCAATGTGGGCGATAGGGGCAATAAACTATCGGGCGGACAACGCCAAAGGGTTTGTATAGCACGGGCTGTTTTGGCCAACCCACCCATTATGCTGTTGGATGAGGCTACATCTGCACTGGATACTGAATCGGAGAAATTAGTACAGGATGCGCTGAACAATTTGATGAAAAACCGAACTTCAATTGTAATTGCTCACCGTTTAAGCACAATACAGCACGCCGATCAAATTGTAGTTATAGATAAAGGGCAGGTTGCGGAAAGTGGAAGTCATACTGAGCTGCTGAGCCATAATGGCCTCTACAAACGCTTAATCGATATGCAGGCTTTTAGCGATTAGATTTCTTCCAAAATCGATTGCAGCTTTAAGGTTTGATCTGTTGCATTAAAACTTTTTGCATATTGTTTAATGTAATCCTTATCATAGGCCCCGTAGTTTTCTTCTATTTTTTCCATTGCCTTAGCCAATTCAGTAAAAGAAAGTTGGTTTACCACGATACCGATCTTATCGTTTACGTATTCTTCAATGCCGCCTGAATTAAAACCGGCGATTGGTTTACCCAGGTGTGCAGCTTCCTGCATGACCAAAGGGAAAGAATCCTGACGCGATAATAATAAGAAGGCCTTACCCAAATTAAAGTAATCATAATAGTCAGTAGATTTTCGGCCAACAAAGAAAAGCCTGTCTTTAAATGCAGCTTTGCCGGCTATCCGTGCATAAGCCGTTGTTCCCGAATCTTCAATGCCGCCGATCCAGATAATTTTATGGTTGGGTTTTAGTACTTTTAATAACGGGATAACAAAATCGACACCTTTGATGGCATTAACACTGCCTGCCATGATCCAGATAAAATCGTTGGGAGAAAAATTAAACTGTTCGCTTATTGTAACCTGGCTAAGGGAAATAAATCGGTCGTCAACAAAGCTGTTCAGCAATTTCACATTTTTATGCCCCATATCTTCTAAATTTTGGCATACTACTTTGGAACAACCAATACACAGATCAGACTTTAATACGTTTTCTATGGTTTTTTCTTTAACCATATCGTAATACAGTGGCATTTCATGCACATGGGAAATAATTTTTACGCCCAGTTTTACCGCAATTGCATAAGCATCTCTATTTACAATTGTATTGATGTACCAATAATCTGCTTTCACCTTATTCTGTATTTTCCGCAATTGAAACTCTACCGGGTTGATATTAACAGCATACAACAACAGCCTAAAAAGTCTGAGCAGATAGTTGCTGTTTTTCTTATAACCAACAAAGTATTTGATGTATTTTGGAAGATCTTTAAGTAAAGATCCATCGTTACGGGTAAATAAGTAAGGCTCGAATTTTTCTGCATTCAAATTTTCAAGGATGTAGAGCAATTGCATTTCTGAGCCAGTTCTGCCAAAAAACGGTGTAATAAACAATATTTTTTTAGGCACTGGCGCTCCTTCTTTTTTTGCAAAACCTGTAGTCATTTTATCTTTTTTTCCGGCTTTAAAGATGCAAAAATCTATGCCATCTTTTATAAGCTTATTAACGCTTAAATTATCTTATTTTTACGGCACCTAAACCCAGTACATGATTGACGAGCAAAAAAATCTTATTACGGTATTAATGCCTGTTTTTAACAGCGAACTTTTTGTTAAGGAAGCTATTGAAAGCATACTCAATCAATCTCATCAAAACTTCGAATTTTTGATCATTAATGATGGAAGTACAGATCAATCGCATGCCATCATCAGCTCTTTTTCCGATAGCCGTATAAAATACGTGAATAACGAACTGAACAAGGGTATAGTTAATACTTTGAACGAAGGATTAATGTTAAGCACGGGCCGGTATATAGCCAGAATGGATGCTGATGATATCGCCATGCCCGATAGATTAAGCAAACAGGCCGCTTTTCTAACTGCAAACCCAAGCTATAAATTATGCGGCAGCAGGGCCATTGCAATTGATGCAAACGGAAAAGAAATAAACAACCTAAACCGGCCAGAGCACAGTGCTAAAATCAAAGTATTTAACCTGTTCCGCAATGCTTTTCTACATCCAACAATTATGGCGGATGCCGAAGTACTAAAGAAATTTGCCTACAGCGAAGATTTTAAGTACGCTGAAGATTATTTTTTATTCTCTCAAATTACAATGGCTTATCCGGTTGCAAATTTGAATGAGCGCCTGTTGCACTACCGCATCCACGAACAAAGTATAACATCGAAGAAAAGGGCAGAAATGGTGCAAAGCGAGCTCAAAACAACAGCCTATTTATTATCTTTCTTATTCGATAAAGTAGATGAGCAAAGCTTATTAATCCACCATTCAATTCTACGCCCGGAAAACACCGGTTTTTCCAGTCATGAAGTTGAGGCCCACTTAACCAACATCTTAAAAGCCAATCGGAAAAAGCAGGTATTTGATCAAAAGGTACTCAGTAAACAACTTCAAAAAGATTGGTTCAACTATTTATTAAAATCCGACAATAAATCTTCCCTGAACAAGTTTTTAAAGTCAGGTTTATTTACGTTTGGTAATTTAAATGTGAAACAGATTGTCAAACTCCTGTTAAAGTAATCAATCATGGAGCCACTTATTTCTATAGCGCTTTGTACCTATAATGGTGCTAATTTTTTACCGCAACAACTGGATAGTATTCTTAACCAAACCTATAAACACATCGAACTGGTGATCGTTGATGATGGCTCATCTGATGGCACAAAAGATCTATTGAAGCAATATGCTGCTAAATACGGACAGATTAAGCTGTATTTTAACGAAAAGAATATTGGTTTTAATGCTAACTTTCAAAAGGCAATTTCTTATTGTTCGGGAGATTTCATAGCCATAAGCGATCAGGACGACATCTGGCTGGAGAATAAATTAGAGCTGCTCTACCGAAACATTGGTGATAATTGGCTGATTTTTTCGAACTCTTCATTTATTAACGAGCATGGAGAAATCATCGGCGGACAGATATTAAATGAAACCTTTTCATTGAAGGACAAAACCTTTAAAAGTTTATTATTTTCAAATTTTGTAACCGGACATACAAGTTTGTTTTCTAAAAAATTTACGCCGTTTTTTTTCCCCATACCAAATCAGGGATTTTATGATTGGTGGATGGGTTTTGTTGCTATTTACCACCAGAAAATAACATACCTGGCCGAAAAACTAACCTTACACCGCATTCATTCCAACTCTGTTATGTATACCTTAAAAGGAAGGGAAGAAAGGTATAAGGAAATAATAGATAATTTAGCCACAACAAAAAACTACAAGGATCTCGGCAAAAATGACGAGATTTTAATTTACAGGTTATTTAAAGCATACAGCAGGTTGAATTTTTTTGACAAAATATTTTTGATCAACATGTTCTTCAAAAATTACCCTGTGCTGTTCCCCGATCTTAAGCCAAGATATGGCTTAAGCAGGTTAAATTATGCTTTAAAACTAGTTAGAAAAACCTACTAATATTTTATTGAATGAAAATTTATAAGTGGATTGATAAATTCAACCAAAAGAACAACAGGAAAATTATTTCAAAATATAATCATGGGGTTATTTCTGGTAAATCAGCATACTTTTATCTAAATCCAAAATTTTACCTAAAATATTTATTAAGGCTGCTGCTGGTTTTGGCATCAGCTATCACATTTCACAAAAAAGCTTACCAGGCATTTTATACACTTGTATTTAAAAAGTATTCGCCAATTTACCCGGCCAAAGGTTTAAATTTTGTACAGAACAAATTATCTGATGTATTCAGTACACTTTTTGGGTATAGGTATTTCATTTCCGAAACAATATTACCACTTCTTCCTGAAGAAAAAATCCTAAAAAAACAGCTCAATTTTATTGCGAATAATAGTCCGGAAGTTAGTATTGTAATACCTGTTTTTAACAATTTACCATACACCTATAATTGTTTACTTTCATTATCAAACAATGTTCCTTCCTCTTTATCTTATGAGGTAATTGTTGTTGATGACTGCTCGTCTGATGGCACAGAAAACTTTTTTAAAACGAATTTATCTGGCATAAAATATATCCGGAACGAAGCTAACAGTGGTTTTTTAATTTCGTCAAATAATGGAGCAAAGCAGGCCAAAGGCGAATATGTTTGTTTCCTGAACAATGATACGCAGGTAAGTACCAATTGGCTTGAAAATTTATTGGCACCATTAAACGATGAGCAGGTTGGACTGGTTGGAAGTAAACTTATTTATGCAAATGGATTTCTGCAAGAGGCCGGAGGCTTTGTTTTTTCGGATGCCAATGCGGCCAACTACGGTAACAATCAAGATCCAGCACATCCTCAGTATAATTTTATCAGGGAAGTAGATTATTGCTCGGGTGCAAGTATATTAATCAGGAATGCAGATTTACAAAAACTTAATTATTTTGATACGCGCTACATTCCCGCATATTACGAAGATACCGACCTCTGTTTATCGGTTAAACACATCCTCCATAAAAAAGTTATCTATCAGCCTTTATCGGAGCTGATCCATTTTGAAGGAATAAGTTCAGGCAGGGATATTGAGAAACATCCAATTAAAAGATTTCAGGCGGTAAACAAAGAAAAGTTTGCTCAAAAATGGCACAATCAACTCGTTAATTATCCAAAGTTAAACGACATAGCGTCATCTTTAGCGAAGAGCAGAAAAAACAGAACGGTCCTTATTATAGATGATACCATACCAGAGCCCGATAAAGATTCAGGTTCGGTAAGGCTGATGCATATTATTAAAATACTTATATCCTTAAAGCACCATGTAATTTTTGTACCAAATGATGGGCTTAAAAAAAACAGCTACTTTGAGCAGTTAACCAACCTCGGCGCTGAAATCCTGTATCGTTTTCCAAACCGTAACAGCATGATTAAACTGCTGATGAACAAGTTAGACAGCATAGATATTGCCTGGATCTGTAAACCACAGAACAACAAAGAATTTGAGTTCTTATTTAGCCACAACCCAAAAATAAAATGGATTTATGATACCATAGACTTACATTTTTTACGCGAAGAACGAGAAGCTGATCTGCTGAACAGCGCAGCGCTAAAGCAAAGTGCACATAAAACCAGAGAGCAGGAACTGGCTTTTGCAAAAGCTGCAGACATTACGATTGCCATTACAAACGATGAAAAAGAAATATTGGAGAATTATGGGATCACAAAAACAATAGTAATCCCAAATATCCATATCGGCCAAGAAAATAACTTTCCCATTCCTTTTGAAGATAGATCAGGTATAATTTTTATTGGCGGTTATGCACATAAACCGAACGTAGATGCCGTTAAATATCTTTCAAAAGAAATTATGCCCCTGGTTTGGGCTAAAAATCCTAACATAAAATTAACATTGTTGGGAAGCAACCCAGGCAGTGAGGTAATGGAATTGGCTTCGGAAAAAATTGCAGTAACGGGATATGTTGAAGATGTATCTGATTACTTTAACAACAGCCGTGTATTTGCAGCTCCATTAAGGTTTGGGGCAGGTATGAAAGGAAAAATCGGTCAAAGCCTAAGCTATGCTTTGCCAGTAGTTACTTCATCTATTGGTGCTGAGGGGATTGGATTAGTTGCCGAGAGGGACTATTTGCTTGCTACAACTGCGCAAGAATTTGCCGACCAGATTTTAAGGCTTTACGAAAATAAGGCCCTTTGGGAGCAAATGTCTAATTACTCTAAAGAACTTATAAAAAGCTATCACCCAGATCAGATCAAGCCCGTTATCAATTCTATCTTATCTTAATCAGCTGGTATAGAAATTTTAAATACTTCAATGTTCCGATCTGATTTTGTCGGTAATACGTGTTCAAAACATTTTTGCGTTCCTGTACTGTGAAATTTTTATTCCTTATGATTTCTTTGAGAAAACGTTTAAGGGATGAGGATTCCATTTTAGCTGCTTCCTCCTTGTCATAGCCTTCATAATTTAGCGGAAGTATATTGCGGTATTTATGCTGAACTTTAATAATTTGTTTCAACCATTCCTCATTAAAGTTCCCATCGGAAGCATGCGACAGGAGAATATCGTAACTGACCAATACCTCATAATGCTGTCCAACAGCTAACGAGTAATCAATATCATAACCATGAAAACCGGATAACAAATGGTTATCAAATTTAATTTCTCCGGCAATTTTCTTCGTTGTGCAAAACCAAACGCCATCTACACAGGCTACCTTACTTAGGTTCTCTTTTAGTGGATTAAAATACTCGTGTTTCTCTGCTTTGTTCTGATAACGGGAGCCTTGGATGATGTTCAGCCTCCAGCTTGTAGTGCCAAATTCATGAGGTGGAAACCAGCCAGAAGGCACAGTGGATCTATAGGTGCTTCCGGCAATGCCCAAAAGTCCTACTTTATCATCGCAGAAAACGGCTACAACTGTTTTACCCCAGTTATCGGTTGTTAGCTTAATATCCTCGTGTAAAAAGCATAACAATGGATATTTAGCCAGTGCCGCGCCCTCATTATATACTTCGCAGATCCCTTTGCCCGAATTCAGGTTATCAATTGCAATAATTTCATGTTCTACCCCAATGGTTGTTGTAATGTTTTGCCTAACAGCCTCCAACAACAACTTATCAATAGAACAGATTATTACACTAATCATAAATTAACATTTTTTACACTTATGAAACAAGAAAGATATATAAATAAATATGTCAAATTTCGTAAAATTGCACCAAATGACTACAAAAAACATTGTTAAAAATTACGATTTTATCGATACGATGAGGTTTATAGCTATGATAGGAATTGTAATGGAACATAGTTCTCCTTTCTTAGGCTTAAAGTTAAATACACTTCACGATCAAATTATTCAAACAGTTTCCCTGCAATTCATAAAATTTGGA
Source organism: Pedobacter sp. GSP4 (assembly GCF_051857575.1). Lineage (NCBI taxonomy): Bacteria > Pseudomonadati > Bacteroidota > Sphingobacteriia > Sphingobacteriales > Sphingobacteriaceae > Pedobacter > Pedobacter sp. GSP4. The sequence goes on along the minus strand of NZ_JBPZIR010000003.1, from coordinate 717,576 downwards.
ACCATTGTGTTCTTTATCCTCGCCGGGTTTCTGATCGGGGATAAATTTAACCAGTACACCACAAAGCAGTATTTAGGCAGAAGGTTGAACACAACCTTTAGGCCCTGGATATTTTGGGTAACCGTTTTTATTATACTTTTTTATATCGATCAGGGTGTGCGGTACTTAAAGCATTCCGACGCTTTGGGCTTTACGCACCCACTCGAATATATATTGGATAGAATCCATTTTATTATCGTTCAAACCAGCTTTTGGTTTATTATCAATTTTATGCTGTGCATTACCATTTTGCTGGTTTTTAGAAAATACATGTACAATTTAACATTTGGGATAATATTAGGCCTGTTATCGCTTTTTTATTCCGTAAACCTGTACTACGATTGGATCCCAACGGGACATACAACTGCATTATTGGGATTTGTATTTTATTTATGGCTGGGGGTTATCTTACATAAATACTTTGATCGATACAACGAATGGATAAGCAAACAGCCTTTCTGGCTCTTATTTGGCGCTATGCTGATAACCTTTGTTATATCATGTGCTGAAACCATTAATCTGATCCATTTAGGATCTAACGATTCGGGAAATACATTAAGGTTTTCCAATATCATTTTCTCATTGGTATCGTTCCTATTTTTGTACAAATACTGCAATTTTCAGGCTATCGAGAAATTGAAGCCAAGGTCGATGACCTTTGGCATCCACCTGCTTCACCATATACTCATCATTATATTCCTGCCGATGATTTTGAGGCCTTTGAAGATTGTGTACACCAATGAAAGTGTTTGGAGCCTGTTCTTCCTGCAATTTGCAATCTTTATCTTGATTTACGCTTCAACCTATGCAATAGTTTATTACATAGGAAAATCGAAGAAATGGAAATGGACTGTTGGGCAATAATGAATATGTGCCGCTTTAAAGGCCTAATTAAACTGCATTAATCAGCGGGCTTCAACCTAAATTGAAGCCCGCTTTTATTTACCTCCGCAACAAGCAGGTTTATTTTTCAATATCATACCTACTCCATTAAACTGATAGCAGTTCAGTTTTTATCTTTAAGCTTTTATCCTCTGATCATCCCACGACTATAAAAGATATAACACAAACACCATCGGCATTGTTAAGGCAGATTTTCGGCTAGACATAAAAAAAGTGACCTTTTTGAGGTCACTTTAAATTCTATATCTTAAAAACTATTACAGTTTTCTAGCTATTTCTACTTGTTCGTAAGCTTCTACGATATCGCCAACTTCGATGTTGTTAAAGTTCTGAATGTTTAAACCGCACTCATAACCTTTACTCACTTCTTTCACATCATCTTTAAAGCGTTTTAATGATGCAAGCTCACCTGTGTACACTACAACACCATCTCTAACAATACGGATTTTGCTGTTACGGGTAATTTTACCATCCAATACCATACAACCTGCAATGGTACCCACTTTGGTGATTTTGAAGGTTTCACGGATCTCAACGTTAGCCACAATTTTCTCTTCAAATTCTGGATCCAACATACCTTCCATGGCCGATTTAATCTCGTTGATTGCATCGTAAATGATAGAATATAAACGGATATCGATCTGCTCAGCCTCAGCTAGTTTACGTGCACCTGTTGATGGACGTACCTGGAAACCGATAATAATCGCATCAGAAGCCGAAGCCAACAATACATCAGACTCTGAAATCTGACCAACACCTTTACTGATGATGTTAATCTGGATCTGCTCAGTTGAAAGTTTCAACAATGAATCGGCCAATGCCTCGATAGAACCATCCACGTCACCTTTAACGATAATGTTAAGCTCTTTAAAGTTACCGATAGCCAAACGACGGCCAATCTCATCCAACGTAATGTGTTTCTGTGTACGTAAGCCTTGCTCACGCTGTAACTGCATCCTTTTGTTTGCAATATCACGTGCTTCAGTTTCACTTTCTAAAGCATTAAACCTATCACCAGCTGTAGGTGCACCTTGCATACCCAAAACCTGTACCGGTTGTGATGGGCCTGCTGAGTCTACCTTCGCACCACGCTCATTGGTTAACGCTTTTACACGTCCGCTGTAGCTACCTGCTAAAATTGGATCTCCAACTTTTAACGTACCGGCCTGAACCAATACAGTCGTTACAATACCACGTCCTTTATCTAAAGCCGATTCGATTACGGTACCTGTAGCACGCTTATTCGGATTAGCTTTAAGTTCTAATAACTCAGCCTCTAATAATACTTTATCTAAAAGTAAATCAACATTTAAGCCGCTTTTGCTCGAGATTTCCTGCGATTGATATTTACCGCCCCAATCTTCAACCAAAATATTCATTACCGATAATTGCTCACGTACTTTATCTGCATTTGCACCTGGCTTATCCACTTTGGTGAAAGCGAATACCAATGGTACACCTGCTGCCTGTGCGTGGTTAATGGCCTCCTTTGTTTGAGGCATCACCGCATCATCCGCAGCAATTACAATAATGGCAATATCGGCAGCCTTAGCACCACGTGCACGCATCGCTGTAAAGGCTTCGTGACCTGGGGTATCTAAGAAAGTTACTTTTTTACCATTTGGCGTAGTTACCATGTAAGCACCAATGTGCTGGGTAATACCCCCTGCCTCACCAGCTACCACATTTGCTTTACGGATATAATCCAGCAATGAGGTTTTACCATGATCCACGTGACCCATAATCGTAACAACCGGAGCTCTTTCGATTAAATCTGCTTCGTTATCTTCTTCTTCAATTACATTTTCCTCATCTTCATCAGGTTTAACGAATTGAATTTCATAACCAAACTCATCAGCCACAATGGTTAAAGTTTCAGCATCTAAACGCTGGTTAATTGAAACGAACATACCTAAGCTCATACATGTACCAATAATTTTGGTTACAGGTACATCCATCATGTTCGCCAATTCGTTGGCTGTAACAAATTCTGTTACTTTTAATATTTTCGATTGCGATTCAAGCTCATTTGCTGCTTCTTCGGCATTACTTGCTACATCATCACGTTTTTGACGGCGTAATTTAGCACGTTGTGCAAATTTACCAGATTTACCTGCTCCACTTAAACGTGCAAGTGTTGCTTTGATCTGATCTTGAATTTCTTTCTCAGTAGGTTCTTCTTTAGGGCCGCTTGGTGTAGCATTTCTATTTTGGAAACCTGGTCTGTTATTGTTATTTCTATTTCCTTGGTAAGGCGTTCCACCTTGGCCCGCTGGACGGTTACCTTGGTATGGCGTACCACCACCTGGCCTGTTACCTTGATAAGGCTGGCGAGGCTGACCTGGTGCACCACCTTGGCCCTGGCCACCTGCAGGGTTATTTTGCCCTTGCTGACCTTGACCACCATGTTGACCTGGCTGCCCTGGCGCTCCAGGAGTTTTTTTGCGTTTACGCTTGCGTTTGGCAGCTTCACTATCGCTAGATGATGCTACTGGACCGTTTCTTCTATCAGGTGTAGTTGGTAAAACAATTTTACCGATAATATTTGGTCCAGTTAATTTTACCGTACGCGCTTTAATTACCTCAGGCTCATTGCTTGCCGGCTTAACCTCTGCTGGTTTTTCTTCAGCTTTAGGTGTTTCAACCGGTTTTGCAGGCTCTGGTGCTTTAGCAACAGGAGTAGGCACTACTGGAGCTGGTGCCGCAGGAGTTTCTTCCTTTTTAACTTCAACTGGTTTTTCTTCAACCTTGGGTTGTTCAACCGGTTTTACAGGCTCTGGTGCATTAACAACAGGTGCTGGCGTTACTGGTGCAGGAGCTTCTTCTTTCTTAACAGGGCGTGTTTTTGAATTAAGATCGTTTAAATCAATCTTTCCTACAATTTTAACCCCTGGTAAGCCGCTTTCTTCAGCTTTATCTTCTGCTTTAGGTGCTGCAACTGGCTCTGCTGCCGCAGGTGCTGGTGTTGGCGCTTCAACTTTCGGTGTTTCAACTACCTTTGGTTTTTCTACCGGAGGCGTAAATGATTGAGCATTTTTGATTAAAATCTCTTCATTTTTCTCAAAATCGGTATTTTTCTTCGGCGCTTCTACTGGCTTTTCAGTCTCAGGCTCGTCGCGACGTATTTTACCAATCACTATTTGTTTGGCTTCTTCTCTTACGATCTTATCTCCCTGATACTCTTTCAATAAGGCATTATACATGTCGCCCGTAAGTTTAAACATAGGGCTCTTCTCGGCAGAGAATCCCTTTTTGTTTAAAAACTCAACGGCCGTACCCATGCCTATATTAAGTTCTTTAATAGCTTTAATTAAAATGATTGGTTTGTCGTCTGACATTTAGCTCCTGTTATTTTTTAATATAATACAAAAGTAGTGTTTATTTGGCAATTACACCACTTATTCAAATTCTGACTGTAAAATCTGAACCACTTCCTTAATGGTTTCTTCTTCTAAGTCGGTGCGTTTTACCAAATCTTCTACTGTAAGTGCCAAAACACTCTTAGCAGTATCGCAACCGATAGCCTTTAATTCATCAATAATCCAGCTATCAATCTCATCTGAGAATTCTTCTAGATCTACATCCTCGTCGCTTTCTTCTCCTGCTTCGCGGTAAACATCAATCTCATAACCGGTTAATTTACCAGCCAGTTTAATGTTGTGCCCACCACGGCCAATTGCCAATGAAACCTGATCTGGTTTTAAATAAACCGATGCGTGTTTGGTTTCATCATCTAATTTAATAGAAGTAATTTTTGCCGGGCTTAAAGCACGGGTAATGTATAATGAAATGTTATTTGTGAAATTAATCACGTCAATATTTTCGTTTTTCAATTCGCGAACGATACCATGGATACGTGATCCTTTCATACCCACGCAAGCACCTACCGGATCGATACGGTCATCGTACGATTCTACAGCTACCTTAGCACGTTCTCCAGGTTCGCGAACAATCTTTTTAACAGTAATTAAACCATCAAAGATCTCTGGGACCTCTAGTTCAAACAAGCGCTGTAAAAACTCAGGTGCAGTTCTTGAAATGATAATTTTAGGGTTAGCGTTGATCATTTCCACTTTAGAAATTACTGCTCTTACAGAATCTCCTTTTTTGAAATAATCAGCAGGGATCTGCTCAGTTTTAGGCATTAAAAGTTCGTTACCTTCATCATCTAATACGAGTGTTTCCTTTTTCCAAACCTGATAAACCTCGCCGGTTACAATTTCGCCAACGCGGTCTTTGTATTTTTTAAAGATCTCGTCTTTCTCTAATTCCAATACTTTAGAAACCAAGGTTTGACGGGCGGCTAAAATTGCCCTGCGGCCAAAGCTTTCTAATGTGATCTGTTCAATATAATCGTCGCCAACTTCTAGGCTCGGGTCGTATTGGTGTACATCTGCAAGTTCAATTTCAAGATCATCATCTTCAGAAAAGCCATCTTCCATTACCTTTCTAGTTCTCCAGATCTCCAAATCCCCGTTATCCGGATTCACAATTACATCACAGTTTTCGTCTGTTCCGTATTTTTTACGCAACATGCTACGAAAAACCTCTTCCAGCACACTGATCACCGTTGGGCGATCTATATTTTTGAAATCTTTAAACTCTTGGAAAGAGTCGATCAAATTAATTGTTGTAGTACTCATTTTTACTTAAATGAAATTAACACACTTGTTTCTAATATATCATTAAACGGCACATCTGTTTGAACTGTTACCGCCTTTTTCCCTTTTTCTTTAACCGATTCTTCAAGCTGCAGGTTATCTGCTGTAACCGCAAGTAGTTTACCTTCTTTTTTTAAACCGTCTTTCAGTTTAATGCTTATGGTACGGCCAATGTTTTTGCTGTACTGGCGGTTAAGCTTTAAGGGCTCACCAACACCCGGCGAAGACACTTCTAAATTATAAGCCTGCTCAATTACGTTTTCTTCTTCAAGATGAAAACCTACATGCCTGCTTATGGCCACACAATCCTGTATGCTAATGCCTTCGTCGCCATCAACATGTATAATCAGTTTATTGTTTGGCAACATTTTCACTTCAACCAGAAAAAGCTCCGGCCGATCTGCAATTTTTTCCTCAACGAGGGCTGCAACTCTCTTTTCTACCTGCATATTTTAACCTGATTTCATAGAAAAAGGGGACACTGTCCCCTTCTCTTTTCTTCGATTACGATGCAAATGTAGTAATTTTTTACAAAAAATCAAACTCCAAAGCGAATTATTATGCTGATTATTACCGCCTAACTGTTTGTCTCTGTGCTTTTAAGTTCTGTTTTGCACTGCCTGATATGAGGTTGCCCACAGTAGCAAACTTTACACCGATATAACTTTCCACAACATAATCTTTACCTTTTACAAAGGGCTTGGCCGGGTTGAAAACCAACGAATCGCCAGAAATTTTTATGCTTCCTGCTATCGGCAGCTCATCCTGTATGCTATCCAGTTCGCCGGGCTTAATTAAAACCGAAACCAAATTAAAGCTATCAGGATTAGCCTGATATGCATTTTTAACCTGCAACAGACTAGCCTCATCAATGTTTTTAATTATTATTGATGAACTATCGCCCGAAAATTGAATGATTGGCCTGTTGTTTGCATTTGAACATGAAAGTGCAAATACCGCCACCATAACAAAGGGCATGTACTTATAAAGGCATTTTAACATATACAAAAGTAAACAATTATGAGATTTATTATCGAAATCCTCTTAATGGGGCTCGCATTTTTTATCGGCGCCAGGTTGGTGCCGGGCGTACATATAGATAGCTATGCCAATGCCATTATCGCGGCGGTGCTAATTGCCCTCGCCAACTCTACCATTGGGTTTATTTTAAGGCTGTTAACATTTCCTGTTAACTTCTTAACCCTCGGACTGGTATCATTTATCATTACCGTTTTAATGATCCTGCTGGTTGATAACATGATGACTTCTTTTAGCACATCAGGTTTTATAGCTGCCGCATTTTTAGCCATTGTTGTGGCCTTGATCAAAGCAATTTTTAGCGCTGTTGCAGGCGAGAAAGAATAAGCTTGAAGTTTAGAGTTGGGAGTTTGGATTTATAACTCCAAGCTCCCAACTCAAAACTACCTAATCACCTCTCTCGAAATCACCATTTTCTGAATTTCTGAGGTGCCTTCATAAATCTGTGTGATTTTAGCATCGCGCATTAAGCGTTCTACGTGGTATTCTTTTACAAAGCCATAGCCCCCGTGAACCTGTACGGCCTCAATTGTTACATCCATAGCTACTTTCGAAGCGAAAAGCTTGGCCATTGAGCCCGCCTGTGTGTAAGGCAGCCCTTGATCTTTTAACCATGCGGCCTTATAAACCAGCAAGCGCGCAGCTTCAATCTGTGTAGCCATATCGGCCAGCTTAAAGGCTATTGCCTGGTGCTCAGCAATAGGCTTACCGAAAGATTTACGCTCTTTGGCATATTGCGTAGCCAGCTCAAAAGCGCCCTGGGCAATCCCCAAAGCCTGTGCAGCAATACCTATCCGGCCACCCTCCAGGGTTTTCATGGCAAATTTAAATCCGAAGCCGTCTTCGCCAATCCTATTTTCTTTGGGCACTTTAACATCGTTGAACATTAAAGAATGCGTGTCAGATCCACGGATACCCAATTTATTTTCTTTCGGGCCAACAGTAAATCCTTCCATCCCTTTCTCCACAATAAAAGCATTTATGCCTTTATGCCTTAACTCCGGATGTGTTTGGGCAATAACAAGATATGTTGAAGCTGTACTTCCGTTGGTAATCCAGTTTTTGGTTCCGTTTAAGAGATAGTAATCGCCCTTATCTTCGGCGGTTGTGCGCTGAGAAGTTGCATCAGATCCGGCTTCGGGCTCTGACAAACAGAAAGCACCAATTTTTTCGCCAGCAGCCAATGGTTTTAAATATTTCTCCTTCTGTGCTTCATTGCCATAGGCCTCTAAGCCATAACAAACCAGAGAATTGTTTACCGAGACCACTACCGAGGCCGAAGCGTCTATTTTAGAAAGCTCTTCCATTACCAGTACGTAAGAAATGGCATCAAGGCCGCTTCCGTTATATTGCTCGCTCACCATCATTCCTAAAAAACCAAGTTCTCCAAGTTTTTTTACCTGCTCGGCCGGAAATTTTTGGTGTTCGTCTCTTTCGACTACGCCAGGCTTTAATTCTTGCTGCGCGAAATCGCGGGCAGCCTGCTGGATCATTAATTGTTCTTCACTTAATTCAAAATGCATAACATTTATGTATAAAAGGTTAGTAAATCAAATGTATGATTTATAGATCAAAAATACTATGGCTGCATAGTAATTTATTTTAAGTCTTATTTGCCAGTTGTTTTCTTTTGTGGCGTAATGTGCGAGGATTTATTATTAGAAGGTAGATACCCTATTTTTTTTGGAAAGCAAGGGCAGCATTACTTCGGTTGCTGCAGTCCTACCCTTTGCTTAATCCGGTAAAAACCGGGATAACGCTGCCGGTCAGGTTTATTTAAGCAAAGATAGTACTACTATTATACTGCCTAAATCCAATATCTTCAAGTTACACGCAAAAAATTACTCTTTTACGCGCTTTGTCAAGATGAGGCCTAAGCTCAAGCTCCCCAGAACAAGAATAAGCAATACCTGCGAAGAATGAATAATGGTTGAATAAGCCAGCCCATCTTTAAACGATATGCCATACAGTACCAGCGATTGGGCAACCATCCAATGAAAAACACCAATACCCCCCTGAACAGGCGCGGCCATGGCGAAACCGGAAAATACAATGGCGGTAAAGGCGGCGTTAAAATGCAGTCCGGATGTAGCAGGAATAGAGGAGAAAGCAAAATACATGGAAAGCGAATAAAAAATCCAGATCCCAAGTGTGTAGGCTAAGAATAAACCTTTTCGTTTTAACTTGCTGTATGAACCAAATCCCTGACGCAGGGCAACAAAAATGCGGAGAAATTTTTTGCTGAACTTCTGGCGCAGAAAATAAATTGCAGCTATGATTAACGCAGTTACCAGCGCACCGATTACAATTAACCACAAATAGTTAACCTTGCTTAATTTCTCGACCAGGTTAAGGTAAATGGTATGGTATAAAAAATCAGAAACAATATCGTACTGAAAGATAAGCATGGCCAAACTGGTTATGAAAAGCACCAGCACATCGAAAAGACGCTCGGTAATTACTGTACCGATTGAAGCAAACATGGGTACCTTTTCTGCCTTGTGGATAACAGAGCACCGGCCTATTTCGCCAAAACGGGGCAAGGCCAAATTGGCCAGGTAGCCAATTATAACGGCATGGTAAGCACTCCAAAAGCCTACTTTATAGTGGATAGACTGATATAGCATCTGCCACCGCAATGCCCGTAAAACATGTGCTACCCAAACCGCAACAGAAGAAGCCAGGATCCAGAAGAAATCAGCTCCTTTTATTTCTTCCCATATCTGACCTAAATCCTGCCCCCGAAACGCTAAATATAATACCCCCACCCCGATTAAAAACAGGATGATGTATTTTAGCGCTGTTTTGAGGTCGAAGGTCACAAGGTTATTTTAGCAAGTGGTTGTTATCGTCAGGGAAAACCAATATCGGATTATATTTTTTGGCCTCTTCAATCGGCAGTGAGCCGTACGACATAATGATCAAAATATCGCCAAGTTGTGCCAAACGTGCTGTTGCGCCGTTAAGGCAGATGTTTCCGGTACCACGTTCGCCTTTAATTACATAAGTTTCGAAACGGGCCCCATTATTATTATTTACAATCTGCACCTTCTCATTCGCAATGATATTGGCTGCATCCATCAAATCTTCATCTATCGTAATACTGCCAACATAGTTTAGTTCGGCCTGTGTTACCCTAACACGGTGTATTTTCGATTTTAATATTGTGATAACCATTCGGCAAAGTTAGTAATAAAGTTAGAATGAATGAGAGAATTAGTGGATGATCCAATGAGAGAATGTATCTACAGGCACAGCCTAAACATTCAATCATACATTCATTTATAATTCTATCATTACTTAATAATCATATTGTCAATCAATCTGGTTGAGCCTACTTTTGCGGCCACTAATGCCACCAGATTACTTTCTTCTTTGGATTTAGCAGGCTCCAGTGTATCTCCATTGGCAATGGTAAAATAATCGAGTTCTACACCATCAATATTATTATAAAACGATTTGGCTTTGTTTTCCAGTTCGCCTAATGAGTATTCGTCGAAATGATCGGTAACAAACTGCAGCGATTTGCTCAACACCAAAGAATGCTGGCGGTCATCGGCCGAGAGGTGGATGTTTCGGCTGCTCATGGCCAGGCCATCATCCTCCCTAATAATCGGGCAGGTAATAATGGTAATCGGCAGTTTAAAATGGGCAAGCATATTTTTGATCATAAGTACCTGTTGAAAATCTTTTTGCCCAAACATGGCCACATCGGGCTCAACGGCATCAAAAAGTTTTTTTACAATCTGCGTAACGCCCTGATAATGGCCTTTTCTGAACTCACCTTCCAGCAAAAATTCAGCCTTTCCTAAATCAATATGCCATTGCTCATCTGCACCTGTAGGGTACATTTCATCTACATTTGGCATAAACACACCGTTACAGCCTGCCGATTCGAGCATGGCCAGATCGTGCTCAATCGGGCGTGGGTATTTCTCCAGATCTTTGGGATCTGTAAACTGGGTTGGGTTTACAAAAATGCTGCAAATAATGATATCGGCATTTTGCTGGGCCAGCTTTATCAACGATATGTGGCCATTGTGCAGCGCCCCCATGGTTGGCACTAGCGCTATTTTTTTACCTGATGCTTTTAAAGGTTTTAAGAAAGCCTTAAGCAACGCTTTGGTTTTAAATATTTCCAATTTGGACAATCTAAATTAAAGCCGTAAAGGTGTAAATTAATCTAAACGAAACCAAACAAATGCTTGCGATATTGATAAATAGTATTATTATGCTTACCTTTGCAGCTCATTATCTTTTATTTAACTTAATATTTTCTTAGAATATGGAGATGGCAAAAACGAAGCTGCTGATTGTTACACACGAGATGTCGCCTTTCCTCGAGCTTACTAAAATTTCTGAAATCACGCGCCAATTACCTCAAGCAATGCAAGAAAAAGGATTCGAAATCCGTATCTTGATGCCTAAATTCGGTAACATCAACGAAAGAAGAAATCGTTTACACGAAGTAATCCGCTTATCGGGAATGAACATCATCATTGATGACAACGATAATCCTTTAATTATTAAAGTAGCTTCCATCCCAGCTGCACGTATGCAGGTTTATTTCTTAGACAATGAAGAATATTTTCAGCGCAAGCAGGTATTTAGAGATGCTAGCGGAAAATTCTTCGACGACAATGATGAGCGTACTATTTTCTTCTGCAAAGGCGCACTGGAAACCGTTAAAAAATTAGGTTGGGCACCAGATATCGTTCACTGCCACGGCTGGATGAGCGCTTTAGTTCCTGCCTACATTAAAACGACTTATAAAAACGATCCTACTTTTAAAAACTCAAAAGTGGTGTATTCTATTTATGAGGATGGCTTTACTGAAAAATTAAACGAAAATTTCGCTAAAAAAGCAGTAATGGCCAACATGACCGAGGAAGACACTAAAGCCTTTATACCGGCAGATTGCAATAGCATGCACATTGGCGCTGTAACACATTCGGATGCAGTAGTTTTAGCAGACGAAAACCTGGATGCGGCTATGTTAAAATTTGTTAAAGATTCCAATAAGCCAACATTAGCTTATAACTTAACCGAAAATTTTGAAAACTTCTATACTTTTTATGAAGAAATTTCAAATGATGAATTGGTTTCAGTTGCTTAATTAGGTATTATTATTTAAAATATGAAATTTACAAAACAAGACTTATTAACCCTGTTGATAGGTCTTTTTCTTTTTGCATCATGTAAAAACCCAGATGGTGTAGGTTTGGATGTTGATCCGAGCACAGCAATTACCGGCACATTGGTAACAAGCGAAGTTAGATCGCAAACTATCGAAGAACCGGCTGTGAGCACCCTGAATTTATCACGTTATCCGCTAGGTTACATGGTTGATCCTGTTTTCGGTAAAACGGAATCGAGTGTAGCCATGACAGTTATACCCAGCAGCCTAAGCTACGATTTCGGAACTTCGCCGGTTTTAGATTCGGCTGTTCTGGTATTAAGGATTGATACTACCGCCAACAAATTTTATGGCGATACTACATCTTCGCAGTACAGTATCGATGTTTACCAGCTTACCAACAAAATCACTACTTATAAAAGCACTGATGTTCAGGCACACAACGCACAGTTGCTGGGCAATGTAAAGAAGAAATTATATCCGAATACGCCAATTAAGGTTTTTGATATTATTGCTACAAAAAAAGACACACTGAAATCGGTTAAAGCGCAGATCAGGATTCCTTTGGATAAAACATTCATCCAATCGCAACTGTTAAGTCTGCCTACTACGGCCACTTCAACCAATGCCAAGTTTATCGATTATTTTAAAGGTTTATATGCCGAAGTAAATAAAAGCAACTCGAGCGGTACCGGCGGCGTGGCTTTCATCAACTTAAATAATTCTTACCTGCAACTGGTTTACAAGAAAACGAGCTCCAGCAGTGGAGTAGACACCGTTTCGGTTAACTTCCCGGTTTCTAGCTCTTCTGCCATACCTGCAGCAGCAACCATAAAACACGATTATACAGGTACTGCGGTAAGAACACAACTGGATAATCCACCTACAGACTTGAACCCAACGCCTTACACGGTAACTTACACCCAGGGACTGGCAGGTTTAAAAACAAAGCTATCTTTCCCTCAATTAGCAAACTTTACCACTACATACGGTAAAGTAATCGTTAATAAGGCTGAGCTGGTGGTTGATTTAAGCGGAGGTACATTTGCCTATCCTTTTAATGCAGGGCAACGCCTTTCGTTATACCGTTGGGATATTGCCAACCAGCCAGGAAATATTGTAGATTACACCAACTTCGCAAGTGCACCTTCATTGTTTGGGGGCTATTTCGATTCGATCAAGAACCGTTATGTATTTATCATAACCAGTTATGTACAATCGCTGATTGATAAAACGGCAACTGACTATGGTACTTTTATTGCGCCTACAGCTTACGAGACTTTCCAGATTGCACCTTCTGCAATTACCGCAGATAGATCGGTAATCGGAACGGGCACCAACACCACCAATAAAGCAAAGCTAAATATCTACTACACTAAAATTAATTAATAGATATAAATCATATTTAAAGTCTCTTGCCTTAGCAAGGGACTTTTTTTTTGCTCCTTGCTAAAGCAGATTTATTGTAATTAAAGCTTATTGCATAAAAAAAGCCGCCTCTCATCAGGCAGCTTTCAATGCTATCGTAAAGAAATACTAAAAAGGGAGATCGCCATTTTCATCCGATGGGCCAATGGTAAATTCATCTTCAATTTTAGCTTCGGTACTTTGATGTGCCGGAGTAGTTGGCCCCTGCTCAAAATCGCTCTTTCTGCCCAACATGGTGAAGTTTTCTGCCACAATCTCTGTTACATATTTCTTAACCTTCTCTTTATCTTCAAAGGATCTCGTTCTCAGTTTGCCTTCAATATAAACCAGTTTGCCTTTCTGCAGGTACTTAGAAGCTACTTCTGCCAGTCCACGCCACAATACAATATTGTGCCATTCTGTTTGCTCTACTCTTTTTCCGTCTTTGTTGTATGTTTCCGATGTAGCTAATGGAAAACTGGCTACTGTTACGCCACCATCTAAATGACGCACCTCAGGGTCTTTTCCTAAGTGGCCTACTAAAATAACTTTGTTAATCCCAGACATAAATATTTTTGGTTAGTTGTTTCTTGTATAAATGCGTTACGCTAAGATGGTTAGTTACTCCATTCGGTTTTTGTAAAAGTATTCCTCAATAAAATCGTGGATTACTTTTGGCTGCGGCAACTCATCTAACTTACCTAAAGAAACCCAATTAAGTTCCTTTTGTTTATTAAAGTTAAATATATAATTTTTTAATGCAAAAAATTGTATATGGATTATTTGGTGGGTAAGCAGATGTTTTTTAGCAGAAATAAACGTTATTTCAGCCCCGTTGCCGAATACAGATTTCACCTCACCGATAAATGCCCCACTATCCATTTCAGCACGCTCAGCCGTTTCTAAACTTGGAAAATCGTATAAATGCTGCCATATATCTCCTGCCTGCCTTTCCCTAACCAGCACTTTATCGTTTTCAGAACAGATAAAATAATTTAAGTAACGCTCTTTCTGCTTCACTTTTGCATGCTTAACCGGCAAGGTATTTACCAGGTTTTTGGAAAAGGCATAGCAGGTTTGGTTAAGTGGGCAGATGCCACAATTGGGCGATTTTGGTTTGCACTGCATGGCACCAAACTCCATAATGGCCTGATTATACAGCGCCGGATCTTCTTGATAGAGCAGCTCATTGGCCAATGCATAGAACTCTTTTTTTCCTGCCGGAGCATTTATCGGCGTGCTTATTCCATAGTATCTGGACAAAACCCTAAACACATTTCCATCTACTACAGCGCGGGCCTCTCCAGATGAAAAAGAAGAGATTGCGGCAGCCGTATATTCGCCAATTCCTTTTAATTTTATAAGCTCATCGTGCAGATTCGGGAAGATTCCGCGGTAATTATTCACCACAATCTGCGCCGTTGCATGCATGTTTCTACCCCTCGAGTAATAGCCCAAACCCTGCCAAAGCTTCAAAACCTTGGCCTCGGTAGCATTGGCAAAATCGGTAACCGTTGGGAAATTCTCCAAAAATTTATTGAAGTATGGAAGCCCCTGTTCTACCCTTGTTTGTTGCAATATAACCTCTGATAACCAGATAGTATAAGCATCATTGGTATGCCTCCAGGGCAAATCTCTCTTGTTTACGAGATACCAGTTGATGAGTTCATTTTGAAATGTCATTGCTGCAAATTACGCGCTATTTATCCGATTAAAAAAAAAGTTGCATTACAGTGATAAGTCTAGCGATAAAAAAATCATCTTTTATTTCCCTATCTCATTAAAAAGCAATACTTTTGCAACCCCAAAACAGTAGTAATATTAAAACATAATAATATAATAAATAATAAAATATGACTAAGGCAGATATTATTTCAGAAATATCAACAAAAACCGGAATTGAGAAGGTTGATGTACAGGAAACAGTTGAGGCATTTTTCAAGGTTATCAAAACCAGCATGATTGGCGGTGAAAATGTATACGTTAGAGGCTTCGGAAGCTTTGTTGTTAAAAAGAGAGCGCAAAAAACTGCGAGAAATATCTCAAAAAACACTGCAATAATTATCCCAGAACATTTCGTTCCTAGCTTTAAACCAGCAAAAGTATTTGTTGATAAAGTGAAAAGTAATTCAAAAAAAATTAAAGTAGAAGCTTAAGTCTTACCACCATATGAATAGCAGCAGATCAAAACAAACCATTATTATTGGAGCGATTTTATTGCTTGTTGCATTCTTATTTACCAGAGACATTAAGGGTTTAGTTAAGCCAACCGAAGAAAACGGTAAAATGCCTGCAAGCGGTCAGATGGCCGGGGCTGCACCAGACGCTTCAGCGGCACTGAACATCGAAACTTCATCTACTGCTGCTAAAAATGTAATTAATAAAAATTTAGCTACGGATATTACAGCACTGGAGAATAGTTACAAAGGCGCAAACGGTGCAGAGAAGATTGATCTTGCAAAGCAATTGGCCCAGAAATGGGATGATGTGGAGCAGATTACCCCATCGGCACTTTATTTAGAAATTGTAGCCCAGGGAGAGCCATCATCAAAATCGTGGCTGGCCGCAGGTAACCAGTTTATAAAAGCGTTTGAAAGTACCCAAGATAGCTTGGCCCAACCTGCTTTATTGCAGAAAGCCAATACATCTTACAAAAACGCGTTAGAGAAAGACTCTACAAACATAGAAGCTAAAACGGGCTTAGGTGTAACAATTGTAAACGGCTTAGGAGCACCAATGCAAGGTATTGCCATGTTGCTTGAAGTGGTAGCTAAAGAACCTAAAAATGTAAAGGCCAATATGAATTTAGGCTTGTTCTCTATCAAATCAGGTCAGTTCGACAAAGCAATTCCACGTTTTAACACGGTAATTGCGGCAGCGCCAACCCCTGAGGCCTACTTTTATTTAGGCACTGCGTTAGAAAATTTAGGCAGAAATAAAGAAGCGGTTAACGCCTATTTAGCAAGCAAAAAATTAGCAGCAAACCCAACCTTATCTTCGTTTATTGATAAGAAAGTGGCCGAGCTAAAAAATAAAAATTAATTAACAGATTAATAAAAACATTTAAAACTTAAAACTATGCCAAGCGGTAAAAAAAGAAAAAGACATAAAATGGCTACCCACAAACGTAAAAAACGTTTAAGAAAAAACAGACATAAGAAAAAATAGTTTCTTATTTTGATAAAGCCCCTTTAAACCTCATAGTGAATACTGTGAGGTTTAAAGTATTTATACGATTTTTAATTTCGTGTGCATACGGCTATATCAATGTTTTCTTGTTTACTATCCATTTGTTAATAGGCGAAAGCCTTAAATCTGTAGCTGTTGGTAAAAGAATTAATTATCAATTCGACTCCTGCCGGAGTTACCATAGCGTTGATTGAAGACAAACAACTTGTTGAGCTTCACAAAGAACAAATCAATAATAACTACGCCGTAGGCGATATTTATTTAGGCCGCATTAAAAAAATTATGCCCGGCTTAAATGCTGCTTTCGTGGATGTTGGTTATGAGAAAGATGCCTTTTTGCATTATTTTGATTTGGGCCCTCAGGTGCAATCTTTAATTAAGCTAACTAAGATCAAGCGTAATGGCTCGGTTACAGGCACATTGTTAGATAATTTAAAGCTGGAAGCCGATATTAATAAGGCAGGCAAAATTTCTGATGTGCTGAGTAAAAACATGCTCCTACCTGTACAAATTGCCAAAGAGCCAATTTCTACAAAAGGACCGCGTTTAAGTTCCGACATTTCGATTGCCGGCAGGTATGTGGTACTGGTGCCATTCTCCAATACCATATCTGTATCAAAAAAAATAAAAAGCAATACCGAACGTAATCGTTTAAAAAAGATTATCGAAAGTATTAAACCTCAAAATTTTGGGGTAATTATCAGAACAGTTTCTGAAGGCAGAGGGGTTGCCGAAATGCAAAAAGATCTATTGGATTTAATTGCAAAGTGGGAAAACTTCATTAAAAAAATGCCTACAACCGAACCTTCAAAAAGGGTTTGGGGAGAAATGGACAGATCATCTACGTTAATCCGTGATATTCTGAACCCTGATTTTACAAACGTTTATGTGAGTACGCCCGAACTGTACGATGATATCCGTTCTTACGTTCACGACATTTCTCCTGAAATGGAAAAAATTGTGAAACTGTACAAACAGAAAGAACCAATCTTCGATCATTTTGGAATAGAAAAGCAGATTAAAAATGCTTTCGGAAAAACAGTAAACTTACCGGGTGGTGCCTATTTAGTTGTAGAGCACACCGAAGCACTTCACGTTATTGATGTGAACAGTGGAAACCGTACTGCCAGTAAAGAAAACCAAGAGGAAAATGCTTTACAGGTAAATAAAGAGGCGGCTAAAGAAATTGCCCGACAATTGCGTTTACGCGATATGGGCGGTATTGTGGTAATCGATTTTATCGATATGCACAAGCCAACAAACCGTAAAATGCTATTCGATTATTTGCGTGAGCTGATGTTGTTGGATAGAGCCAAACATACGATTTTGCCTCCGAGCAAATTTGGTTTGGTACAGATTACCCGGCAGCGTGTGCGCCCGGAAATGAACATTGTTACGGTAGAAAAATGTCCGGCCTGCGATGGGACTGGAGAAATTAAAGCGAGCATCGTTTTAATGGATGATATTGAGAACAACCTTAATTATATTTTAAGAGAGCAGAATGAAAAAGGTGTAACACTTTGCGTACACCCATACATAGAAGCTTATATTACCAAAGGGATTTTCAACCTTCAGCGCCGCTGGTTCTTCAAATATGGCCAGTGGATTAAAGTTAAGGCACAATCATCATACTACTTAACTGAGTTTCACTTCATCTCAGCAAAAGATGAAGAAATTAAATTATAACTCAAAGCACATTTAACAAGAAGCCCGGATTTAAACATCCGGGCTTTTTTGTTTATTGCGCTTCAAACCTCCAGTTAGTCGGGATTTGCAATCCCATCTTCCGGACTAAGGATCTAAAATCCTTTAGTAGATTAAAAATCCACAGTTATTAAGGTCGAGATTGCAGATCTCGACCAACTGAAATTAAACTTCGCAGGTTTTAAAAACCTGCGAGGTTTATCCCCAATAAAGGCTAAATTCGTAATCTAAAATCTTAATCAATTGGCAAAATCAAAAACAGCATACTTCTGCCAGAGCTGTGGATACGAATCGGCTAAATGGCTTGGCAAATGCCCATCTTGCAACCAATGGAACACTTTCGTAGAAGAAATTGTAGAAAAAAGCCCCGCATCGGTACCAACGTGGAAAAGCGAAACCAGCACCCGGAAGCTGAGCAAACCCAGCAAGGTAGATGAAATTCAATCCTCAACCGAACGCAGAATATTAACAGGCGACAAAGAACTGGACCGTGTACTGGGCGGAGGACTAGTAGAAGGATCGCTAGTACTCATCGGCGGTGAACCGGGCATCGGAAAATCAACTTTGATGCTTCAGCTTGCGCTAAACCTAAAAGGAAAGAAACTGCTTTATATTTCGGGCGAAGAGAGCGAGCAGCAGATCAAAATGCGTGCAGAACGGATTCAGGATCAACCTTCATCCAACTGTTATATCCTAACCGAAACATCAACCCAGAATATTTTTAAGCAGATAGAAATACTGGAACCAGAAATATTGGTGGTAGACTCTATCCAAACACTACACTCTTCACACATCGACTCTACGCCGGGCAGCGTATCGCAGGTACGCGAATGCACGGCTGAGTTATTGCGTTTTGCAAAAGAAACAGGTGTTCCTGTTTTCCTCATAGGCCATATTACCAAAGATGGCGCCATTGCAGGCCCAAAAATACTGGAGCACATGGTTGATACCGTTTTACAGTTTGAGGGCGATAGGCACCATGTTTACCGCATTTTAAGATCAATCAAAAACAGGTTCGGTGCCGCAGCAGAACTGGGCATCTACGAAATGCAGGGAAGTGGCCTTCGCGAGGTTTCCAATCCCTCAGAAATTTTATTATCGCAACGCGATGAGGAGTTAAGCGGGATAGCCATTGCTGCCACTTTAGAGGGCGCAAGGCCAATGCTGATAGAAACCCAGGCCTTAGTGAGCCCCGCCGCCTACGGAACACCGCAGCGATCGGCTACAGGCTTTGATACCAAAAGAATGAATATGCTGTTGGCCGTACTCGAAAAACGCTGTGGTTTTAGGTTAAGCACACAGGATGTTTTCTTAAATATTGCGGGCGGAATTAGGGTTGAAGACCCAGCTATTGATTTGGCTGTACTCATCGCTATTATTTCTTCCCATCAGGATATTGCTGTATCATCTAAAAACTGTTTTGCGGCAGAGGTTGGCTTATCAGGAGAAATAAGGGCAGTTAACAGAATAGAGCAACGCATTGCCGAAGCAGATAAATTGGGCTTTGAAATCATCTATATTTCGAAATACAATTTAAAAGGTATCGCTTTAGAAAAATACAACCTGGAAATTAAAGCGGTAAGTAAAATAGAAGAAGTATTTAGTCTTGTTTTTGGGTAACAAGATTGGGGAATTGGGGAAATAATTTTCCCCAAATCGTTGAAAAAATTCCACGTTTCCCCACCTTGCTTAATTTAGGCAACCCAATTAAAACAAATTAAACAGCTGATTATAAATAACTTGATAAAAAATTAAACAATAAACCACATTTGGTTTAAGGTTTGCCTATTAGTATTTACATAGTGTACACCATCTCTTGGTGAGTCATACACGAAAATAGGGATGATTATCCTCCCGTTGGTGGAGACCAGCGGGGGGTTTTTTGTTTCCATTATTTAGAAAAATTTTAAATAACTTTGAAAAAGATAATAATCGGAACAAAATAAAACCATAAAAGGATGAAAAAGATCATGTTGAGCCTAAGCTTTTGCTTATTTGCGGCACTTGTATTTGCACAAACCGCATATACCGGCCAGAAATTTGGCGAAGAAGTTAAACCTGGCGATGTAAAACCGGCAGCGAAAATGGAAGCCGCAATGGGAGACAAGAAAATTTCAGAAATGAAAATTGAAGGCAAAGTTGTTGATGTTTGCAAGAAAAAAGGCTGCTGGATGGCCCTTGAAATGCCAAATGGCGATCCGATGCGCGTAACCTTTAAGGATTATGCTTTTTTTATGCCAATGGATATTGTAGGTAAAAAAGTGGTTTTAGATGGTTTAGCAAAAAAACAGACCATTTCTGTAGAAACCTTACGTCATTATGCAGAAGATGCAAAAAAATCTCCTGAAGAAGTAGCCAAAATTACCGACCCTAAAAAGGAACTGGCATTCGAAGCTAAAGGCGTGGTAATACTAGATAAATAAAATAAGTTAAAAGATTAAAGCTGAAAAAGCAAAGTCGAAAACGGAGAGCTTTAACCATAAAAAAACCGATGCAGCATCTGCACCGGTTTTTTTTGTTGATTTTCTTTTGGTTATAAAACCCTGTTCCAACCAAATTCATCTGGTGCTAATCCATAACGGATATCGTTCAGTTTTTTAGCAATGCCATTTGAAATATGTCTTGTTGAAGGATCGGTCAATGTATAAAGTTGTCCGTTATAGCCTAGCTCGCCAACGTGGGTTACCGTAGCTGCAGTTCCGGCAGCAAAAGCCTCGGTTAAACTACCGTTTTCAATGCCTTCAATTATCTCTTTAACCGAAACCCTACGTTCTTCTACTTCTACACCTGCCTCTTTGGCTAATTTGATAATGGTATCGCGGGTAACACCATCTAAAACCGTGCTCCGTACCGATGGGGTTACCAGTTTTCCGTTAATTACAAAAAGTAAGTTTGCGGTTCCAGCTTCTTCAATAAATTCATGCGTTACAGAATCGGTCCAGATTAACTGATCATAACCTTCTTTTTTAGCCTGCTCAAAAGGGTACAGTGAACGGGCATAATTTCCGGCAGTTTTAGCAAAGCCAACACCACCGTCGTCTGCACGTGTAAATTCAGTTTCGATTTTAACTTTTAATGCACTGCTGTAATATGGGCCAGTTGGCGTGGTTAATAAAGCAAATTTATAGGTATCAGAAGCTTTAACCCCTAAATAAGGGTCCATAGCAAACATTACCGGACGGATATACAATGCGTAATCTTCCTGATTTGGCACCCATTTCTCGTCTACATTGATTAAAGCAGCCAAACCCTGCATAAAAACTTCCTCAGGAATGGTTGGCATAGACATTCTTGCCGCAGATTTATTAAAACGTTCGAAGTTTTTATCTGCACGGAATACACTAATCTTTCCATCAGGCTGACGGTAAGCTTTCAACCCTTCAAAAATAGCCTGTCCATAATGAAGCGCTGAAATAGCTGGGCTCATTGGAATTGGCCCGTAGGGAATAATCTGTAGATTTTTCCATTCGCCATCTTCGTAGTCGGCAGTAAACATGTGATCGGTAAAAACCTTACCGAACGGTAATTGCGAAAAATCAGTAACAGTCAAACGTGTTTCGTTTGCTTTAGTGATTTTTATATCTAATGTCTCGGTCATACTTTTTTTAATTTTGAATGATTGAATTTTGATTGAATGAATGGATTTGCATAACGCAATTCAACCATTCTATCATTCACTAAGTCAATCATTAATTATTTCGCGCAAATTAAGAAAAAACAGCCTTTTTTAATAGCTTTTTACAATATTAATCTTTGTTTTTGAGTGTTTTAAGTACACTAAGCACCCATCCTTTGCCCCATTCTTCCATTTGTTCTTCACTCCATAGGTAAGGATAGAAAATTCTTTTTTGGAAACGCGGAGGCAGATACTTTTGCCAGTTGGTGCCACCTGTTGCAGCAACATCAACCGGATCTTTTTCCAGATAGCGTACAGCCGATTTATAATGCGATAAAGGCCATTCTACATTTACGTACAGATCCAGTTTGCGCAACTCATCCGCAAGAGCGGTAACATCTTCCCCATTAGCCTGTAACTGATGGTAAAGAGCCGAAAAATTGGTAAGACTGCGATCTTCGGCCAGTTGCAAAAATTGCGCAGCATATTTTTTGATAAACTGTTTTAGCGTTAAAGTCTGTTTTCCCGAAGCCAGCTCGGTAGCGCCGAATTTCCAGTAAATGTATTCGAACTGCTCTGCAATAGTTGCCGTACTCAGTTCTTCACGTTTGCTCTTGTCTACCAAACGGATGAAATCGGTAGCACAGATTTCTATCATCCTATATTGGCCCGACTGAAATCCGCTGGCAGGCAATAAAGACATCCTGAATTTTAAAAACTGCTCTTTTTCCATGCCATCTACCATCACCTCGAAAGAAGTGGTTAATGCATTAAAATAAGCGTTAATGCGTTTTACACGGGCCGTAAAAAATTCGGCGGTTAAGTTTTCATGTTCGGCAATCTGCTTACACTCGTGCAGGGCAAGTTTAAAATAAAGCTCTGTAATCTGATGGTACATGATAAAGATTTCTTCATCAGGAATTGGCGTTTTAGGGCTCTGCAGGCTCAATAATGTATCGAGATGGATGTAATCCCAATACGTTAAAAAATCGGCGTAGAGCAGTCCATCCAAATAGGATGCCATATCTTGCCCCATGGCCGTATACTTTTCTTGTAGCTGGTTTAGTTTGTTTATTATTTCGGGTGTGAAATCCATTGTTTAAAGTTAGCTGCACAAAGGTGATAAAGATTTTGCAACAAATAACTAAATTTTATACATTTGGAATGATGGCGATGGGGTACCGCCAAAACCGCCCAAACAGGCTGATGACTCCTACGATTTTATTTAAAATTGAATTCAAATGCCTGTTAAAAAATTAACAGAAGGATTTCTTCTGTCTACTAAACGCTATATTAAGCTCGATTTCGCATTACTTTTACTCAGCACCTTAAAGTGGCTGCTTATTTCAGCTTTGCTTGGTGGAATTATCGGCTCTGCCTCTGCCCTATTTTTAGAAAGTTTAAACTGGGCAACCAACTACCGCGAACAACACCTTTGGGTTATTGGCTTTATACCTGTTGCAGGTTTAACAATTGGCCTTGCTTATTATTATTGGGGTGCCGATGTGGTAAAGGGCAATAACCTGCTGATAGAAGAACTGCAATCGCCCAAAAAGGTTATTCCGTTAATTATGGCGCCGCTAATTTTTGCCGGAACAATTATTACCCATTTATTCGGGGGCTCGGCAGGAAGAGAAGGCACAGCTGTACAGATTGGAGGTGCATTTGCCGATCAGCTTACCAAAATGTTTAAACTAAAACCCAGGGACAGGAAAATTATCTTAATCTGCGGCATCAGCGCTGGTTTCGCTTCTGTTTTTGGAACACCATTAGCCGGCGCCGTATTCGGCCTCGAAGTTTTTGTGGTGGGCAGCTTAACCTACAGTGCAATTCTTCCATCGTTTATCACGGCAGTTGTTGCCGATTATGCCTGCAAAGCCTGGGGCGTAGGCCACACGCATTATGCTATAGCTTCGGTGCCCGCAATAAATGCGATAAATTTGCTGTTGGCCTTAGGTACGGGTATATTGTTCGGCCTAACAGCGAGGTCTTTTTCTACCTTAAACCATGGTTTATCTAAAGTATTTGCTAAAATTAAATACCCGCCATTAAGGCCATTTATTGGGGGAATTGTGTTGGTAGCGATTATTTACCTCATTGGAAACACCCGTTATATTGGCTTGGGTATACCAGTTATTTCAGCAGCTTTTACACAACAGGAAGCATTTTACACTTTTGCTATAAAACTATTTTTAACCGCTTTTACGCTCAGTGCAGGATTTAAAGGTGGAGAGGTTACGCCACTTTTCTTCATTGGGGCAACATTGGGGAGCTGCTTAAGCCTCTTCGTTCCGTTGCCGGTTGGTTTACTGGCAGGAATGGGCTTTGTAGCTGTTTTTGCAGGGGCCGCAAATACACCATTGGCCTGTATTTTTATGGGTGTAGAGCTGTTCGGCACAGCATCTGGCGTTTACATTGCCTTAGCCTGTGTTACGGCCTATTTATTTTCGGGCCATACCGGAATTTACAGATCGCAAACGATTGGCGCACCTAAACATTTATTGTTGAAGCGGCACCAGTTTTTGAGGTAAACTGATTGTCATTCTGAACGCAGTGAAGAATCTGTTAGTTATTAGTAATTACCATTAATTAACTGATTTTATTACCAAATAATTGAATCCAGCATTTTATTGGCCAGAGATTCTTTATTGTAGTACTATTGAAAACCTAATAGAAGAATCGTCATTTCGACTGAAGCTAGCCGGTTTTTCACCGGCATCGTAATGGAGAAATCTACAGAAAAAGATTTCTCGGCTACGTTGCACCCGATAGCTATCGGGTCCGCTCGAAATGACGATCCCGGATAGGGTGTCATTCATATTGAGTTTTATAAAATAAATTCAAACTCAGAATGACAGTGTAAGTACTAATACAACACCCTAAACTTGATGGTATGCTCAATCTTTTTTAGTGATTTAAACAATTGTTTATCGTATTCGGCATTGATATCGGTAATGGCATAACCAATTTCGGCATTAGTCATCAAAAACTGACCAACAATATTGATATCGTGCTTGGCAAAAACAGTATTGATCTTTGCCATAATACCAGGAACGTTTTTATGGATATGGATTAAACGGTGCGATTTATCGATTTTTGGCAACTGCAGGTTCGGAAAATTGCTACTTAAATAGGTTGCTCCGGTGTTCATAAAATCGGTTACCCGTTTCGGAATAAAATCGAGGTTACGCGGATTGTTTTTCGGATCGTCGAAAACTACGATTCCCTGTTTGGTACACAGATCAAAATCTATTTTAGTTTTTGCGCTGCCCAGGTAGCCAATGGTTTTAAGTTTAACTGCATTTTTTAGCTGGTCTTTGGTTAATTTTTCGCCATCGGCCAAAATCAGGATGCCTACATCTTTAACATACTTTTCTTCAAAAGATGTTTTATGCCTAATGGATAGGCCATCATTTTTAAGGATAGAAAGAGTTACTGGGTCAACATCGCCGATTACCAGGCAAAGAATCCTGTTTTTTGGATAGGAAATGGCGCGCGGTAAATTGTTAACGTACAAAAACTCATCGAAACTTGGGGTTACGTGATCGGCTTTTGCAACAATGCTTTCGCGTGCGATATTCTCTGTAAAAGCAAAAAATTTATTGATCAAACCGCTTTCGCGCAATTGGAAATCAGAATAACCGTCACCAATGCCAAACAATTCGCCTTCGAGCTTTAAATGCTGAAGCAATTTAACCTTGCCGCCTTCTTCACTTAAAGGGTTTGCATGGTCGTAATCGATAATCTTACCATCGCCAGTGGTTACAAAGGTATTGGCATAAATATTTTCCTTCTTAATGTGGTACTGGCTAACCACCGGAGTAATAAACTCTTTAAATCCGCCAGAAACAATCAACACCTCATCAGCATGTTTTTTAAAAAATGCTGCATTGCGCGAAAAGGAAGTTGATACTTTCTTTTTCAAATGTTTGATCAGCTGTTTTAAATGATCTTCATTTGCCTCCAGAAGTTTAACCCGCTGGGCCAAGCTTTCGGAAAAAGATAGTTTACCTTCCATCGCAAAATTGGTATAGTCTTCAATTTTTTGAAAGATGGCTTCTTTGTCTGGGTGGTTCTTCAGAGAAATTCTGGCAAGTTCATCAAGCGCTTCTACCTGTGTAAATGTGCTATCAAAATCGATGATGTAATACGCTTTTTGTTTGGGCATTATTTTAAATATTGGGTAATTTCTTTTATGCTTTGGGCAACAGGCTTAAAAGTAATACCAGTTTCCGTTATTATTTTTTGGTTGTTATAGTAACTCAATGTGATGCTGCTCTGGGCGGTATCTTTGGTTATTGACGGCTGATTGCCCGTAAAAACCGAAACCAACTTTAATGCCCTCCAAGCTAAGCCGAGCATCCATGGCTTGGCTTCTTTTGTAGGTGCTTTAACCGCAAAACCCTTGGCTATTTCGCCAAACAGTTCTTTATAATGGCAATCTTCTGATGAGATGATATACCGTTCGCCAGAAACCTCCGCGCCCATTAATAGTATCATGGCCTTGGCCACATCTTCAACATCTACAAAGCCCGATGCGCCATCTGTATAAAATGAGAAGCCATCTTTTATCAGCTTAAAAATGGCACCGCTTCCTTCAAAACCTGCGTTTTTACCAATAATTACGGATGGATTTACAATTACGGCATCTAAACCTTCGGTGATGCCGCGCCAAACTTCCATCTCCCCCTCATATTTGGACAATCCGTACGCATGCGCTTTTGCATCGTATTCCCAAAAATCCTTTTCCGTTATTTTGCTGTCTTTCTTGGCATTGCCAAGTGCTGCAATTGAACTTACGTGCAGCAGTCGGCAGTTGTTATCAACACAGAGATTTACAATATTCGAAGTTCCATCAATATTAACATGAAAAAGCTGCTTTTTATGTTTTGAATTTAATGAAACGAAAGCTGCACAATGGTAAACCTGTGTAATTCCGATAAAAGCTTCTTCTAAGGCAGCGGTTTCATTAATATCGGCATCGAACCATTCAATTAACGGAATATCTTTAATTAAAGCAGGTATTTTCGATTTACTGCGCTTTAACGCCCGAACAGCTAAACCATTATCGGTTAGTTGCTTAATTAATTCAGATCCTAAAAATCCAGTTCCTCCGGTTACCAGTATCATTTTATTTTTTTCGAGCTATATGTGGAAATACGCATTCAAAAATAGATATTTGAGCCGAGAGTTTTAAATATATGTCATTAACGGATTTCTTTTCGCCCATAAACCCCGATAGTTTTACACCTAAGCAAGGATTTTTTACAAGTCAGCTGGGTTTAAAAGCGCAAATTTATACCGAATCGTTCCCTGATTTTGAAGAAACAACCTACGATTTGGCCATTTTTGGCGTATTGGATGGCAGAGGAGCTGTTAACAATGAGGGCACTGCCCTAGGCCCTGATTATTTTAGGGAAAAATTTTATAAACTCAATGAAGGGGCGTTTACAAGCAGGATTGTTGATTTAGGCAATATTAAACATGGCGCCACAATTGCCGATACCTACATTGCGGTTAAAATGGTTGTATCCGAACTGATTAAAAAGAACATTATCCCGATTATTATTGGTGGTGGACAGGATTTAACCTATGGCCAGTATTTAGGTTATGAGGATTTGGAGCAAAAGGTAGATCTGGTTATTGTCGACAATCAGTTTGATATTGGTGATGACGACCAGGAAGGGATTGCCACCCGTTCTGATTGTTACCTGAACAAGATTTTTTTACATCAGCCCAATTACCTCTTCAACTTTAGCAATGTTGGTTATCAAACTTATTTTGTAAACCAGGAAAGCTTAAGTGTTATGGATAAATTATATTTTGATGTACACCGCCTAGGCGAATTTGCGCAGGATATTACCTTAACAGAGCCGATTATCCGCAATGCCAACATGATCAGCTTTGATATGGGCGCTATCCGCTCGGCCGATGCTGCAGCCAATGCCAATACCACCCCTAACGGTTTTGATGGCGAAGAGGCCTGCCGCATTTCGCGTTATGCGGGTATGAACGATAAATTAACGTCTATCGGCTTTTATGAGTTTAATCCGGCTTACGATAACAATGGACAAACCGCATTTTTATTGGCCCAAATGGTATGGTATTTTGTTGAGGGGTTTTATGCCCGTAAAAAGGACTTTCCACTTACGCCAAAATCGCAGTTTATTATTTATAGAACGAGCCTGAAAGATGGTTCGGGCGAAATGACCTTTGTGAAAAGCAAAAAGTCTGATCGTTGGTGGATGCAGGTACCCTACCCTTCGGGCCAATCGAAAAATGAGCGCTATCATTTAGTGCCTTGCCGATATGATGATTATCAAACTGCAGTTAATGGCGATATGCCCGATTTATGGTGGCGAACCTATCAGAAACTGAATTAAAAAACCTGTGTAATTTCAAAGTTGGGGCTGTGTAATTTCAAAGTAGAACGCGTGTAATTTCAAAGTTAAGGCTGTGTAATTTCAAAGTTGATATCATGTTTTCTTATTATTTTAATATATTTGTATTAAATAATCAGCTATGCAACAATTAGTTAAGAGAAACATAACTCAGCATATTCAGGATCAAAAAAACAAATTCCCAATCATTGCTTTGACAGGCCCTCGACAGTCGGGGAAAACTACATTATTAAAAAATATATTTAAGGATTACAGATACATTTCATTAGAGAATCCTGATGTTCGGGCCTTTGCCAATGAAGACCCTAAGGCTTTTTTAAATGAGTATAATGATAAGGTAATTTTCGACGAAGTACAAAAGGTACCATTGCTTTTCTCTTATCTACAGGGCATTGTTGACGACTCTAAAATAATGGGTCAGTTTATTTTATCTGGTTCGCAAAATTTCCATTTAATTCAAGGCATAACACAAAGTCTTGCTGGTAGGGTAGCATTATTCAAACTTTTACCTTTTGATTTATCAGAACTCAACGCAGACAACTTATTAGAAGATTC
The DNA here is from genome assembly GCF_051857575.1 of Pedobacter sp. GSP4. NCBI lineage: Bacteria > Pseudomonadati > Bacteroidota > Sphingobacteriia > Sphingobacteriales > Sphingobacteriaceae > Pedobacter > Pedobacter sp. GSP4. Next base: position 688,926 of record NZ_JBPZIR010000003.1, on the reverse strand, counting down.
TTTTACCAACACCTGTGTTAAAGGCTTTTACCCTGCTATTTATGATCGGGATATACAGCCCAGCGTATATTTCGCCAACTATATCCAAACATATGTTGAAAAAGATGTAACTGAGCTCTTAAATATCAAAGATTTACAGGCATTCAGAACATTTATCGGATTGTGTGCAAACCAAGCAGGCCAATTGCTTAATCTGAGTGCGCTAGCAAACGCCTGTAACATATCGCAACCAACGGCAAAAAATTGGCTTGCTGTTTTAGAAAGCAGTTATATCATATATCTTTTACAGCCTTATCACGAAAATTTCAATAAACGTTTAGTAAAAACACCAAAACTCTACTTTTACGATACGGGGCTATTGTGCCATCTTTTAAAGATCAAAAGTGGAAAGGCTTTAACAACAAATAGATTGAAAGGAAACATCTTCGAAAACATGGTGATTTCTGAATTTCAAAAGCAAAATTACCATAACTACTTAAATAATGAATATTACTTTTGGCAAGATAGTCATGCCAACGAAGTTGATTTACTTAAACAAACAGATGATGGTTTCGCCGTATTCGAAGTTAAAGCTTCACAAACTATTACAGCTGATTTATTTAAAAACCTTGATAGGTTTGAATTAAACGCAAGCCCCAAAAAAGTAGAAAAAACATTGATTTATGGAGGGCTGAACAATCAAAACCGCAGTCAGTATAAAATATTAAGCTGGAAGTCCATTAAATAACATATCAAAATTTTACACAGCTATTTACGTTTTAGTGGTACAGATTTCTATATTTGGCACTAGGATTAAACTAACCTCATGAAAAAAATATTATTTTCTGCATTGGCTTTATTGCCATTTGCAGCATTAGCGCAAAAGCCATTTACTATTAATGGCGATATTAAGGGATTAAAAACCGGAGATAAAATCTACCTGGTTTATCAAGCTGGCGATAAAGCCATCACCGACTCTACAACGGTAGCAAATGGTGCTTTTACCTTTAAAGGCACCTTAATCGACCCAGCGGCCGGTAACCTGTTTCACAACAAAAACCCTTTTGTTAACCGCCCTGCCAAAGGCGAAATACTGGATTATACCCCTCTATACCTTGAACCGGCAACGATTAAAATAACTGGAACTGATTCAATCAAAACAGCGGCGATTACAGGGTCGGTAATTAACGACGATAACAAAAAATTAAAAGCCTTAACCAAGCCGATAGATGATGAGATTAATGCAATTAATACTGGCTACGCTAAACTTAGCCCTGAGCAGCAAAAAGATCCGAAGGTAAGGGAAGATGCCATGAGCCGTTACGAAAAAGCCACGGCTTCTTTAACGCCAATTTTATTGAGCTATGCTACCAATAATCCCAAATCTTTCATCAGTGTAATGGCACTTAACCAACTGCTTTCAGATCCTGACCAGGTAACGGTAGCTGAAAAAGCCTTTGCAGGATTATCGCCAGAGCTGAAAGCAACTTCAATGGGAAAAAAGGTTGCCCAGGTAGTAGAGGTAGGGAAGAAAACAGCCATTGGCTCAACAGCAATGGATTTTACCCAGAACGACATCAACAACAAACCTGTAAAATTATCTGATTTTAAAGGTAAGTATGTACTGGTAGATTTTTGGGCTTCGTGGTGCGGTCCGTGCCGTAACGAAAACCCGAATGTAGTGGTAGCTTATAATAAATTTAAAGATAAAGGCTTTACTGTACTGGGCGTATCGTTAGACGGCGGAACCACCAGAACCACAAAAGAAGGTTGGTTAAAAGCTATTGAAGCTGATAAATTAACCTGGACACATGTTTCGGACCTGAAAGGCTGGAGCAATGAAGTAGCCCAAATGTATGGCATCCAATCTATTCCGGCCAACTTCTTAATTGATCCCAACGGAAAAATTATTGCCAAAGGATTAAGAGAACAGGCTTTACAGGATAAACTTCAAGAGTTATTGGGAAATAAATCGAAGTAATCCATCAGGGTGACATATACGAAAAAAAGAAACCCCGCAGACTAATTGATCTGCGGGGTTTCTTTTTTAATATTGGATTTGGCTTAAATCAGATCAAAGCCGATATCTTCTCTAAAATATTTACCGTCGAAATAAATCCTGCCTGCATCAGCAGTTGCCGATTGCAATGCGGTAAACAGATCTTCCTGCAAACTGGTAATGGCGATTACCCTTCCGCCATTTGTTTTAACGACATCGTTTTCTAAAAGGGTACCTGCATGGAAAGCGTTAGAGTGGCGTAGGTTTTCTATTCCGGTAATGGCTTTGCCTTTTAAATAGTCGCCCGGATAACCGCCGGCAACAATCATTACGGTTGCAGCTGTTTTTTCTGAGATCGACAGATTAACCTGGTTTAACTGTTTGTTGGCCGTAGCTAAAAATAATTCTACCAAATCGTTTTCAATACGCGGAATAACACTTTCTGTCTCCGGATCGCCCATACGTGCGTTATACTCGATTACAAAAGGTTCATCACCCACTTTAATCAATCCAAAAAAGATAAAACCTGTGTAATCAATCTGATCTTTTTTGAGTCCTTCTACTGTTGGTTTAATAATCCTTTCTTCAACCTTAGCTAAAAACTCGGCTGTTGCAAATGGAACCGGTGAAACCGAGCCCATACCACCTGTATTTAAACCGGTATCGCCCTGGCCAATACGCTTATAATCTTTGGCAGATGGAAGTGTAATGTAATTTTCACCATCGGTTAAAATAAATACCGAAAGCTCTATTCCGCTTAAAAATTCTTCGATTACCACGGTTGCTCCGGCAGCTCCGAATTTACCGCCGAGCATCAGTTTTAATTCTTCCTGTGCTTCTATGGTTTCGGTACAGATAAGCACACCCTTACCGGCTGCCAAACCATCAGCTTTTAACACTACCGGCAAAGCATGGTTTTGAAGATAGGCTAAACCATCTTCTAAGGTTTCGGGGGTGAAAGATTTTGAAGCAGCGGTAGGAATGCCATGGCGCTCCATAAACTGTTTAGAAAAATCTTTACTTCCTTCTAAAATAGCACCTTCTTTTTTAGGTCCGATAACGGGAATATGTGCGATTGTACTATCGGCAAGAAAAAAATCATGAATACCGTTTACCAAAGGCTCTTCAGGTCCTACTACAACCAGTTCGATATTTTCGGCAAGCACTACTTTTTTAATGGCATCAAAATCATTTACGTTGATGTTGATATTGGTACCATATGCTCCTGTACCACCATTTCCTGGTGCAATAATCAATTTATCGCAGTGCGAAGACTGGCTCATTTTCCAGGCAAATGCGCTTTCTCTGCCGCCTGATCCTAAAAGTAAGATATTCATATATGGCAAAGATAATAAATGAAGGATGGAAAATGGAAAAAAGATGGATGATGGAAAATGGAAGATATAACCATGTTACTGGAATCATCCATCTTACATCATTACCTCTTACATCATTTCGCGCTTCTGGTCATTTGCTCGAGCATATCCCACATTTCGTTGGGGATAGCTTCTAAGCCATTCATTTGCCCAGCCCCCTGTAGCCATTCGCCACCATCGATGGTAATTACCTCGCCATTAATATAGCCTGAGAAATCGCTCACCAGAAATGCCGCTAAATTGGCCAGCTCTTGATGATCACCGACTCTTTTCAGAGGTACGCGGTTTTTGAAGTCGAATTTTTTAGCCAAATCGCCTGGCAACAAGCGCTCCCATGCACCTTTTGTAGGAAAAGGTCCTGGTGCAATGGCATTGGTACGAATACCGTATTTGCCCCATTCTACGGCTAATGATCGGGTTAAGGCCAAAACCCCTCCTTTTGCACAGGCAGAAGGAACCACATAGGCAGAACCGGTAAAAGCGTAGGTAGTAATGATATTTAAAACGGTAGCGGTCTGTTTTGCGGCAATCCAGTGTTTACCAAAGGTAAGCGTACAGTTAACCGTTCCTTTTAAAACAATATCGATAATGGATGAAAATGCGTTGGCCGATAAGCGCTCAGTTGGCGAAATAAAATTACCCGCTGCGTTATTCAGCAATACATCAACAGAGCCAAATTTTTCTAAGGTTTTGGCCAGCACATTTTCTACCTGTTCAATCTCCCTAACATCGCAGGCTACAGCAAGTACTTTGCCGCCTGTTTTCTCTTCCATCTCATCGGCTGTTTTTTGCAGTACATCATGCTTACGGCTTGTAATAACCAGATTAGCCCCCAATTTTAGAAAATAAACACCCATGGCTTTTCCAAGTCCTGTTCCACCACCGGTAATTACAATGGTTTTTCCTTTTAAGGCGTCTTCTCTGAGCATTGGCGAATTATAACTGAGCATAGGTTTAATGAATTATGATGAACGAATGGTTTGAACTGGTTTCTGGTTAATCGCTTAGATTGGTTAACCGGTTAATTGTCCGAACCGGTTAACTGTGCTTTGTAAATTGAAAACTGCAAACTATTTCCTTTGCAGATTGGCTAAAATAGTTTTTAAGATATGGCGTGTAGCCGGCGACCACCACTGCTCGAGCATTTTGGCAAGGGTAGCAGATTGATCGGCTGTTACCGCAGCAATGAGTTCTTCGCGGATATTCAATTTACTCTGCGACCAGGTATTGCTTTCTAGCTCCATATACTTTTTAATTTTACGTTCGGCAGCGGTTAGCAAACTTTCATTTCGGGTCAGTTCATCTACTAAACCAACCTTTAAGGCTTCTTCTGGGCTATAAAGTTTGCCCGAAAGTAAACTTCTTGTTGCCTCAGCTCTTCCTAACCAAAAGGCATATAGCTGAAAAATGCTATTGGGAACAATAATGCCCACAGGTACTTCATTTAAACCGATGATGTACTGTCCTTCGGCCATGATCCGGTAATCGCAGGCCAAGGCCATTACACAACCTCCCGCAGGACTATGTCCGCTAATTGCAGCCACCATTGGTTTTTTAAAGGCAACCATATTGGCGGTAAAGCTCAAAAACAACTGCCAAAAAGATTTTGCTTCTTCTTCGTTATAGTTGTAGAGCTCAACTAAATCCAATCCTGCTGAAAAGAAAGGAGCGGTTCCGGTTAAAATTACGCCGCCGATGTTATCATCAGCGGCTATATTTTTAAGCATATCATCAAGCTCTGTAATCAGCTCGCGGTTTAAGGCATTCGATTTTCCTCTATCTAATGTTATCGTAGCTAAACGATCTTTAACACTTACTTTGATGGTATTCATATATAAATAGTATCAAGATTTGAATGTGAGCAGCAGGGCAAAGGTGTTGAGGCAAATTGTTAAGTATCAAGATTAAGGTATTGATTATCAAGATAAAAGTATCAGGTATTTAGCATTTAGATACTGGTATCGGGATATATCAATACAAATAACCCATGGCCTCAAACAAACTATGCATGCATACTAATTCAAATGTATCTATTTTTCTTTATTTAACCTCATAAGTATAAACTTTTCTGCCCAGGTGCCCAAGTGCATCAATACCTTCAATTACTACTCTATAGTTTGCAGGCTCGTCGGCATTGTAAAATTCGAATTTGGCCTTTCCGGTTGCATCGGCTACTACCTGTGGGTTCCAATAAATGGTGGTTCTTAAATCTGCCCGGCTACTTGTGCTTGCGGCGTCGTATTTGGGCGAATAGAACTCTCTTGATATCGAAAATCCTTTAGGGTTTAAGGTTACAATTCCAGGTGCGTAACGGTCGTAGCTTCTGCCGCCATCGCCACGTTTTGTGGTAATGATAATTACACCCCCACTCCCCTGCGAACCATAAATTGCGGTATTGCCAATGCTTTTTAGAAGCTCTATCGATTCTACATCGGAAGGTACAACATTATCCAGAAAATCGGCTTCCATCTGCATTCCATCCACAATAATCTGAATAGGTGTATTCTGGCTGCGCATTAAATAAGGTATATTCCCTCTAAAAATTACGCCTGGCAACCTTCCCTGTAAACACTGCGATAGGGTTACACAGGTTGATAACTGATCGGCGGTCAACACAAAATCGGCCCGGCCTGCACCATTTAAATTTGATGAATTTTTGGCTGGGTTTTTCTTCTCGGTAATGGTTACTTCTTCCAGTTTAATGGTCCGCTCGAGTAAACCTAAGCGGGTCATTTCATTAAAATAGTTATCACTTTCCTTAATGTATTTCATCAAGGTATTGTTCACGTTGATGTCAATATCTGCACCGTTTTTATTTTTGGTTACAATCTGCCCAGGCACTACATCAAGGTTAATATCCACAAACTTGCGTTCTGTTTTGGTTCTGGCCTGTACCACAAATTTGGTACTGTCGCCAAAACTCAGGTTATCAAAAACGAATTTTCCTTCAGCGTTGGTTACGGTATCCAAAATATACATGGTGCCTTTGGTGGCCATCAACATCACCTTTCCACCAATAACAGGTTTGTTGCCTTTGGTTACTGTACCACTAATGGTGATAGATTGTTCTGGCTTATAGGTAATATTTGGTCCGATGTTATTGATGATGTTCTTCCAGATAAATCGTCTCCAGCCCTGGGTAAGCATTAAGTTATCCAGTTCTTTTTGCGTTTGCAGATCATCTTTCAAGAAATAATAATTTGGCTTTTCTACATAGCCGATCAGATCGGAAGTAAGCAGAAGGGAGGTAAGGATATTGGTTTCGTTATCTTCATCGGGCGCAACTTTTGTGGCATTGGTTACCGATACAGAAAAACTGCCCAAAACGGGTTTACCTTCATTTGAGGTATCGAATGCAAAAGCGGCTTTACCCTTTCTTGAAGCCGAAACACCTCCGGTATTCAGCGCCAGATCGATCAAATCGGTTTTGTTGTTTATAAAAACTAAACGCTCGGCAATTGGCTGGTTACTGCCCGAAAAGAGCGTAAACTGAACAATGCCTGCAGGCAAGCTTTTTTTAGCAATGTTGGCAACCAATACCTGTTTATCCATTTTAGCTTTGGATACATAATATACGTTACCGCCGTGCTGTGCAACCACTTTTAATTCTTCGCCATTCACCAAATCGGCACTTGCCATAATTTTAAGCACTACCCTGCCTGTATCGGCATTGTTAAGGGAAATGGCATAACCGCTTTTTGCAGCAAGTGGTAGCTTAATACTTTTCTCCGACCCATCTTTGAATTTAACTTTCGCGGTATAGGTTTTACCAGCCTGGTTATTGAAAACAAAATTGCCCATGCCTAAATGCGCGGTAGAGAAAGCGGTTACTTCTGCTCCTGCTTCATCTACAATTGTTCCTTCTACATTTTCGCCTTTACCATTAGAATTAGTGGCTTTAATGGCAATTTTCTGCGGCAGCTCTTCAATCAGCGTGCCGCCTTCCGGCATAAACTGCACATCTACGTCATTAGAGGTTGCGGTAATTGGAATAGATTTAATTACTTTCTGTTTGTTATCGAGTGTAATGGTGGCAATTATTTTTCCTGATTTATTCTGGAATGACTGGCTATTGGTAAAGCTGATTGTTGCATCGCCGGTTAAGCTGGTTTTAACCTTGCCTTTGGTAACGGTTCTGTAATCGAGCTGAATTTCATAACTCACTTCATTTTCCCTGTAAGCTATACCATTTTTATCTTCGAAATGAATGGTAGCGTTTACTTTATCGGCAGCGTTTTCTTTGGTATATGTGTAGCTGGTTTTTGTAAAAACTTTGTTAGCCCAGCTGTTCCCGATCTTAATTGTCTTATCAAAAAAGAATTCGGTACCGAAATTGCGCATGTAATTGGTGTAGGCCCTTATCCTGTAGTTGCCTTCGCCAAGCGAATCGGTAAGCTTAAAATCGCCCCAGGTTATACCGCTCATTAAAGGCAGTTTAACCAGTTTTTTAAGTGAATCTTTTTCGTTAATAAGCTCTACATACAATATTTTACTGATGTTGGATGGGGCTGATGTTTTGGTGTTCATTACATAGGCTTTAAACCAAATATCATCTCCAATGGCGTAATAAGGCTTATCTAAATGAAGGTGTACTTTTTCTTGAGGGTATTTTGTAGTGTAATCGTCTAACTTTTGTAAGAGCTGACTAAAAGGATCATCATCCATTTTAAATGCCGTAAAGCCGATTAACAATGCTACAAAACTGAGTGCGTAAATAATTTTGAGTTTCATGTGGTTAGGTACAAAATAAATATGCCTCAAGGTACAAAACCTGAGGCATACTTTTATGAAGTTAGCGTGAAAATCGGCTGGGCAGCCTGTTGCGGTTTTCAATTTGCAGTTCACAGTTAACCAATCCGAACAATTAACCAGTTAACCAAAAACCATCCAAACAATTAAGCAATTTCTAGAATTTATTTTTCCACATCATGCTTTCAACTGGGCGTGTGGTTTTATTGTTGTATTTGGCGTTGCCTTTTGAATTGTACATAGTTTCGATTTTGCCTTCTACCACAAAGTAGATCAATTGGCCAATGGGCATACCCGCGTAAATTTTTACGGGCTGTGCAACAGAAATTTCCAAGGTCCAGGTGTTACAGAAGCCTACATCACCTTTACCTGCAGTAGCATGGATATCGATACCCAAGCGGCCGGTACTGCTTTTTCCTTCTAAAAAAGGAACATGGCCATGCGTTTCGGTATACTCTAAAGTTACCCCCAGGTATAACGTTCCGGGCTGAAGGATATAGCCATCTTTTGGAATTTCAAAATGTTCGATCTCATTATGGGCTTTTGCATCAAGCACCCGGCTTTTATAGGTAGCCAGATATTTCCCTAAATGAACATCGTACGAGTTTGTTCCTAAACACTCGCGTTTAAAAGGCTCGATGATGATGGTACCCTTCTCAATTTCTTCTAATATCCTGCTATCAGATAATATCATTTTTATGCGTATTTTTGGCCTAAATTATCATTTATTTAAGATAATTTTGCATGTAATCTCCAATTTAATCGATGCCAATAATTTATAATAAAAATATTGATGAGCATGCTGTTTTAGCAATTTGGAAAATTGAAGAAACGGAAGAAGAACTGTTGGCCGGACTGCAGCTTAAGCAACATGAGCACGACATTATTTCATCGTTAAATAGCGGAAAAAGGTTATTGCACTGGTTAAGCACCAGGCTTTTGCTCCGGACCATGCTAAACACCACAGAATATATTGACTGCCAGTTTGATGAGCATGGAAAACCTTATCTGGTTAATTTTGATTACCATATTTCTTTAAGCCACTCGTACGATTATGCCGCGGTAATGATCAGCAAAGAGCATGCGGTAGGTGTTGATATTGAACTGATTAAACACAAAATAAAAAGCATTAAACATAAATTTTTGAGCGATGTGGAGCTGGCCCAAAAACAGATTGGCGACAACACCGATGGTTTATATGTAGCCTGGTGTGCAAAAGAAGCCATTTACAAATGGCATGGCAAAAAAGGCCTTGAATTTAAACAGCATATCCATATTAAACCTTTTAAGCTAAAAAGCGAGGGTTCGTTAAATGCACTGGTAGAACTGCCAACAGGCACCATCGCATTAACCGTAAATTATTTTAAAACCAAAGATGGCTACATGTTGGGTTATGTGGCAGGCAATTCTTAAATAAACTGAAATGAACGAGCTAGATGAAAAAGTAATTGCGGCCAAGTTGATTCCGACCATATTTACCGATTGGGGATTAACCGATTACCAGGAAGCATGGGATAAACAGGAAGATTTACTGAATAAAACCGTAGCCATTAAAACAGCTAACCGGGTAAATAACGTTAACAACCCCACGCCTAATCACCTTATTTTTTGCGAGCACCCACATGTTTATACTTTGGGAAAAAGCGGTCACCCTGAAAATTTATTATTGGATGAGCAGGGCTTGAAAGACAAACAGGCTAGCTATTATAAAATTAACCGTGGTGGCGATATAACCTACCATGGCCCGGGGCAGATTGTGGGCTATCCTATTCTCGATCTTGATAATTTCTTTACCGATATCCATTTATATCTCCGCACGCTGGAGGAAGCAGTTATCCTTACATTAAAAGATTATGGCATTGAAGCCGGCCGTTATCCGGGTTACACTGGCGTTTGGCTAGATCCTGATAATGAAAAGGCCCGTAAAATCTGCGCCATGGGGGTTCGCTGCAGCCGCTGGGTTACCATGCATGGCTTCGCCTTCAATGTAAATGTAGATTTAGATTATTTTAAAAATATTGTTCCCTGCGGTATTGATGATAAAGCGGTAACATCGTTGGCTCAGGAGCTTGGCTATAAACTGGACATGGAAGAGGTAAAAGGCAAATTAAAAAACCACATTGCCAGCCTGTTTAAAATGGAGCTGGTTTAAAACTGGCTCAGGATTTCCCTGCAGATAAAGCGGAGAAGAAACGCAGATTTGCGCAGATCTTGTGCTTCAAGGTTCTGTAGTTAAAACCTAAGCTGTATCCAGTACTACGAAAACTTAAGCCCATGCACTTTCGTAATTGAGGTTATGAAAATTTTATTCGGTGCCCTTTTATTTTCTTTGCTAACTTCGGCCTGCACAAAACAGGAGCCCATGCTTAGCAAACCCCTCATCGATCCATCAACCACCCAACCCGCTGCAGCAGGTAACTTTACTTATCTGGCACTTGGCGATTCGTATACTATTGGCGAAGCCGTAAAGCAGGCCGAATCTTTCCCCTACCAGCTTCAAAATTTGCTTAAAGCAAAAAATTTGGCAGTGGCCAACCCTAAAATTATTGCCGTAACGGGCTGGACAACAGATGAACTACAGGGCGCTATTAAAAAGGAGGCATTAACCAACACTTACAGCTTTGTAACGCTATTAATTGGCGTTAACAACCAATATCGTGGTTACCCGATAAGTACCTACCGAAAAGAATTCGCAGAATTGTTACAAACTGCAATAGCTTTTGCAGGTGGCGACAAAAATAAGGTTTTTGTGGTTTCTATACCCGATTGGGGAGCCACGCCCTTTGGTCAAAATTCGGGAAAAAGCCCCCAAACCATCGCAAATGAAATTGATGCTTTTAACGCTGCGAACCAAGAAATAACGCTTGCAGCAGGTGTTAGCTACACTAATATTACTCCCGCCTCCAGAAATGCCGCAACCAATCCATCGTTAATTGCCGGTGATGGGCTACACCCGAGCGGCAAAATGTACAGCGAGTGGGCTGATGCCTTGTTGCCCAAAGTAGCCGCTGTACTGAAGTAATTTAACCACTTGGGTATTTTGATTTTAAATTAAAAAATCTATTTTAGTTTAACTATTTAAATTAATCACCTTTTAAAAACAGTTAAATTATGAATGAATACGAATCGAGCGGAATAGCCGCAGGCATTGGTGTGGTTGGTGGAATTATTTACCTGGCAATAATTGTAATTTTTATTGCTGGCATGTGGAAAGTGTTCGAAAAAGCAGGAAAACCAGGCTGGGCAGCAATTATCCCTATTTACAACTTGATTATTTTATTAGAGATTGTTGGAAAACCTATGATCTGGATTTTATGGCTGATTATTCCTTGTGTTAATATTGTATTCGCGATTTGGCTATACAATTTGGTAAGCAAGAGCTTTGGTAAATCAGAAGGTTTTACGATTGGTTTAGTGATCTTTCCATTTATTTTCTGGCCGATTTTAGGCTTTGGATCTGCTACTTATTTAGGCCCATCAGCTGCTGAGGCTCAAAATGGCGGTTTTGGAAACAATCCTTTCAATAACCCAAACAACCCATTTAACAAACCGTTCGGTAATCAGGATACCCCAAATGATACGCCTCCACCGGTAGTTTAATCAAACATGTTTATCATATTTATATTTTGCAGCTTAATCAACCTGGTTGATTGGCTGCAAAATCATTTAATACCCTGTCCATTTAAAGCCCTAACCGGCATTGATTGTCCTGGCTGCGGCTTTCAGCGGTCATTTATTGCGCTTATCCAAGGCGATGTATCAAAAAGCTGGTCGCTCTACCCACCTACTATCCCTTTACTCTTTCTATTTGTATCCGTAGGCCTGTTGTACAGGTTTCCGGTGAAATACCAAAAAACCGTGTTCATTACCCTCGTTATGGTAGTTGGCAATTTTATAATGTTCAGCTATATCCATAAAATGCTAATTGCTTAGTACCTATTAAACACTTACCGATGTAAGGTGCTTATAATCCTTCAGTACCGTTTCCAAAAACTGCAGTTCGTTCATCCCGCTGGGCAAGGTAGCCACAATATGCGCTTTGGTTTTAGCAGCCATAGCATATATTAATTCGGCATTACCGGTTTGGTAATAACCGTTTAACACCTCGTGTATAAGTTCTATATCCCTATCACTTAAATGTATTACTTCTTTAAACTGGGCATCATATTCATCGGGCAGACTAAAGTTAAAGGCCACGTTGGCCAGCTGCGTTCGCGGTGTGGTTTTAATCAGCGTTGTTTTAGCCAGGATATCGCCTAGTCTTTGGTGGTTCTTGGTTACCACTACCGCAATTAAGGCAACAACACCCCAACCAAACGGGAAACCAAAATCAATGGTTCTGAACAGCCACCTTAAAATGTACTGCCCTAATGTTGGCTGGCCGCCATCAAGACTGATTACCTTTACTTTTAACACCTTTTTCCCCAAGGTCTGTCCATCCATGGTAAGCTCGCAAACCAGATCGTAAAAGGCAAAAATAGCAAGGAATATAAAAAGCACCACCAGGCCGGCATTTCCCGATAGGCTCATCTGCGCGGCACCCATTACAATAACCGTTATGATGGCAAGTATAGCAAAACCTACCAGATCGATACATCTGGCCGCAATGCGCTCGCCGAGGCCTGCAATTTCGTACTCTATATCTATATTTTGAGCGGTGCTAATTTTGATGGTATCCATTTTTCAAACATAATTTTTTTTAGGGATAAAGCTGTGACGTAGTCATTATTTTTTTGAACTAAGGATTTCTTATATTTTTATCCCCGCGGTTCTTAATCCATAAAAAATTAACTATTTTAACCCAAGATTTGGTAACGCCTTTAAATGAGAGAAGCTTTATTTGTTAAACAGCATTCGGAGAAGTGGCAACATTACGATTCCATGCAGCAGGCCAATCCTGATGAGGTGGCCAATCAGTTTATCGAAATCACCAACGACCTGGCTTACGCTAAAACATTTTATCCAAATTCGAAAACTACCGCTTATTTAAACGGGCTGGCCTCCAAACTGCATCAATCGGTTTATAAGAATAAAAAAGAAAAATCGAACCGTTTTATATATTTCTGGAAAACAGAACTTCCACTGATCTTTTTTCAGTATAAAAAACAGATCTGGTATGCATTTGCATTCTTTATCATATCGTGTGCTATCGGTGCACTTTCGGCCAAGTACGATGATACTTTTGTGCGCCTGATTATGGGCGATGGCTATGTAAACATGACCAATGAAAATATTGCCAAAGGCGACCCTTTTGGTGTGTACAAGCAGCAGAACGAATTTATGATGTTTATGCAGATAGGTTCTAATAACATTTATGTAGCCTTGTATACATTTGTTCTGGGCATCATCTTTTCCTTTGGTTCAATTGTATCGATATTCCGCAACGGGATTATGCTGGGCTCTTTCCAGTATTTCTTTTTTAGCAAAGGTTTGGGCCTACAATCGGTTATGGTAATCTGGATCCACGGTACGCTCGAAATATCGGCCATTGTACTGGCGGGCGCAGCAGGTTTAATACTTGGTAACAGCCTTTTATTCCCTAAAACCTATACCCGTATGGCCTCTGTTTTAAGGGGGGCAAAAGATGGCCTGAAAATCGTTATCGGATTAATCCCAATTTTTATTGTAGCCGCGTTTTTCGAAAGCTTTGTTACCAGGCATACCGAAATGCCGGCATGGCTGAGCATCCTCATTTTGTTATCGTCGGCCAGTTTTATCATTTGGTACGTATTTATTTATCCAGCAAAAATTAACCTCAAAAAAACAGAAGTAAATTAACATGTTAGGCAGATTAGAATTTAAGAAAATAAGAGATTTCGGACAGGTAATTAACGATACTTTTACCTTCATGCGCCAAAATTTTAAACCGCTGATAACAACATATTTCATGTTCTGCGGTTTGTTTGTGCTGGCCAGCATGCTAACCATGTTGTTACAGCAGTACAAAATGGTCAACATCATTAATACCATTGGCAACGGTAGGAATACCAACGGCATAGGATTTGGCGCCATGTACGGTGTTACGTATTTCTTATCTATCCTGTTCTCGCTGGCCAGTTATGCCAGCATGAGTGTGGCCATCCTCTCGTACATTGCCATTTACATTCAAAAAGGAAACCAAACGCCTACCATGGATGAAGTTTGGGGCTATTTTAAATACTACTTTTTCCGCATTTTTGGCAGCTCTATCTTACTCATCATTTTGCTTGTTGTTGCATTTATGTTCTGCCTTGTACCCGGATTTTGGCTTTTCCCTTTCATTGCCATGATGTTTCCTATTATGGTTATCGAAAACGCAACATTGGGTTATGCCTTTGATAGAAGTTTCAAAATTATAAAAGATAATTACTGGGTAACATTTGGTACACTGATCGTAGTGTGGATTATTGTTTACGCATGCATGAGCATGGTGGTACTGCCAACCACCTTATTTAATATGATCGGTATGTTCAGCGGTAAAAACCCGCACATGAATGTAACCCTCACCATGATTACCACCGTGCTGCAATCGCTTTGCCAGGTATTTACCATCATTCCGATCATCACCATTACGCTGGCTTATTTCAGCTTGGTAGAGCAGAAAGAAAGTACCGGTTTAATGGAGCGCATTTCGAACTTTGGCAGCAGTGAAAAACCTATCGATACCCGACCTGAAGAATATTAGAGATGCAGCGTAGCCTAATTCCATACCTTTTTGTTTTAATGTTTTTTCTTCCGGCATTGAGCTATGCCCAGGCGGCAAAACCGAAGCCTAATGCTGCTGCTGTAATACGTATTGATAGCAATAGCCAGGTTACCCCTGCAAAATTTGATAAGGAAGCCATAAGCGATTATAAAGATCAAAAAGAATTTCAGTACGATGAAATAGGCGAACAGCAACTTTCGCTGTGGGACAGGTTTTGGATGGCCTTCTGGAGAATGATTGGCAGCTTATTCGAAGGAGCTGCCACAAACCCGGTTTCGAGGTATATTTTTATTGGCTTAGGTGTGGGTGTGGTTATCTTTATCCTGATTAAAGCAATTGGGGCAGAAAACATATTCAGCAAAAAATCGAAAGAAACCATCCTACCATACGATGTGATAACCGAAAACATCCACGAAATAGATTACGAGCAGGAACTGCAAAGGCTAATTGCCGAAAGAAAGTTCCGCTTAGCGGTTCGTTTATTGTATTTAAGGGCTTTGAAAAAACTGAGCGATGCCGAACTGATACAGTGGCAGCCCGAAAAAACCAATTACAACTACTTAATGGAGATTAGTAAGCCCGAACTCAAAAATGATTTTGGTAAACTCACCCTCCAGTTCGATTATATCTGGTATGGCGATTTTCCTATCGACGAAACTAAATTCGAGCCTATTAACCAATCGTTTAATCAGTTTAACAGTCAGATTAAATGAAAGGTTATAAAGTATATCTCATTATTGGCTGTATCCTGATAGCTGGTTATCTGGTAGCCCAGTACAACAAACCTACGCCAACAAACTGGGCGCCCACTTATGCTACCAAAGATAAAATCCCATATGGCACCTACATTCTGTATAACCGCATAAAAGATATTTTGCCCAAGGCCATTGTTAGGCCATCGCAACTGGCGGTTTACAATACCTTAAAATCAAAGGCATTAAGCAAAACAGCATATTTAATTGTTGCCCAACAGGTAGATATCGGCAAAACCGACCAGGAGCAGCTGATCAAATACATGCAGGCAGGTAACGATGTGTTTATTGCAAGTTACGATTTCGGCCAAATGGAAAAAGCGCTAAAGCTAAAAACGGCTACCGCCATGACTGCTGAAGGCAGTAACCTAAACTTTACCAATATAAACCTCAAAACTGAGGCAAATTATGGTTTTGAGCGCGGTATTGGGAGTCAGTTTTTTAGCAAAACCGATACAGGCAAAACAACCGTACTGGGGGTTAACGGTAAGGGCCAACCTAATTTTATACGCTATACCTATGGCAAAGGCTACCTCTACCTCATTGCCGAGCCAGGCTTTTACACAAATTTCAACCTCCTCAATAAATATGGCGCAGAGTATGCGGCAAAAACGCTGAGCTACCTACAGCGCAATAAAGAATTGATTTTCGACGAATATTTTGCCGGTCAGAAAAACACCACAACAGATCTGCTCCGGGTATTTTTTAAACACCCGGAGTTAAAATTTGCTTATTACCTCAGTATTTTCGGCCTCTTGATTTTTGTCTTTTTCGATATTAAGCGCCGCCAACGGATTATCCCGATAGCCGATCCAAACACCAATTCCTCACTGGCTTTTGTTCATGTGGTGGGCAGTGTTTATTATCACGAACGCAATAACCTCGATATCGCACTGAAAAAATTAAATTACTTTATGGAATACCTACGGAGCAGGTATTATCTGAAAACCAACGAAATTAATCCGGAATTTGCGCAGCTACTGGCCCAAAAAACGGGCATAAATGAAACCCTGGCCAAAACACTGACCAGGTATTTTATACAAAGCCCTAAAATGACGCAATTGAGCGATACGGAATTGATTAATTTAAACGAAAGCATAGAACAGTTTTATAAAAATACGCAAAGCAATGGAACAAGAACAGTTTAACCAACGTACAGATTTAAGTGCGCTAAATGAAGCCGTAAACCAGATCAGAAATGTACTTGGCAACATCATTATCGGACAAAAGCAGGTGATTGATTTCTTAATTGTTGGTTTGCTTGCCGATGGGCATATCCTGATAGAAGGGGTTCCGGGAGTAGCCAAAACCCTTAGCGCCAAATTGCTTGCCAAAGCCATTGATGCGCAGTTTTCGAGGGTACAGTTTACACCCGATTTAATGCCTTCAGATGTTTTGGGAACGCCAATTTTCAATACCAAAACCGGAGATTTCGAGTTTAGAAGAGGCCCGATTTTTGGCAATATTATCTTGGTTGATGAGATTAACCGTGCACCGGCCAAAACACAATCGGCCCTGTTCGAAGTAATGGAAGAACGGCAGGTGACCATAGATGGCGAAACCTATATTATGGACGAGCCTTTTATGGTGCTGGCCACACAGAACCCAATTGAGCAGGAAGGAACTTACCGCTTGCCAGAAGCACAGCTGGATAGGTTTCTGTTTAAAATAGAAGTTAAATATCCATCACTTGAAGAAGAAACGGCGATATTATTGGCGCAACATGCCCTGGTGAATAAAACATTGTTGAACGAGGTAAAGCCAGTACTCTCGGTGAAACAGATTGAAGAAGCAAGAGCCATTATCCGCAACCTGTTTGTTGAACCAAAATTACTGGAGTTTATTGCCAAAATTGTAAATGAAACCCGCAGCAATGCCTCGCTTTATTTAGGTGCTTCGCCAAGGGCATCGTTGGCCATTGTACATAGTGCTAAAGCTTTTGCTGCCATTCAAGGCCGGGATTTTGTTACCCCAGATGATATTATTGCTGTAGCAGGCCCCGTGCTGGCACACCGCATATTGTTATCGCCCGAAAAAGAAATGGAAGGCTTAACAACAGGTGATATTGTAAATCAGATTATTAAAAAAATTGAAGTACCCAGATAGTCGGGAGCCAGAAGTCCGGATTCAGTTAACCAGTTTCAACAATTAACCGATTAAACAACCTTGAAAAAATTCTTTCAGCAATATTACATCAATTTATTCCTAACCGACCGCCTTTTTACGGCGCTTGGGTTTTGTGTTGTGCTTTTTTTGCTGAAATTCTTTTTTGCCTGGCTTGGCGATATTCCAGAAATTGCAACCGGGGTATTCGCTGTGCTTTGTTTTATAGATATTTTTATCCTTTACCAAAACAAGCTCGGTATTGATGCCAAAAGATTTACTTCGAAAAGGCTAAGCAACGGCGATGAAAATCCAATACAGATTGAAATCAGGAACCGTTATGCATTTGGCGTAAAAGTTAGGGTAATTGATGAGGTCCCCTTTCAGTTTCAGCTGCGTGATAAAAATTTCTGGTTGCACCTTAAGCCTACAGAAATAAAATCAATACATTACACCTTACGTCCAACAAAACGCGGGGAGTACGATTTCGGTTTGATAAGGGCTTATATCAACTCTCCACTGGGCCTAATAAGTCGGCGCTATAATTTTGATGAGGCCAAAATCTTGCCTGTTTACCCCTCTTTCATTAATCTCGGTCAGTACGAACTGATGGCTATTTCGCACCGGTTAACTGAATTTGGGATCAAAAAAATCAGAAAGATTGGTCACAGTACCGAATTCGACCAGATTAAGAATTATGTTGGTGGCGATGATATCCGCACCATTAACTGGAAGGCAACGGCCAGAAAAGGCGGGCTGATGGTAAACACTTACACGGATGAAAAATCGCAGAATGTTTATTGTATTATAGATAAATCGAGAATCATGCGCATGCCTTTTGAAGGCCTGAGTTTACTCGATTATGCTATTAATGCCGCTGTAGCACTTTCAAAAGTTGCCATGCTTAAAGAAGATAAGGCTGGGTTAATCACCGTATCAGAAAGTATAGGGGCAATAGTACCTGCAGACCGCAAGGCTTCGCAGCTGGGCAATATTATGAATGTGCTGTATAAAGAGAAAACAAGGTACTTAGAAAGTAACCTTGAAGCACTTTATGCCGCCGTACGTTCGGTAGTTAAACAACGCGGGCTTTTGATTTTCTTTACCAATTTTGAAAGTTTATCGGCCCTGCACCGGCAGTTACCTTATTTAAAGCGTATTGCGAAGTACCATTTACTGGTTCTGGTATTTTTTGAAAATACGGAGCTGAAAGATTTAAGCACCAAGCCAGCCAAAGATGTGGAAGGTATTTACCACAAAACCATTGCTGAGAAATTTATCTACGAAAAAAAACTAATGGTTAAAGAGTTAAATAAACACGGTATTTTAGCCATCCTTACGGCGCCGCAAAACCTAACCATTAGCGTAGTAAACCAATACCTGGCATTAAAAGCGCAACAGCGGATTTAGTTTGGAGCTGGGAGTATTGAGTTGGGAGTTGCTTTTCTAAAACTTTAACCTCGGTCTGTGTCCTCACAGACCGAAATACTATAAAAGCGTCCGGTAATCTGTTAAAAAGCCAAAATCATCTATTCCTGTTTCATAGAATTTAGCCGATGACCAGTCGTAATCCTCAGGGTTTTGGCATAATTGCCATCTTTCTTGTAATGGGTTAAGATGGATATAATCTATTTTTTGCTCAAGTTTATCGGGTTTATCCATAACGACGGCCAAAGGATCTCGTTGCCATAAACGAAAACTTCTTTCACCATCATCAACTTTAAAATGAGTTAGTACACTTTGATGATTTGCTTTTAAATCCTGAAAAATTTGATGAGAAGTAAATTTGTTGAAACTTGCATGAGGCATTTCCTTTCCATTTTTTTCGATCATCTGCCATACCAAGTGCAAATGATTCGGCATAATTACAAAAGCGTAAACTGTAATCTTTTTTCTATTAACGAGTTCCCTTAAAGTATCAAGTACTATTATTTTATACTTATCGATAGAAAATATCTTTTTCCAGTCTTTAACAGTGTCTGTCCAAAAATATACTTCATCCAAAAGCATCTTTGAATTACGATCCTGTTTGAAGATGTTATTTTCCATTATTAAAAATAGAAAATAAAATCAATTTTCGGTTTATGAGGGATATGCATTACGGGAGCACTATCAATCCCTTGCTCTGTGTATCCACGGACCAACTACCGTAATTGATTGAAATTTTCTTTGACATACGTTGTTTCGGTCTGTGAGGACACAGACCTAGGAGTTAGATTTAGTTTGATCCCAGAAGCCAAGTAGTTTTATCCTCGGTCTGTGTCCTCACAGACCGAAATGCTATTAAAGCATTCACTATTATAATCATTTTTTTTAGGTCTGTGGGGACACAGCCCGAGGGGTTATGGCCAAAGTCCACGAGCGCCCAGATTCAGAACTCCAAACCCCTAACTAACCTACCTTTAACCTCGGTCTGTGTCCTCACAGACCGAAATCCTATAAAAGCGTTCAATATTATAATCATTTTTTTTAGGCCTGTGGGGACACAGCCCGAGGGCTTATGGCCGAAGCCCACGAGCGCCCAGATTCAGAACTCCAAACCCCTAACTCCAAATTAACCTACTCCTCTTCCCTAAAATACACTTTGTAAAAGTTCATCGATTTATCATCATCGTAGCCTTTCTCAATCATATCCTTATTTCCGTGGATGTAAATGTGAAAGTTTTTATCCAGCTTGAGTACGCTTTTATATGCCCTGGCCTGTTTTTTTACGGCCGATTCGGCAATTTCAAAATGGTCTGCAATTGGACTTTCAAACTCCTCCTCGTAATTTTTCTTATAATTTTTAAAAGATTCAATCCCTTCGGCATTTCCAATTACCTCATTACCAAACTCTTCAATGTCGAAGGTTTCTTTCTCCTTAAAATATTTCATGGAGCGGTTTAACAGGTCGATTTTATCAGCCTTGCTAATTTCATATTCATCATCCAGTTTCTGGGTGACGAAGTTTTTATAAACACCCAACACATTATTGGTTTGGTTATAGCTATCGTTCCTGATTTTAAGTTTTAAAAACTCATCTTTCCAGTACACGGCAGAATCGTTGCTGCTCTTGGCCTGATCGAGCACCACAACCTTGTATCCTTCTTCCCGCTCTACATTAAAAATCAAACAGCCTTTATCCAGCTTGTTAATGCTAATGGCCTCCTGCTCGTAACTTACGTTAAAGCCATCCAGTTCAGGGAAAACTTTTAGGTAAGTATCTTTAGTTTCCGATTTAAATACCCCTACCACATCCAATTGCTCGCCTTCAATCTGCACCTTTTCGAAATAAGCTATGTAAAGTTCGCCCGATTTAATTTTAGGGTGGTTGGCCACATCGTATAAATGTTTGGCCAATTGCTGAGAATCTTCGTGAAAAAGTTCGTTGTTCTCGAAAATTTCGTGCACAAAATGGAACACCTCATTCAGTTCGAGGTTATCGTTTGGATGATAAAAGCGATAAACTTCATTTACCTTCTCGAAAGGCTTTAAGAAATACTGCATCAACAGGTTCCCCAACAGTTCATCTTCAATTTTTAAAGGAGCATCAGATAGTTTATAATACTCTTCAAGCACTTTATTGCCTGTATGATGAATGGAAAGTTGTTTAAGCGAAGCCTCGAAAAATGAAATCATGAGGGCAAAAATAGCAAAATGATTGGTTAACCATTGCGAATAGTGCTGCTAAAAAAATGCCGGTTACCGGGCTTTGATTTACTTGGAATGACTTAGTTTAAGCATAAAATCAATAATCTTTTTATCTGCATAATCTGCAGCACCTTCATGCTTAAGCGATAAACGCCCCTGCTTATCCAGTACAACTGTTGTAGGCAAAGCACCCGAAAACAACTGCTCAGGTATATCGCTTTCTACCTTGTAAACCGGTAGCTCATATTTGCGTTCGGCCATAAACTTAACCGATTTTGCCAGCTCACCATCGGCATCTGCAAAAATGAAAACGATATTCTGATCATTTTTAAACTGGTTGTACAATTTGTTAATCGATGGCATTTCGGCGCGGCAAGGTGGGCACCAGGTGGCCCAAAAATTCAGAAAAATAACTTTGCCTTTTAAATCGCCCAAATCTATAATGTTACCTTTAACATCTTTAAACCGGATGCCATTGAGATACCCATTTGTAGCCACAGGCGCTTCGATCTTTGGTTTGTAAAAGCCAATTTCCATTAATCCCTTAATAAAAAAAGCTTTTGCATCGGGCACAAAGATGATGGCCAACAAAAGCACCAGAAATATGGCATTTAGTATATTTTTCTTAATGAATTTCACAATGGATAACTTAATACCGGCAAAGGTATCGATTTATCTCCCAATAACCTTTTACAACAATGGATATTGCACAAAGCCGACTGTTCAAAAACGACGCTATTGTACTATAAAAGCAATGTTACTTAGCCATTAGGTATAAATGAATAGTATTTGCTACTTTTGGGCTGTTGAAAAAGCATAGGCAAAACATTAAATTATATTTATCGGCATTTATGCTGATGGTATTTGCTATTGCCCTAACTCCCTGGAGCGTACTCCACCACCACAACCCCGTTCCGGTTATCCAAAAAGAGGTAAACTGTAAACACGTTAGCCACGTTCAATCGCATGGCGATACCTGTTTAATCTGCAATGCCAGTTTTGAAAAAAACTATGTATCAACGCATCACATTTACAGGATCTTTTTATCGGCCAAAATTTTCAGCCAAACGGAACCTACCTTAAAAAATGCCTTTACGGAAATAAAGCGCAGCTGCTTACGCGGCCCCCCAATGGCTTAATTTTTTCTTAAACGCACATCTCCGGTGTGCCCGTATTCAATTATTTAAGTAAAACTTTACTTGGCTTCAGTTTCATGTTGCCTTTAAGTTTTGTGTCATTTTTATTTACCATACATTCTCATGAAAAAATTACAGCTTATTGGCTTGGTAATTCTATATACATTATTGAGCAATACTGCATTTGCTACCCTATTAAAAGATATTAACGGTAAGGTTACCGATGCCAGTACCCATCAAACATTGCCTGGTGCAACCATTTTTATTCCAGATTTAAAAGTTACTGCAGTTACCAATAACGATGGCGAGTTTACGTTGAACAATCTTCCATCAAAAGGAAGTTATTTGGTTGAAGTACACTACGTAGGCTATAAAACAGCTACAAAAGTAGTTAACCTGGCTACCGCCTCCGGACTTGAATTTTCTTTGCAGCCTACTGCGATAGAAACCAAAGAAATTGTAATTACCGGAAGCTTGATCAGCAGTACAAGCAAAAGAAACAGTGCTTCATCGGCAGTTGTGGGCAAAGATCAGCTTTTGCAGCCCTCAAGCAATTTAATCGATGCCTTAACTAAGGTTCCTGGAGTTTCACAGATCACTACCGGACCATCTATTTCTAAACCGGTAATTAGGGGCTTAGGCTACAACCGTATTGTAACTTTAGATGACGGGATTAAACAGCAGGGCCAACAGTGGGGCGATGAACATGGTATTGAGATCGATCAGTTCAAATCAGACCGTGTAGAGATTTTACGTGGAGCAGCTTCGTTAATGTATGGCTCTGATGCTCTTGGAGGCGTAATTAACCTTTTAGAACCCAGTACAGCTCCAGATGGACAGATAAAAGGCGAATTTATTACCAACTATGCCACCAACAATGGCTTAACGGCCAACTCGCTGATGTTAACAGGCAACGAAAATGGATTTGTTTGGCGCGCACGTGGCACTTACAAAAACGCTTACTCTTTTAAAACACCAACTGGATATTTTCCGAACTCGGGCTTTAACGAAACCGATTTAAGTGGAATGATCGGCTTAAACAAAAGCTGGGGGTACTCACACCTAAATGTTTCGAGTTTCCGCAACAACATTGGTTTTTACGAACCTACTTTAGATGCCAATGGCAATTTTGTAAAAGAAGATGGCGAAGCCTTTATTACTTCTGATTATAAAAACCGTGAGTTGGATTATCCCCGCCAGGACATTAGGCATTTTAAAATTGCCCTGAACAATAATTTTATTTTAGGTAACGGCAATTTAAAGGCTGATTTTGGTTATCAGCAAAATCAGCGCCGCGAATTGGAAGATGGTCCAGACCCTTCGCTATTCTTCGATCTTAAAACCTACAATGCAGATTTAAAATATTACATCCACGAAACCAATGGATGGCAGCCTGTATTTGGCTTAAGTGCAGATGCAGGCCATAGCCAGAACAAAGCAAATGATGAATTTTTAATTCCAAACTACAATACCTATGGTATCGGTGTTTTTGCTTTTGCCAAAAAGAACTGGGAGCGCAATACCTTTAGTATTGGCGCCCGTTACGATTACCGTAAAAATAATGGCAAACAACTGTTTGTAGATGGTGAAGAGCAATTTGCACCTTTTCAGAATAAATTCTCGAATGTAAGTGGAGCTTTAGGTTTTACGCACCAGTTTAACGAAGAATGGAACTTTAAGGCCAATGCAGGTTCCGCTTTCCGTGCACCCAATCCTGCCGAGCTGGCCTCAAACGGTGTTCACGAAGGAACATTCCGTTACGAAATCGGTAATTCGAACTTAAGTCCAGAGCGCAGTTACCAGGTTGATGCAGCCTTAGAATACGAAGGAAAAATTGTAAGTGCAAGTGCCAGTATTTACAACAATTACGTGCATAATTTTATTTATGCTTCAACCAACGGCGAAACCATTATGGCCGAAGGAGACGAGTATCCGGTTTACCGTTACGGACAGGTAAATGCCAACCTTTACGGCGCTGAAGCCAGCTTAACCATCCACCCTGTTCCATTTATCCATTTCGAAAATACCTTTGGTTATGTACATGCCCAAAACAATACTTTGGGCAGGCCATTGGCATTTATACCAGCTGGTACATTGCGCAACGAACTGCGTTTCGAGCCAAAATTAAAAGGTACAAATGATGCTTATCTTTCGGTAGGTATTAATTCGGCATTTAAACAAACCCGTGTAGATGATGTTTTTGAAACGCCAACCAGTGGTTATACCCTATTAAACGCAGGTATTGGCGCTACATTTAACCTCGGCAAGCAGCCTATCAAATTATCTGTATCAGCCAACAACATTTTAGATCAGAAATATTACGATGCGTTGAGCAGGTTTAAACCGGGCCGTTTCGACTCGGAAAATCCTAATTTAGGCGTTTACAACACAGGTAGGAACATCACTTTCGGGCTTTACATCCCTTTTACTGTAGCTAAATAATAAAATTTTGTCACGTTGAGGCTGTCGAAAGGCTTCCGAGGTAGTTTGGCAGGCTATTATTAACAGATTTAAATAGAAAATTCGTCATTGCAAGGCACGAAGCAATCTTAAAGCGTACGCTAATAGCGATCGTTGTAAGATTGCTTCGATGGCTGAAAAGCCATCTCGCAATGACGAATTTCATTTATTTCAAGCGTACCAAACTACTTCTTAAAAGTTTCTCTTTTGGCCCTTACATATTGGTTTGGCCATTCTGTATCATCGCCTAATTTCTGTGCAGCATGTGTTGGGAAATAGGCATCGCGCAGCGACTCGCGGGCAATGAAGATTAAATCTGCTTTGCCCTGTTCCAAAATTTCTTCTGCCTGCTCTGCTTCAACAATAACACCAACAGCCCCGGTGTAAATACCGATTTCATTCCTGATTTTATCGGCAAATGGAACCTGATAATTTGGACCTGCAGGGATAAACGCATCGGGCACATTCCCTCCTGATGAGGTATCGATTAAATCTACCCCACGATCTTTCAAAACGGCTACCAGTTGCAGCGAATCGTTTTCGTTCCAGCCGCCCTCAGTCCAATCTGTAGCCGAAATGCGTACGAAAACCGGTAAGTTTTCTGGCCATACCGATTGTACTGCCTCTACCACATCAATTACCAAGCGTATGCGGTTTTCGAAACTTCCACCATAAATATCGGTGCGTTTATTGCTCAGGGGACTAAAAAATTCGTGCAGTAAATAACCATGTGCGGCATGTATTTCAACAACTTTATAACCCGCATCCAAAGCACGTTTGGCAGCAGCCCTAAAGGCAAAAACAATATCCTGAATTTCTTTAATGCTCAGCTCGTGCGGCTCAACCTGCCCTTGTTTAAAAGGAATGGCCGATGGGCCTACAGGCTGCCAACTGTTCGGGCCTTCGGTAAGCTGTTCGCCACCGTTCCATGGTACTTCGCAGCTGGCTTTTCTACCTGCATGGGCCAATTGTATACCCGCAATGGCACCGTTATCGTGGATAAAAGAAACTATCTGTTTTAGCTTTTCTACATGCTCATCTTTCCAGATGCCCAGGTCAGCATAGGTAATTCTTCCTTCTGCAGTTACTGCAGAGGCTTCCTGAATAATCAATCCCGCTCCACCAACAGCCCTGCTGCCCAAATGCACCAAATGCCAATCGTTGGCAAATCCATCTACTGCAGAATATTGGCACATTGGCGAAATAACAATCCTGTTTTTTAAGGTTACATCCTTTAGCTTAAAGGGAGAAAATAGTTTCGACATATTTTTTGAGTTTAACTGGCATGGTGTACAGTGTAGTCAATAGTTTATAAATTTCTATTTCCTGTACGTTACGCTACAAACATACAACCTCCATATTAAGGATGTTTTATTGTTGCCCGTATTAAACGGATATTTTACAAATGCCTTACGTTTTGATGCTGTAGACTATCTAAGCGTCGTTAACCTGACGTTAACAATCAAATAATTTCCAGCCACAAATAAAAAAATTAAAAATAATTTGGAAAGGATTACAATAGATGATATTTTAGTGTATTATTTAACTAATACAGTAGATATGATCGAAATTAACAATCTGAATTTTGGCTACAGCAAGCATAAGCCATTATTTAAAAATATGAGCATGCGCTTAAGCAATGGTCATATTTATGGTTTGCTTGGAAAAAACGGGGCAGGTAAATCAACCTTTTTAAAAAACCTAGCCGGTTTGGTGTATGCGCAGAGCGGAAATCTTAATGTGATGGGCTTTAACCCCGCAAAAAGACAACCGGCTTTATTAGAGCAGATCTGCTTTATACCCGAAGAATTTCATTTACCGGCGGTAAAAATAGATGCTTACCTGAAAGCCAATGCCCCCTTTTACAAAAACTTCGACCACAGGTATTTTGCCGAGCTGTTGAAGGAATTTGATATCCCGCCCAGCAACAGGCTGATTAACATGAGCTATGGACAGAAGAAAAAATTTATTATCGCCTTTGGTCTGGCCACACAGGCTAAACTGGTTATTATGGATGAGCCTACAAATGGTTTGGATATTCCATCGAAGGCCCAGTTCAGAAAAATTATGGCTTCGGCATTAACGGACGACCGCTGCATTATCATTTCTACCCACCAGGTTAGGGATTTAGATAATTTAATTGATACGGTAATTATGCTCGATGAAAACGATGTAGCGCTAAAAGCATCGGTAGAAGAAATTACCACAAAGCTCACTTTCAAAAAAGTTAAAGAAGTGGATGATAGTATTTTTTACGCAGAACCATCACTATCCGGCTATAATGCGGTAATGCCGAACTACCACCACGAAGAAAGCAAATTGGATATGGAACTGCTGTTTAATGCCATACTTGCCGAGAAAATCAAATTTAAACCTTTATTCAGTTAAGCGATGAACAACACCTTTAATATTAACCGATTTGGCTTATTGCTAAAAAGACAATGGCTTGATTTTGGAAAAGTTTACCTCATGAGTTTAGTGGTACTAGCCGTAATTATCGTTGGTTTCTACTACTTTAATGTCCCACAATTTAAGAGTGCATATTTTAGATGGGACAATAACGAGCATGCCCAGTTGGGTTTCCGCGCTGTCATATTCCTTTTTATCGGATTTCTGTTTATAACCATCGAGGCCAGTGCTTATTTCAGTCCGCTGGGGCAGAAATCTAAAGCCATAATGGAATTAATGACCCCTGCTTCTATTACAGAAAAATTTCTTTGCGCTTTCTTTTTTACAGCTGTGCTCAGTATTGTAAGTTACCTGCTCATTTTTTATGTAATCGATGCCATTTTTGTGAGCTACATCAACGATTTATGGGCAAATAAAAAAGTAATGAATTATAATACCGGCAGGCTTACACTGGTTTCTTTCAGTACTATTTTCGATGATCTGACAGCCGAGCGGGAATATAAATATTTATTTGCCCTCCCTTTTTTGGTTACCAGTATTTTTCTGTTAGGCTCCGTATACTTTAACCGCTTTCATTATATTAAAACAGCGGTATCTGTTACTGCTTTTTTTGTACTGGTGTTTTTCTTAAGCTTTAGGTTTGCCAATTGGATTACGGCCGATAAAAGCGCTAAATATATTGTTGGTGGCCATGATAAAAGCTTTGTATTTACCATATTTTTTTGGGTTACAGTGGCCATCAGCCTAATTATTTGGTTAATCACGTATATACGCCTCAAAGAAAAAGAGGTTTAATTTTTAAAGGGTATAGATATGGAATTTAGAGATAATAAGGCAATATACCTTCAGATAGCAGAATATGTTTGCGAGCACATTCTGCTGGGAAAATGGAAAGCCGATGAGAAAGTTCCTTCGGTAAGGGAACTGGCCGTAGAAATGGAAGTAAACCCCAATACGGTAATGCGTACCTACGAGCTGCTACAAAACAAGAACATCATCAACAACAAACGCGGGATTGGCTTTTTTGTTGATGAGGCAGCGATAAGCCATGTAAAAAACTACCGCAGGCAGCAGTTTATACAAGATGAGCTCCCTGTGGTTTTCAGGAATATTTACCTGCTAAATATTGGTTTCGAAGAACTGGAAAACCAATACCAAACATTTGTAAAAGAGAATTTTAACG
Source organism: Pedobacter sp. GSP4 (assembly GCF_051857575.1). Taxonomy (NCBI): domain Bacteria; kingdom Pseudomonadati; phylum Bacteroidota; class Sphingobacteriia; order Sphingobacteriales; family Sphingobacteriaceae; genus Pedobacter; species Pedobacter sp. GSP4. Next base: position 660,465 of record NZ_JBPZIR010000003.1, on the reverse strand, counting down.
CTTAATAAAATGAAAACAAGTAATAAATTATTAATCGCCCTTGCTGCACTGCTGATTGTTATTCCAATAGTTGTTATTGCAGTTAATGTTAAGCTAAATTATGTATCGTTTAAGAGCGATAGGTTTTTAGCAGAACAGGATATCAATGCCGAACCTTTCGACAAAGAAAGTGATGGTAGGGTTTCCATACCTTTTAACACATCTTTTAACAGCGTTAATGTTCCCGATGCCAAAAGAATTTATTTAGAACTACACTTGATAAAAAGTGCAAAATCAGGTGTAAAAGTACCTACTGATATGAAAGACGGTATCACTTTTAACGTGAACAAGACCGGTACATTGCAAGTCAGCTTTAGCGATCAGCTGAACAGATCGGGCAACAACCGCTACGGTGTAGTCATATTGGTATATAGTCCAAATATTGACCAATTGAACATCAATAATTCTTCAAGCATAGTTTTAACCGCAAAAACCGATAGTTTAAGCATCAATGCCACTAAATCAGGCAACTTATCTTTCGGTTCTCCAATAACATTTAGTTCAAACGGAAAATTTACAAGGGTAATTAACCAAACAGATATTAAAAAACTAAATATCAATCTAGACAGTTCGGTTTTTAATTCAAGCAATATTTCTTACAGGGATTTAAACATTTCCAGTAAAAATTCAACCGTAACTATGAGTGGAGAAGACGCTAAAAACAATAGCATTGAAAATTTGACAATCAATACTTTTGAAAAAGCTTATCTAAAAATAGAGAATATAACTGTGAACAAAATCACCGGTAATTTTTCGGATGAAACTACTATAGCAATGCCCGTAAAATATCTGAAACAAATGTTAAAAAAGTAATTCTTTAAGCATGATAAGTCGCATATGCACCATCGTTATTAATGATTGTGTAAAAAGGGCATGATTTTTAAGCTAACTAATTGGCAAAAGTATAACTTGGGCCAATTAGTTTTAGTTTTTATATCAATACCCAATCCATGAAGAAGTTTTTCTTTTTATTTGCCCTCTCTCTATTCGTTTTTAGCCAGGTTAAAGCACAAAAGATCGATACGCTATCTATCACTTTAGAAAACGTTAAATACCCCTACCCTGTTAAATATTTCCCAATCAATACCGAGGGCCAGGATGTTAAAATGGCCTATATGGATATTGCGCCCACACAGGCGGCCAATGGCAAAACAGCTATTCTTTTCCATGGGAAAAATTTTGGCGGTTATTATTGGACCAATGTAATTAAAGCCCTAACCAATATTGGCTACCGTGTTATTGTACCCGATCAAATTGGTTTTGGTAAATCGTCAAAGCCTTTTATACATTACAGTTTCCATCAAATGGCCACGTGGAACAAAAAGTTATTAGATACCTTGGGCGTTCAAAAAACAGTGGTTTTGGGCCATAGTATGGGCGGTATGCTGGCCACTCGGTTTGCTTTGATGTATCCCGAAAAAACAGAAAAACTTTTGCTTGAAAACCCAATAGGCTTAGAAGATTATAAAACTTTTGTACCTTATATTACTACCGAGCAGCAATACCAAACTGAACTCAAAACCACTGCTGAAAGCGTACGCAAATACTATCAAGGATCTTATTTTACCTATTGGAAGCCAGAGTATGAATACCTGGTGAGCATAGCCGGAGGGGTAACGTTTAGTGCCGATTATCCACGGTGGGCAAAAGTAGCCGCCATGACTTTTACCATGATTTATGAACAACCTGTTGTTTACGAATTTCAGAACCTTAAAGTGCCTACTGTTTTATTTATTGGTAAAGAAGATAAAACCATAGTGGGTAAGGGACTATTATCACCCGATCAACAGGCTGTACATGGCCAATACAAGCTGCTGGGCAAACAGACCGCCGCCAAAATTATCGGCGCTAAAATAATCGAATTTGAGGCCTGCGGACATATTCCGCATATTGAAATCCCAACTGAGTTTTTGGTAGCCTTAACAGGAAGTTTGTAGTTTTTGGAGGAGGATAGACTGTCATCCTGAGCTTGTCGAAGGGTGGTAATAAATACATTTTCAAGCGTTTCGACAGGCTCAACGTGACAGACTTAATAAAACCAGCCTTATTTTACCAGGTTTAAAATGGCACAGCCATCAATGAGCCCGATAAAACATCCAAAAAATCCTGAATTAAACCTGCGAGGTTTGATCCAACTAGTTAATTTCTTTTCCTACAATTTTATTAATGCCCTGCATTTCGAAATCGATATCCTGCCCCATCGATTTCATTTTACCATACAGTTCTATCCGCAGATGGCTGTTCAGCACCATGCCGGTCTTCATATCAATAGCTGTTTCGCCAGAGTTGGTTCCCTTTAAATCGGTTTCCATTTTGTTGCCCATTACTTCAAAATTACCTTTCGATAGCAAAGTTCCTTTTACGCTGAGCGTGGCAATACCATCTTTCACTTCCTTTAAGCTGTATTGGGTAATCGTTTCAATCGGCATACTCATCTGCATTTTGGTATCAACTGTCCAGCTATCGCCTATGGCAACAGGTTTCTCAGGATAAATTTTAAACGAAGATTCCATGGTTTGCTTAACCATTTCGGAGCTGAACTGTTTGCTCAGGGCATCTTTAAACTGTTTAATCTGGCTGGTATCGGTGGTCATTTTTGCCGCCATCCCATCCAGCATTTTATCTATTCCGGCTACCGATTTAATTGATCCATTTGGGGCAACGATCATATAAAATGAAGCTCCTTTTAAACCGCTGAAAGGATTTTTCTTGGTGCTGTCCTGATCATCGGAGCTGAGCGTCATGGTGTTCCCCATGGCCACAGATTTTATAAATATCCGCTTGTAGGTTACTTTGATATCTTTTTCTCCACTATGCCCTTCGGTAATATCAAAAGTATAATCAGTACCAATATTCTGCGTTAAATTTATGGCCCTGTCGCCAATTTTCTGATTAATAATCTGATCGGAAGTAATGGAGAAATCGTATTTATAACCTGTTGGGTAATTTTGCCTTAAAACGTAGGTTTTTTGGGCCGATACAGTTAAGCCCATCAAAGTGCATAAAACTGCTGCCCAAATCTTTATCTTATAACTCTTCATAATTAACCTGCTGGATGCTGCGCAAATATGCGGCTTAACTGAAAATACAATTCGGGATGTTTATCTTTCAACAACTCGGGCTTTTCAAAGAAATACTCAGAAACCACCGCAAAAAACTCGGCCTGATTGGTAATTGCATAAGGATTGATATCTGATTTATTGTCTTCGATCTTTTCAATCTCCTCATGCATCATTTTTATCCATGGCAAAGTATATTCGTGCGCCATCAAATTCTCCGGAACACCATCCGTTGCACCGTCCGATTTATCCAAAAGATGAACAAACTCATGTATAGCGGTGTTTTCTTTGCCTGCACTTTTAGAAAAACCATGGCGCAGCGCCGATCTCGATAAAATCATCTGTCCGTTCATATACCCTGTACCCACCATGCCCATAATGTTCCGCTCGCCGCCCTCAAACTGAAAATCTTTATTAAAGGTATCGGGATACAATAAAACGCTAGTGAGGTTTTGATATTGCCAATCGTCAAAGCCGAAAATTGGAATTACCGCACTCGAAGCAATCAACAGCTCATCCAAAGTAGTCATTTCTAACCCTACGGCCTCAATTTTAACCGTGCTGAAAAATGTGGCTACCTTTTGTTCAAACCTGAGCTTATCTGTCGAATCAAGGTTGTGGTAATAGCTAACATAATCATCGAGTATTTTTTTGTCTACATCGGTTAAGGGCTCGATGATCACTTTCTTTTTCTTCAGAATGAGGTAAATGGCAATGAGAAAAATGGGGATGAGGTAGGCAAATGGTAGGGAGTTCATAAAAGAGATTACACAGGTTAATGTGATGTACCGGGTTTAAAGTAGTATACAGATAGAGGTTTAGTTTTCTATAATTTCTAATTGGGCCAACACATCTTCACGGGTAATGGGATATGGTTTGTTGTTCGTAATTGATTGATAAACCGCTTCGAAAAGTGGCAGATAACTACCCAGTTCGGATGGAATGATTTCTTCGGTTTTATGGCCTTCAGAATCAATAGTCGTTAATAATCCATCTTTGCCTTCGGCCTCAATACCATAAGCTGCATCTGTTAGTTTCATCCCAGCCAATAATTGTTCTTCTTGGATATCAGCCCGCTCTTTAATGAAACTGCCATCAACGCCGTGCAATACAAAGGCAGCCTGCGGATCGACCACAAGCATGCTCGAGGTAACAAAAACATTTACGCTATCGGGATAACTTAACTGGATGGTAAAATAGTCATCAACCAAAGTACCTACACGGTTTTTACCCAAAATTTTATGATAGCTTAAGGGCTTGCCAAACAAACTGATTACCTGATCTAACAGGTGCGGACCTAAATCATAAAGCAGGCCACTGGCTTCAACCGGGTTTTCTTTAAATGCTTTTGGCCCGATAACATTGCGGTAGCGGTCGTAACGGAAATGTACTTCGTTCAGTTTGCCCAGCTTACCGCTTTCAATTACTTTTCTTACCGAAGTAAAATCGCTGTCCCAACGGCGGTTCTGATAAAAGAATATCTGCTTGCCCACACGGTCTGCCAGTTCAAAAAGTTCTTTGGCCTGTGCTGCAGTAGCGGTAAATGGCTTTTCTACCAAAACATGTTTGTTATGGGTTAAAGCGGCTTTTGTATGCTCGTAGTGAAGGTTATTTGGGGTATTTACTACAACCAGTTCTATTTCATCATCGCCCAAAAGCTCATCAACGCTAGTGTAACTTGTAATATTTGGGTAATCATTAGCCGCATTTTTATTGTTGCGCTCAACTACTGCCTTTAAATTAAAGCCATGGTGCTCATTTAAAAAAGGGGCATGAAAAACCTTGCCCGACATGCCATAAGCCAATAATCCGGCGCCGATTGTTTTATTTGTATTCGTATCCATAAACTATAAATGTAACCAAAAATACAATTATGATTTAAGCTTTACGGCTAAAAGTCGAAACCTTTTACTCAGGCCATAAACCTTTTTACACTATCTTTGCACAATATGAAACCGTCGGAGATTAATGCCAAGTGGAAAACCTTACAGGAAAAGATTTCAAATGAATTCGATTCTGATTTTCCTGATTTAAAAGTAATGCTTTTCTTAATCGGTGTACAGGAACTGGGCAAAGGACCAAAAAAATACAGCAAACGGCAAAAGGAAGAATTGATGCACATTGCCACTTGCCGCTTATTGAGCGAAATGGGCTTTTATGAACTGGAGGGTTTAGACCAAGATGGCTGGCCACACTGGAAACTAATCAAAACAATTCCACCTTACACCATGCTGGAGCAAGAAATGCTAATGAAATCGCTTGTGGTGAGCTATTTTGAAGATATTTATTCTTAAGCAGCTGAGGCTAACTGGCGAAGTCTGCCTGGGCCACTGGCTTGGTAGACTTCGTAAGTTTTGAAAGGTCTAAATTACATGGCCTTTGTCAGATGGTAACAGCTGGGGCACAAAAAAACCCCGGTGGATGTACACCGGGGCTGCATATATAATGACCTCATAGGTAGAGGGAAATAGCGATGATTAACCTTGTTTTTGTGCGCTGGCTTTTAATGCATCGTTAGCAACAATTACAATCTCTACACGACGGTTAGCTGCACGGCCTGCATCAGTTTCGTTATCTGCAATTGGCTCAGCAAAACCTTTACCAATAGTAACCAATCTTGATGATGGAACACCTTGAGAAACCGCATAAGCTTTAACCGCTGCCGCTCTTCTTTCAGATAAGCCCATGTTATATTGTTCTGTACCACGGCTATCGGTGTGACCGATAATCTTGATATCTGTATCTGGATATTGGTTTAAAGAAGAGGCTAAACTCTGAATATTGGTTTTAGCTGCATCTTTTAATGCTGTTTTATCAAAGTCGAATAAAATACCGCTATCAAATTTCACAATAATACCTTCTCCTTCGCGGATTACCTCTGCATTTGGAATTGCTTTCTGGATTTCAGCAGCCTGTCTGTCCATTCTGCGGCCAATAAAAGCACCAGCTGTACCACCAATAGCACCGCCAATTAATGCTCCAACTGCTGTATTACCTGCTTTTTTTCCAATTAAAGCACCGATAACACCACCTGCAGCAGCGCCAATTCCGGCTCCTTTTTGCGTTTTAGTTAAACTATCACAACTTTGGAATGCCATTGAACCTACTGCTAATCCTATACTTAATGTCGCTATTCTTACTTTTGAAATACTCATAATAATCTAGATTTATAATTTCTACTCGTGGTATTCAAACACAATGCCAAAAAACTGCAATACCTGTTTTTTTAGGCGTTTTCGGTTAAATACGCGGAAATAGCACAAAATTTTGGCGATAAAAAAAAGCCCCAACGAATCGGGACTTTCCATAATGTATCATTCTTAGTACAAAACTAGGCCGAGAAATAGCTCTCCAATTCCTTCAGCGTATTTTCATCTGTTTTAAAATCTTTAATTACCTGTCCTTTTTCTACCAGGATAATCCTGTTGCACACATCGGTAACGTGATTTAAGTCGTGGCTCGAAATAAAGGTGGTCATGCTGCCTGTTTGTTCTTTCAGCAATTTCTTTAACCTAATCTGCGTGGTTGGATCGAGGTTGGCGAAGGGCTCGTCCAGAATTAAAATTTCGGGGTTCTGCATCAAAGCAGCCGCTATGCCTACCTTAACCTGATTGCCCTTGCTAAAATCGCGGATGTACTTTCCACTATCCAAAATTTCTCCGTTAAAAAATTCAGCATATTGTTTTAAATAGGCTGAAACATCAGCCACACTGAGGTTGTGCAGGCTGCCGATAAAAATAAAATACTCTTCGGGCGTTAAATAATCAATTAAAAACCCTTCATCCAAAAAAGATGCGGTATAGTTTTTCCAGTTATCGCTCTGCATTACGTTTTCACCTTTTGATAAAACCTCGCCATTTGTTGGACGGATCAAATCTAAAAGCATCCTGAAAAAAGTAGTTTTACCAGCGCCGTTATTTCCAACCAGGCCTACGGTTTCGCCAGCAGCAATATGTAAATCCTCAATGTTTACAACGGTTTTATCGCCATAAACTTTTTGTAAATTCTTAACTTCTAAAATCATAATTATTCTCTAAAGCCTTCGGCTATTTTATAACGTTGTTTCTCAAATCTTTTTGCAATGTAGTTTACCCAAAAGCCACGTAGCAGTAGCATGCTCAGGCCAAAAACGGATACGACCAATAAGCCCCAATAAGGCTTATCCATTATGCCAAACGGCAGGTAAATCAATATTGGCGTAAGCGCGTAAGGAAACATTAAAAGCCATTGTGTGGCCCCTGTACCCTGGTAATTAAAGCTTGCGGCCTTGGTAATATCCAGTCTTTTATAATTCAGTGTAGCCAGATAAAGTACCACCACGGTTCCGAAACCAATGTTGTATAAATAGGCTGCAATGTGTAGCAATAAAAGCTTAGGACTTAAAAATCCATAAAAACTGGCCAATAAAGTTATGATGGTACAGCCAATGGTGAACAATAAAAATTTGGCCCTGATAAAATCTTTGAAATCGATTTTGTTGGCTAATATCCCATCAAAATGAGCGCTTTGCCAGGCAAACATAAACTGACCGTAAATAATGATGGAGATCCCCGTCATAAAAATAGCCCCGAACATCATCTGCCCAAATGCATCTCTGGCAATTGCCTGCTCTTTGTAGAAAATAAATCCGTAAAAAAGGAAAAAGAAGCCTAAAATAACGGAAGAACGGGGGCGTTTATGGCGAAGGATTAATTTTAACTCCAGAGCGGCCAGCTCACCTACTTTACCAAATCTGTTCAGGAATGCATAATCGGTACTACCTTTTTTCTCTTGCTTGGTGCTTAATTCTTCTACATATAAGTTTTTACGCAAAAAGCTTGAGTTGAAATAAAAAATGGCAAAGGCAGCGATGGTAAAAATAAAACCATAAAGCGGCTGTTTAGCAATGGCCCTAAACACAGCATCAGAACCTGCCATTATCGAAATCACTTTATAATACTCCAGTGCGGCAAAAGTGGCAATAACCACTAGGCCAAAAAAGGTATAGAGTACATTGGTTATCGATTTTCTTTTAATATACAGCACCAGATAATTATTAAAAACCATAATAGAGAATATGGAAACGATATACATTAACGTAGTTAACGCGCCATATGTGGGTGCAATTTTAATAAAGCAAAAGGGCAGGAAAATAAAAAACGGCCAAAGGTTAAAGGCTGAGAAAAGTGCCTTCACATTTAAAAATTTAATAATCTTGCTTCTTTGGATCCTGAGGTGCAGGTACGGGATAATGCTTAGGGTTGGCAGCTCCTGAAACTGCAGGCGCATGATAAAATCGAATGCGAAATAGTAAAGGATGATGCCGTTAAAGCTTTTGATTACATCTTGGTTGGGGAAAATTTTAGGTAAAAATACCGACATCCCAAAACCGGCGCCAAGTGCAAGGGCAAGAAAGTAAAGCATAAAAAACCCTAAAACAATCTGGCCAGCAATGCTACTGCCCCTGTTTCGCGATCGCCAAAAAGATTTCCATTGATGGCTTAAAAAAGTATTCAGCATATATAGTTTAGTGTTAATTTATTTTTCTTATCTATTAGTAAACATTGCTTAAGAAATGTTACATCAATAGTTGTATTTGTCTTTCCAGTTCTGCCTTAATTTTTCGCGGAGCTTTTCTTCTGCCGCATTTTTTCCCGGATCGTAAAGTTTGGTACCGCTCAATTCTTCAGGAAAATACTCCTGCGGCGAAAAATTACCTTCATAACCATGCGAATACTGGTAATCTTTCCCATAGCCAATGTTCTTCATCAATTTGGTTGGCGCATTGCGGATGTGCAAAGGTACCGGCAAATTGCCCGTTTGTTTAACCAGCGCCTGCGCTTTGTTAATGGCCTCGTAAGAAGCATTGCTTTTTGGCGAACTGGCCAGATAGGTTACACATTGTGATAGGATAATCCGTGCTTCGGGATAACCGATTACATTTACAGCTGTAAAGCAGTTATTGGCCAAAAGCAGGGCATTGGGATTGGCATTACCAATATCTTCTGAGGATAAGATCAACAGCCTGCGTGCAATAAACAATGGATCTTCCCCTCCTTCTATCATCCGCGCCAACCAGTATACCGCAGCATTTGGATCGCTGCCCCTTATCGATTTAATAAAAGCCGAAATAATATCATAATGCTGCTCACCTGCTTTATCGTACAAGGCCAGATTTTGCTGGGCATGGGCTAAAACATTTTCATTGGTTAATACCATTTTATTTCCGCCGATACCGTTAACCGCAATTTCGAGCACGTTCAAGAGTTTGCGGGCGTCGCCACCCGATAGGCGGATCAGTGCTTCATGCTCTTTTATGGTAATCTTTTTTTCCGAAAGGATGACGTCTTTCTGAATTGCTGTTTGCAGCAAACCGGCCAATTCCTGCTCCGTTAATGATTTTAAAATGTAAACCTGGCAGCGCGAAAGCAAAGCGGAAATAACTTCGAAAGATGGGTTTTCGGTGGTGGCACCAATCAGGGTAACCAGGCCTCTTTCTACAGCCCCAAGTAAACTATCCTGCTGCGATTTACTGAAACGGTGTATCTCATCTATAAACAGGATAGGCAAACCCAAAAAGCTATCTTTCAGCTGTGCTGCCCGGTCTATTACCTCGCGTATATCCTTTACCCCGCTGTTTATTGCACTCAGGTTAAAGAACGGCCTATCCAATGCCTGCGAAATGATGTATGCCAAAGTGGTTTTACCTACGCCTGGAGGTCCCCAGAAAATCATAGATGGAAGTTGACTGCTTTCAATCGCCTTGCGCAATACTGCACCTTCGCCCACCAAATGCTGTTGACCAACATATTCATCAAGGTTTTGAGGGCGCATACGTTCGGCTAAAGGAGGCAGGTTTTGCATAATGGTAAATATATAAAAATTGATTATTTTGTTGGTCGATAGTTACTAACCAAATATCGGAAGTATAAACCTTTTGGGTTAAAACAAAAGGACGGATGCTTTAGTTCTAATTTATAGTTATGGATATTAAAAATTTAGATCACCTTGTATTAACTGTTGCTAACCTGGAGAGTACCTGTCGGTTTTACAATCTGGCTTTAGGGATGGAAGTTCTAGCGTTTGGAGAGAACAGAAAAGCATTAAGATTTGGCAGTCAGAAAATCAATCTCCACCAACATGGATGCGAATTTGAACCAAAGGCTTTTAGACCTTTACCAGGTACCGCAGATTTATGTTTCATAACCGATTTTCCACTTAGCGATGTAATAGAAGAACTTAAACAGAAATGTATCGAAATTGAGGAAGGGCCTGTAGAACGGACCGGCGCCAATGGCAGAATTATTTCTATCTATTTACGCGATCCGGATATGAATTTGATTGAGGTGAGTAATTACTTGTAGCGACATATAGATGCCTGGGAGGCACGGATTAGCGCGGAAATATTTGTCATCGTCCGCGTTTGTAACGCCGATGGCCGAGCACGGCGATTGTATCGCCACCAGTTCAAACGCCTAAAATCAATCTTCTATTTTGGAGTGGTGCTTGGTATCCTTCATGGTGGTATACAAAATCAAGGAGATTAAAATACAGCCTGTAACATACCAGTAGAAATAACTTTCGTGACCAATTTTTTTAAACCACAATGCAAAATATTCGGCTGTACCGCCAAAAATGGCAACGGTTAATGCGTAAGGCAAACCTACACCCAATGCCCTGATCTCGGCAGGAAACAGCTCGGCTTTAACAACGGCATTAATACTGGTGTAGCCGCTTACAATAATCAAAGCCCCAATCATCAATAAAAATATTATCGTGGTATTTGTTTCGCCGGCTAAGCCTGTTAAAATTGGATAGGTGCATAAGGTGCCCAAAACACCAAAACCAATAAGCAAGGGCTTGCGGCCAATTTTATCGGATAACAGGCCGAACAACGGCTGTAAAAGTGCAAAAACCAGTAAGGAAATAAACGATAAGGTTGTTGATGTTTCTTTACTGAGGTGTACGGTATTGACTAAAAACTTCTGCATATAGGTACTGAAGGTATAAAAGGCAATTGTACCGCCCAATGTTAAACCAACAACGGTAAATACTTCTTTTGGGTATTTTAGCAATACAGCAATCCCTCCTTTTTTATCAGCCGAAGTTTTACGCTTAAATGCAGAAGTTTCGTCGATATGCCGTCTTAAATACAAAGCGATGAAAGAAAGTAAGGCCCCAATAAAAAAAGGAATCCGCCAGCCCCAGGCGTGCAGCTCTTCTGGTGTGAGTAACCAGTTCTGCAGAATTAACTGAATGCCCAGTGCCAGTAATTGTCCACCGATAAGTGTAACATATTGAAAGCTGGAATAAAACCCCCTGTGCTTTTTGGTGGCCATTTCGCTAAGGTAGGTGGCCGATGTGCCGTATTCGCCACCCGTACTTAAGCCCTGGATCAACCTGGCAAAAATGAGCAGCAAAGGGGCCGCTATCCCAATTTGGTTATAACCTGGTGTTAGCCCAATAATTAACGATCCGATGGCCATAATGAGTACAGAAAGCGTCATCGAGCGTTTCCGGCCTAATTTATCAGCTATGCTACCAAGCAACCAGCCGCCAATAGGGCGCATTAAAAAACCTACAGCAAAAATACCTGCCGTATCCAACAACTGGGCAGTTGGATTGCTGTTCGGAAAAAATGCAGGAGAAAAATAAAGCGCAAAAGCCGAATAGGTATACCAATCGTACCACTCAACCAAGTTCCCCGCCGAGCCGCCAAATATTGATTTGAGCCTGTATTCTACATCTTTGATTTCTTTCTGATGTACCGCATCAACGCTTTTATCCATGGGAGCTAATTATTGAGTGACTGAATGAGAGGGTGATTGAATGAAGGATTGAATTTTGAATGTCTAAATGGAAACTTAACTTCTATCATGATTGTTTATCAAAAATATAATAATTTTATAAAGAAAGAGCGGGATTATTGGTGTGCTTTTGCCCATTCATTAATTTCTCCTCTCAAAAATTCAATCATTCCGACAATGAAAGATAACTTTTCTACTCAGGCTGAAGGCTATGCGGCATATAGGCCTACCTACCCGCCCGAAATGTACGACTACCTGTTTTCCTTGCTAAAACATAAAGATACCGCTTGGGATTGTGCTACGGGAAACGGGCAAGTTGCCAGGGTGTTGGCCAATCAGTTTAGAGCGGTTTATGCAACTGACATCAGCGAAAACCAATTAAAAAATGCCTTACAATTGCCCAATATTACTTACAAAGTTGAACCTGCCGAGCACGCTGCTGTTGGCGATAACAGTTTCGACCTTATTACGGTAGCACAGGCCATACATTGGTTTAATTTCACATTATTTTATGCTGAGGTTAAAAGAACCTTAAAACCTGACGGCCTTTTTGCCGTAATTGGTTATGGGTTGATGTATATTGATAAAAAGGTTGATAAGGCGGTACATAAACTCTACGAAGAGATACTGGGCAAATACTGGGACCCTGAACGCCGCTACATCGAAGAAGGTTACATAACCATCCCATTCCCTTTTGCGGAAATTGTAGCCCCACATTTCCGCATTAAAACCACTTGGAACTTTAACCAGTTAATCGGTTATTTGAATACCTGGTCTTCTTTGCAGCATTACAAAAGGGCAAACGACCGTAACCCACTGGAGTACATGTTTACCGAGTTAAAAGAAGCCTGGGGCAACGATGCGGAGAAAGAGGTGTATTTCCCTATTTTGTTGCGGGTAGGAAAACAAGTTTAACCACAGAGAAACAGAGAAAGGCACGGAGCACACCAAGGCTTTTACGTATGCCTCTTCTCTATGAAAAATCAATATCAAATAGATCCTGAATCAAGTTCAGTATGACGACCGCAATTAGCCCATCTCTGTGTACTCAGTGAAAACTCAGTGCCCTCGGTGGTAAAAAATATAAATGTTATTTCAACAATTCCAGAATGCCCAAAACGGTAAGTTTTTTCTGCTCGCCGCTCTGCATATCTTTTAGCGTAAGTTCGCCACTGGCCATTTCATCGCCACCGATTAAAATTACATACGGTATTTTCTTGGCATCGGCATAGGCCATCTGTTTTTTAAGCTTTGCCGAACTTGGGTACAACTCCGCTGATATTCCAGCATTCCTAAACTGTTGGATAATGGGCAGCGCATATTTTTCAGCTTCTGCATCGAAATTACTGATCAGTACCTTTGTTCCAATTTCTGCCGAGGCCGGAAAAAGATCAAGTTCTTCCAATACATCGTAAATGCGGTCGGCACCGAAAGAAACACCCACACCGGTTAAATCTTTTAAACCAAACATGCCTGTTAAATCATCGTAACGGCCACCACCACCAATGCTGCCCATGGCAACCTCGTTGGTTTTAACTTCGAAAATACAGCCGGTATAATAATTTAAGCCGCGGGCTAAAGTAATATCGAGCTCTAACTTTGCTGTTAGCGGTAATCCATAAGCAATCAGGCTTTCTACATATTCAAATACCTGTTCAATTTCGGCAATACCTTTTAGTCCGGTTGCCGATTGTGCCAAAACACCTTTCAGGCTAGCCAGTTTTTCTTCGTTGGTTCCTTCTAGCAATATTACCGGACGCAGTTTTTCTAAATCAACCTCCGTAAAACCACGTTCTAATAACTCTTTACTCACGCCATCCAACCCGATTTTATCCAGCTTATCAATGGCTACAGTCATATCGATAATCAAATCAGGTTTACCGATAATTTCGGCAATGCCCGACAAAATTTTCCTGTTGTTAATTTTTATGCTGAAATCTTTTAAGCCCAATTTGCTCAAAGCTTCGTTATAGATTAAAATGAACTCAGCTTCGTTTAATAAACTTTCCGATCCGACCACATCCACATCACATTGATAAAATTCGCGGTAGCGTCCTTTTTGCGGTCTATCGGCACGCCAAACCGGCTGCACCTGAAAGCGTTTAAAAGGCAGCGTAATTTCGTGCTGGTGCATCACCACGTAGCGTGCAAAGGGAACCGTTAAATCGTAGCGTAAAGCCTTTTCAGAAATTAATGGAATAAGTTTGTTGCTGTTGTCCTCTTGTGCAAAATCGAATTGTTTCTTTTTTGGATCTTTAAGAAACTCGCCACTGTTTAGAATTTTAAAAATCAGCTTATCGCCTTCATCGCCGTACTTTCCGGTTAAGGTAGAAAGGTTTTCGAAACTTGGGGTCTGAATTTCGGCATAGCCATATTTCCTGAAAACGGTTTTAATGGTATCGTAAATAAAATTGCGTTTTACCATTTCAACCGGAGAAAAATCGCGGGTACCTTTTGCTAATGAGGGTTTAATAACTGACATAGCCGCAAAAGTACAAAAATGTAAGGTAATGTCTAAACCTCGCAGGTTTTTGAAAACCTGCGAGGTCCACATTAGTGTTCTTTGTACCTTGGTTAAATAATTAGAAACTACTTCCCCAACAGCGCTTTAACCATTTCCCGATTGGGTTTGGATACCGGAATTTTATCGCCACTATCCATCAACAAGGTTCCGCCATCTTCTTTCAGCCAGCTTTTTACAAATTTCGGGTTAACCAAATGGCTTTGGTGCGTCCGCAAGAAACCCTGCGGTTTAAGCAGATCTGAATATTCTTTTAATGATTTTGAAATCAACAGCTGATCGCCATCGATAAAAAAGAAGTTGGTATAGTTGTTATCCGCTTCGCACCTCGTTATTTCGTCGGTATCAACATACCTGATTTCGTTCTGTTGGGGCAAAGCAATTCTGGCATTTACTTTTATAGCATCATTTTTATTGGTTTTCACCTCAAGTGGAGGCTTTTGATATTCAGCCTGATGGCCAAAATTTATTGCTACCGTATTTGCCGGTAAATTTGACTGGGTGTTTTTATTTCTTTTAACCAAAAAGTAGATCAACATGAAAATGCCACCAAAAAACCCAAAAAATACAAGGCCTGCTATCAAAAGCATGATGATTTCGGGCGTTCCCAGGTTTAAGAATTCGGCATGGGCAACCTGGATACCATAGGCAAGTATAAAAACCAAGCAGAAGATTATCTTATTTTTCATTTTGAGCAGATTTAGACTTTCTAATCAGATATAAACATAAAAAAATAAAACCTACAATTGCTGAAAGTGTAAAAAGCCCCGTTTTAAGGAGAACGATTATCTCGGCCGAACCCATATTCATAAATTCAGCATGGGCAACCTGAATACCCGAAAAGATAATAAAGATGAATAAAATTAATAACTGCTTCATGTTGATTGATTTAAATGTTTAACGAAAGTAGCATCGCGCTGTACATTTAAAAACCAACATTGAGCATTGAACAGGTTTTATCGAGGATTGAAGGTTAAGCTTTTAGAATTTGCAAAAGTAGTTATTACAGCGGGTACCTGAAAAAGATCCTTCGTTGCACTCAGGATGACATCTTTTTCTGTCAACCCCCTGCCTTTTTTGCCTTATAACCATCCTTTTGCAGAATGCCCATTACCTTATCCCTAACATCGCCCTGGATCATAATTTCGCCATCCTTTACCGAACCTCCAACGCCACATTTGGTTTTTAGCATTTTGCCCAGTACTTCTAAATCTTCTGTACGGCCTTTAAAACCTGTAATTAGGGTTACCGCCTTGCCACCACGGTTCTTCTTATCCAGCATAACCCTTAAATCCTGCTGGTTGTTTGGCGAAGTAACGGTATCATCAACTTCTTCCTGATATTCAAATTCCGGATCGGTAGAATACATGATTCCGCCAAGATCGCTTAAACTATTTTTCTTTTTCATGTTTTATAAAAGATTCACTGGCCATTGGTTCATCAGTCAATAGGTTATGGCGAACGTTTAATCTTCGTCATTCGCTGAGCGTTTTACTCAAGGAACAATTACCTTTAACGACAGCGGGCGAACAAGCGCTTCAATTGATGTTCCCATTTGTAAAGGTTCGCCATCTACGTGCACAGCGCCTTCCTTTTCGCGGGTAATTTTGATGTGTTTTCCCTTAATTATTTCAATCATATCGGAGGTTTCGGCTGTTCCCCTTAACATTACATAACCCAAAACCGGCAGTTTTAGTATCGGAAAAGGTTTTATAATGCATACATCAAGCAGTCCATCTTTTACCGAGGCATTGGGCGAAATAAATACATCGTTTCCGTACTGTGATGAATTGGCAATACTGATGGCAAAGGCTTTTTTGTTGTAAACCTCGCCATCAATATCGATAACATAATTTTGGGCCTTGTAATTAAAAACTTCCTGAAAACCGAGTTTTACATAGCCTGATAATCCACGTTTTTTATCTTTCGAAAAAACAGAACTCAAATGGGCATCGAAACCCATTCCGGCCAGGTTAAAAAAACATTTGTTGTTAAACTGTGCAGTATCAATTTCATCAACCTTAAAATTGTTGATGATGGAAAGTGCATACCTTAGGTTTTTAGAAATATTTAAAAACCGCGCCAGGCCATTTCCCGATCCAAGCGGTAAAATCCCCAGCACTTTTTGGTGCTTCAGCACTTTTGTAGCCACTTCGTTAATGGTGCCATCGCCACCAGCGGCAACAATAACATCAAAATTTTTGGCTGAAGCCTCGTCGGCAAGTTCGCCTGCATGCCCAACATATTCACTAAAAACAAAGTTTGGGTTAAACTTTTCCTTATCCAGGTATTTATCGATAAAATCGGGAATACGCAGCTTGCCCCGCCCACCTGAAATTGGGTTAATTATGAAGAGGATATTGATCTTTGTGTGCAAAGTGTAAGATTGAATGCACAAAATAATCTATAATTTTTGAAATAAAGAAAATATGCTAATTTTGCAGCAGTAAAAAAGTGGATTGATTTGCTATCCCGACACTTCGGGACCGGATTGCAACCACTTAAAAAAATTGCTAATGCCTCCTTTCAATCATTTCACCACCTGTTTCCAAGGGGTTTGGCAATTATAAATTTGTTTATTTATCATTAATTTATTTAATAAATGTCGTATTTATTTACATCAGAATCTGTTTCTGAGGGTCACCCAGATAAAATTGCCGATCAAATTTCGGATGCGTTAATTGATAACTTTTTAGCTTTCGATCCGGAATCAAAGGTTGCCTGCGAAACGTTGGTTACCACAGGGCAAGTAATTTTAGCAGGTGAAGTAAAATCTAAAACCTATTTAGATGTACAGCAAATTGCCCGCGATGTAATCAAAAAAATTGGTTACACTAAAAGTGAATACATGTTCGAAGCTAATTCTTGTGGAATTTTATCGGCAATACACGAGCAATCGCAAGATATTAACCAAGGTGTAGATAGAAGCAACAAAGAAGAGCAGGGTGCCGGAGATCAAGGTATGATGTTCGGTTATGCGACTAATGAAACTGAGGATTATATGCCTTTGGCATTAAACCTATCTCACAAGCTTTTACAGGAACTGGCTGTATTAAGACGCGAAAACAACGAAATTAAATACCTACGTCCGGATGCAAAAAGCCAGGTTACGTTAGAGTACGATGATAACAATAAACCGGTTCGTATCGATGCTATTGTAATTTCTACCCAGCACGATGATTTTGATGAAGAGGCTACTATGCTGGCTAAAATCAAAACCGACCTGGTAAATATTTTAATCCCACGCATTATCAAAAGCAACCCGCAATATGCGCACTTGTTTAACGATAAAATTGAATACCACATTAACCCTACCGGTAAATTTGTAATCGGTGGTCCGCATGGCGATACGGGTTTAACCGGCCGTAAAATTATTGTTGATACATATGGCGGTAAAGGCGCTCACGGTGGTGGTGCATTTTCGGGTAAAGATCCAAGTAAGGTAGATAGAAGTGCGGCTTATGCTACACGCCATATTGCCAAAAACCTAGTGGCTGCCGGTGTTGCCGATGAGATTTTGGTACAGGTATCGTACGCTATCGGTGTTGCAAAACCTATGGGTATTTACATCAATACTTATGGCACGGGCAAAGTGGGTAAAACAGACGGCGAGATTGCCAAGATTGTTGAATCGATTTTTGATATGCGCCCTTATTTTATTGAACAGCGTTTAAAATTAAGAAACCCAATTTATAGCGAAACTGCTGCTTACGGGCACATGGGCCGTACGCCAGAAACCGTTACCAAAACTTTTAGAACTCCAAACGGTGAAGAGAAAACAGTTACTGTTGATCTGTTTACCTGGGAGAAATTAGATTACGTAGATCAGGTTAAGGCTGCTTTCGGCATTTAATCAATCAGCATAAAATTTTAAAAAGAAAGGCGTTTTGCAAATATGCAGAACGCTTTTTTTTTGGCTGTGCAGTTGGATGTTACCATCCGACTTTCATTATTTGTGTCATATGGCAACATCTGACACCACTTGCAAACTTACGAAATCGGCTGGGGTCTACGTTGGGCAGACTTCGTAAGTTTGCCCGTTTTTTGAAAAGCAGGTTGCTGTGCGCTTCGGTTCCGAAAGTCCTGCTATCCGCTATACTGCGTGCCGCTCTTATCAGGTTTATTTAACTCAGGGAAGTGTTTCTTGGGTTAGAAAGTTTCTGCGCTGGCCATACAGACTTGACAGGCTCTGTAAGTTAGGCCTAACAAACCTGCAACCTTAAATAGTTGCACTAATGGTACCTACTTAAACCTGATTGACGCGCGTAGCTCCCGATTTTTTTCTAATCGGGACTACAAGCAAAAAGCAGGGCGAACATTAAAAAGAACTGCTATAATTGCTTTCCGAAAAAATAATTCAATTACCACAGGTATACCATATTTTAATATGAAAGACGCTGAAATAAATCCGATAGCCATCGGATCAGGGCGACGCAAAGAGGTTAGGCCAAATGGTATTTCAGCTCTTGGTGGCTGCCCTGTTCTACCACCACACCTTTATCCAATACAATAATCTTGTCGGCATTATTGAGTGTGCTCGAACGATGGGTAATTACGATTACCGTTTTCTGCTCGGCCTTTAAAAGGGCAATCATCCTTTGCACATACTCCTCCGAAACAGCATCGAGTGATGAGGTGGCTTCGTCTAAAATCAAAATTTCAGGATTTCTATACAGTGCCCGTGCAATGGCAATGCGCTGCCTTTGTCCACCTGATAAGCTGGTACCGTTTTCGCCCAGATACGTTTGGAAACCCTTTGGCAGTGCTTCAATAAAACCGATCAGTCCCAATTTTGTGGCAATATCAATAATCCGCTGCATATCGGGCTCCTCTTCGCCAATGGCAATGTTATCGATTACATTTCCAGCAAATAAATCAATCTGTTGCGGTACTACAGCGATCATCTGCCTAAGCGAAGCATTGCTAATATATTTAAGATCGTATTTACCGATGCGGACGTTGCCTGCCTGGATAGGATAAATATTTTGGAGGATAGACATTAAGGTAGATTTACCCGATCCGCTCTCGCCCACTATGGCCGTAAACATGCCCTGCGGAATGGTGAGGTTTAGCGCTTCAAAAATAGCCAGCCTTTTGCCATAACGGAACGATACATTTTCAAAGTGGATATCACCAACTTTATCGGCACTCAGCTCAATCTGGTTTTCATCGGTTTCTCTTTCCAGATCCATAATTTCGAATAAACGATCTGCAGCAATTACGGCATCCTGCACCGTTTTGTTCATCCCGATCAATGATGAAACTGGGCCGGTAAAATAGCCGATAAGCGTATAAAAAGAAAGCAGCTCTCCGGGTGTAATCGAATTGCTCAGCACATAACCAGCCCCCACCCAAAGTAAGACAATGGTAATGATGCGCGAAACAAATTCGGTAGAAGTGCCCGATATCACCGCATTGATATTCGATTTAAAACCCGCCTGTAGCAGTTTAATAAAACGGGTTTCGGTTTTTTCGTTGGCATGGTCTTCTAAACCGAAACGCTTAATGGTACCTACTGCATTTAAGCTTTCTACCAGTTGCGATTCCAGTTCGGCAGCATCTTCCATCAAGCTGCGCTGTGTACGTTTATTAAATTTATCCGTAACCCAATAAATAAGCAGGTACAAAGGGATAACAGCAAGGGTAATCAGCGCCAGTTTCCAGTAATAGGTAAACATCATGATAAATGAGAAGAAAACAATAAAAATGTTTACCAGAAAGTTTACGCATACATCATTTAAAAATGTGCGGATTTTTACCGCATCGTTTATCCTCGAAATAATTTCGCCAACCCGCATGGTATCAAAAAACTGCTGGGGCAGGCGCAATAGGTGTTTATAGTAACCTAAAATCAGCTGTGAATCTATCAACTGACCAGTTTTTAAGGTAAAAACCGTTTTTGCCGAACCGATAAAAAGCTGCACCACCAAAATAACCATCATGGCAATGCTCATTAAGTTTAGCAAGTTGTGGTTGCCATCTACCAGTACAAAATCTACCAGTTTCTGTACAAAAATAGAGGTAGATAAACCCAACACGGTATAAACAACTGCACCAAATAAAACCTGTGTCAAAATGCCTTTGTGCGGTTTAATCAAACTCCAAAACCTAGCTTGGATTGATTTTTTTTCATTGCCGATCTGGAAATTCTCTGATGGCAACAATAATACTAACGCACCAGTCCATTCCTTTTTAAATTCATCATGTGTTTTACGATGCACGTTCCCATCTATAGGGTCCATCACCTCTATAAACTTATGGTTTATTTTATAAATCACTACGAAGTGCTGCAGCACATCATTTACAATAATGTGGGCAATTGCAGGGGTAGGTACTTTAAATAAACTATCAAAAGGAGCTTTTACGCCTTTCGCTTCAAATCCTAATTTTTGGGCAGCCTCTACCAATCCTAAAACAGTAGTCCCTTTTTTATCTGTACCGGCAAGCTGCCTGATCCGGGCAACGGCTAAATCCAGTTTATAGTGCGAGGCTACCGATGCCAAACAGGCGGCACCACAATCTGTTATGTCTCTTTGCTTTACTTTTGTACGCATAGCACTTATGTTTGTTGGATTAAGTTTGGATTAACCCAATCATCCACCTTATCGTAAAGCAGTTGATATAAACTACGGCTGGTTACCTTAAAGCGCGCAGTAAAGTTCATCCCCTTTTTGAGGTAGCCCTTATACCCGTTTTTAAGCATCAGGTAATTTTTATCCATTAAGCACTTTACCTTAAAGGCGGGCTGGTTACCGTTTAAAATAACAATATCGTCAGAGATATCGATTACCTTGCCCACAGCCAGGCCCCATTGGTTGTAATTGTATGCATTGACCTGAAAATGCACTTCCTGCCCCTTTCTAATCAGGCCAATATCCGATGGGTTGATGTAGCAGTAGGCAGCTAGGCCAGCATCAGGAGAAACTTCGCCGATTTTCTGATTGGCAAAAACATACGCCCCGTTTTGCAAACCGGTTAGGTTTTGAACAGATCCATCAATAGGCGCACGTAAAATATATTGTTTTTTCTGCTCATTAAGTTCTGCCTGCTGGCTGGAAAGCTGCCTCAGCTCATTTCTATAACCATTGGCTTCGGTTTGCCACTGGGTTTTATATTTGGTACGGACCATGAGATAAGCCGATTCGGCCTGCTCCAGTTCGTATTTGTATTTTTCGTATTCTGATTGTGTAAGTACCTTATTTTGGTACAGCTTGTTGTAACGGGCAAAAGTACTTGTAGCCTGCCTTTTGGCAATGCCCGCGTTTTTTAATTCCTGCACGTACTGTTGCCATGAGGCTGCATACTGGCCTGTTTCTAAACCTGAAGAACCGCCATTGAACGATAAAAGTGTATTAATATCCTGCAAAAACTTGGTAATCTGGATTTTACGGGTTTCTACCAGGGCATCCTGTTGCTTGGCTAAACCTGCATCAATGGCCAAAAGCGTATCGCCCTGCTTTAATCTTTTATTATCCGAAAGCTTATACTGTATTAAACGGCCATTAACAGGAACAATAAGTTCTGTTTTCTCAATGGTAGATTGTAAAATGCCATTGCCATTAATGCTTATGGGTACTTTAATAATAGGAAGGGCTACCAGTATCCCTAAAATGGCCACAACGGCAGCCATATAAATGAATTGACTGGGCTTACTTATTTGAGAACGGTAAACGAGAGCGGTATTGGAGATGCTCGCTGTAGTGTAGTTGGTTAGCGCCATATCAGTGTAGCTATAAAGCATCCGCTATGCTGAAAAGTAGCATAGCGGATACAATAAATTGCTTATAAGCTCCAAACAAGTTTCAAAACATTGGTTACTGTTTTGTTTAAAAACACTGAAGTGTCTGCACCAACTGCATTTAAAGAAGTTGCAAGTGTACCTAATACTTCGTTTAAAGTATTGTTAACAATACCACCGCCTTCAACTTGTGACATTTCGGCTGTGTTCATTTCTTGAACACCAAGATTTTTTAATTCTAAACTTTTCATACTAGATTTTTTTTGAGTTTTAAGTTCCCTACTCTTTTATAGGTTTTTCGGGATTGCCACCTGATGCTCGGCCAAACACTGCGACGAATGTAATAATATTAGCTATACATACGTAGTATTAAACACCCGCCAAAAATCCAATCAAACTGTATAAACTCAGAAAAAACAGCCCCAAATACCTTAATTTAGGCTATTCTATCAAAAAATCTTGTCTTATTTATCATATTCAATTTATTCATTAGCAAAAAAACTTTTTATATTCGTTTTATTCGCAGTTTACAGCTGCTATACCTAGCATTTGGCTTAAATACCCTGCTGTTTCATAAATGCCAATTCTTCTTTACTGATATGGTCATCATCAATGGCGTACGATTTAATGTTTGCGATCTTCATCTCATCTATTACATCAACAAAATCCTGAAATTTGGCCGTTTTGCTGGGCTTAATAATTACGATCATATATTTAGCCGGATTATTTTGATGCGTTTTTGCAACCATCTGTTCGTTTGCGCTGATTTCTTTTTGAATTTCTGCAACCGGCCTTACTTTCATATTGGCCTTTTCAATGGTGCCCATATAACAAACCGCTTGGCTGTTTTTCCCTATTACAATGGTCATGGTGCGCGATTCGGGATAGTTGGTTACGATATCCTCTGTCTCATCAGGCTTGGCAATATCAGCCGCATTTAATGAGCCCAAAGAAGTAGTGAGCATAAAAAATGCAGTTAATAAAAACATCAGATCAACCATTGCCGTAAGATCTACTCTTGGTGCAGGTTTTTTGGTTCTTCCTTTTACAGCCTTGCTGTTTTGAGATTCGTTTAGAGTTGCCATAACATTTAGGTTTTTTAGTGATGATGACAACCCTAATCAAATTGCATAAAAAAAGCGGTTAAAAAATTTAACCGCTTAAGAAAAATTGTCATCAGTCCGATAGTTATCAGGCCGAAATAACGATCAACCTTTTTACTTCACTGCCTCTATTACTCCGCAGCCTACCCTTGGTCCTGAGTTTCCGGTTGGCTGCGTGGTATAATCATCAGTACCGCCGTGCACAATTATGCCCCTGCCTATAATGTTCTTAATATCACCATCTTTAATGCTCCACCTATCAGTAGTAACCGAAAGCGTAGCGTGGCCTTTGTTATCTAATTTGATGTTGCCGATATCGCCGCTGTGGTAAGCTGCCGATCCCCATTTGCCATGTGCTTCCTTGGTAGGGTTCCAATGCCCGTGGGTATTTTCGCCCATATTTCCGCAATCGCCATGCTCATGAAAATGTACTGCAACATTACTATCGGCCCTTGCTGCGAAATTCATCTCAATATCCATTTTAATTTTTCCGTCGCTCAGTTCGTAAAACTTTGCCGTTCCTATTGTTTTGCTGTTATCGGCAGTTTCTGTTAAGGTTGCCTGGGCTATTTCTTTATCGGTTTTTGTACAGGCACTAACCAATGCTACACCTGCAATAGCTACACTTAGAAGATATTTTTTCATTACTTTAAAATTTAGTTTATATAGCAAACAGATTGACAATCATTTGGTTTGACTAAAGTTGCTACCTGTAAAACCATTTCCGTTACCAGGTGTTTAAATATTAATAAAAGCTAAGAACTATGGAACAGCCAATTGCAATGAACACTTTGAGTCAAATTTTAGAGAAATTGAGGCTGAAAGGAAAAGATAATGAATTAAAAATATCCGATCATGGCAAGATGCAGAGTGCATCGGGTAAAATTTACAAACCAGAGGATTTAACCATTGTTAAAACTTATCGTTTTGAAGGAGATTCGGATCCAGCTGATAATTCGGTATTGTACCTGGTAGAAGATCAGGATAAAAATATTGGATACATATTGGATGCTTATGGCATATATTCGGATAATGAAGGACCATCGTTTGATGATTTCCTAAAAAAAATCCCTACCGAAAACAGGGATGAACAGGAACTGTTTAGTTAATAACCTATATATAATACAACAGGGAGAATTGGCGTAATCTGATTCTCCCTTTTTTTATTTTAAAAATTTTGGAACTTATAATTGCGTAATTTTGCGCCTCATTTACGAGCCCCAGATGAAAAGCAAAATCAATATTCCACCTATACCCGCTGTTTTACTATCCATTATCAGTGTGCAGTGCGGGGCGGCAATTGCGAAAGGGCTTTTCCCGCAAATCGGGGCCGCAGCTACCGCATCATTGCGGATCGGATTATCTGCCGTAATCCTCTTTATCGCCTTCAGGCCAAACCTGTTTAAATTAAATGCCAAACAGTGGAAATATGTTACCCTGTATGGCATATGCCTGGGTGCCATGAATATGGTATTTTATATGGCCATTGCCCGTATACCCATCGGTTTGGGGGTAACTTTAGAATTTGTTGGCCCTTTGGGACTCGCCATTTTCGGATCAAAAAAACCGGTGGATTTTCTTTGGGTAATATTGGCCGCAACAGGCATTGCCCTAATTGCACCATGGACCAGCAGTGGACTTAACATCGCAGGCGTATTGCTGGCGCTTTTGGCCGGTGTATTTTGGGCGGCCTATATTATACTCGGCGGCCGGATTTCAAAAATTATGAAAGGTGGCGATGCTGTTGCCGTTGGCATGTTGTTTGCCACCGTGGTAATTCTGCCATTTGGTATTTTTGGTGGTGGTTTAAGTGCTTTAAGCTCCAAATTACTAGGTTTAGGAACAGCTCTTGCGCTACTTTCAAGCGCCATTCCCTTTACCTTAGAAATGAAGGCCCTAAAACAGATTCCTGCGCGGACCTTTAGTATTTTAATGAGCCTTGAACCGGCCATGGCCTCATTGGCTGCCCTGGTATTTTTACAAGAATACTTATCGTTAAAAGAATGTTTTGCAGTAGCTTTTGTCGTAATTGCCTCGGCGGGGTCTTCATTAACGGCCAAGCGCGCCAAGCTGTAATTAAGCCAATTTTTCTGTTTTATAAATCACAATGTCATCGGTTAATGTGGCCGATTGCTCAATAAATGCCAAAATATAAGGCTGCTTATTGTGCTGATCCAAACTTGGCTGATCTTTCCATTCTTCCTGAAAAATGAAAACTCCACCATCAACTGTTTCGTGCAGGTCGTATTGTATGCAGGCTTCTTCCCTACGCGAATTTGTTACCATATCCAACAGAACAGTTCTTAACTTTTCGTTGGTATCTTTTTTAGATTTAACTATCGCTGTTAGATAAATGCTCATAAACTTCGTTATTGATAAAATTTTGGGTTAAATGTTCCTGGTATTGTTTTAGTGCGCCAATAATATCGGCATTTTTCTCTACATCATGGAAATGAACACCATCTATCCGCTCCATTCCGGTAAAGGCATTCATCCTATGGAAACCGAAAAGCACACCATCATCTACACTTTTTTCCATAAAAAATTCACCGGGGATGGTAAAGGCCTCTTTTGGCGCATTCCACGATGAAGTTACCATATACTTTCTGCCATGCAGCATTCCGCCTGTTCCGTAATTTCGGGTAGGGTTATCCGCTTTACGCCCGTCGCTAACATAAATTCCTTTTTTGTGCCCTTCGGTAAATACAACATCGATATATTTTTTTAATCCGTGCGGCACTTGGAACCACCATACCGGTGTATGATAAATTACCACATCGGCCCAAACATATTTTTCTACTTCTTCTTTCGGATCGTAATCATCGTTAATGTTGGTCGTTCTTAGCTCAAAATCATTTAATGAAGAAAAGAAACTGGCTGTTGCATCGGCTATTGTTTCGTTAAATTTTCCACCGGAGTGACCAAACTTTTGTCCTCCGTTGATGATGAATATTTTTGTCATTTCGTTTTTCTAATTTGATAACACAAAATTACCAGCTTAAAATCTATTATTAAAACAAGTTAATTCATAGCTTTGTATCAGAATTATAATACTTTGTTTATGGTTAATTTAGAATGGTACCGGAGTTTTAAGGCGATATACAAAACAGGAACTTTAACCGGTGCGGCCGAAAGCCTTTTTATTTCGCAGCCAGGGGTAAGTTTGCACCTCAGCTCGCTCGAAAGCTATGTAGGCTATAAGTTATTTGAACGCACGGGCAGAAAAATGATTCCAACCGAAAAAGGGAAAGTGCTGTATAATTTTGTTGTGGAACCATTAACCAAGCTCGAAGATGCAGAAAAGCACTTTCAGAAAAGCACCGAGAAACATACACCAACCATTAGCGTAGGCATGTGTTTCGAAACTTTTCAGATTACGCTGGAGCAATACATTTCGACACTTCCTTTTAATGTGATTATCCGTTTTGGAGACTATCCAGAGATGTTGGATCAATTGGATAAAGGCATTTTAGATTTAATTATAACCCCTCAGAAAGGCAGTTCACCCAATATAGAGCATGAAGCCTTTTCATCTGAAACCATTGTTTTGGTAGGAGGAATAGAAATTGATGGGCAAACCTTTGCTTCTTTGTCCAAAAAGAATGATCTGAAGGCCATGGAAGCTTGGCTAAAACAGCAGAAATGGTATGGTACCGCAGGCGATATGGAGCATCTTTTACGTTTTTGGCAGCTAAATTTTGGTAAGCATGCCGATTTTAGGCCAAATTACATCGTTCCGAACCTAAATTCAATTGTGCGCTGCCTATCGGGCGGCAATGGTCTGGCCATAATACCCGATTTTTTATGCAAAAAGGAGGTGGAGGAAGATAAAATCAAGGTAATCTGGGAGGGCAGATCGCCCTTAAAAAACACACTTTACTTTGGTTGTAGGAAAAACACGCAATACCCATCAGAAATCCACCTAATTAAAAAACTTTTCAAGGAGGTTATGGTTAGTATATAGTTTGAGTCAAAATAATAGCCTTGTTTAGCTTCAAACTAAATTATTTTGAATTTTAGATAAAATATTTATTTTAGATCGTATCCTTAAATTTTCATAATGAGCCAATCCAGTCATCTTTTAAGCAATGATCAATTAATAGAGGTTTTTAACCTAACGCACACAGCCACCGCTGTTCATGTTGGAGAAACGGCTATTATTCAGGCGGCGAATGATGCCATGCTCAAGATTTGGGGGAAAGACAGAAGCGTAATCGGAAAATCGTTAGAAGAGGCTTTACCCGAACTCAAGGGGCAGCCTTTTATCGATATGTTCAGAAAAGTGTGGCTAGAAGGACTGGTTATTTCGGGAAAAGATACTGCTGCCGACCTCGAAATTGACGGAAAGCTGCAAACTTTCTACTTCGATTTTGAATACCGCGCCATTAAAAATGATGAAGGGAAAACGATCTGTATCTTACATACGGCAATTGATGTTAGCGAAAGGGTGCTCAGAAAAGAAGCGATTGAAAGAGCGCAGGAAAAGGAAGAAGCACTGCAGCGGGAACAGGCGCTAAATGAAGAGCTTGCGGCTACGGTAGAAGAACTGGCCGCCACCAACGAAGAACTTGTGGCTACAAATGAAGAGTTGCAGGAAACGCAGGAAACCCTACACGTTTTAAACAATGAATTAGAATTAAGGGTTATAGAGCGCTTTAACCAGCTTTCGGAAAGCGAAAAACGCTTTAAAACAATGGCCGAAGGAACCGATATTTTTATAGGTGTTGGCGATGAAAGCGGAAATGCTGTTTATTTTAACAAATCGTGGACAGATCTAACCGGTAAATCGACCGAAGATCTGCTTAACTATGGCTGGGCCGATCTCATCCACCCTGAAGACCGAGATAAATACCTCAGCATTTACCTAAAAGCTTTTGAAAGTAAAAAAGCGTTTAAGGGTGAGTTAAGGATTTTCGACAAAAATGGCGGTTACCGATGGTTATTGGCCAGTGCAACACCACGGTTCCATACCAATGGATCTTTTGCGGGCTATATCAGTTCGTGCGTAGACATTACCGAAAGAAAGTTAATAGAACTGGAAAGGCTTAACTTAAGCAAGCTTATTGAGGCCAGCTCTGAATTTATCGGCTTGGCAGAGTTAGACCTATCAATCCAATATTTAAACCCGGCTGCGCTAACAAAACTCGGCTGGACCAGCACAACTAACAGAACTATTTTAGATTGTGTTTTCCCTGAAGACCGGCCGATTGCGGAACGCCTTTTACTGGGAATTTTGAAGAACAGGAATTTTAGGGAAGAAATCCGTTTTTGGAACGAAAAAACAGGAAAACCTTTCTGGATCGAGTGGAACGGGTTTACCATCAAAAACCAGGATACTAACGAAGTTATTGCCATAGCTACGGTAAGTCCTGACATCACTGAACGAAAAATTTATCAGGAAGAACTTCAGGGCATTAACATGGAGATGGCCGCAGCAAATGAGGAGCTGGCCACCACAAACGAGGAACTGGCTCAAACGCATGAAGACCTGGTTCAATATACCAACAAACTGGCCGATAGTGAGGAAAAACTGCGACAGGCTATAGAAACGGGTAAAATGGGTACTTGGAGCATTAATCCGAATACCCTTGAAATAACCATGTCCAATTTTGTGAAAGAATTACTGGGCTTGCCTTTGGATAAACCTGCAGAAATGGAGGCTATTATGCAGTCCATTAATCCTGATTATCATGATATGGTGAACAATGCGCTGAAAAGTGCCTTAGCCGACCACTCGTCTAGCGATACAGAATATCCTGTAAATAATCTCATTACCGGAGAAGAAAAATGGGTTAAGGCCACAGGAAGGGTTTTTGTAGATCAGCACGGAAATGCCACCGAATATTCGGGGCTTTTTATTGATATTACTGAAAGAAAACTAGATGAGCTGAGAAAAAATGATTTCATCGGCATGGTAAGTCATGAACTAAAGACGCCATTAACCGCCATCAACGGATTTGTTCAAGTTTTACAGCGTAAGGCCAAAAAAGATGAGGACAGCTATACAATAGTTGCCCTGGATAAAACCCACAGTCAGATTAGGAAAATGACCACGATGATTAATGGCTTTTTAAATGTTTCGAGACTGGAATCGGGCAAGTTGCTTATCCAAAAAACAGATTTCAATTTAGATACCTTATTGAAAGAAACCATTGAAGAAACCTATATTTCTCAATCTTCGCATCAGATTATATTAAATCCAACCTGCGGGGTAACCATTAATGCCGATCGGGATAAAATCGGGAATGTGATTTCCAACCTCATCAGCAATAGCTTAAAGTACTCGGATAATGGCACCAACATCGAAGTTAGCTGTACATTACACGAAACAATGGTTGAAGTTCAGATCAGAGATGAAGGCATAGGCATTAAGCCCGAAGATATTGATAAACTTTTTGAGCGTTACTACCGTGTGCAGGGCAACCACACCATTTCGGGTTTTGGGATCGGCCTTTACCTAAGTGCCGAAATTATTGAAAGGCACAATGGCAAAATATGGGTGGAAAGCGAAGAAGGTAAAGGCTCTGTTTTCCATTTTACACTGCCGCTGAAATAAATTTCTTTTTTGCCGCAGACATTCGATAGCTATCGGATGGGGGCCTAAGATTGCTAATGGAAGATAATCTTAAAGCGTATTGCATTTACATTCCCGCATACCCAAGAATGACGCCCATTTTAAAATTTGTCATTCTGAGTAAACGAAGAATCTTTTTCTCTTAAACAGAATTTCTAGCGAAAAATCATAGTTGTCATTCTGAACGTGGTGAAGAATCTTTTAACCTAACCTATCCCCAACCCATCCAGCACGGCATCATCAACCAAATTAGGAAGCGTAATTTTTAAGGTTTTAGTCCGCTCCATTTCACGTTCAATGGCAAAACGGGCTTCTTTGTTTCGGGCCCAGCTCCTCCTGGCAATGCCGTTGTTTACATCGAAAAAAAGCATGTTCTGTAATTTTTCTTCGGCCTGCTCCGTTCCATCCAGCACCATCCCAAAACCACCGTTTATCACTTCGCCCCAGCCTACACCACCACCATTGTGGATCGACACCCAGGTTGCGCCCCTAAAACTATCGCCAATTACATTATGTATCGCCATATCGGCTGTAAATCGGCTTCCATCATAAATATTGCTGGTTTCTCTAAATGGCGAATCGGTTCCACTCACATCGTGATGATCGCGCCCTAAAATTACGGGAGCAGATAAGCGGCCTGCTTTTATGGCCTGATTAAAACGCAGTGCGATTTTAGCGCGTCCTTCAGCATCTGCGTATAAAATGCGAGCTTTTGAGCCTACCACAAGCCTATTCGCTTTAGCCGCGGCAATCCAGTTGATATTATCCTGTAACTGTTGCTGTATTTCTGAAGGGGCTTCAACCTTAATTTCTTCCATCACTTCTTTGGCAATTTGATCGGTCAAATCCAGATCTTGCTCATTTCCCGAAGCACAAACCCATCTAAATGGCCCAAAACCGTAATCAAAACACATTGGACCTAAAATATCTTCTACATACGATGGATATTTAAAGGTTTCGCCATCAGCGTTCATTACATCTGCCCCAGCCCTACTGCATTCTAATAAAAATGCATTTCCATAATCAAAAAAGTAAGTGCCTTTTGCTGTATGCCTGTTAATGCTGTCCGCTTGCCTTTTTAGCGAATCCTGAACATAAGTTTTAAATTTATCGGCCAAACTGGCCATCATTTCATTTGCCTCTTCAAAGTTCAAACCCGTAGGGTAATAACCTCCTGAATATGGGTTGTGCAGCGAAGTTTGGTCAGAGCCAATGGCAACCACTACATTTTCTTTATCAAAACGTTCCCAAACATCTACTACATTGCCGATATAAGCCAGCGATACGGTTTCTTTTTTATTTTGTGCCAAGGCTACCCTTTGCACCAGTGCATCCAAATTATCGATCAATTCATCCACCCAACCTTGCTCATGTCTTTTTATGGCCGCCTTTGGATTTACCTCTGCACAAACCGTAATACAGCCCACAATGTTGCCGGCCTTGGTTTGCGCACCGCTCATTCCGCCCAAACCTGCCGTGAGAAAAATTTTTCCGGCAGTATCTTTTCCAAAAAAACCTTTTTTACGGAAAGCATTCATTAAGGTAATAGCGGTACCATGAACAATGCCCTGCGGCCCAATGTACATGTACGAGCCAGCGGTCATCTGCCCATATTGGGTTACCCCTAGCGCATTAAACTTTTCGAGATCAGAAGGCCCCGAATAATTGGGCACCATCATGCCATTGCTTACCACAACACGTGGTGCGGCAGTAGCCGAAGGGAACAATCCTTGTGGATGACCGCTGTAAATATTGAGTGTTTGCTTATCGGTCATTACAGCCAAGTACTGCATGGTGAGCAGGTATTGGGCCCAGTTTTGAAAAACACTGCCGTTCCCGCCGTAGGTAATCAGCTCTTCGGGGTGCTGTGCTATTGCCGGATCGAGGTTATTATGGATCATGAGCATAATGGCCGCAGCATGTATACTTTGACAAGGATATTCATTTATAGGCCTCGCATAAATAGCATAACTGGGCATAAAACGGTACATATAAATGTGTCCGTAATTTTCAAGCTCGTTCAAAAATTCCTGAGCAAGTGCTACATGCCATGCTTTAGGAAAGTAGCGCAGGGCATTTTTTATACTCAGTTTTTTTTCTGCAGTGTTTAAAACCGCCTTTCTTACCGGAGCATGGCTCAATTGTGTATTTCTTGTTTTTGCAGCCGGCAAGCCTGAAGGAATACCCGCTAATATCTCTGCCTTAAAATTCATGTCCATCAGTTTCTAGTGTATTAGTTTTTCAGCTGCAAGCGCAGCTTCAACAATTTTTCCCTGCTGTACCATCTGGATTGCATTTTCCATTCTGTCGTACATAATCTGATCCTCTTCAAAATGGTCAATTTCGGTACGTACAAAATGGTGTACCGATGCCAAAATCTTACCAGGTTTTAATGGATGATGGTAATCAATAGCCTGTGCAGCACAGAACAGTTCAATACCTAGAATTTTTTCTACGTTTTCTATCACCTGCAAAGCCTTACGGCCGCTTATCGAGCCCATACTTACATGATCTTCCTGGCCAAGCGAGGTTGGAATACTATCGGCACTGGCCGGAAAGCAAAGTCCTTTATTTTCACTCGCCAATGCTGCAGACGTATATTGTACAATCATAAAGCCCGAATTTAATCCGGTTTCTTTCATCAGCAGTTTTGGTACACCAGGTGTGTTTCCTTCCAACGAAAGGTAAATCCGCCTATCGCTGATATTTCCAATTTCTGAAGCCGCCAAACAGGCATAATCGAGTGGCAAGGCCAGTGGCTGTCCGTGGAAATTGCCACCACTGATCGTTAAATCATCACTAAATATTACCGGATTATCCGTTACCGAATTGAGTTCGATTTCTAAAGCTTCCTTTAAATGCAACCAGGCCGTACGGGAAGCACCATGCACCTGCGGAACGCACCTTAACGAATATGGGTCCTGTACTTTGGCACAATCGGCGTGCGATTTCATGATTTCAGATCCCTGCAAAAGTTTACGCACCTGCTCTGCAACTGCAATATTTGCCGGATATGGCCTTAGCTGATGTAGTTGTGCATGAAAAGGTTTTTCAGATCCTTTTAGGCCTTCGATCATCATGGCGGCAATAATATCGGCCGATGCCAATACATTCTCCAGTCGTTGCACAACTTTAACTGCATGCGCGGCAATAAACTGGGTACCGTTTATTAGGGCTAATCCTTCTTTTGGACCTAACTGCAAGGGAAGGACCTGATGTGCCGCTAAAAGCTGTTGAGTAGCAATAATTTCGCCTTTATAATGCACCTTACCCAAACCGATTAGGGGTAAAAACAGGTGCGATAAAGGGGCAAGATCGCCCGAAGCACCAACTGAGCCCTGTTTTGGGACCACTGGCGTAGCGCCGATCTCTAAAAACCAGATCATCCTATCGAGCGTTTCTAGCCTAATGCCCGAATAACCCTGCGCCAAAGCCTGCAGCTTTAACACCAGCATCAATCTAGAAATTTCGGCATCTATCGGCTCACCAACACCAACAGCATGGCTTTTCAGGATATTTTCCTGTAGTTTGCGCGTATCAACTGCCGAAATCATCTCTGTACACAAGGGACCAAAGCCGGTATTGATGCCGTAAACAGCTTTACCCGAAACGGCAATACGCGCTACTACCGCACTACTTTCCAGTATTTTATATCGTGTATCATCACTTAAAACTCCCTTAACTTGCCCATTGCTGATGGCTAAAGCCAAGTTGGCGGTTAAATGGTCTGTTCCGTAATTAAAAATCTGTTGCTCGCTCATGTTGGAAAAGGTTTTAAACAAAAATAAGCCCTATATTTGATACCTATAAATACCAATTACATCATTATGTAATAACCATGGGTTATCAAATAGAGCTTAGGCATTTAAAATATTTTCAGGTTTTGGCCGAGGAGCTGAAGTTTAGAAAAGCTGCAGACCGTCTTTTTATCTCCCAGCCTGGTCTTAGCAGGCAGATTAAACAGATGGAAGAAATTTTTAACGCACCTCTGTTCGATCGTACCAAGAAAAAAGTACAGCTTACTGAAGCTGGGCTATACCTTAAAGATGAGGTTGATTTTTTGTTTAGCCACATCGAGAACATTAAAAAACAGATAACCAATATTAATGAGGGCAAGCAAGGCGAACTCCGGATTGGTTTTTTAGGTTCGGCTGCACAGAAAATTGTACCAGAGGTTATTTTTAAACTGAACAAGGATTTCCCGGAGATCAGAACCAATCTGGATGAAATGCCCAATAAATTACAGATTGAATTAATGGAAAAAGATATGCTGGACATGGGCTTTGTAAGGATACAGCAGTTTAAACCTGGCATTTCCAAATACATGATCCACCAGGACACTTTTTCGTTGGTTTTGCCAAAAAGCCACCCGATGAAAAAAGCAAGCTTTGAAGAGGTAAAAAAACTGGGTGATGAGCCTTTTATCTTTTTCTCGAGCGATGACAGTCCATTTTACTACGACCTGATGATGAGCATTTGCGAGGATCATGGTTTTAAGCCCAAAACCTACCACAAATCGGTTAATGCCCTCACCATTTATAAACTGGTTGAAGAAGGATTGGGTATTGCGATTGTACCAACCGCCCTGCAATATGGTTACCAGGAAAACGTAAAGTTTGTAGAGCTTACGCACATTCCACAGCGGACAGAACTTTACATGATCTGGAAAGAATCTAACCGGAATCCGGCTTTAAAGAATGTAATTAAACTGCTCTTAAAGGATAAGGTTTAGCTGAAAATCTTGAATTGGATTTATCTACGTAGAGTTATTTAATTGCCGAACTCTTGTTGTTTTTATTATCAAAATGATGTGACCCGAATACATTTAAAGTATCATCTTTATCAATTACCTTGAATTTAGCAGATCCTTTTATTTATAATTCGTTTTCCAAATACCCATTACCTGTTTTTTCCATTATTCACGATCAAAAATTTTCAGTTGATTTTAATCTTTTATTTAATTCTTAGATAAGGTACGCTATTACCTTCGGCTGTTAAGATTAAGGTATCACCCTTAAAATGATAGCTCAAATCGAATTCTTCATTGCCTGTAGCTTTCCCTTTATAAAAAATTTTATCTTTAGTAATTCTATAGGTCATTTTTGAGGTCACCTGCTCTTTTCCATTAACTGAGGTTTGTAAGAAATTACCATCTGTGCTAAATTCTAAATACATTTTACCCAAATTGGCTTTTATTTTATAATCTATCAAATCACCTACCCACTTGCCAATCAATTTTTTTTCATGAATTGCAGTTTGAGAGGTACAACTTAAAAAAGCAAAAGCCAATAATATATTTAATGTTGTTTTCACACTTAGATCACTTCAAATTCTTCACTTCCTTCTGGGATGTAGAATGAAATATCTAACATTAATTCTTCCTGCGTTTCACTATTCTCCAAATATAACGCAGATTCTCCATTCACTTTCTTTAAAAAAGCTACTTTGTTATCTGCACATAGAAACATTAAAGAATCTTTTGGAATCGGTGAAATGTGAAATCCAGATTTAAAATCGGCAATAAGCTCGGCGAATCTCGCACTCGATTCTCCCTTTGATAGATACATAGAAACAGCCATATTTTCTTCTCTTTTTGATATCAATTTATTATAATCATCAAATCGGCCATCCCTAATGATTCTTGCCACTTGCTGATAAGCTAATTCAAGTTTTTCTCTGCAATGATTAATATGCTTAAGATCTTTTCCCTTTTGCCATGCTTCTAATTGATAAGGAACTTCAGCTTTAAAAGAATTTACGTATTTTAACAGGGGTATTTTATTCTCTCCTACTAATTCTGACTTGTAATCCCCAAACTGTTGATTAAAAACAAAGTCATTGGAGCAATTGAAAAGTTTTATATCGAATTTCACTTCTGATTTAGGATGTAACTCTAGATCTCCTGGATTTGGTAAAATGGTAAGAGATATTGACTGAGTACCGCTTTTTAATATCGCAAAATTGATAGGGATATTACTGGCAACCTGACCTTCAACGTTCATGTGTATAACCGGGTAATCATTTACTCTAATTTCAAACAAGCATGCCGATGCACTAAAATCGATCATGTAATATGGCTGTTTCATATATTGTTAGTTGACATTATATTAATTAAAATACGCTAGGGAGTAAATGTTTTAATTATAAGAGGAGCAACCTTTTTTTGTCCATCTGAAGTTGTTGCCAGATTGTCTATCGCATAAAAAATAGAAGAAGTATTTGGCTTATTATTCGTGTATTCATAATACTGAACAAGCACAAACGTTTTATCTTTGAAGATCCAACAGTAAGCTGCATTTCCAAGTACTTTTCCTTCACTGTTTTTTTGAGGAACTTTCGAAAGCACCTTCGGATCCTTATATTTCGCCTTTAAATAAATTAAAAGTTCATTACTGATAGATGTGTCTTCTATCTCTATTTTAATACCTATTGTAAGACGTTTTATGGTATTATTAATTAGCACCCCAACAGTGGACCTTTTTAGAGATGTTTCTTTGCTATTTACAAAAGAAATAGTTCCAAATTTATATTGTTTAATGTCTTTAGTATATGCTAAAGGAAGCGTACTAACAATTTCTCGAGCCTCTGTTTGAAACTTGGTATTATTTAGAATTTCTTTGTAATTTTTTGCAAAATTGATTTTTTCAAGATCGATTTTTTCTTGCGATCGACATGATAGGCACATTATAAAATACAGAAATATTACAACTATCTTTTTCATATGATTAATTTTTAATTAATGGAATATTGGCACTGATTCCAAAAAGTTCCTCCAAACTTTTGATTACATCAAATTTAGGGATCACTTCATTATATTTCCCTTCTGCAATGATTCCTTCATCTTCGCTACTGCCTTTCAGTTCTCCAGGTTTTTTATTTCCGTCTTTTGGGCTTTTCTTCTTTGCTGACATTCCTACTTTTCCCTTAATAACGTATTCAGCATTCAATCCATCAAATCCCAATTGCGGCCGATAATTCAGACCCATCTTATCATATTTCACCCCATGACCAAATGTGACAGAAGCATACCCTTTTCCGCTCATTTCAAAATATCCTTCAACTTTAACAATTACTAAATTAGCTTCCGCCTTAGCCCAAATACCTGCCTTTAACTCAACTTTAAGTGTATTTGTTACTTCTAATTTACTATCTTCGTCACTTTTATCGCTTGCCGTATTGAAAGAAAAACCAATATTAGTTTTGATTATACTCGAAATAACAAGATCAATATAAACATCAGCGGTTACTTTAGCACCAAAATCATCATTACCAAATTCTATGCCTGTATTTATTTTATCTTTGATAAATCCATAAAGTCTTACAGCTCCAGGAGCTGCGGTTCCTCCGCTAACTGCTCCAGCAACCAATCCTACTGCAGTACAAAGAAGATCTATAGTCATCTCTAAACCAATTAATGGTTCAGCATTGAAGGAAATATCTACTTTGGTTCCTATTTTATCTGTTTCTGTTATTTTTTCCAAATTCCATTCGCCTTTGAGATTTAAATTAGGGGGCTTAACAGCGAAAGTCATGGGTATTCCTTTAAAGCCTATATTTCTGACCTGCCCTTTCGTTTTATTTGTTATTCCATCTGACATCGCACCTACGGACGCAAAAAGATCAAAAAGCTTTTTAAATTTAGTTTCGTATTCTGCTTTCAGTTCTTTACTTCTTTGATAACTATTATTGTTACTTTTATCCCATTCACCTTTAAGGCTAAATCCAAAAGACGCATCCTTTTGTTTCCATCTTCTTTCAGCACCGACTTTACCTGCCTTACTCTGCAATTCTTTATGTTTTGCAGCAGGTTGATTTTGCCATTTAACACTTAAGTCATTGGTGAGGTTGATAAAAAATGTTAGCGTCCATTTAATATCAGGATAAACCTTAACTAAAAGAGTAGGATTATTTTCTACCGAAAAATATCTGCAGGAATGGATATGTACATAATAATCATTAGCAGAGCTATATGATCGTGTCTCTATTATATTGTACAAAGGCCATATATACTGCAAGGGCATAATATTAAACTTGCCTATGGATGATATTGCCGGTATTATAATTTTATTCTCTTCTTCTGCCTTTAAATCAATATTTATTACTGTAACAGTTTTATCATGTTTTTTTCTTTCAAAACAAGCCTTGGTATCAAATTTTAAAGGTTCAATAGTAATGTTTTTGGGTGTACTACCCAATATTGTTTGATAGTTAATGGTTTCTGCATTATGTCCGTAATATTCGAATGCAATATCTACCCGCCTATTACTCGTATATTCATATTCATTTTTGTATTTGATATTATCCCGACCCATTTTATCATCAGTGGGGTTAACTTCGCCATGTCCTACTGCTTTAATTCGGTTAGGATCTAACTTTCCTTTAATAAAAAACTCTCTAACTGTTTTTGCCCTATTTTCTGACAAGACATTATTATGGTTTTGTTTCCCGATTACGCAGGCAAAACCATCAAGCTGGATGGTACTATACCTGTGTTCGAGTAAAAACTGCAAAATGTTGTTAAGTTGTTTAAGGCTTTCGGGTAAAAGTTCAGTACTATCGAATTTAAAAACGATAGATATTAGCGTTTTTTCCCGCTTATCCCTGATATTCCTAACACCCTTCCCATTATCAAACACAAGAACAGGTTTAGCGCCAGCTTCGGTAACATTAATCTGTTCAAACTTACACAGTTCAAATCTTTTTGCATTTTTATCCGGCTCATAGATGGTAACAGGTGTTCTATTCTGTGGCTTCTCTACTACCTGAGAAACGACCTTATCTTTGATTCTTAAAAACCTCGCATGTGCAGTATCTCCCTTTTCATCCTGAACATACACACCCGTTGTTGGATGGACGACGCGGACATAAAATTCTTCCACATCCGATCTGTCTTTCATCGATTGATACCAGGCAAATGTATTCGGGATTTTCAGGTTAATTTCGCCATTAATTACATTAACGAAATAGATTTTCCGGGTAACCTCGTCTTCTTTTGGCAGTAATCCATATGCCGACCGCAATTTCCGGAACACCCTAACCTCAACATTGTTATAACCATTTAAGCCTTCGGTATTAAATTTAAGCCAAATCAGTTCTCCATAAGAAAACTGATAGGTTTTGCGTACGTCTTCTCCGCCCTCAGCGCGGCTCCACTTACTATCTACAATTCTGGCTGGCGCTTCTCCTCTGATTTTGATACCTGATTTCCCATCAAAATTTCCACTCCATGATGCTTCGATATAAAATAAATAGGGCCCGGATAATCTTCTTGGTATTTTCAAAGCATACCTAGCGTTACCAGGCAATGTTCTTTGAAAGTCTATAAATCCTTTGTTGTTAAAAACAGCCCATTTTATCTCTTTCTTCTTATCCTGCTCGGTAGTTCCTGGCAACCATTCGCCTACTTTAAACCATACAAACTGACTTGGTTCAACAACCAATAACTGGTTGGCTACAGAGCCTTTTTTTGAATTATATACCTTACCCTCTCCTGCCCAGACAATTTTTTTAATTCCCTTCGCCATATTTTATGATTTAACACTTACCTCCATGCCTTCAAAATCATTTGCGGATTGATCTAAAGATTCTGACAATGGATTCAACTGTGACTGTACATTTTTATTTGCGTTATCGAAGTTCTGTTTTGAGGCTTCTGCTTTTTGGCCGTGCTGAATGATTTCAATGCAATCTGTACCGCCAACAGGACAAGTTGCCTTGCTGTCTTCAAGCAAAATCTTACCTCCGTTAGAAAGTATGGTTTCTTCATAAAACCCCGACCACTTGGTTACAATTGCATTACATGGCCTGTTGTTCATCTTTGAGCATGAACCAAACATGTTTTTTTCAAAAGTTGCATTAATATCAACCGTAGTTGCTATAGGCTTTTTGCTTCCATCTTTATCGTTTGCATATTCTTTAGCATGAGTAAGTACCTTTAGTTTATCAGGTGCTGATCCAAACTTGCACATGCATTGCGCACCTTGAACAACAATGTGTTTTTCTGCCATATCTTTATTTATTAAATAACCGCTCCCAAAATCCTTTTCTTGATGAACCATCAAGAAGCACCATATCCGAAACAGGCAAACGATCAACATTGGTATCTAAAATAAAATCGTGATCAAAATCTTGATCCCCATCCGGAATTATTGAAATTTTGACATTTACACTTGTTTTAACTGCATCTTTATACATTATGGACGAAAAAAGCGAAACAATACGTTTACTCTTTGGATGTAAAAGATAATGTCCTTCGTAACTGCCCGCAACATTGTAAGTAAAATACTCATCCTCAACAGGTAGAATGGTACCTTCATGTAACAATTCGATTCCGCCGAAATCGTTGGTATCTGTACTTAATTTTTCAATGGTTTGATATCCCTCAATTCTAAAATCTCGAACGATCGGAAATTTATATATGTTTTCAACTGAATGTTGCTTTCCGTATTCCTTATAAATTGGGCGGAAAAAAGTATGAAGAAACCAGTCATGATTCAAAAATGCGATCTGTATTCTATCAAGACTAGAAAGCTGCTGTTCCATTTTCAGCAGGTAATCTTCTACGAGGTCGCCTTCAAAATTATCCAAGATTTTATTTTTTACGGAGGGCCATCGGCTCAATATTTCCCTATGGTTGTAAATAGATTCAAAACCTCCATTATGGTCTACAGAAATTACCAAAGGATAGAATACTTTTCCTGCAGCATAAGCCAAACGATCAGCTATAAAATCCGGTAAAGTTTCATTAATAAAAACATCACCTATCCGCTCAATCTGGAACAGTGCCTGACCTTCAACAACAGGTTTTAATCGGGTTAAACGCAATTGATATTTAACCTCATTATTTTCCTGTTCTCCTTCAAAATTAATCACTACACCATAGTTAACAGACTGTTCAGTTGGCCATTCCAAACGAAGCGCATTTAGGCCCGGATAGTAAATTTTTTTATTTGCAATGTCCACCTTAATGTATAATTAATTCCAACATTCTGTTTCTTTTCAATAACAGGCTATTTCACTTGCTTAACCAATTTTAATACTTCTGCCTGTGTCATGCGTATTGACTTCACTTTACCGAGGTTTTTTTTAGTGATGGTTATGGAAATCTCTGTTTCTAAATTCTTACCCGTTTCTTCAACATTATCATTCCACTTTAGCTGGATAGATTTTGTAGGGCTATAGATTGCTTTTCGCGATGTGATCTGACGATCTTCATTGTTGCGATAAGTTGTCATCTCAATCGCAGCTGGATTTAAATAGCTAATCTTTTTACTGAAATGTACTTCATCAGCCGAAGCTGCTTTAATCGACTCGATTTTGCCCGAACTGTTATATTGATATTTAAAATCCCAGGTATCTTTCACTTCGGATTGACTTCTTAGTGTCGTAATCTTTGAATGCTGAATATTTTTTCCCCACCTACCCTGATTTGAGGAAAGTAATAGTGGATAAACATCTATAATGGCATAATCCTCAAGATAATCATCCAGAAAATCGAACAAACTTAGAATGGAATGTTTAACCTTTACCTGTTGCTTCAGTGAAGCATAAAAATTAGGATAAAGTACATAATGATCGGTTTGATTAATCAGCAAGCTATGATCTGAATCCTGAAATATGATCTGTAATCCTTCATTAACATCTGAATTACTTAATACTGATTTTACATGAAGGTTAAGCCCCTTATTTGTTTCGGTTAGGCTATATGCGGTAGCTTCAGACATAACTCCATCAGCCACTTTATACACAAATAAACTGTCGCCCAAAGTGCTATGTATATACAAAATTTTACTGGTATCGCGTTCCTTCTCTTGCGTGGATTTAGATGCTACGTACCGGGTTAACAAAATACCGTTGTAAATATTTGAAGCCTTTTTTTCCTGTTGTGCTACCGTGCAGCCCATAAAAAGAAAGTTCAGAATCAATATATTGATTATTTTAATCATGCTTACTTTGTTGTTGATGCCGTTAAACGGGTTGGTGTTATTTTCCAAAAAATACTTTTTCCTGCTGTGATGGTGGCCGAAATGCCATTTGTGGTTTTTACACCTGTTTCATAATAAAAGTTTCCACTGGTCCAGTACTGCTGATCTCCAAAATCCGCAGATGGAACTGCATATTTAATTCTATCAGGCACATCAACTTGTTCAAACAAGGGTTTTCCATCTGCTCCTTTCAATTGTTTGCCATCTGGCCCCTTTACGGGTTTTTTAACTTTCTTCGTAAGGTGCTCATGTGTACCTTTATCTGTCTTATCATCGTGATTGCCCTTATCTTTATATCTGGCAGATGTACCGTTTGCAGCCACAAACTCATCATATATATTTTTTGGAATCTCCACGAATTTATATTCGTCAAATTTGTTCTGCCCTAACTTATTGTATGGATTTGTTTCAGAATTTCCCCAGGCAAGAAAGTCAGTTCCATCCCAGAATTCGGCTCCGTCTGTAATGTCTTTCACTCCAAAGCAAACATCAAGCACAGCATATCTCGCCAGTTTGGATTTTTCATCATTTTTATCGGGAAGTTCTTTTTTACCAGGCACTGAAGAGTATCCGGAA
Organism: Pedobacter sp. GSP4; assembly: GCF_051857575.1. Taxonomy (NCBI): domain Bacteria; kingdom Pseudomonadati; phylum Bacteroidota; class Sphingobacteriia; order Sphingobacteriales; family Sphingobacteriaceae; genus Pedobacter; species Pedobacter sp. GSP4. The sequence continues at coordinate 618,085 of NZ_JBPZIR010000003.1, read as the reverse complement.
GCTAAAAGTCCACGCCAGGTTTTCTTTGTTGAAACAGACCGGTTGTGGCTCGTAAATGCCACGCACCTTAGCTCTTTAATGTCTGCATTACCAGATTCGTGACTAATGATATAAGCAATGTATCTGAAATCCGCATGAATCAACGCCTTACCATCATATTTCACTAACTGCGATTCATCATTTACAGTTTCCCAGTTTTTTGCTGCAACTGCCTGATCGTATTTCTCTTTTGTAGTGATAAAAATTTTTGCACTGCCTGCTATTCCACCAAGATATTCGCCTTCCCTTGTATAATAAACATACTGTACATCATCTTTAGGTTCTTTTGAAGGGGCATAACTGCCAAACTGAACATTTGCCATAACTAACTCGATTTACCACCTTGACCAACCACTTTTTTATTGCTAACAAGAAAAAGATTCTTAAGTCTTGCTTCAACATTAATATGATCGGCTATTTTTTGAATATTATTTCCAACAATGAGCTTATAATCCGTTCTTACATAGATGCTCATATTGGTACATTGTTTTTTAATGGCCATAATTAAAACAATTTTGATTTCTCGGCACTGTTTACTTCAACGGTTTTACCACTTTGCAAAGTCATATTTTCTTTCTGACTAAATAAGGTAATCTCACTGGCCAGTTCATTTGAGGTTGTAGCCTGTCTCATGAAGTCTTTAGCTACAGATTCTGTACGGTTATCAGAGTTTTCCTGAATATCACCTGTAGCACTTAGCGAATAATTGTTTCCCGCAATCATCGAAATGTCCTTATTAACAGAAGTACTTTGATTATCTCCTACGCTTATACTTTGATCTTTACCAACCTGCACATCCATATTCTCCTGCACATTAATTTGCATGTTTTTGCAGTTTAAGCTCATATTTTCTAGTGCAGTAATGGTAATATTATTGCCTTTAGTATCAATATGGATGATATTATTATGTATATCGGTAATTTTTATACCCTGGCTGTTTGCATCATCATCAAATTCTACCAAATGGCCACTTCTGGTAATGATACTCTTGAGGTGGTTTTTTATTAGCGGACTACTGTCTACGCTGGCACTGTGGTACACGCTTCCCATCACCACAGGCCGTGCAATGTTTCCTTCTTCAAAGGCAATCATTACCTGATCATCGATTTCAGGGATAGCAAAATAGCCGCGGTTGTTTCCTCTATCTCCAATGCCGGCACTTGGTGTAACCACGCGTAACCATTCGGTAACATCATTGGTTAAACATTCCCATTTAAATTTTACTTTGATACGGCCCTGCCCCTGCGGGTCGTTATTATCGATCACATCTGCCAACTGCATATCAGGCTGTGGCTTTTGGAAATTTTTTACCAAAATACGTTCGGTAGTGGCTATTTTTCCTTCAAAGGTATTGTGGTATTTACCATTCTCATCGATATAATGCTTGATGCTGGTAATTAAAAATTTGCCTAAACTTTCTGAAGTAAAAGCCAGCTCCTTGCGTAGGCTCATGGTAATTTCGGCAATACTGCCTATCCCTAATCCGGCATTATCGCCCCGGGCCGTTACCTTTAAAAGCTCACTGGTATTTGCTTTTTCTTCATTTTCGACCAGGTTTTTAATATCGTCGCCGTTATCTACACGGATTAGCGAAGGTTGATTAAAGGTTTTGCTAAAAGTAAGGTTCGATGCGTTAACTGCATGCGATAAATCAGGCGTGCCCTCTACCTTACCTGTGCTCTCGCTCAACAGCATTTCATCCTGCTTCGGATTATAGGAAAAGCGCTTGTTCTTTATTGGGGCAATTTCCATGGCATATTGCATTTCCTGCACATCTCTGCCATAAAATAGGGAAATATCTTTTTGTGTATCGGGTTTACCGAAATTTAGCTGCTTTCCATCGTAAAAAAACCACTCGTGGTATTCGGCCGAAAGCCTGTTTAAAAAAGCAAAATCGCTTTCCCTGTACTGTATAATGTAATCGATTGGCGTTGTTCTTGACGCATTGGCCACTACCTTTAAATCATTTGCAGGTGTATCTTTGGTGGCCAGTTTTACAATTTCATTGAGGTCTTTATCTAAATAGGAACCCAAATCAGGTCCACGGTCTATTAAAATAGTTGGGCTATAACCACTTACAATTAACACACCGTGATAACCGTGGCTTTGAGAGAGTTCAACTTTCGAAACCAGTCCTACAAAATTCTGCATACCTGCTGCCGAATGGCCAAAAGAAGCAGTTAAAGTTTTACCTACAAAATCGCGGCTATCGTCCAGGCTGATCAATCCTGGTGCGCCCATTTGATCGTGGTTAAACCGCAGTTCGAAATAATGGTGTTCGTTAAATGCTTGCTGTAGGCTAAAAGATGCAAAATGCGTAATTTCTTTTCCCTCTATATCGATTTCTGCAATGAGTTTCTTTTCCATAGTAATTTAATCTTGGTCACAACAATTCATCTTTAGCCAAAAACAGGAATACTTATGTGGTATTGGAAATGGATTTATTTCTCTAACCTACTTTTGCCGATGTAAATGGAGTGTTGGATGCCGAACCAAATATTTTTATCTGAACAGTAATTGTTTTTTACAGCAATAGTTTTGAGATGGTTAGACATAGTGAGCATTAATTTATGATATAGCTAGGTTGAAACATTAATAACTGCTAAGCGGATTAATTTAGTTATTACATAAATTGATGATGCCAACAATGATTTAAGGTGCCCTGCAACCAGAGCACCTTAAATTGGTTATAGTCCCTAATTATGCCTTAGGCCAATCGTTTTCGTGTTCGGCATTGCCCAGCTTAAGCTTACGTGCCGATACCACAAAACTTAAAGTCATTGGGGTATTATCGTTTACCGCAATACCTTCATTGTACTGGATAATATAACCGTCTTCGAAAGAGAGTTCTTTCATTTTTGCATCTTCTTCGCCTTTTTTGAAAACGATGGTTCCTGAAAGTGGTTTATATTGGTTGTTAACCATTGATTCGATTACCGACGTATCTTCGGTTGATTCGATTTCGATATTGATGGTACCGCCGTAAACACCTGATGATGGACGGCCTTTTGCATCTACATCTCTATTTAATGAAAAGCTGCACTGAAGTACATCAAATTCTTTTGATCCTAAATTTAAACGGGTTTTGAATGCCATTGTAGTAAGTTTTAATGTTTTTAAAAATGAAATAAGTTTGCAGAGCGCTAAGCGTAGAGCGAAGTGTTTGGCATTTTAAACCTTACACCTTCAATCTTCCTAGCCTCAATCTTTCTTAAGCTTTTGGCCAATCGTTAAGGTGCTCGGCGTTGCCCAATTTAAGCTTGCGCGCAGAAATCTGGAATTTCAGCGTCATCGGATGGTCGCCTACAATGTTGATCCCTTCAGAATATTTAACAATGTAGCCATCTTCGAAGTTAACTTCTTTCATTTTGGCATCTTCTTCTGTTTTTTTGATCAGAAGTGTTCCCGTAATAGGTTTGTACTGGTTGTTTACCATCGCCTCGATTATTGAGGTGTCTTCGGTAGATTCGATCTCAATGTCGATGGTACCGCCGTAAACTCCGGAAGAGGGTCTTCCCTTAGCATCTACATCACGGTTTAACGCATAGGCACAATGAAGCACATCGTACTCCTTGCCTGAAAAATTTAATCTAGCTTTGAAAGCCATAGTTTTAAAATTTAAAGGTTAAAAAATTTGATTTTATGTAGCCTCCGCTACACAAACCACAAACCAAATATCAGGCCAATTACGTTCTATATCACTCATACAGAATGACTAAACAGATTTTAAAATTATGGGAAATTAACCAAAACACACCTAAGGCCTTAGTAAACGGATAATTTATTGTGGATAAGATGTGGAAAAGTTATCAGATATTCTGAGTGATACACATACAAAGCAAGATAAATATAACATACAAGAGTGTAGTTATTTTCCCCAAAGTGTAGTGTTTTAGGACAATAAAGTACTGTAACTTAGCCTAGAAAGCCCGCAAATAACATGGTGTTGTACTAAATCAATTGAGATCCGAATTTTTCCATTTTGGCCAACCATTTCTGACTATAATGATTCTCCAGCGAGTGCAACTCGCCCATGGTATTGGTTAAAACAGGACTCATTCTGCATTTTTCGAAAACCACTTTTTTAATGGATAGGTAGGTAGTTTTTTTATTTGCTTTCCATTCCTTAAAAGTTGCTTCATCCAAAATAGATACAATACGCGCCGAGCGGCCGCTAAAGTTGTTGTTTACATTTTGCTGCTGGGTATTAAAAATCTGATCGGGCATAAAAAGCCGGTCGAAAAAGCCTTTAATCTTAGCGGGGATATGATCTACATACACCGGGCAAAAAAGCACAAGGTGGTTGCATTGGCGGATAGCGGTTAGGGCTTTTTGTAAATCGGGCTCCAATTCGGCTATTTGCCTGTTGTTAAAAAGCTTGTTCGAGTTGAATATAAGATCGATAATGGCCAGCTCGCGCACAGTTGCGCCCGCACTTTCTGCACCTTGTTTATAAGCGTTAATCAGGAAATTTGTAGATGCGTTTTTTTCAATATCCCCATTCAGGATAAGTACTTGCTTCATTTTTTTTGATTAATCTGATCTGGCCGATGCATTACAAAATTATAAAGAATTTGTTAAGTGTAATGCATATGCCATAAAAAAACCCAACGCTGGGGTTGGGTTTTTATTTTCAGCGATCAAAAAACTACTGCTGGTTGTATTCGGTATTCCACGTGGTATTTTCGTCTTCGCCTTTATGGCCATCGAGTTTTACAACAAAACTTTTTGCCGGAAAATACGGCGTGATGTGGATATCCAGGTGGATTCTGTCTTTTTGAAGTTCATCTCTTTCAAAACGCATAATCTTAAACCTTTCTATTAAGCGATCGGCTCCCTGTATCCCATCCAAAAATTTAACAATCTGCCCGCGCAGATCCTGTTCTGTTTTAGAGGTCCAGTTTTCGAATGCCCTTCTGTTTAAGAAATCGAACAGCACTTTGGTAATGTAATCGAATACACGCACTACCGAATAGGTTTGCAAGCCGATATTATCGCCGTTAAATAATGTTTTGGCCGAAAAAGCCATTACTTTACCGTATTCATTTACCATTGGAACCAAGCCTACCCGTTCTAAATGGGATATTTCGCTTTTTTTCAGGTCGAATTTTACACCATCCACCTCGTTAATGGCGCCGTGTTTTTTACCTGCGGTAACCTGCGACATTAGGGTGTAGTACATTTTGCCCGCAAGCGCTGCCGAACCAGGCACTGTTAAATCGTCTTCTTCGCCTACTTCGGCTACTTTACCGCGACCTACCAACCAGTTACAGGTCATGATTACGTTCGATCTAAATGCATCTCCACCGGTAAAGTTTGCAGCTGTAAATAAATCCAATACGTCATCTGGTTGGTCTAAATCGGCAAAATCAGTTACCAGCATGGCTTTGTTGTTGTGCGCGATCTTGCCCCATCTTTCTAACACTTTATTTGAGCCCATATAACCTGGCACAACCATTAGAGAATAGTTTTTACGGAGATCTAAACGGTCGTAGTTCTGTTTCAGTTCATCATCTACGTAATCGATAAAGCGTGGATTATCCAAATCTTTGATCTGATCCATCGAGGCATTTAACAGTACTACGTTTTTAAGTTTATCAGACTCCGTATTTTTATAAAACAAATGTACTGAGCGGTATGCCTGCTCCAATTCTCTGGTGCTTTCTAACGCTGTGCCAATATTTTTATTTAGGTTTTCTTCGGCCGCGTTTAGCTTTTCGGTGCTTTTTTCTACCATGTCGGCAACCGAGCTGGATGATTCGAGTACATCGATCCAAAGCTGGATTTTCTTTTTCAGTTCTTCGCGTTCTTTTTTCTTTTCATCACCGGTTAAAAAGATCTGTTTACGGGCTTTTCTTTCAGGGTTTAAATTCTGAAGTCCATCAACTGTGGCTTCCAAAAGATCGAAGCCGCCAACCCTGGCCAGCTTTTCTAAATTATCTTTTAGCGGTGTTTTTTCAACGGCCCTGCTCTCAGCTGTTTTAAACCCAGCTTGAACGGTATTTTGTTCGGTATTTGATTCTTGAGGATTTGACATGTTTTTCAGCGTTTAGATTATTTATTTTGCTCCAGTTCATCAACAAAGTTTTTTAAAGCGCTAATAAAAGCGGCCTTAGTTTCTTCATCATCAAGTGTAGCTTTTAAGGTTTTATTTGATTTTAACTGTTTGATTACATTCAGCGACATTTCCCGCTCGATATTTACATTGGTTAAATAGTTGCTTTGGTTGATGATATTTTTCACACCAAAATCGCCCAGATCGGTAAAATTTAATGTTTCGCCAACGGTAGAACCATCTTGTTTTTCGAAAGCTACCTTAACATTTGGTTTGTAATGTTCAAATACTTCCTTAACCGTTTTTAGGCCTTCTACTTTTTCTGGCTTAATGGGATCGTTATCGGTAAGTTTCTGTACAAAAAGCGTTTTGTTGTGGGCAATTTCTGCGAAAGCTTCTGAGGTATCGATCTTCCGCTCATTCCCACCAATTTCATAATTAAACATAGTATGTAGATTTAGGTTTACAATTAAATTTTTACAATAATATAGTACTTAACGTTTTAACTCAATTTTTGTTCCAATGTTGCCACTTCTGGCTGAAGTATAGTCCAGGCCAGCTTATCATCTCCCTCTTGCCTGCTTGCTGTAATTTTCGAGCCTTTTTTTAATTCGCCGCTGATAATGTATTTAGAAATCGGCCTGCGCAAAAGATTTCTGATTACCGCAGCCAACTGCCGCGCGCCATATTTTGGTGTAAAGCCATCTAAGGCAATCATTTTCTTGGCTTCATCCGTAATTTCAAATTCGATGCCCAGTTTGTTAAGCGATTGCACCAAACTGTTAAGCTGTATTTCGAAAATCCGCACCACATTGCTTTCGTTAATCGGGGCGAAAGGCACAATTTCTGAGATCCGGGCTAAAAACTCGGGGCGGAAATGGCCGGCCATCACTTCCATTAATTGATTTGAAGCAGGAATTACACCTTTACCAATCTGCTCTGCAATCCATTCGCTGCCAATGTTTGAGGTAAAAAGAATCAACGAATTGCTAAAATCGCCTTCTTTCCCCAGGCGGTCGTGCATGTGGCCTTCATCCAAAATCTGTAAAAAGGTATCGAAAACCGAAGGGTGTGCTTTTTCTATTTCATCAAAAAGCAGTACCGAATAAGGCTGCTGCCTGATTTTGTTGACCAGTAAACCACCTTCTTCGTAACCAACATAACCCGGAGGCGCCCCATAAAGCAAAGCCGCACTATGTTCTTCTTTAAATTCAGACATATCGAAGCGGATCATTGCTTTTTCATCGTTAAACAAAAATTCTGCGATCGATTTCGCCAGCTCGGTTTTACCTGTACCGGTTGGCCCAAGTAAAAAGAACGATCCGATGGGCTGTCCTTTTTTATTTAATCCGCTCCGCGATTCCAGTATGGCATCGGAAACAGCTTTTAAAGCCTGATCCTGCCCAACCACACGTTTTTTAAGATACTGCTCCATATTAAGCAGTTTTTCTTTTTCGCCAGCCTGCAGTTTACCCATTGGGATACCGGTTTTGTAGGCCACGATAGATGCAATATCATGTTTAGTAATGCGGTCGCTCTTTTCGGCGGCATATTTTTTTAGCTCTGCTAAGCTGCTGGTAATATATTCCCGATATTCATCGGCACTTTCGAAAGTATCGGTCTGTGTTTCATCGGTTAAACGGCCCAGTAAAACCGGGCTCAGCTTATTCTGTAACAGAGAAAAAAGCCATTTGTAATCGGCAAATTTCTCGGCTTCCAATTCGTTTGTACCTGTATTTAAAACTTCTAAATCTGTTTCCAAACTTCCGATTACCTGATCGGAGGTATCGTTCATCATTTTCATGGCGGCCATTGTCCTATCGAGCAGGTCGAATGCAGAATCGGGCAGCCGCCTATCTTTCATATAGCGTTTGGCCAAACGCACGCATTCGCCTAAAGCATCGGGCTCAATGCTAAGGTTATGGTGTTCTTCGTATTTTACAGCCAGTTTCTGCAGCATTTTAATTGTACTTTCCTCATTGGGTTCGTTTACCTGCAGCACTTCAAAACGCCTGCTAAAAGCCTGCTCTGGTTCTATAATTTTACGGTACTCATCAATAGTTGTGGCTCCAATTACGGTTATTTCTCCCCTCGCCAGTTCTGGCTTTAGCAAATTGCCAATCCCTGCACCCAAAGGGCCCTTGCTATCCAATAAGGTGTGGATCTCATCAATAAACAACACTGCTTTTTGAAACTGTTTAATTTCTTTGATGATATTTTTTAAACGGTCTTCTATTTCTCCTTTGTAAGATGCACCTGCAATCAATGCGCCCAGATCCAGCTCAAAAAGCTGAACAGGCTTTAAGCTTTCGGGTACGTTCTGGTTTACAATATCAATGGCAAAACCATCAACCAGGGCTGTTTTGCCCACGCCTGCATCGCCTGTTAAAATTACATTTGGTTTGGTACGGCGGCAAAGGATTTCCATCATCATTCGGGTTTCTTTATCGCGGCCGATAATGGGGTCGGTTTTACCATCGCGTACCAGCTGTAACCTATCAATGCAATACTTATACAGTGCGTTGCCAGTACTTTTACTTTCGGTACCTGTGGCTGTTTTATCAGGAGAAACAACTTTCGAAATCTCTTCATCTTTTACGTAGAGATCCAATATTTCGCGTTCTTTTATCGGGAACGATTTTAACTGATCGGGCTGAAAGCCGACACCGGGTTTTGCCAGGGCCGTTAACACACAAACAGGGGTAATCAGATCGAGGCCAAGTTTAATGCGCACATTATCGGCTTCTTCAAAAATTACAGCAATTTCTGGTGCACCGCCTACACTATCGCTGAAGCCTGCTGATTTTGGTTGTTCATCAATCCGCACTTCTGCCCATTCGCTGAGGTATTCTTCATCTTTGCTGATTGAAGTTATGAAAGCCCGCAAACCAACATCTTTATGCATTAAGCCCTTTAGCAGATGTGCAGCAGAAAAAACTTCATTCCGGTACTCTTTTGCTAAAGACTGTGCAATATGCAGTGCAGTTTTTACCGATTCGCTTAAATTTGTAATTGCCATAGTACCTAATTGGTTTTTGGCAGAACTGCCTGGTTAAAATTATTTTCGGTGATGTAGTAGTATATTTTGCCGTTCGAGATAAACTGCTGCTCAATTTGTGTTGCCCGTTTAATCTGCTGTACTGATTGGCTTAGTAATTTGATGTAGTTTTCAAATTGCTCTAAAGGCATTTTTGAAGTTCTTTTTAAATCGCCAACAGTGTACTGGGCAAGAAACTCGTTATTTAAAGGTAAACCTGTTACCAGTTTAATGTAATTGCCCAGCGTCATTGTCTTTATATCTCCTGATGAGATTGGCATGCCCAGCAACTGTTTGGGCATTTTTACATAGTTTTTAACCAGCTTGCTCCTAAAAGATGATTGATCGGCCTGAAGGTTTTGGCCGAGCATAATGGCAAAAATATCTACAATCTGCTTGTACTCCATATTATTTAGTACAATGGCATACTGCAAACTGGAGCGGTTGTTTTTAACAGCATCGGGCGATAGATTTGCCGTAGTGTAATATTTAAAGGCATTGTGCGGCATGCGGTCTGCCACATCTGGGCCCACTGGATCAACCAATAAACCTTCCACCTCTGAAGACAGGTTTTTACGTGATATGCCGGTTAGGCGGAATGCGCTATCTAAAGAACTGATCTGATTGGAAATATCCAAACTTGTTTCTTTTACAAAACGGCGTAAAGCAATGGTAATGCTCTGGTTTGAATTTACCGAACCCTTTGTAGGGAAGACCACGCCACCCTGGATCAAACTATTTTTAGGATAATCGAGGTAATACGAAATCGAATCCTGCAAGCTGGTGTTGTACGGTTGAAAGCTTTTTAATCCCTCTCCTTTAACCATGGTATTTTTTCTGTATTCGGCCGATCTGATAGCCGATTCGGACACAAGCTTCCGCGATTGGATCACAAAATCGTTAAAAGATGGATTAAAGTCGCTGTATACCTGAAGGGCCAAAATCCGTGCATCGGCAAGGGCAACCTGCTCGCTCAGTTCGTTAATAAGATAATTATTGGTGCCGCCAACATTACCTGTGCTTCCCACAAGTATAATCAGATTGGTTTCATTTTTTTTGTTTTTAAATAGGTTTACCCCTGCTTTGATGGCCCCAAAAACCGGTTCTTCCGAAACCTCCCCATTACATTTTGTTGTGTTTTTGGCCTGGTTAGATAAGAATGTCATCAACTGGCGGTAATCATCCTGAATGGGGCTTACCACGATACCCTGCAAGGGGCAGCCATTTACACCACGGTACACTATACCTCCATAATTTACTTTGGTACCTTTGCCAAAATCGCCCATTATATTTTCAAAGGAAGCGATGGTATTCGTCATGCCAGAGAAATACTTGGTCATAGGGCTTCCGCCATCCACCACAAAAACAACATTTACCTTGTTTTTATTTTTACGCAGTTTCACATAATCCTGATACGAAAGGGCAGACCCATTAATGGTTAATATTTTGTTGTCTTTTTTATTGTAAACATCGGTTGCAACCCCTACCGAAAAGGCATTTGCATCGTCAGAAACAACGGGTACGCTTCTCAGTATAATGTTCTCCTGTGGTAAAAGGGGATCGACCACAAATGCATTTCCTTTGTTTATTCCATTTTTAATGGCTGTTGCCGTAGAATCGTCGTTATCATAATTTCCGGGCTTAACCGAAGTAATATATAGGCGGTCGCCCCAACTGTGCACCGCTTCGGCCGAAACCCAACCATAAATACTTTTTAGGGCAGTATCGGCAACCAACTGATCATCTGAACCGATAAGGTATTTTTTTCCATCTTCCGATTTTTTATAGATATAGGCAATTTCGTGCAGCCTAACCTTGGTACGCCTGTCTTTTAGTTCAGGGGTGCTGTATACCAGAATAGAATCGGTGGTGTCGAAATAAAACCTAGGCTCGGTTAAGGCATTTTTCCCGTTAACTATACCAATGGCTTTTTCTGCATAGCCTGTTTTTTGGTTGGTAAATGCACGTTGCCATAACAATAGCTTGGATTTGGCAATCCAACCATAACTAATGGCACTTTTCTTATCGCTGATTTTGCGCCCACGGATCATCCCTGCTTTATATTTAATCAGTTTGAGATAGCCATTTTCTTCTTTAGAAACATAAAAGGGTTCCATAAAACCTATTTTTTTCATAATCAGGCTTCCGCCCGGAGCTGTAGTGGTATAGTTATCTTCGCGATCAGAAAATACAATCCAAGGCAAACTGCTGCTGCTGGTACTTTCGTTGATGTTTATACTTTCGGCAGGCCTTTCGTAAGTTTTCGGCATATATTTAACTTTTTTGCCAAACGATGCTGGCGATTGTGCATATGCGAACGATATTCCTAAACATAGGATGGTTAAGGCATAATATTTTTTCATAGTTTTTGTAGATGAGCTTTAAAATTAGGTTAAGCGGTTAATCTATTTGGTTTTTGCAGGTGCTTCGGCAGCTGTTGTTGCCGCTGGTTGGGCGGTGGCCGAATGCTGTTTAATGTTTAATAAACTGGCGCAGGTAGAATTAGGCTTGATGGTGAGCTGGGCTTCATCTACGGCTATTTCGCCCCCAAAGGTTAACCCCATGCAATAAGAATAAATATCGGTCTGTTTTTTCTTGCCATTCATTTCTACATTAACCGTTACTTTTTCGTTATTGCACATGTATTTGTTAATGAGGTAATAATAGTTGGAGTTAAAATCGGCACCATTGGCAATGGCCTGCAACCTGGCCCTGATATCATCGATGGTTTTGCGCTCGCCGTCGCCCGGTGCAACCAGGTCTTCTACTATTTCGGCATTAGGATCGGTAATCAGAACAGTTAAATAAGCTGGTTTGAGCATTTTATCCGACCTTAGGCGCACAATATACTTGCCCGGTGCACGGTAGGTATAAAGGGCTGTTTTCCCTTTAACATCCACCCGGCCGGTTTCACCGAAAGACCATTCAAAATCTTTCCCGGCGCCATCGCCCTCCAATCTTATTTCTTCATTAACCAAACCTGCGGTTGGGCCGCTTATGGTTAACACACTATCAACAACCGGTGTATGAACGGTATCACGTACGGTTACCGGGAATTCCTGGCGCAGCTCGCCATCAACGGTTAGGCGCACAATATAGGTATCGGGTTTTGTATAATGATAAGAGCCTGTTTTGGTTGTGGCTTTTTCTCCATTACCAAACTCCCATAGCCATTTCTTGGCCTTTGGGGTGTTATCGGTAAAAACTAAATCCTCGTTTAAATAAATTTCATCCTTAAGGATCCGGGCATCAATTGCGCGCTTTTCGAACAGTGAACTTTTGAAGAGGAAAATAAGGCCTGTTAAAAGCAGTACAGCCAATAGGATGTAAAGAATAACATAGCCCTGCGAATTTGAATTAACTTGCTTGGTGTTTGAGTTTGACATAGGTAGCGTTTTTTGTAGGTTGTAATTTATCGGGCAGATATGGTTTGCTGCAACTGGCGCCTGTTGGTTATACAGTCGTTTAACTGCCTGTCGTGCAATTGTATATCGGTAATATTTCGGTTTTGTTCCTGTCTATCATAAAACAGCCTATCGTAAAGTTCGGCCGTTTGAACGAAGATTTTATACCTGGAATCTGAAGCCTTGCGATCGAAAGCGGCTTTGATTGAACCCAGTGAAAGCTGGATGTCGTTTTTTAGAAACACAGCCTGTACATTCGGATTATAGCGTGCAATCTGTTTAAAAGTGGTATCAACGGTAGGCATTGTTTCTTTTACCATATTTTCGAATGCCTCGTTTTCGCTGATTTTAACCTCGAGGTCGGCCTTAGAAATTTCGTACGGTGATTTACCGCTGTAAAAAATGCCAAAACTCAAAAGGCCAACGGTAAAAACAAACAGCGCCGTAAAAAACAAGAATTGTTCGCGTCTTTCTTTTATGCTTAATTTGATCATGGTTTATGGTTTATCGGCCGTATCTGCCATTTCTGATTTTGTTAGCTGCAGCCTGGTTTACCCTTTGGCAATCGTTAATCTGCTCTTTATAGCGCTGTATATCGCCCCTTGATTTGATGAGCGAATCCTGAAGATCGGCCATGGCCCCAACGTTAATATTCAGTTTGCGGTACAGCTCAAAGCTTGGGGTGGCAGTGGCCTGTTTGGATACCAGATCTTTTATCCGGTTATTGGCTGATTGGATATCGGCCAAGAGAATTCCCTGCTTGCTGATTTCGTTGGCATTATAATCCCGATACTGGGCAAGCTCTTTAAAACGGACCAGGATAAGGTCGAAATTGGTGTTGATATCTTTACGGAGATAAGTAAGCTTTTCGCTTTCCTTAACTTTCTTATCCAATAGGGTATACTCGTAATCGGATGCTGCAAAAAAGAGGTAAATACAAAAAATAGAAAAGAGCGATAGGAATACAAAGTTTAAAATAAACTTGGTATAGGCACTCCGGATTTCGATTGCGTTAACGGGTTTCATAGAGCTTTAATGTTTCACATGGCAATAATTAATCTGACACCAAACACACTCAAAATCACACAAAATTTTTCAAATTAACATTGTACTATAACAATTTTTAATATTTGTTGTTTGGTTATAAAAACGATTTTATTTCTTTTACATTTAACAAACTTTAAGCCAAATCTACATGTCTGAAAATTTTTTAAATAAACCCTTCAGATTTAACTCCATTTTTTCAGGCACTGATCTTCAGTCTACTGACCTCGGAAAATCGATTTCCAACCACATAGAACTGATTATTTTTACCCGTTTTGGAGAGCATAGGTTTAACCCTAATTTTGGCTGTGAGATATGGGATCTCGACTTTGAACTCATCGTTAGCGAAAGCATTTGGGAAGAAAAGTTCCGCAAATCCCTGCTTAAATCCATTATCGACTATGAATTTAGGATATATAGCACCTCAGTTGAAGTGCGCATTACCGAAGTAGAAAATGTATATCCATTACGTAGGATAACAGAGATAAAAAAAAAGGTGGATATTAGTGTAAGAGCGCTAATTAAAACCACAGGAGAAAAATATTTTTTTAATACGGCATTATTTCTCAGTCCACTATCAACTTAATCTAAAACGCCCCAAATATCCTACACATGAAACCAGTTTTTTATTCATCCAAAGACGAAATCCGCAATAGAATTTTAAAAAATGCCGAAGATTTTTGGAACATTAAAGATAGTAACGATTTCGATCCTCTGGTGAGGCTGATCATTGAAGCCTTAAGCAACGAACTTTTTAATGTAGCCAACGATGTGAAAAACCTGGAGAACAGGATATTCGACAAAATAAGCCGAATACTGGCCCCCGATCATTTAACTTCGTCGCTTCCGGCCCATGCAATTATCCACGCCAGACCCATAGAAAGCGAAGATTATCTTTCGCCCTACACCCAATTTGCCTTTAAAAAAAATATCCAGCAGGAAAACGATAAGAACAAGAAAACCGATATTTTCTTTAGTCCGCTACATACCGTTAAAGTAAATAATGCCGAGGTAAAATATATTGCCACCGGAAATACGCTTTTTAACGTAGAACAATTAAGCAAACAACAGGTTTTAAACACTTTACCAGGCTTCTCAATAGAAAAAAACACCTTGTATATTGGCTTTAGCGGTATAAACGACTGGATGGATTTTAATAAGCTGAACCTATTTTTTGATTGGAAAAATTATTCCGTACCCGAAAACACCTACGATCTTTTATCATTGGGGAAATGGTTCTACAAAGACAATGAACTTACGGCTTACACCGAACGGTTTATGGATGAGCCGCTTAGTGGCAAAACCATCCCCCTTTTTCAGCACAAACAATTGCTTAACCTCATCAAGGCAGATGTACTGCAGTTTTACAGCAATAGGTTTATCACCCTTGGCGACCTGAACGATTTTAATATTGCTGACAGCAGCGAACTACCGCCGCACTTTACAGCAATTTTTCAAAAGGCAGGATTAAACCAGATCGACGACCGGATAAAGTGGCTAAAAGTAGTTTTCCCCGCAGCCATAAACCAAGAGATGCTGAACGAACTGCATATCTACATCAATGCGTTTCCGGTGGTGAACAAAAGGCTGAGCCAGATTAAACACCGGCTAAAAACCATGAATAATGTAGTTCCTATTAAAACAGAAGCGCTGGATCAGATGCTCGCCGTAGAAAACCTAAAAGACAACAAAGGGAAAAGCTATGAGGAAATTCCATACACGAACGAGAACGAAAAAGGGGATGGTTCTTTTTCGATCAGATATGGCGGAACTGAACGTTTCGATACCAGAAATGCCAAAGAACTGGTAGATTATCTTTTTGAACTGTTGCGGGATGAGAAAGCGGCCTTTACAGCATATGGACCTGATTTTTTAAGCACTACACTTAAAAACCTGGAGCAGAATATTGCCTTGATTGAGCAAAAAAGCCGAACCGCCTTAAAAGATGTTAAAGAGCTTCCGAGTTATATTGTGTTAAAACCGATTGATGATGCCGATATCCTGTTTTTGGATATTTGGGTTACCCAGGCAGAAGAAGCCAACCACATTGGGGCAGGTAACCGCTTGGTGGTTTACGATAGCCATAAGGTAAATACGGAAAGTATTTTTTTATTGAGCCAGAGCAAAGGCGGACGCTCGAGATTAAATGCCACAAACCGGGTACAGGCATACAAATATGGCTTAACCACTGCCGATAGGATTATTACAAAAGCAGATGTAATTAATTTTTGCCGTTATGAACTTGGAAACAGGTTAAAAGGAATTACCCTGGTCAAAGGCATTATGATGACCAACATGCCAAACGCGGGCTTTGTTAAAACCACCGATATTGTAATTGAACCGGCAGATAACCTGCAGCTCAGCACACAGGATTGGGAAGAACTTTTAAGTGTAACCTTAGCCAAGTTAAATTTAAGAAGTGCTATGCATGTTCATTACCGGATGCTTTTAAAGCCAGCTGTTTATAAAATGGCTTAATGGCAGTAAGCTTCTTGATTGGGCATGCTTAAAGATACACGGTATAGCCCAAAAAGGTGCTATCTCCATTTGTGCTAAGCACCGTTTCCTGATAATCGGCTGCAGTAAGCAGTTCTATATTTACCTCTGCCTCTATCGGCATTAAATAATTGATGGCCATATCCAAAATAGCCCTGTTTTTTTGTCCCGGTATAAATTTGATCAGTTCATTTGGTGCCGATGGCCCGATATTGATATTGAATAATTCGTGCTCCGGCATAAAACTATCGCCAATAATGGTGTTAATTCCAAGAGCGCCGGCACCAAGCTGCATCTGCAAATCATCAGCAATTTTGATCGGGGCAACGTTTGCTGTGGCATCAACTAAGTTTATGGGCAGGTTAAACAGGGCGGTTAGCACTTTTGATACAAAATCGATATCACCACGCTTTTGCTGTATTTCGGGCAGCAAATGCATCCAGATAATGCTCTGTTCTTTATTGAGCAGGTTAAATTCATCCCAGCCCAGCTCAAATATCTGGCTTAAATCTGCATAGGTTATTTTTTTATCGAGCTTGTTTTCATAAAGCTCGGTCATTACCCTTACATGGTTAATCTCTGCATCAAACGGTGTAAAGAATAGCCTTGCCTGCTTTTCTTCTTCTCTTCTTTCCCGAATATCCTTAATCATCGATTCTTCATCCAAACCGGCACTACCCGTTGGTGGCCTATGGAAAAGTCCTTCGGGCAACATATCATACAATCCTTCCCTATTGGTATTGATACGGATCCGATCATGCCTCCTTTTTTCAGAATAATAGGTACTGGTATTTTCTATATCTTTTGAAAAAGCACGCTTATCAGGCCCCAAGGGAACAATTTCGATGCGGTCGGCATCTATCACCCCCCGCTCAATAAGGTCGGCAGCCTGCGCAACAGCTTTATAATCTGTAAAGAGTTCGTTATTGATAAAAGTTTCTTTTTTCATTTAAACTTTAAGCTTGCTTATTTGTTATAGGTTAAATTTCTATTACCGAAAAAATTAGGATTATAATCAAATATTAAAGGTACTATATTTGTAATACATCACATCTATCAAAATTAATGGACGTTCAATCATTTTTTATCCGCTTTCTCCTATTTCCGTTGATCTTTCTTGTTTCAACGGCAATACTTTCAATCATCAACAAAAAGAACCAGTTTTTAAACAACAAAAAACTTATCGTAAGTGTTCTGCTCATCGGCATTATTTTAGCTATTCCAGGTTTTTTGGGTTTTCTGAACTTCAATTTTATGCCCTGGGGCTACATTATCTGCTGTATTTTCTATTTGCTAATGGGCACAGTGCTGGTATTCCTCCTCACCAAATACTATCCACAAGATTTATTGGAACGCAAGGTATTTATCTTTTTTGCCACATTGGTTTCGGCTATTCTGGGCGTTTATCTTTTCCAACTGGCCTTTAACTGGCTAAGTTCGGTCAATTTTGGCTGGTTTGGCGCGGGCAGCATTACCTGTTTCTTTGTACCGCTTATATTTTGGTGGGCTTATGTAGCCTTACTGGGCATCCCATCCGAAATCTATAAAATATGGAGGTATCCGGACACACCTTTGGACATCAATATGGACCATGTCGATTTTAACCGCCTGTTGGTGCTGGAGCTCGAACTTTATAAAAAAAGCACCGACCCCGAGCCAT
Organism: Pedobacter sp. GSP4; assembly: GCF_051857575.1. Lineage (NCBI taxonomy): Bacteria > Pseudomonadati > Bacteroidota > Sphingobacteriia > Sphingobacteriales > Sphingobacteriaceae > Pedobacter > Pedobacter sp. GSP4. The sequence continues at coordinate 600,350 of NZ_JBPZIR010000003.1, read as the reverse complement.
TGAAGGTAAAGGTAAAAGCTGTCGAAAATATGAATTTCGGCATCTGGTTCCATAAATTTATTGATGATTACAACCTTAAATTTGCCAAAAGCCCGGTAGAGTTTAAAAGTGATGAACAGGAAAACTACAAGTGGATTTTCTTTATCAAAACCTCCTTTTTTAAACGCAATATTTTTATCGATCCGGATCTGGATATTATAGAAAACGGTATTACCGAAAAAATGACCATTTACGCCAAGCGTGTATCGGAAAATGTAAACAGGCCGAATGAAGTGGGCGAAAGTGCTATCTTTATCTAATCTATAAAAAACATCTACCATGATAAAGCCGCTAAAATATAAATCCATTAACTGGATTAACGGGATGAAGCTTTCTAGCGATCATTTTACTACAAGTGACCTATATTTACAGGATTTCGTGCGCGATGCCGTATCGTTACAGCTAAACACTGCCAATTACGGTTTTTTACCCCCCTTTGCTGGTTACAAAAGCTCTCACGATATTGAAATTATTGAAAAAGCAACCAACCACATCGAAATTAGGGTAAGATACTGTAATGCAGTTACCTCAGAAGGCTGCCACATCGATATTGTACAATCGGACAGTGCCGATAATTTAGTGCACAACCACTACTTTGGCCAATCAGAACCCCGCAATTACGTTATCTTATTGGTGGTTAGCCCTTTTAACCGTACACCTACCGGCCTGCCAAACCCTGATGAAAGCCCTATCCGCTACCCTGAACTGGCCAAAAGCTACTCTATAGCCGTACTGCCCGAAAGTGAAGTGAGTGCGCAAAACGCCGATAGTTATTTCCTTACCATTGGACAGGTATATTACGAAAATGGAAGATTATCCATCAACACCAGTTATATCCCACCGAGCTCTACAATTACCAGCCATCCGGCATTGATTCGGTACTACGAATCGTTTAGCGTTTTACTGAACGATCTGCAATTAGCTGCATTTAAAATAATTGATAAAACCGGGGGCCGTGATAACATTACGCCGTTGGGCAAAAACATCCGCTTAATTTCGGAGAAAATTGTTGATTATATCGCAGGTTTGTTTTACGAATACAGAAACGTAGCACACCGAGAATCACCATTGGTTTTGGTGGGTTATTTCTCTAATCTTGCCCATATTTTTTTCACAGCCATTAAACTTATCGATCCGAGGGAAAGAGAAGAGCTGCTGAAATATTTTTATGAGTGGAAAGATGTAACCCCAGGAAATTTTGAAGAACTATTGGCTAAAACCATCGAGCTGGTGTACGACCATAAACAGATCAATAACAGCATGTTAATGGCCAGTGAATTTATAAATGTTTTAGTAGCCCTTTGGAATAAGCTGAGCGGCTTAGAGTACATCGGACAGCGCAAAGAAAATATCGTTGTTGCCGAACAGCAGGTTGTGCAACAGGTACAGGCCAGAAAAACATGGACACTACTGGATTAAGCCTTTTTAAATTTTATTTAAAGGTTGTATCATAAGTAAGCGCTGGGTTCGAACTTCTCACATTGAACTTTCTTCGATGTGCTCAAGAGGACCGCTTTCCTGATGATACAACCTTATTTATATTGCCTGTATTTTAGGTTTTAGAAATTAACCAGTGCCTGCCCATCGTAATAGCTTGGCTTGGCAATACCCAAAAACTTTAAAATGGTTGGTGCAACATCATACAGATATGGCGCGCCATGATAATCGGTTGTTTTGCGGTAAAAAATAGGTGCCGTTAACGCACTACGCGTAATTGCAGCACTGTTCTTGGTCAGGATGTCGATTTTTGGCGTTACCAGCGTTCCATTATAGGCTGTTCCGGTTGTTTCGTTCCCTTTGGTATATAAAAGAAGATCGGCATTTTGCGGATGCGATGAAGTTAAAGCCGTAAAGCTGTAAGCACTAATACTTGTTGCAGGCAATGCCGATTTAAACAGCCTGATTTCGGAAATGTTGCCCGTAAAGTACGGACTGTAATTTCCTGTACCATCCTGCCCGATTTTAAAAGCAGTACCGCTTTGCATATCGCCAACAGCTGAGATATTGCCTTCGGCAACCTGTATCCCGCCATCGTAAATGGCAGCTTTTTGAGTGCTACGGTTAACCACTATGGCCACCTGGTGCCACAGTTGATCGGTTAAATCTACCCCATCAACATCCAAGCGGTGTGTACCATCGCCAAAGTTTGCCCTAATTACACCGTTTCTGTTGGAAATGATAATTCCTTTGTTGTAACCGCTAGCCCAGTTCTTGTTACCGATAATTACCGGATCGCTGGTAGCGCTGGTTGCCCTCACCCTAAACTCGATGGTAAAACTGCCTGTAGCACTTAAATTAAGGTTGCTGAGCGCTGGTAATTGCCCGTACACGTTGGTTTTAAAATCGACTGTAGTAATGCTATGTGGCTGAGATTCTGTTGAAGTGGTTGGCAGGGTATTAACCAATTGCGGTGCAACTGCGCTGTTGTTTAAAATGATAAACGCATTTTGCTCCAGGTAGCTCGAACCACCATGACTTAAATCTCCTCCATGATCGGTAGCCACAACAACCAGCCAATCTTCATTGTTATACGTTGGCCTTGCTTTTAATGCCGCTAATATTCTGCCTACACGGGCATCAACAGCCTTAACAGAATCCATGTACATTTGGGTGGTAGTTCTATAATTGCTGGCATGGCCTGCATGATCTACATCATCAAAATGGCAAAAAGCAACGTCGGTATTGCTGCTGGTAATTTCTTGTATAATCCTAAGCTCAGTGGCATTATCGCTGGCACTGTTAACTTTTACAGTTACATCTGGCGTGGCCACAATAAAATTGTTTATCGAGGCCCAAGTCACAATTGAAGCGGTGCGCAAAGCTGGCAAACTGGTTTTAACCTGCCTAAAAAACGAAGGATAATTAACAAAGTCAGATCCTGAAAAACTATTGTCGGATGCTTTGTGTTTGGCCACACCAACCCCGGTAAATAAAGCCGACCAACCGTTAGATGACCAAGTAGGAACCTGTGCCAATGCATTTGTACTGGTGTAAGATTGATCCATTAATGTTTTAAGGTTTGGTGCATTTGTGGCTGTAATGGCTTTCCATACACAGCCATCAATACCAATAAACAGCACTTTTTTAGGCTTTGCGGCTAATGTACTATTACTTAAAGAAGATTCGTTTGAATTTTTCAGCTCTTCTGTAGCTGCAGCATTGGGTTTCTTGCACGATATGAAAGCCACAAGCATTTGAACAATTAGACAGGGTAAAAATTTTAATGTTTTCATAGTTAAATTAAGGTTAAAAAATTGTTTACATAAAAGATATAATTGTTTAGCTAAACTAAACAATTATCATGTCAAAATGCAAAATTATTTTTCACCTTATGTTACTATAGCAATAAAACAAAAAGCCCCGATTTCTTATAAATCAATGCTTTAACTTTTCACCACCTAAAAGATCATTATTTTATCATCAGGGTTAACCTGGGTTTACTAATCGAAGGCAACTTGCTCTGGTCCTGATATTTTATTGATATGACAGGCACATTTCCCTCCGCTTACTTTAACGATAACGGATTTAGTTTGATTAGTTTCTACAGACGTACCGGTAATCTTTAAATCATCGCCCTTTTCAGATAAGCTTTGGATATTGCCATCATCAACAACGGTATAAAAGCCTTTTACGGTACTGATGGAAGCGCTGGAACTCGCCTGTATTTTTTCCCCTGTTCTTTGGTTTACTATCCCAAAGTTTTTCACTTCAGCCGCAGCTCCCTTATTATCGGCAAATTTTATCGCCACAGATACAAATTGATAAGTACACATTTTGGTACCGCAATCAGATGTACTTTTATTCTTTTTACATGATAGGATGCTAATGCCCGCGAGCAGTAAAAGCGCTATTTTTTTCATTGCTTATCTGGTTTTATTTAAAAAACGGTAGAGTAGAATAAAACGCTACAATTGCCTAAGCGTGGTTAGTGCCGAATGACCAAGTAGAGGAAAAACAAAAAAGCCTCGACTTTTGCAAGTCAAGGCTTTTTTTGCGGAATGGACGGGACTCGAACCCGCGACCTCCTGCGTGACAGGCAGGCATTCTAACCAGCTGAACTACCACTCCTTTTGTTCTTCTTTAAAGTTCGAACCTCTTTGCCCTTTCGGGATTGCAAATATAGGTAAATATTCTGTTTATTGCCATAATAAACAACTTTTTATGCCGGAATTACGTAACCCCCTGACGCTCATTCTAAATATTTTTTATAAGAATGTCCAGTAAACAAAAAAGCCTCAACTTTTGCAAGTTAAGGCTTTTGTTGCGGAATGGACGGGACTCGAACCCGCGACCTCCTGCGTGACAGGCAGGCATTCTAACCAGCTGAACTACCACTCCTTTTGTTCTTCTTTAAAGTTCGAACCTCTTGTCTCTTTCGAGGTTGCAAATATAGAGACTATATCTTAATTCGCAAACTTTTTTTTCAAAAATATTTAACTCATTAACCTACAGCACCTTCCTGCATCTTCTCGGCATTTTCTGCAAACTGAAGTGCATCAATAATCTCTTGGATCTCACCATCCATAATGGTTGGCAGGTTGTACATCGTTAATCCGATTCGGTGTTCGGTAACGCGGCCCTGAGGATAATTGTAGGTTCTGATCTTAGCCGAACGGTCGCCTGTTGATACCATTGTTTTACGTTTTGCAGCAATGTCGCCATTTTTTTTCTGCAATTCGATATCGTACAGCTTACTGCGCAGCATTTCCATCGCAATAATACGGTTACCCAACTGCGAACGTTCCTGCTGGCAAACCACTACAATGCCCGAAGGCTTATGGGTTAACTGTACCTTGGTTTCTACCTTATTTACGTTCTGGCCACCGGCACCGCCCGAACGGGAGGTTTGCAGCTCAATATCGGCAGGGTTAATATATAAATCGATTTCTTCAGCTTCTGGCAAAACAGCTACCGATGCGGCCGAAGTATGCACACGCCCCTGCGTTTCCGTATCGGGCACACGCTGTACACGGTGCACGCCACTTTCGTATTTCAGTTGTCCGTAAACATCGTCACCGCTCACTTTCAAAATAACCTCTTTATAACCTCCGGCGGTACCCTCGGTCACATCAACGGTTTCTACTTTCCAGCCTTTTGTTTCAAAATAACGGGTGTACATGCGGTACAAATCGCCCGCAAACAATGCAGCCTCATCGCCACCGGTACCACCACGGATCTCGAACACAGCATTTTTGGCATCTTCAGGATCTTTAGGAATCAACATCAAACGGATATTGCTTTCCATCTCTTCCTGTTGTTTTAAGAGCAGATCCAATTCTTCTTTCGCCATTTCACGCATCTCAGGATCTTTCTCCACCGCTAAAATTTCTTTATTGGCGTCGATATTACTCATAACATTTTTGTAGATTTTGTACTCATCTACAATTTTGCCCAAATCTTTATATTCTTTGTTTAAAGCCGCAAAACGTTTCATATCCTGAATTACATCCGGATTGCTCAACGATTCTTCCACATCTTCCCAACGTAGCTTTATAGCTTCTAATTTATCTAACATATTTATTCTTGTTGAAATTTCCCGACCCTTAGCAAATGCCAAAAATTAGGAAATGCAAAAATAAGGAAAAAAGCTGAATTAGTTTGTTTGGCAAGGATGGTTAATTGGTTAAAGGCCTGAATTCGCCAATTCCTAAGCGTAAATGGTAATTGCAACATTTTAATTAGAAAACGAAAGGTTCCGAGCCCATGGCGGCCGGTAGTCCCGCTAACGTTGCAAGTCCTCTCCCGATGAAAAATCGAGATGTGGGCTTTACACTTATATCGGGTTTAGAAGCCAAGGGCAGCACAACTATGCACCATGCAAACCTAAATAGCAGCAGAAACCTGTCTTCAAAATTAAGCCTCTGGGCTGTAATATTCCAACTTCAAACTTTCGCCATCAAATACCCCGTAGGTGCTATAATTGAGCCATTCGCCAATATTAACATACCTGCTTCCATTGCCCAAATCAATATCGAGCGGCAGGTGCCTATGTCCAAAAATAAAGTAATCGAAATGGGCTTTCTGCAATTGTTCTTTGGCATAAATGGCCAGCCATTCTTTATCCTCGCCCAAAAAAACTTCTTTTTCGGTTTGTGCAGCCCTACTCCCCTGGCTCCAGCTATTGGCAATACCGATGCCCAAATTTGGGTGCAAACGGGCAAATAACCATTGGCAAAGCCTGCTCCTAAAAATCTTTCTTAAAAACTTATATTTATTATCCCCAGGCCCTAAACCATCGCCGTGGTGAAGGTAAAATTTCTTGCCTCCCCGCTCAACAATCAGTTCATCACTAATAATCTCCATCCCAATTTCCTGGGTAAAATAATTGCGTACCCACATATCGTGGTTGCCTTTAAAAAAATAAATTTTTATTCCGGCATCGGCCATAGCGGCCAATTTTCCCTGTAAACGGATAAAGCCTTTGGGGATTACTTTTGCATACTCGAACCAGAAATCAAAAATATCGCCCATTAAAAACAGCTCGCTGCAGTTCGGCTCAATAAAGTTTAGCCAGCTTACAATACGCACTTCACGCGCACGGCTATCCGCATAAGTTGGAGTGCCCAAATGAAAATCGGAAGCGAAATAAATGTTCTTGCCCATGTTAAAGTTCAAAGGTAACGGAAAAAGCTTAAAGACTGAAGGAGAAAGACGAAAGGTGAAAGCTAAAAAACCAAAACGCCATAATCTGTGCAATCCCTAAATCGGTGTAATCAAACTCGAAGAGAAAAAAGGTGAAAGACCTGAAGACAAGTCATCCCAACCGGAATAATCAGAAGCGTTAACCCAAAGAAAAAAAGACATATATTAGTAAATAAATCTATTCCGCTATGAAAAAGCAAATTCTATTGAGCTTATTTGCACTCAATTTTTTAGCCTGCGTACAGGAAAAGAAACCCGCAGAAAAAATTACATTGATGAAATATCCTGAAACCAAAAAAGACAGCACCACAGACAATTATTTTGGCACCACAATTTCCGATCCGTACCGTTGGCTGGAAAACGATACTTCTGCTGCCACAAAAGCCTGGGTTGATGCCGAAAATAAAGTTACGCAGCACTATCTGGAACAAATTCCTTATCGTGCAGACATTAAAAAACGTTTAACCGAAATCTGGAACTACCCTAAAGAAACCGCTCCATTTAAAGTTGGCGAGTATTATTTCTTCACCAAAAACGATGGCCTTCAAAACCAAAGCATCTGGTTCATCAAAAAAGGCTTGGATGGTAAAGAAGAGGTTTTTCTCGATCCAAACAAGCTTACCCCAGATGGAACCGCTGCCGTTTCGCTACTTGGTTTTTCGCATGATAAAAAATACCTTGCTTATTCGGTTGCACAGGCCGGATCGGATTGGAGCAATATTTATGTAATAGAAATTGCCAGTAAAATGAAATTGGGCGATGAGCTGAAATGGACCAAATTTTCGGGCGCGGCATGGAAAGGTGATGGTTTTTATTACAGTAAATTTGATGAGCCGGTTAAAGGCACCGATTTATCGGCAGCAAACAAATACCAGAAAATATATTACCATAAACTGGGCGATCTGCAAAAAAACGACCAGTTAATTTTTGAGGACAAAACCAATCCAAATTTATATTTCGGGGCCAGTGTTACCGAGGATGAGCGTTTTCTCGTTATTTATGCCAGCGCAGGCACCTCCGGAAATGCACTCTATTATCAGGACCTGAAATTACCCGCCAGCAAAATTGCCCTACTGGTAAAAGGTTTTGATAACAACCACAGTGTAATTGATAATGTTGGCGATAAACTCTTGCTAAATACCGATCTGGGCGCCGAAAACAAACAGGTGGTTTTAGTAGATCCGAAAAATGCTGACCCAAAAAACTGGCAAAAAATAATTCCGGAGGCGGAACTTGCACTGGAGAGTATAGGAACAGGAGGCGGTTTTTTATGGGCTTCGTATTTAAAAGATGCCAGCACCAACATTGTGCAGTTCGATTTAAGCGGAAAAAAAATTGGTGAGGTAAAACTGCCGGCAATTGGCACAGTAGATAGCTTTGGCGGCTACAAAGAAGATAAAGAGTTCTTTTATTCCTTTGCTAACTTTACTACGCCAAGCACCATTTTTAGATATGATGTGGCTAATGGAGCATCTACACTTTACAAAAAATCGGCCCTCCAGTTCAACACCGACAATTATGAAACCAAGCAGGTTTTTTATCCCTCTAAAGATGGTACCAAAGTGCCCATGTTTATTGTGCATAAAAAAGGAATTAAGCTCGATGGCAACAACCCCGTTTACCTGTATGGCTATGGCGGCTTCCAGATTAGTTTAACGCCTGGCTTCAGCTTATCGCGGATGTTGTTTTTAGAACATGGTGGCATTTATGTACAGTCAAGCTTACGCGGTGGAAGCGAATATGGCGAGGCCTGGCATAAAGCCGGAATGCTGGAGAAAAAGCAAAATGTTTTTGATGATTTTATTGCCGCAGCAGAATACCTGATTAAAGAAAAGTATACCAATCCTTCAAAAATTGCCATTTCTGGCGGTTCAAATGGCGGGCTTTTGGTTGGCGCCTGTATGACACAGCGGCCCGACCTTTTTAAAGTAGCCCTACCTGCAGTAGGCGTGCTGGATATGTTGCGTTACCATAAATTTACCGTTGGCTGGGGCTGGGCAGTTGAATACGGCAGCAGCGATAAAAAGGCCGATTTCGACTATCTGATTAAATATTCGCCGCTTCACAACCTCAAAACTGGGGTAAATTATCCTGCTACGCTGATTACAACTGCAGATCATGATGACCGGGTGGTACCCGCGCACTCATTTAAATTTGCGGCAGCCTTACAGGAAAAATACAGAGGTGATAACCCAATGCTGATCAGGATTGAAACCAAAGCCGGCCATGGCGCAGGCAAACCGACTACCAAATTAATTGAGGAAGCGGCCGATGTTTGGAGTTTCGTGTTCCAGAATTTAGGAATGGGGTGGTAATGTTTTGTCATTCTGAACGTAGTGAAGAATCTCCGCTTGAATGACGACAAGTTGGCTCTCATATATAGATCCTTCGTTCCTCAGGATGACAAATAAGCGTTTCCCCACTAAATCTATAGACCAATTATAATTTGCTTTAAAACCCAAAAAACCTTTAACTTTTGTTTTTAATCAAGTCAAAGCATATAAAATATTGAATACAACAGGATTACAAAATTATCTAGAATATTTCTAAATAGCCAGATTGATAATACTTTATTTCGTAACTTTGCGTCAAATTTTTTTTAATGATCACTACTGATATAGCCGTAATAGGCGCTGGTCCGGTTGGCTTATTTGCCATTTTTGAAGCCGGTTTATTAAAAATGCGTTGCCATTTAATTGACTACCTTCCTCAGGTTGGCGGTCAGCTGTCTGAAATTTACCCTAAAAAACCGATATACGATATCCCTGGTTATCCTTCTGTTTTAGCACAGGAACTTATTGATAATTTGATGGAGCAGGCTAAACCTTTCCATCCAACCTTTACCTTGGGCGAACGTATAGAAGGCCTAGAGAAGCGTGGCGAAGCTGATTTTGTTTTAACAACCAATATGGGTACCGTTATTGAGGCTAAGGTTGTGGTTATTGCAGGCGGTTTAGGCTGTTTCGAGCCACGTAAACCAGCTGTAGAAAATTTAGAGAAATTTGAAAACGGTAAAGGTGTAAACTACATGATCCTTGATCCGGAGAAATACCGCGATCAGAAAATGGTAATTGCCGGTGGTGGAGATTCTGCTTTAGACTGGACCATTTACCTGGCTGAAGTTTGTTCTGAACTGACTTTGGTTCACAGGAGCGAGAGTTTCCGTGGTGCGCCTGATTCGGTTGCCAAAGTAATGGCATTGGCCGAAAGCGGAAAAATTAACCTGATTTTAAACAGTAACCTTCAGGCTGTACAGGGAGAAGATAAGCTAGAGCAGGTCGAAATTGTGCAGAACCGTACAATGGAAAAAACCGTTGTTGCCGCTGACCACTTGATTCCGTTGTTTGGCTTGAGCCCGAAATTAGGCCCGATTGAAGATTGGAACCTAAACATCAGCAAAAGCGCAATTGAAGTAAATGTTGATGACTATTCTACCAACATCCCAGGTATTTATGCTATTGGCGATATCAACACCTACACCAATAAATTAAAATTAATTCTTTGTGGTTTCCACGAGGCGGCATTAATGAGCCACAGTGCTTATTCTTACATGAACCCTGGTGTGAAATATACCATGAAATACACAACTGTAAACGGAGTTTCAGAATTTTAAGCTTTCTGCTATATTTGCGGTTATAAAGAGAGCCAAAAAATGGAAAACAACATTAACATATACATGCAAGAGCCGGATGGCTCGGTTACCGAACACGTTGCCCCAACCGATATGGGCTTAAGCCTTATGGAGTTTTTAAAGGCATCGGAATACGATATTTTAGCTACTTGTGGCGGAATGGCCCTATGTGCCACCTGCTGTGTTGATGTTTTAGAAGGCGAAGAAAAACTAAACGAAATGACAGACGATGAGTATGCCATGTTGGATACTTTACCTGATCTGTTACCAAACTCCCGCTTAGCCTGCCAGTTGCAGTTAAACAACAATATGGACGGCCTAAAAGTAAAATTACACGGCGTAAGCTAAGTTGAAAATAGATTAAATAGAAAAGGCGATACACAAGTGTCGCCTTTTTTTTGTACTATATTTCGTTGGTCGGGATTTGTAATCTCGACCCTGTAAAATGTGGATACACAATATGCCAGAGGATTTAAAATCCTTCGTACTAAAGCCGGGATTACAAATCCCGACCAACGGTAGAGGGGGATAAATAAAGTGTGACTTTCTTGTTTCATCTAAGTCCTTCGACAGGCTACCATTGAAAACCCCAAATAGAAGAATCGTCATTTCGACTGAAGCCGGTCAATTTTTCATTGGCGGCGAAATGGAGAAATCTATAAAGGCAGATTTAGCTTTGCTGAGCACTTCGTGGTTCTCGACTGCGTTGCATCCGATTGCTATCGGGTCCGCTTAAAATGATGACATCTGAGGGAAAAATCCTTAGTAATGAAGAGGGATTCAAATCCAGACTAACAGCATTTAAAATCCTTAATACTAAAGCCGATTACAAATCCCGACCAACGGCAATACCTTAAATTACAAATAACCAATAGAAAATTGCAAATTGATTTGGGCGTTACCCAAGCTGCGCAAGGGTCAGGCTTTTCAGGGCTACGCTTCGCTTCGGTACCAATGAAAAATTGGTACTAAACCCTTACAATCCCTAACGCGGCTTATCGTTATAAATATCTCGCTCAGGCCTGAACGGTTATCTACCTAACTTCAACCTTCTGCTTTGCAACATTCCAGCCATACACCTCTACAGCCAGATCATTGTGAGCCCCTGTGTACTCTACCGTAACGGTTTTACTTTCACCCGGTAAAATACTTACATAGTTATCATTGTAAAATGCAGGCAGTATCCTTTCGTTGCTGTTACTGTTGATTAAGGCAACACGGTTAAAAAATGCTACAGGGTTTCCATTTGCGTTGCTCAAGGTTACTTCTACTTTACCATTCTTCTTAATGGCAGCGACTTTTAATGGGGCCTGTTTTATATTTTTCAGTCCAGTATACTCACCATCTTTTGCAGAAAGCCAATAAACATTTTCGCTCAGTATAATCTGCTGCTGATCTAAAATCCTTAAGGAAACAAAAACACCTTCTTTTTTATCGAGCTTGGCCAAGAAATCATTCAGTGGAAAAAGCCTCCTTACCGAAGATGGCCCTATCGAATTAAACACCTGCGAATAGAAATAATCTTTTCCATCCATATCGTAGGCTTTGGCCTGAACCATCAGGTTGTTTTTAGTGGTAAAACCGTTATTTACAATGGTAACCATACTATCCAAGGGGTTCATCATTACATGCAGGGGCTCGCTTCCTTTCCTTAAGCCATACAGGCATGCATTTGGATCGAGATAATAATCGTACATCTGCCCACGCATGGCTGTCCACGGGTTTTGGGTTTTCCAGATGATGGAACCCGTGTACCAATCCCACATTTTATTAGAGAAACCTTCCATTAATGCACGGTATTGATCGTAGTTTGCCAGCTGCGCTTTCATGGCAAAATCTTCGGCATTTTTGGGCTTGCCATATGGGTTAAGATATTGCTCATACGAAATGTATTTGTGGTAATCCCATACCGAATCGGGCTTGGCCTTATATTGCGGTGCAACCAGGTTTTCTTTTGGAATAAAGCGGAGCAAAGAAACGTAATCGCCTACGCCTACCGATCCAACTTCCGAATTGTAGGGGAAGGTTTTTGTTCCCCAAAAAGTTTTGATATCCTGTATGCCATAAGGTCCATCGCCATTGCCGCCAATGGTATTGTACGACATTTCATCGCTGTTCGAAAAATCGAAAAACTGCCTCGTTCCATCTAAACGGGGAAGAATGTCGTTTTTAAGCGGGGCCAGAATATCCTCAGGTGGTGTTATCTCATTTCCACCGCACCAAAAAGCAAGTGAAGCATGGTTTCTGATCAATTTTATCTGATCTTCAATAGCGGTTAAAACTAAATTATGGTCGTCGGGATAATTTCTTCTGGTCCATTGATCGTCCTTTTTCATCGGATCTACCCAACGTCCGTTACAATCGCCGCTAAACCAAAAATCCTGAAAAACCAACAAGCCGTATTTATCGCAGGCCTTGTAAAACTCAGGCCTTTCGAGTATAGCCCCACCCCAGATCCTGATCAGGTTGAGGTTCATATCTTTATGGTAACGCACTTCAGCATCATAGCGGGCATCGCTAAAGCGGAGCATCGCATCAGAAATAATCCAGTTGCCCCCTTTAATAAAAATCTTTTGTCCGTTTACAAAAGCGCCCATACTTTTGGTCTGCTCGTTCCATTTATTATCAATCTGGCGGACACCTACTTTAAGCTGTTCTTGATCCAATGCTTGATTCGCCGAAATGAAATCGATTTTCAAATCGTATAGATTTTGTGCGCCGTAACCACTTGGCCACCATAATTTTGGATCTTCGAGTACTAAATCGGGCAATTTAACTGTTGTGGTTTTATTTGCGGCAATTGTGGCGGTCTGTTTAACTACCTTTCCGGCTATGTGGTATTGTAACGTACCTAAAACGGCTTGTGGAGTTGGGTTTTCTACTTCTACTGAAACCTTAATGGTTGCGGGCTGCTGCTTTCCTTCTGGCAGGCGCTTGCCCGGAACAAGGGTAATTACCTGTGGGTTCTGGATATTGATGCTTTTGGTTTTCTCGATGGTAACTTTGTCCCAGATACCGGTATTGCGGTCGCGTGTGGGTTGTATCCAGTCCCAACCAGCAGTATATTGCGTAGTTAAACCTTTGGCTATTGTGCCATCGCCCCCTTGACCACCATTTGGGTTACCCGGAAAATCGGGTGGATAAACAACAACTGCCAGCCTGTTTTTGCCATTAGCGGCAAGAAGCTTTGTAATGTTATACTGCGCCCTTAAATGCATACCCACCTGGGTTTTAGGATTAACCTTTTTTCCGTTCAGGTAAATTTCGGCCTTATAATTTATCCCTCTAAACTGTAGCCAAACCTGCTCATTGCCTGTTGCACGTTCTTCAAAATCTTTTACAAACCAATAGGTATAATAATCGTTGCCGGTTTTGTATACATCAGGAATCTTTTCATTGTTCATTCCGTAAAATGGATCGGGCACTTTTTTATTGTTCAATAGAGTGGTTAAAACCGTTCCGGGAACTGTTGCCGGCATCCAATTGTTGATTGAAAAACCTGCTTTCGAAATTTCAAGGCCCGATGCATTGGCTTCTTTGATATTGCTACAAAGCCAGCCCGAATTGAGCTCATACCTTTGCTGCGCATGTACAATTAAAGCAGAACAACATAAAAAAAGCAACAATATTTTCTTCATTTGGTTGATTGAGTTTAATGATTGATTGACAGAATGATTGAATGAGTGATTGACAGAATGAGTGATTGATAGAATGATGGAATGAACGGCGGTTATGATTATCCTGTTTGCGCACAAACAAAACACAAAGTTCCGTAGCACCGCAAACAGATTAAGCGCTAAAAATATAAAAAGAAATGTGGAGAAACTAGTGCTAAAACCAAAACCTGTTAGTTCAATACATCCAGAACAATTACATGATCGGGATCGGTAGCATTGGTGCTGGTATTGATGGTTAGTTTCGCCTTTTTAAAAGTATAACTTACCGGAGTTCCGTCTTTCAAAAGGTAGGCTTTTTTTATTTTCTTAACGGGAACATCCGCCAGGCTTAACGTATTTGTTTTATTATCCAAAATATGGATATAGATTTTATTATCGGTTTGCGAAATACTTCCCCACTCCTGCGGCTTAATAAAACCGGCTCTGGTATTATAAATGCTTTCTCCATAAATTTTTAACCAGGCACCCATTGCCGAGAGTCGGTCTTGAAATTCAGGCTGGATTTTACCGCTCGGCATAGGGCCGATATTCAGTAAAAGATTAGATCCCAAACTCGCTGCTTTAACCAGCATGTTTACCAGTTCTTTTTCGGTTTTGTAATAGGTATCGCTTAAATTATAGCCCCAAGAGTTTGAAATGGTTTCGCAGGTTTCGAGCGGAAGCTTATCAGATGCTTTTTGGAAACTTAAACCCGATTTATTTTCACCAGGAAGATCGCGCTCAAACATTTGAAAATCTTCGCCGGCAAACGGCGTTAGGTGATGGTTATTGCCAATCATACACTGTGGCTGTAGCTTATGTATCAAACTATATATTTCATTGTATTTCCAATCTATGCGCGAGGTTCTGTCTTTTGCGCCTTCTGGCTCGGTCTGGTCCCAATGGCCATCAAACCAGATCCCGCCAATTTCACCGTAGTTGCTTAACAGTTCGGTTAGCTGGTTTTTCATAAACTGCAGATAGCTGGCATAATCGCCCTTTCCGGTGCGGCCTGAATTTTGACCGGTCCGGCCAGTTTCGTGCGGATAATCTTCCCGGTGCCAATCTAACAAGGAGTAATATAAATAAAGCTGTATGCCCTGTTTATGGCATTCATCGGCCATCATTTTTACAATATCCTTTTTGTAGGGCGTGTTCATGATATTGAAATCAGAATATTTTGTATCCCACATGCTAAAACCATCATGGTGCCTTGTAATTAAGGTAATATATTTCATACCTGCATTTTTGGCCATGCTTACCCATTGTTGTGCATTAAACTCAACTGGGTTAAAAAAATCTTTAAGGTTGGTGTAATTATGAACGTTTAATTTCCGCTCGTTCATTACCCATTCGCCACTTCCGGGAATGCTGAAAGGCCCCCAGTGAATAAATAAACCAAATTTGGCATCGGCAAACCAGGCCCGCTGTTTTAAATTGCTGGCTGCAGGCACATAATCCTGTGCATTAAGCTGTAGGCACAAAAATAGGACGAAACCTATCAGGGTTATTTTTTTCATCGGGAAGAAATGGTTAGCTGTATTTTTATCTGATTAATTGATAGAAGCAGTTGCTTTGCTTGGTTTTCCAATTACTTTATAGTTTCCATCGCCTTTTAAAATGGCCAATATCTGCGATTGATTGGTAAATAAGTTTTTAGCCGCCGCCAATTCTTTATCATATTGAAAGCTCTGCTCAATCCTGCCTTTTTCGTAAAAATAACGGCTTACAATCTGTGTTTCGAGCACTCTTTTTATTTCGGCCTTATGGCTAACCAGATCCGTCTTTTTTGAAGAGGCAAGCTTGTATTTCAGGTTTTCCAAGTCAGACTTTACTTCGGCAGATTTATTTTCCTTTTCTGCTTCGGCACGCAGATCGGAAAGCAACCTTTCGGTACGGCTTTGGTAAGCTAAATCTTTATCGGCAAGGCTGCCCGAAAAAGCAGCATAATCTGCATCCGAAAGCTGAAATGTTTTGGCCGAAGTTAGGCTGGGCTTTTCTTTTCTGTACTGGTTGGCGTAATTGAAGAAAAGGTTTTTGTTTAACATGGATATGGTTATCGGGCTTAACTTCGCCGCATCAACCACAATATCCGGGTATACACCATTGCCACTGTATACGTTTCTGCCGGCCTTGGTTTGGTACATGAGCATGGTAGAATCGGCAAAGCGCTCAGCCACACCTTCGGCATTTTTATGGGCATAATCCAATTTTTGGATACAACGGCCCGATGGGGTGTAGTATTTGGCAACGGTAACCTTTACCAAACTGTTGTATGGCAGGTTAAAAGTTTGCTGAACCAAGCCTTTGCCGTAACTGCGCTGGCCAATTACAATTGCACGGTCTAAATCCTGCAACGAACCAGCAACAATTTCTGATGCAGAAGCAGAATTTCCATTTACCAGAACCACCAATGGCACCGTTGTAGAAACTGGTGCAAGAAGTGTTTTATAAATGATGGTTTTTTCTATGTTCTTACCTTTTTGGGTTACGATAAGCTGATCTTTATTGACAAAAAGGTTAACAATTTTAACGGCTTCCTGTAAAATACCGCCACCATTGTTCCTTAAATCGAGCACTACGCCCTTTGGATTTTCTTTTTGGATGGCCAATAGTGCATCTTTAACCTCCTGACCTGAGTTTTCCAGAAATTTATCGAGCTTGATGTATCCGATGCCGTCGCCAACCATACCTGAATAGGAAACGTTGGGTTGTTTGATTTCATCGCGGATCAGTTTTTTGCTAAGCTCTTTGCCTTCCCTCATAATCACCAGATCAACAGCTGTGCCCTTTGGTCCACGGAGCAACTGGCTAATTTCCTGGCGGTCTTTACCTTTAACGGCAGTTCCGTTAATACTGAGGAGCTGATCGCCCGGTTTAACTTCACTTTTATTAGCGGGATAGCCTTCGCTAATATCGTTAACAAAGAGTTTACCATCAATAAAAACGGTACTGGCGCCAATGCCGCCATACTGCGTGCTTACATATTTTAGTTTGTAATCTTCAATCTCTGATTCGGGAACGTACTCGGTATAGGGATCTAAACTATCAAGCATGGCATCAATACCCGTTTTCATTAACTGCGGGGCATTGGTATCATCAACATAGTTGATATTGATTTCTTTATAGAGTGAAGCAAAAATATCGAGGTTTTTAGAAACCAGGAACAAATCTTCTTTAAAAGAAAAAGATAAAACAGCTACACCAAAACCTGCTGCCAAAAGACCATACTTTAGTTTTTTCATTTCCCTGTTATTTAAATCCCAGATGGGGCAGGCTAAATGAAATGGCTGCTTATCCGGAAGATTATTTATTGATTGAGTACAAACGTAAATGTACAAAAACCGGTAAATATTAAAAACAGCTTATTTTGGCTTAGCGTAAATTAAGCGTTACGCTGAAATGAATGCGGCAGGCAAAAAATACCGCCTTAAAGCCTATTACCTTTGGTATCGGCAAGTGCTTTTTGAATGGTAAATTCGATATAGGTACGATCGCGTTTAACCAGGCGCATTAAATCTTCAATCAGTTGATCTTCTTTGCCGGGCTCAAAAGCTAAAGGCTCGTTAGCAAGATCGCGGTATTTCCTTAAAAATTTGGTTTTTACTTTAAATGCGGTTTCAGCAGTAAGTTGAAAATTAGCCATGGCATATTTTATTTGATGCAAAAGTAAAAAATATTTGCTCAGGTTAATACCTTTTTATGCGAACAGCTAAAAAAAGCCTGCCTGGGCTGATTATTTTGCACGATAATTGCGCTGGGAGAAGGTTATAAAACTGATTATGCGCAAAGCTGCACTCTGTATGCAAGGCTAATGCGCCATAAAGCAGGGCAAAAGCCGTTTATAGTTTTATAATCCTTAAAAAACAAAAATTAAACAAAATGAAAAAAATTATCTTCTGTATGGTTTTCCTAACATTGGGTTGGGCAACATCAAAAGCACAAACATTTAACCTGGGTGTTAAAGCAGGTGTAAATTTAGCGAAGTTAAATGCCGATTTTGCGAGCGAAGAAAACCGTTTGGGTTACCAGATCGGTGCCTGGGCACGTATTGGCGGTGCCAGTTTCTATGTTCAGCCAGAGGCCTATATCGGTAGCAAAGGCAACAAATTCATCAGTTTTACCCAGGATAATGGGAACGAAGTTGCTGCCGAGGGAAAAGTAAAATTTACCACATTGGATGTTCCGGTTTTACTGGGAACAAAATTCGGTGCTAAAAACTTAAATTTCCGTTTAATGGCAGGTCCGGTTATTTCGTTTATACTGGATGAAAACTCTACTTTTAGTTCGGCCTACCAACAGGCAACTGATTTCGACAACTACAAAAACCAAGCTTTAGGCTTACAGGCCGGTGCGGGTGTAGATGTAGGCAGCATTTCAGTTGATTTACGCTACGAAGCTGGTTTATCGAACATCAGCAAAAGCGAAAAATACAGCCAGAAACCAAACCTTTTCCAATTGAGCTTAGGATTTAAGATTTTGTAAGCACTTAATAGACTTATAAAATGGTAAAAGGGCGATATGGTGTAAATATCGCCCTTTTATTTTGCTCTTCCAGCCATTGCTGGCTAACCAACCTTAATAAAAGGTGGTATAAAATGTTGCCGCAAAGGGGTAGGTAGCGTTTCCTATTATCCCCCGCACATATATGGTATACGCCCTGCCTTTTGTTAAGGCAAAGGTAGAACCTGCCGCAAGCAATGGTGTGCTAGTTCCCGTAGGATTAATAAAAACTTTTATGGATGGCGTTATGCCAGGGCCTAAACTAGGTATTTCAGTCCAGGCTGTGGCCGTTCCATATGCTACGTTTGATATTATTTTAGTCCCCGTAGCTACATCTTTAACAAGATCCAAATTTGGGCTTCCTGCTGATAGATTAACCATTCGAACAAAGATTTTCGTTGTATCCAAAGCAGGTCTGTTATCCTCTACCATTAATGATGAAGGGATTTTTTTAGTTGTTGTGTTATACTGTCCGGTGGTATAAACCGTATAGTACTTACCGGCTTCGGGAGCAATTGTGGTGTTAAAAACCTCCAAATTGGCATCGGCAGTAGCTGTTGAAAGTATTTTGCCTGTTAAAACACGTGATCCGGGAGTGGTTACCGCATATCCCAAATCTGGAAATAATCCATTATAGGCATAACCCGCATTTTCAGTTCCTAAAGTAGAAAGTGCTGATGAAAATTTAGCACCATCCATATAAAAAGTCAATGCCGGGCTCGCTGGACTTAAATTTAGAATTTTAAGATAGGAGTACTTAGGATCGGCCGGGGCTATCTTTTCGTAAGTTGTACTTTCTACCAGGTCTCCTTTTTTACATGCGGCAAATAATCCAATACCAACCGCAATAAAATATAATATTTTTTTCATTTTTCTTTTGATAAATAGTGAAACTACGGTTGAGAGAACCACATTTTATAGGTGTGGTAATCGCTCTTATCTGCACCTATCTTTTTCAATGCTTCTATGTTCCAAAGGTATTCGGAGTTATAACGTGGGCGGTAGCGCTGTGCTGGTTTACCTCCGTTATCTACAAAGAAACTGCTAGGGAAACGGTACACATTTAGGTAAGGGTTATTGCCGGCTGCATCGCCAACATTGTAGTTAAACTTTCTTAAATCGCACCAGGTTTCTACAAAACCATAACCATAAAGCGCCAGGTATTTCTGCAGCATAATATCCCTTAAGGTTAAAGTAGCTGCAGTTTGTTTTACAGATGTACTGGCCATGTAGGCTGATTTTTCGGCTGTAGTTATGGCGGTACCTAAACTGCTTACAAAATCAATGCTTGATGAGATTCCGTTAATGTAAGCTGTATAAGCCAAAGGCAGATCGCCTTTCCTAAACGCGGCTTCAGCTTTAATAAACTGCAGTTCGGTATAGGTCATGATCGGGAAACCGGCATTATCTTTAAACAGGTATTTACCTTGGTTCGGACCAGGATTGGCAGAACCTAATGAACCCCATGGGTTAGGAATCTGGTTCCTGTTGGCCACGGTACCAGCATCTGAAGTATATGGCGCAGTTCCTCTAAACTGACCATCCTGCGATGCCGTAATCATGTTGTTGCGGCGTGGATCGACAACTAAAGGTGTATTCGCAACACCAAAAGTAGTACCATCCAGTAAAGCCACAATGATAGCAGTTTGGCGGTATGAACCTAAATTTGCTCTTAAAGGGCCAAAAAAGTTACCGTTAATGGCTGTTGTTCCGGTGTTGGGAACAATAAAATTATCGGCATTGCTGACCAGCGATTTATCTACGTACTCAATCACTTTAGCTGGATCGTAAGTGGCTTTATTAACCAGGTTATTGCCATTACGCGCTAAGATTCCGTAATTGAATTTGATCCATTTTGCATTATCTCCTGCATAAATCAAATCGGCAGGGCCAAACTTAACCACTGTACCGGCACCATCTGTTCTGCTAAAATTTGCAATAGATGCATTGGCCAACCGAACTACCTCGGCGTAAACCTCTGGCTGGGTATCATAATCGTAAACATAACGATCTACGTCAAAAGCCTGTTTTAAAATAATTTCTCCATGGTAATCGGTTGTGGTTTGCCAGCTCCAGGCTTTTAAGGCTTGCGCCATCCCTACATAATTCCACTCCTGCTTAGCTTCAGAATCTTTAATAATCAGGTTTAAGTTTGCCCCTAAACCAAAATAATTAGTCCTCCAAATTTCGCCCATTACATCACTACCTGAAATCCAGCCATGCTGCTCGCCAACATTTACTGCACCTCCAAAATACTGGATCAATCCGCCCAGATAACGTGAATCGAATTGTACACCCCTTTCCATTTGTGCAAACAGCGGAGGTGTTAATGTTCTGCTTGATACTTCTTGCGGAGTTGCAGGATCTGTATTTACATCTAAGTACTTTTTACATCCCGACGCAACTACCAGTAAAGCAAAAACTGATAATAAATATATCTTTTTCATCTCTTTAATCTTTAAAAACCAATTTTCACACCTAAATTATAACCTCTTGGCAAGCCAACCGAGCCGAAATCGATACCCGTACCGCCTAAACCACCTGATGCAGCACTTAGTCCGTTAACTGATGGATCTACGCCTTTATAATTGGTAATCAACAGTAAATCTGTTCCGGTAACGAAAACATTGGCACTTTTAATAACCTTACTGTTCTGGAATAAAGTTTTAGGTAAGTTGTAACTCAAGGTAACATCTTTCAACCTGATCCAGTTGATATCTTTTTCCAGGAAATCGGCTGTATTGTAGAAAGTTGAATAGTAGGTTGTGGTAATGTAAGGGATTACAACAACATTGTTTTTGGTAGGGTTGGCTGTGTTTTCCAAACCATCGCGCATTACACCTTGAATAATACGCGGCTCTTCACGGTCGGTACTTAACTTAGACAGACCCCTTGCATACAGGTATAGTTCTGTTGCGTTGTAAATATCGCCGCCTTTACGTAAATCGAGCAAGAACGAAAGGTTAAAGTTTTTATAGGTAAAACTGTTGGTTAAACCCACCATAATATCTGGTGCACGATCTCCCATTTGGGTAAAGTTCACATCCTTGATCGGCATTCCGTTTGCCGGATTGATCAGGAGCTGTCCATCTTTATTTCTCAAATAATCTATACCAGCAAATGCTGAAATTGATGTTCCAACGGCATATTGTGCCCTAACGTTATCAAACAGCCAGCTATCTGATACGTAGAATACATCCTGATTAGCGGGTAATGATAAAATTTTACCTCTTGCCCTCGAAGCATTTGCCGAAATATCCCAGGTAAAGTTCTGTGTTTTAACCGGGGTACCTTTTACCAACAGCTCAAAACCACGTACACGGATTTTACCACTGTTGATGTATTGCAGCACTGCTCCAGAAGCGTAGCTTAAACGGGGAGCTGTAATCTGCTTATCGGATAGGTTATGGTAATATGAGAAATCGAATGATAAACGGTTGTTAAAAAATCCAAGTTCCATACCAATTTCTTTGGCTGTGGTAAATTCGGCCTCTAAGTTTGGATTGCCCATGGTTACATCGAGTGCATAACCGCCACCAGTGGTTTGCTGTGCAACCAATTTATTGTTGGTAATATAAGCTACCCTGGCATCTTTACCCGATTGGCCCCATGATCCCCTTAATTTACCGTAAGATAACCATCCCAGGTTTTTTACTGCCTGAAGGTTAGAAAACACAAAACTTAATGAAGTTGCCGGGTAAAAGAAGGTATTATTTTTTTGTGGTAAGGTTGAAGATAAATCCTGACGGCCCGATAACGTTAAATACAAATAATTATCATAGCCCAACTCAGCATTTGCAAAAAAACCAACTTTACGTTTTAGCTCATCTGTATAAGCCACCCTTTGGGTAGTTGGGTCGATATTGTTCATGCTAAAGAAGTTCGGTTGGTAAAAACGTGTACCGAACTGTGCATTTACCTGGTAAGAATCGTCTTTAATCTCGGTACCAACACGGATAACAGGTTTAAATTTACCAAAATCCTTTTTAGCTGTGGCTACAAAGTTGGCTGTTACCAAGCGCTCGTTGGCATTGTAGGTATTCAAACCTCCGCCCGAGTTTGTTGTTTGTGCCCTGTTCGCTTCGTATGATTGGATATCATAGGCTGAAAGTCCGGTTTGCGAAAATATATCGGCTCCGGCGGTTCCCTGCATGCTTAACCAATTGGTTGGCGTATAAGTAAACCCAATGTTTCCGAGCACACGGTTCATTTTATCGTAGTTAGGGTTTCTTTCTACTCCCCAATAAGGATTGTCCAACTCGCCGCTTAAACTCCCGGTGATGGTTCTTCTTTCTCCAAGCGGTGTTAAATAATTTCTCATGTCATCGGTTAAAGGCCATGATAATGCGCTTAACATCGGACTGCTTACACCTTTATAGGTTTTATCTGTTCTGGAAGAAATCAGGTTTAAGGAAGCATTCATGCTGATCTTATCGCTGATTTTAGAAGTAGCATTTAATTTACCGTTTATGGTATTGTAAGCCGTTCCGGGGATTATCCCTTTTTGATCGGTGTAGCTTACAGTTGTTCTAACAGAAAGTTTATCACTTCCACCTTCAATTGTGGCATTGTGTTTCTGGGTGAATCCGGTTTTATAGAAATTACCGATGTTATCGTACATGGTTTTATTGGCCGGGTATTTCGCGCCAAAGAAAGTACGTGTTCTTTGTTCTTCGTCGAAAATACCACCTGCACCACCACCGTATGTGGTTTGTACTTCAGGATAACGGTATGTATTTTCTATCCTGAACGAGTTGCTGTACGATACGCGTGCGGTACCAGCTTTTGCTCTTTTTGTGGTAATAACTACAGCTCCCGATGCTCCATCCGTTCCGTACAGAGCCGAAGCTTCTGGGCCTTTTAAAACTGTAAGTGATTCGATTTCTTCAGGGTTAATATCCATAGCCCTGTTTCCGTAGTCGTTCTGACGGTTAAAAGTTCCCTGACCAACCAAATTATACTCACTAAAGGTACGGTTGGAAATTGGCAGACCATCTACCACAAAAAGTGGTTGGTTATCTCCATCGAGTGAAATACCGCCACGGATAATCATTGTAGCAGAAGCACCCGGTGTACCTGTTGTAGGCGTGATGGTTGCACCGGCTACGCGGCCCTGTAAGGCATTTAAAAAGTTATCGCGTTGGGTATCTGCAATATCAGAACCTTTTAAAGTCTGTGCAGAATAACCCAATGCATCTTTTGATCGCTTTATACCAAATGCCGTAACCACAACCTCGTTTAGGTTGCCCGCATCGGTAACCATTGAAACATTAATGGTTGCATTGCCTCCAACAGTCCTATCAACGGTTTGGTAGCCAACAAAACTAAAGGTAAGTACATCGGTTGGTAAGGCCTTGATAGAATAATTTCCATCGGCATTGGTTTGCGCAACTACAGTGCTTCCTTTTACACGTATGGAAACACCGGGTACAGGTCCGTCGGCAGACGTAACCTTACCGGTAACGGTTTTTTGTTGCGCAAAGGCATGCGCCAGCAACAAAAACGTACCAAGAAAAATTAGTAGTAGTTTTTTTTTCATAAACTGCCAGTTTAGGGGATGAAATGATTTGTTAGTTGTTAGTTAGTTGTTTTTTTCACAAACACGCATAATAACGCATGTTTGTAAATTTATTTAGCTAATATCATAAATGTTTTTCAATAAAAAAACAATTAAATAAGTATAGGGCTCTGACAAACAAAATTTTATCGCAGAAAAACGCAAAAAAACGCAACATTTAGAAAATCTAAAAATCTTTTATACTTTCGCTTAAAACCAGCAACTATTTATGCTCAAAAGAGAACGCCATGATTTTATAATGCGGCAGATTAACCTACATAACCGTGTGTTAACTTCCGACCTGGTTCAACTGCTCAATGTTTCTGAAGATACCATTAGAAGAGATTTACAAGAGCTTGTTGATGAAAACCTACTGTACAAAGTGCATGGCGGTGCACTATCTAAATCGTACCACAGTTCTTTTGATGATAGCACGGTTTATGCGCGCGAAAGTAAAATCGCAATTGCCAAAAAAAGCATCAGGCTGATCAAGGATGGCATGGTTGTTTTAACAGGTGGCGGAACTACCATTTTGGAGTTTGTAAAATTATTGCCACAGGGCTTATCGGCTACTTTTTTTACCATTAGCCCATTGGTAGCCGTTGAACTTGCCAAATACAATAACATTGAAGTGATTTTAATTGGAGGCCTGTTCTCTAAAAATTCGCAGGTTACGTATGGCGGTCAGGTAATTACGCAACTTGCTGAAATAAAGGCCGATTTATGCCTAATGGGAACCAGTGCCATCCATCCCGACGAAGGCTTAACAGATACCTATTGGGAAATTAACCAATTGAAAAAAGCCATGCTGGCCTGCGCTAAAAAAACAGCGGTGCTCTGTATTTCGGAGAAACTCGATATCGCTTTGCGGCTAAGGGTTTGTCCGATAGAAAGTATCAGCTATTTAATAACCGAACTGGATTTAACCCACGAATCGCTATCGCGCTACCGCGAGAAGAATCTGGAAATTTTATAAAACTTACCTAAATAGAAAGGCCATCATGAGCCTGTGGAAATGCTTCTGAAGCAAATCTCTCAGCAGGCTCATGATAACCTATTCAAATCAAAATTAACCGTTTATGACCGCGGTTTTCAACGATTAGAAACTCGGATCAGCAGGCGTATTGGTGTTGTTATCCCTTTCAGGAAAAGGGTAAGGGAAGAAATTACGCTTCCGATCGGTTAATGGCTGGTTAAACCTCCGCATATCTTCCAACTTTAAACCCGACATAAACAGTTCGATACAACGGTGCTTGTAAATCAGATCTAAAAGCTGCTGTTGGGTATATGGACCGGTTAATGCAGGCAAACCTGCCCCAACACCAAGTGGGTCCTGAGCAGGCGTTTTCGTTACCACCTTGTTCAGTTCTGTTAATGAAGAGGCCAGATTAGGGCTTGCCTGGCGGGCATATGCTTCTGCTTTAATCAAGGTCATTTCGCCCGGAAGGTACAAGGGGAATGGCGCCACTGTTGTTGCAGCGAAGCCTTTAATGCGCACCGTGGTATTAATTGTGGTGTAAAATGGAATCCGCAAATCGCCAGCATCTGGTACGAAGGCACCGGTTTGCCCCAAATTGATATTTTTTGGCTGCACCACATTATTGGTAGAAGTTGCCACCTCAAAAATCGAATTCAGATTCTGGGCATCGTAATTAAATACTGAAGTTTTGGTCAGGTCGACTGCGTTTGCTGCACTCAAAGCAAGCGTATAATTGCCCGCAAACAGCGCATATCGGGCCTTTAAGGCATTCAGCGTATTGGGAATATCTACTCCGGCAGGGATATTACCTAAAAAAGTTGGACTGATCGCGTTGGCCGCAATCACAGCCTGTGCATTCTCAATAACTGCAACGGCTTTGTTAAAACCTTCTACCCGGGTAATAAAACCAATATTCTGACCAATGCCTGCAGGTACTTTTTCCCAATATTCGGATAAATTACCTAAAGCCATGGCTTTAAAGATACTGGCGTGGGCGATTAAGCCTGCGGCATAATTTTTATCGGGTAAATTAGCTGCATTGTTGATCACATTGTCTGCATCAAAAATTACCTTATTTGCTGCTGTCCAAACGCCTAAAACTACACTATTGGTACCATCAACCTGCACCCCTCCGGCCATCAACCTTTCTTCTGAGGTATTTCCGGTATTGATAGAGATCAACTCGTTCGAAGTAATTCCGTTCAGCGTTACAGAAGCATATAAAAGGCCTGCACGGGTTGTAGAAATGCTCTTTTGCAGCCCTGTTGTTACCCCTGTTAACGCTCTTGCCGAAGTCATTACATCTTCTGCCACGGGAGCATTGGGATTTAGGTATTCCTTTTTGCAGGCAGACAGGGAAACTAAGCCCAGAAAAAATGCATAAAGCGTATATGTTTGTCTTAAATTTTTCATAACCATTAATTTTAAAATTAGAACCTTGCCTGTAAACCGATAGAAAAAGTACGTGGAATTGGCACTGATCCAAAATCGATATTTCTTAAAATCGTCGATTGTCCGCCTGCATTCACCTCTGGATCGTAACCTTTGTAATTATCCCAGGAAATCAAGTTTCTGCCACTTAAATTAACGGTTAAATCTTTTACAAATTTCACTTTACCCACATTATAGCTCAGCGAAATTTCCCTCAGTTTTACAAACGAACCATCGTCTATGCGCCATTCTTCTACATTATACACACCCGCTACATAACCTCTAGGCAACTGACCTAAATCTTCTGCCTCGGCTACCTTTCCATTGCCCACACCCTGGCGTGTTCGCCAATCCGCGTTCCAAATATCTCCGCCCTGAACGGCATCTAATTGGATATGAAGACTTAATTTTTTATACGTAAAATCATTTACCCACGATCCTGTGTAGTCGGGATTCGGATCGCCCAATACTTTACGCAGTACAGAACCTGAAGGCTGGCCGTTGGTTCTTTGTGCCTCGTAAGTGGTGGCGTTGATCTGCCTGCCCAGTTCAGTTTGCGGAATACCCAGCGCATTTGTTAACAAGCTGCCATCAGAATTGCGGGCAAAAAAAGTTCCATAGAAAACCCCAACAGGATATCCATCGGTTATCGAAACCGGGGCACCGGCATTGGTTGCAATTAATCTTTGTGCACCCGAACCTACAATTTTATTGCGGTTACGGTTGTAGATCAAAGTAGTGGTCCAGCTGAAATCTGTTGTTTTTAAGGGCACCCCTGTTAGCATCAGCTCAACCCCTTTATTTTTTAAAGTACCGCCAATATTATCCAATACGCTTGAATAACCTATGGTTGGAGCCACAATAACATTAAGCAGCAAATCTTTTACGCGCTTATCGTACCAGCTAAAGGTTAGGCCTAAACGGTTATTGAAAAACGACATATCGGTACCGATTTCCAGTTCTCTTTGGCGCTCGGGCTTTACGCCGGTATTGGCCAAAATACTGCTTGATATAAGCGAAGTTTTGCTCGTAATAGCCCCTGGATTGTATACATTAAACCTATCGTAAGCACCAATACCTGTTAAATTACCCGATTCGCCATAAGCTGCCCTTAGTTTAAAGGCATTCCACCATGATGAAACACCCAGGTTTTTCCAATAATCTGCAGATGATAAAACATAACTCACATTCGCTTTAGGGTAGAATTGTGTCCGGTTAGCTTCACCAAAAACCGTTGATTGATCGACCCTGATGGCCCCTGTAACAAACAAATGATCCTTGTATTTGAAATTCTGTTGCAAATATGCACCACTGATAGAAAATTCAGACCGATTGTCATTATTGGTTAAAATGGTGCTCGCACCATTTACTGTTTGTACAAAAGGTGCTAACCCGCGGCCATTGAGTAAGCTGAACAGATCTTTCTGATATTGATACGAACCTCCCAATTGGGTAGTTGAGCCCAACACATCAGATATTTTAGCATCGTAAGTAAAGTTCAGCTCATTGTTAAACAATGTGGTTGTGGCATTTGCGGCACTGGCGTAACCGTTTAAAGAAGGATCGAGTGCTGGCCCGCCACCATAAAAGCCGGTACTTACATTATATGCAAATGGTGGAATGTAGGTTGTTCCATTCTGAATGCTGTTATCAACACCCATGGTATAATCAATAGTCAGGTTTTTAACGGGCGTTAACTTTATTCCGGTATTGGCAATAATGCGGTTGGTAAACTGCCTTTGCTTAATATCTTCAATTACTGAAACCGGGTTTACCCTGCCGCGCTCGCCTACAGATTTCAGGTTACCAAAAATATCCCGGGTAAAGAGATCGTGGAAATTGCCGATAATGGTTACCGAGTTCATTGGCGAAAAAAACGAGTTTCCATCTGGCTTTTCGTTCGCATCGCTGTGGACATAATTAAATCCGGCTGTCATTTTAGCCCAGTTATTGATTTTCTGATCCAGGTTTGCCCTAAAGTTCATCCTCCTAAAATTGGTATTTTTGATAATCCCCTGATTGGCAAAATAACCTGCCGAAGTATAAAATTTAGTGTTGTCGTTTCCGCCCGAAACCGAAACCGAATTATCGGTACCAACACCGGTATGGAAAATATAATCCTGGTAATTATAACGGGTAACCGGGGTGGTATTGGTTAAAGCCGGCGTTAAAATATCCTGTGTTTGCGCATCAACCGATCCACCAAACTTAATGGGTGCCTGGTTAACTTCTATCTGTTTACGCAGTTCGCTAATGGTTAAACTGGTATTGAAGCTTACCTGTGGCTCGCCGGTTTTGCCGCGTTTGGTAAAAATCTGGATTACGCCTGCATTTGCCCGCGATCCGTAAATCGCTGCGGCCGCAGCACCATTTAACACCTCAATATGATCGATATCAGCCGGACTGATGTCGACCATCCTATTCTGACCAAGGCTTCCTACCTGTATCCCGTTATTGGCATTGTCGTAATTGCCCGATGTATTGGTTACCCTTGTGGTAGAATTGTTTACAATTACCCCATCAATAATGTAAAGTGGTTCTGATGATGAGTTTACCGAACTTATCCCCCTTAAACGGACCGAAATCCCTCCGGCCGGGTCGCCAGAGTTTTGACTGATCTGCGCGCCTGGGGTTTTACCCTGTAACGATGCCAAGGCATTTCCGCTCGGTGCCTTGTTTAAATCATCGCCCTTTACAGTGCTTACATAACTGCCCAGCTGCTTTCTTGTCGTTCCTTGAGAAGTACCTGTAACAATCACCTCATCAAGCCCAACGGCATCGCCATTTAAAGCACTATTGGCCTGAACCTGGGTGTTTTCGCCAAGCGTTATTGTTTCTGTGTTCGATTTGTATCCTATAAAAGAAATCTGGATCTGGTACTTGCCCTGAGGCAGATCAACCGAAAAAGAATAGGTTCCGTTGGTACCTGTACTGGTAGCCAGATTGGTATTCATAATTTTAACCACAGCGCCCGGAACCGGAGCATTGTTGGTGGCATCGGTAACCTTCCCACTAATGGTATACCGTTTGCTTTGTGCTTGTGCCATTCCTGTAAATAAGAGCAGCAGAAATGGGATCGTCAAAATTGCGAAGAGCTTTGACAACCATTTTAGGTAACTTTTTTCCATAAAAATTTGGTTATGTTAGTATGATTATTGTTTAACAAATTAAACAAAATACCCCATAAAGCAAATTTTTATCTGATACAAAGCACTTCACAGTATGTAAAATTATTTTAACAGTGCATTATCCAGGCAAACTGATTTTGCCCATGCAAACCGAAGGCACCCCCTGCCTGTTGCCAAAATCAACCGGTTTACCGCAGAGCGTTTCGTTGGCCAGAACAGCAAACAAAACAGCCTCTTTTGCATCGGGGTCTATGTTTAAATCTTCGGTAGTTAAGAAGTGGCAGTAAGGTAATTCAACCTTCAGTTTCTGCACCAGCAATGGGTTATGCATGCCGCCGCCGCTCATAAAAACCTGCGCCCTGGCTTCTTCACCAAAACAGCGTTTTATGGCATTGGCAATGGTTACAGTCGAAAAATGGCACAATGTGGCCATCACATCTTCTGGCGATAATTTTGTGGTAGATGATTGCTCCTGGGCTTTTTCGAGATAGGCGAGATTAAACAGTTCTGGCCCCGTGGTTTTAGGGAAACCAAGTTCAAAAAAACTGCAATCCAGCAAAGCTGATAACAGAGCAGGATTGGGCTGGCCCGCCATGGCAACCGCAGCATGCTTATCGTAAAATTGATTAAAATGTTTTTGCATGTATTGGTCCATCAGCGTATTTCCGGGGCCAACATCGGTAGAAAATACTTGGCTGGCCTGCAGGTTTCCGGGCAGGTAGGTAAAATTGGCTATCCCACCTATATTTAGCATCACACGGTCTTCGCCAGCCTCCGAAAATATCAAATAATCGCCATATACGGCCAAAGGGGCACCTTCTCCTCCCGCTGCGAGGTGTTTTTGCCTAAAATCAGAAAGGGTAATAATTCGGGTTTTTAACGCAATGTGGTCGCCATCACCTATCTGCAGTGTGCCATTAGGATAATCGGCTAACTGATGCAAAGATTTGGGCGCGTGAAAAATGGTCTGCCCGTGGCTGGCAATAAAGTCGATATCCTCACTGTTATAGCCCCATTCTATCAAGGCCTCGTTTATGAGTTGGGCATGTACATCTGCAATGTGCTCGTTCATAAGGCAGACCAACTGCAGGTTGACCTCATTTTTAGAAAAAACAGCTTTTATCTTCGCCCTAAAATCATCGGTATATTCTCCAGTTTTAAAGTTTACCACACGGATATCGGTGTTGGCGCCACTGTTTTTAACTGAGCAAAGTGCAATATCCAAGCCATCCATAGAGGTGCCGCTCATTAAACCTATAATTAAACGTTCAGCTTTTGCTGCTTTATCGTACAGCTTTTGGATGTGCATGTTCATACTCAAAATTTTTATCTAAAAACAATCAAACGTTTGTCTGCCCCTTTAATCGGTTTTAATGTAAATACTTGCAATAAAAGTAAATAACCTTTGTTAAAAATTGGGCATAACTCTCTATATTTACTGCTCCGTACATTAAAATCCATATAAAAAAAATGGCTAGATTAAATCTACTGGAGGAGACACGTTTCGAGAAATTACCCGTAAGCGTGTTCGAAAATCCAAAAATTGCTTCAATTAATGTAGCACACCGCATTGCCGAGCTCATTAAATCAAAACAAGCAAACAACACACCTGCAGTACTGGGCTTAGCAACAGGTGTTACCCCAATTGCAGTTTATGCCGAACTGGTAAGACTGCATAAAGAAGAGGGTTTAAGTTTTAAAAACGTAATTACTTTTAACCTGGATGAGTATTATCCAATGCAGCCAACTGCAGCACAAAGTTATGTTACGTTTATGAACGAAAACCTTTTCGATCATATCGACATCGATAAAAAGAACGTTCACATTCCTGATGGCACGCTTGCGCTAGAGGACATTCCGGCTTTCTGTTTGGAATACGAAAAGAAGATCGGCGATCTTGGTGGTCTTGATATCCAGATCCTGGGTATTGGCCGTACCGGTCACATCGGTTTTAACGAGCCGGGTTCTGCACCAAATTCAGGAACACGTTTGGTTACGCTTGATGACCTTACCCGCCGTGATGCTGCACGCGATTTCGGTGGAAAATCATTCGTACCAACCAAGGCCATTACCATGGGTATTGGTACTATTTTCAAAGCAAGAGAAATTATATTAATGGCTTGGAGCCGTAAAAAAGCTTCAATTATTAAAAAAGCAGTAGAAGGCGAAATTTCGGGCGATGTTCCGGCAACTTACCTTCAGTTATCTGATCATGTAGAATTTATACTTGATGCACCTGCCGCTTCAGAACTGACCCGTTTTGACACGCCTTGGCTGGTTAAAGACTGTGTTTGGACCGATGTATTGATCCGCAAAGCTGTAATCTGGTTGGCCAATACATTGAAAAAGCCAATTTTAAAGCTAACCGAAGACGATTACAACAACAACGGTATGGCTCAATTGGCTACCGAAAAAGGGCCGGTATACAACATCAACATCCATATTTTTAACAAATTACAGCATACTATTACAGGCTGGCCAGGTGGTAAACCAAATGCCGACGATTCTCAACGTCCGGAAAGGGCTGAGCCGGCGAAGAAAAGGGTTATTATCTTCTCGCCGCACCCTGATGATGATGTAATTTCGATGGGCGGTACATTTTTGCGCCTGGTTGATCAGAAACACGATGTACATGTAGCTTATCAAACCTCGGGCAATACTGCCGTTTGGGATGATGATGCGCTTCGTTTCGTGGAATTCAACGTAGATTTTACCGAAAAAATGGGCATGGACAATTCGCATCTAAAGGAACTTTACAACAAAATGAGGGCCTTTATTGAGCAGAAAAAGCCAAACCAGATTGATACACCAGAGATACAGACGGTTAAAGGCCTAATCAGAAAAGGTGAAGCCATTGCGGGAGCAAGATACTGTGGGTTAGAAGATGACCATATCCATTTTCAGGCGCTTCCATTTTACGAAAGTGGTAAAGTAAAGAAAAACCCGGTAACCGATGCTGATATTGAGCTTACTATCGAGCTTTTACAGCAGGTAAAACCTCAACAGGTTTATGCTGCAGGCGATTTCGAAGATCCTCACGGCACGCACATTGTTTGTTTCAATATTATTTTAGAAGCACTAAAACGCCTGCGCAAAACTGAAGCTTGGGCTAAAGATTGCTGGTTATGGATGTACCGTGGTGCATGGCACGAGTTCGAAACCTACGAAATTGAAATGGCGGTTCCAATTTCTCCTCAGGAGTTAGAACGCAAGAAATATGCAATTTTCAAACACCAGAGCCAAAAAGACAGAGCGGTTTTCCCTGGCGATGACTCAAGAGAATTCTGGCAACGCGCTGAAGACCGTAACCGCGATACAGCCAAAGCTTATGATGAGCTAGGGCTTGCAGAATACGAAGCGATGGAAGCTTTTGTACGCTGGAAATTT
Organism: Pedobacter sp. GSP4; assembly: GCF_051857575.1. Taxonomy (NCBI): domain Bacteria; kingdom Pseudomonadati; phylum Bacteroidota; class Sphingobacteriia; order Sphingobacteriales; family Sphingobacteriaceae; genus Pedobacter; species Pedobacter sp. GSP4. The sequence continues at coordinate 567,397 of NZ_JBPZIR010000003.1, read as the reverse complement.
GAAGATTAATTTTTTTTCCCTGCGAAGTCTTAAAGGCCATAAGCCGGGTAAGACTTCGCAGGTCTTTACCAAAATACATTGATACTTGAAAGCGATATCCCTCGATGCCTATCAACCAAAATTCTGCAGCGTTTTAAACACGCACTCAAAATAAATTCTTAACTTCCCATTCAATTATTCATCCCCTAATATTATTCAAGCTATTGAAGATATGAAAATAGAGGAAGGCTGCTGCTACCACGTTTATAACAGAGGAAACAATAAGGGTAAAATCTTTTTTGAAGATAGAAACTATATTTTCTTCCTTAAGCAGTTCAAAAAATATGTTTCTCCACACATAGATCTCTTTGCTTATTGTTTAATGCCTAACCATTTTCACTTTTTTATTAGGGTAAATGATCAGTTAAATTTTGAAAAAGGAATCAAAAACATGTTCATTTCTTATGTAAAGGCAATAAATATAACTTATAATAGGGTTGGAGGTTTATTTCAGGGAAGATATAAAGTAAAAAAGGCCGAATCAGATCCCTATTTTACCAAACTCATTACCTACATCCATCAAAACCCCTTGTTATCAGGACTAGTAAGCAAGATGGAAGATTATAAATATTCTTCTTTTAGGGCTTACTTAGCTAATGAACCAACATCAGTTAACAAAAAAGAAGTACTGGAATGGTTTGGCAATCTGACTGAATTTATTGCCCACCATAAGGTTGAAAACAAATGATTGAACGGAGAGCGGCCTTCTCCAGAAACTTACGAAGTTACCACGCGCCTGCCCCCAACACTAAACTTCGTAAGCAAATTTCTCATTCTAAAAACAATAGTTTAAATTAGTTAGCTTAATCCCAAACCAACTAACCATGACCGAAACTAAACAACGATTACTTTCTCTCGATTTTTTTAGGGGGTTAACCGTGGCCGCAATGATTTTAGTAAACAATCCAGGTAGCTGGGGGCATATTTACACACCTTTAGAACATGCCGAATGGAATGGCTGCACACCTACCGACCTCATTTTCCCGTTTTTTTTATGGATTGTAGGCGTATCTATTGCCTTTGCCATGAGCAGCAGCAAAGCAGATCCAGCCACACATCAAAAAACCATTGTCAAAGCCATTAAACGGGGTGTTATCCTTTATTTATTGGGTTTCTTTTTGGCCATTTTCGGTAAAATCATCAGCGCTATTATTGACCATAGATCCATCTGGGAAGCTTTTCAAACCGTAAGGCTTTTGGGTGTTCTGCAACGGATAGGTATTGTTTTCATCATCAGCAGCATCATTTTCATTAAGGTTTCTAATAAAACAATCTTCAAAGCACTCATTTTAATTTTAGCGGTTTACTGGGCTTTAATGACTTTCGTTCCGGTACCCGGCGTTGGTTACCCCAACCTCGAAAAAGAAACCAACCTAGCCGCATGGATAGACCGTGGAATTTTAACGGAGGCGCACACCTGGGCATCATCCAAAACTTGGGACCCGGAGGGGATTTTAAGCACTTTACCAGCCATAGGCACCTGTTTGTTTGGGATTTTAGTGGGTGTTTGGATGCGCAGAAAAGATGTAGACAACCCCACCAAAGTAGCCTGGCTTTTTACTACAGGCATTACTGCGGTTATTTTAGGTCTGCTTTGGGATTTACAGTTCCCGATTAACAAGGCTTTGTGGACAAGTTCTTACGTACTTTACGCCGGAGGCTTAGCCTCAATAGGGCTGGCGCTGTGTTATTGGATAATTGATGTACAGGGCTACAAAAAGTTTACCACCCCTTTTGTGGTATATGGCGTAAATGCCATTACTGTTTTCTTTTTGGCCGGCTTAATGCCGCGAGTTTTGAACCTGATCCAGCTGACCAAGCCAGACGGCACCAAAACCGGATTGCTGGTGAGGTTTTACGAAACCTGTTACACCCCTTTCTTTAGCCCTATCAATGCTTCATTGGTTTGGGCCATCACCTATGTGCTCGGCTTTTATGTATTATTATATTTTATGTATAAGAAGAACATTATTATTAAGGTTTAGTACATTTATACTAAAGAATAAAATAGACTTCCAATTTTTAAATTGAGCAAAAAAACTACCATATACGATATAGCCAAGGAACTGAATATTACGGTATCTACAGTTTCGAGGGCACTCAGTGGCTTCCCTGCAATAAGCGATACAACAAGGAAGGCTGTAGAAGATATGGCCAGAAAACTAAACTATAGCCCAAACCGCCTGGCTTCGGCCTTAAAATCGGGCAAAACGCACATTATCGGTGTGATTGTGCCTAGCGTACAGGCGCATTTTTTTGCTTCTATTATACATTGTATTGAAGATGGCCTAAAAGACAGCGGCTACAGGGTAATTATTTATCAATCAAACGAATCGGTAGAGAATGAAATAAATGGCGTAAAAACGTTATTAGAGGCGCAGGTGGATGGAATAATGGCCTCCATGTCGTTAGAAACAGTAGATATTGCACATTTTGCAGAAATAACCAAGCAAAATAAACCTTTAATCTTGTTTGATAGGGTAAATGCAGATTTAAAAGTGCCCACCATAACCCTTGATGATTTCAAGGCAGGTTACATGGCCACCCAACATTTGATAGACCGGGGTTATAAAAAAATAGCTTTTGTAACCACCATACATCAGATTAAAATCTTTAACGACCGTTTGGAGGGCTATAAAGCTGCACTTAAGGATAATGGCTTTCCCGTAATAGAAGATCACATTATTTTCGGCGGCCTATCCATTAAAGACGGGCGGTTTGGCGCCGGTAGGCTAATGCGGAGCAGAAACAAACCCGATGCTATAATTGCAGGTGATGATTTTACCGCGCTGGGGGTAATCAAAAAACTTAAAGAAGTAGATGAAACCCCGCCCGAAGTTGGGGTAATCGGTTTTGCCAACGAAGCCTTTTCGGCCTACATTACACCGAATTTATCAACCATTGATCAGCATGCACCGCAAATGGGTAAAGAATGCGCCAAAATGTTCCTTAAAATGATCAGTCAAGATAATCCTTACGCCGATATGGAGCATATTGTACTCGATCCGGCTGTGGTGGAAAGAGAATCGACCAATAAAAGAAGCGAATAAGCCCTTACTCTTTTGCTAACGGAATTTCTACGCCAACAGGGCCACTTGGTTCACTTTCATTCTTAAGCCTATCCAAAGCCGTTACCAGATAGCTGTAACGTTTGCCACTTTCTACCCCGGTATCAATAAAAGAAAGATAATCTTCAAAACTGATCTTAATAATATTCTTGGGGTCGAGTACCGAAATCTTTTCGCCTTCGTTAAACCGGTAAATTACAAAGCCCGATGCGGTTTCGCCATCTTTTGCCTTTAACGGCAGCTGCCATTTTAAATGCACACCATCTTTTAGCGCATCGGCTGTTAAGGCATGCGGCTCATTTGGCGGTACTTCATCCAACCATGGCATTTGCGGAGGCAATGCAGGATATTTGTAAAAATCATTCTTTAACGAATCTCCCACGGCTTTAGCCACAGTACTTAAAGATTTAGAACTAAAGAAAACGCTCCCCTGAATACGGCTATTATCCCTGATATACCTGATCTGGTTTGGAATTTCGCCCAGATTTTTCCAGGCAGCCTCAGCCCTCGAATTAACCAGATAAGCGCCCTGGCCAATATAAACATGCCTTCCGAAGGTATTATTGCTCCACCAATCAACCAAAACGCCGTATGGGGCTACTTTCCGGGTAAACGTAAAATAAATTTGGGGATTGATATAATCTACCCATCCTTCTCTTACCCATTTACGGCTATCGGCAAAAAGCTCTGCATAATTAGATAAACCACTGGTAGCTGAGCCTTCTGGATCTTCGTACTTATTTTTCCAGATACCGAAGGGGCTAATCCCAAATTTCACCCATTTTTTGTAATGATGGATACTATCATCGAGCTGCTTAATCAACAGGTCGACATTATTGCGCCTCCAATCCTTGATATCCGAAAAATTGTTTGGGTATTTATAGAAGGTATTGCCATCGTTAATGGTTTGGCCTTCTACTTTGTAAGGATAAAAGTAATCGTCGAAATGGATTCCATCTATATCATATCCTTTTACTACATCTAAAATTACCTGCACAATGTACTCCCTAACATCAGGAATGCCGGGATCGAACTGTTTTTTCCCCCCATAGGTAAAAAACCAATCGGGATGTTTGCGGTAAGCATGGTCTTCACTCAGTACTGCCGTGCTGCTCATACTGGCCCTATAGGGGTTAAACCAGGCATGTAGCTCCATTCCCCTAAAGTGGGCCTCTTTAATGGCAAAAGCCAACGGATCGTAACCTGCCGCCGGAGCCAGCCCTTGCTTGCCCATTAACCATTGGCTCCACGGTTCTCTCGATTTTGCATAAAATGCATCGGCCGCAGGCCTAACCTGCAGAATTATGGCATTCAAGCCCTGGCTCTTGTGGCGCTCTAAAATTCCGATAAGCTCCTGTTTTTGCTGATCAACGGTCAAACCTGGCCTTGACGGCCAATCGATATTGGTAACCGTTGCAACCCAAACGCCCCTAAACTCCCTTTTTGGTGCAATTTTTGATAATGGTTGTGCATTTAATATATAAGGTATTACAGTTAAAGATAAAAGTGCGTATAGGAAGTTTTTAAGCATTATTTCTGTCTTATTTTTTATTCAGGTTGTGTGTTTGTGTTAATTTGAATACAAATGAACATTAGCAAGTAAACGATTTTTTTTAAAAACTCTTATAAGTTTATTAAAAATTTTAATTTGCGACCTACTAAAATTAATTGTGTACACCCATTTACCTATGGAGAACAAAAGTATATTAATTTAAAGAAGATACAGCGTTATTAAAAATGGAACCACAAAAAATTAATAAAGGCGATAGAAACAAGATTTACTTCCTGGTAATTGTTATAGCGGCTTTAATCGGCACTAATGCTTATTTGTTTTTCAAAGACCGACAGCAAAGTGAGCGTTTTGTGACGGTAAGTACTGAAAAAGACAAGTTACGCCTAGAGGTAGAAAAAATTGAAGTTGAGCTGGATAAGGTTAATGCCCTGAATTTAGACTTAAACGAGAAACTTGTTGATGAGCAGAAACTGGCCCGCAAAAAAATTGATGAACTTAAACTGGCCCTAGAAAAAAACCAGATTACCCAAGGCGAGCTGGATAAAGCAAATGCGCAGATCAATGAGCTGAAAACATTTGTTAAAAATTATAATGAACAGATTATTCAACTGCAAAAAGACAATATTTTTTTAAAGAACAGCCGCGATAGCCTCGAAAATACACTCAGGAGCATCAGCAGTAAGGCTTCCAACCTGGAAAACGAAAACAGCAACCTCAGTGCAAAGGTTAAAACGGCAGCGGTACTCAAACTTCAATCGGCCGAAATTATAGCCTTCAGAACAAAATCAAGCGGTAAAAAAGTTGAAGTAACCAAGTCATCAACAGCTGAAAAACTCAGTGTCCGTTTTAACATTGTTCCAAACCAGTTAGCAGAAAAAGGACACCATAACATCTATTTAAGGGTATTCGATCCGGCAGGCAACTTACTTGCTGATGAGGGCAACCATTTTGAGGCCGATGGACAGGATATGCAATATAGCCACTCTATCTTTATCAATTACAATAACGACGACAGTACTTATGTTATCGACTGGGCCAATCCCAAACCTTTTATTAAAGGTATTTATACCGTAATCTTATACGCCGATGGCAATACCATGGGCAAAGCTCAGGTAGAGCTGAGATAAAAAACCCACGCTTTTCTTGCTGTTTAACCCTAACTAAGCCAAAGGAAAACTTAAATAAAATGTTGTTCCCAAGCCTGTTATTGAGGTAAACTTAACAGAACCCCCGGCATTTTCTACGGCCTGTTTTACAAAGGCAAGCCCTAAACCTGTGCCCGAGGTTTTGGTGGTAAAATTGGGTACAAATATCTTATCGTGCAGTGTGGCCGGTATACCCTTCCCGTTATCTTTAATTTCGATATAGGCATTCTGGTTATCCACATAAACAATAATACTGATGCAGCACAAACTTTCTTCGTCTATCGCCTCAATAGCGTTTTTGAGCAGGTTATTAAAGGTTCTGAGCAGTTGATCATGATCAGCCATAACCTTAATATCACGGTCGCTCTTATCCAGCACATCAATGGTTACATTGCCCGTACTTTTAAATACTTCCCTGGCCTGTTCAATAATCGGCAATAAAGAAAGCCGCTCCAGGTTGGTATCGGGCATTTTGGCAAAATTGGAGAATTCGGATGCGATTTTCGAAAGACTATCAATCTGTTCAATAAACGATTTGCTGAATTTATTAAACTTAAGCTCAAAGTTAGGATCTTTTTCTTTCCACGATTTCTCCAACAGCTGAACACCAAGTTTTAAAGGTGTTAACGGGTTTTTAATTTCATGGGCCACCTGCTTGGCCATTTCGCGCCAGGCGCTTTCCCGTTCTGATCGCGCCAGTTTAAGCGCACTATCTTCCAGGGCAGCAATCATATGGTTATATTCCTTAATCAGAGAACCGATTTCATCATGCCGGCGCCACACAATAGGCTCGTTCCGCTGTCCAATTTTCGTTCTACTGATGCTCTCCTGGATAAATGTTAGCGGATTGGTAATCTGATTGGCCAAAAACACAGCCAATACACCAATAGCCACGAAAACCAGCGCATAAATATTGATCAGGTTACTTACAAAAAGGGCAATTTTATCGGTATACTCTTCTTCGTTCGAATAATTTGGCAGCCCAATATAGGCGATCGTTTTATTCTGTGCATTTCTAATTGGCGCATAGGCCGCACCATAGGTAAGCTTGCCAATTTTTTCTTCTAAGTTAATATACTCCGAGCGGTGTAAACTATGTAAGGAAGCATAAGCCAACGGCCCCATTTTTCTGCCCACAATTTTATAGTTGTACAGTTTTGGGTAGGTAGTCATTATCAGGTTACCATCCAGATCGTAGAGGTTTAAATCGGCATTGTTAATATCGGCAAAGTTGTTAAAATCGGCGACTGCATTTTCATCGTTGGAGATAATGCCATTATTAAAAACCTGCTTTTCGAAATTCTGCTGAACTTTTCTGATCTTATCTTTCAGTATTGCATCCTGCTGCCCCCTATATTCATTGTTCATATAATAATAGGTTACCCAGCCTACAATAACCAAGGTGGCCACTACCGATAGTACAATGGAGACCTGTATCCTGGTTTTATATAATATCTTATTTGCATTGATCATTAATGAGCGGTTAATGCTGAACCAGCCCACTTTATCATCATCAAGGTTCTTAATCAGCCAGATGAGCCCATACAGCACCAAGCTGAAAATAATAAATACCAGAAAGAAGAAAGATAATGCGGCTAAACGCTCAACATAATCAACCTTTTGCTTACTGATAATAACCATTTTACTATCAGATGGCTTGTAGATTAAATGACTGTAATGCAGGCTATCATCACTACTGGTAATAAAATCGTCCTTTTTACCTTTAAAAACACTTCCATCTAAAGGATAGGTGTAGTTTCCGGATTGGTTGAGCAATTTATCATTGTTGTAAAATGCAATGGAATACCCTTTAAAGTCTTCATCCTTCGCCAGCTTCTGATCGCCCAAAAGATCGGGTAAACGGTTATTGTAATTGTAAGGTTTAGAGCGGAGTTCGATAATGAGCGTTCCCAGTAAATTGCCCTTATCCACAACCGAAATAATCCCAAAATAATCCTGATAACCGAAAGTATTGTTTACCTGATAGAAAAAATTGGATCCATCAATTTTTACAGAACCAGCCTCTACCAGGTTTTTATACTTATTGAGCGGCGGACTGTTGTTATTGCCCATGGTTGCGCCCAGCCTATTGTATGGATAAATCTGATAATCGTATTTACTCAAATATCCATCTAGGTAATCTTTAAGGTGATTTTTAAGCACCGCATAATTGGCTGTTCCGCTCTGGTTAAAGTAGCGGGCAAGAAACTCGTCTTTTACAATCTCGTTGCCCAGGTTTCCGAGCGCTATAATTGCATTCAGATCTTCTGACGATTGTATCTTACGGGCAAGAGGCTCGCGAAGGCTGCGTTCTTTAATATCTTTATAGCGTGTATATTTTATAGAAGTATTAAATGCCAGGCAAAAGAACACAATGGCAAACATACCGATAGTGAAATTGCGTTCTTTTAAATAAACAGCGCGTGCAACGATGTAGAGCACCAGCGCAAAAACGATAAAAAAGGCATTAAAATCTAAATATAGCTTGTATACAAATACACCCGCAAAACCAATAAGGAAAATAATTACGCGCTCTTTATTGGTTACATTTAGCTGGCCGCTTACGGTTGCCGAAACAATGGTGATGAGGTAAATCTGAAACCAGGCGAGGCATAAAATTACAATCCCTACCCAGCTGGTACCGCTTAGCTTAAGGATATTTACAATGTCGAAATTAATTTTGGAGTTAAATATAAGCCCGAAAAAAATATCGTCGGTATCCCAAACTATCCTTCCAATCAAAACCATCAGCCCTGCCTGTATCAGTAAACCTAATACTTTACTCCGCTTAATCCATTCGGGAAACTTGTACTGCTCCTTATGGTTGTACATAAACAGCAACAGCCAGGTTAGCACAATTACATTAAGCAGAAAATCGCCGAGCGATGGCATAAGAAAACTATCTGCATATATTTTTGGATCAAATAGATCTAAGGTAAAGCGGTGGTTAAACCAACCATAATATAAATCGGTTAGCCTAAAGGTTAAAAAGAAAAACAGCAATAAAAACGTTCCGGCGGCAATGTGTCCGCGCCGGGCAATAAGCGAGCTCAACGAATTAAAAAACATGCAGATACACAACATGCCGGCAATAAAAAACCAAAGCTGTGTACTCGAGTAATAGGTATCTACATAGCCCGGTTTAACCTTTAATCCGAATAAAAATTTGTTATCAATACTCTTGATGGTGTATACATCCTTATCGGTAAAAGATGCAAACGTTAATATTTTAGAGTTAGAAAGCAGCGGATCGATTTCGTTCTTAAAATATTCTGTTTCCTTAAAAGGGTACTGAGACTGGATCGAAATCATGAAAATCAGATCGAACGTTCCCTGTTTACTTTTAATTACCTCGTACCATCCGTTATAAAAAAACAGCACCGAACTGCCTTCCTTTATCGTTGTCGGATCAATTTCGGAGACTTTATAAGTACTCCAAAATTTAAGCTGGTTGTTTTCGTAGGTTAATAAGTTTATGCCACTGTTTTTGCGGTAGGTCTGTATAAAATCGATGGCCGTTTTAGGATCGAGGTGGAAACGTTTTGCACGGGCCACCAGCTGCTTATCAGAAAGAAAATTTTCTACCAGTTTCTCTTTTTGCCATAGGTTTTCCTGGATCTGCCTGGCATCCTGATCCAAAAGCTCTCTTTTGGTGGTAAAACGGCTTAAGGAAATAGATGTTGCAATAAGGCAGCAGCCCAAAACGAGCAATAGAAATCTTATTTTTACGCCAAAGCTCATTTTATTCCGGTGCTTATGTTTAAGTGTAGCCGAAACCTAAACCATTAATTTTTGGTGATTCAGCCTGTGTTTAAAGATATTAAATATTGATAAAAAACAACGCCATAAACAGCTTAGTTTATGGCGTTGGCAAATATATTATATGAATAGGATTAAGCTATTGCAGCACTACTTGTTTGTACTTCGCGGCTCACTTTCTTAACCAGTCCCTGTAACACATTTCCAGGCCCAACCTCAACAAATTCGGTAGCACCATCAGCAAGCATATTGCTTACTGTCTGTGTCCAACGTACAGCACCTGTTAATTGTTTAATCAAATTGATTTTAATTTCAGCCGGATCGGTATATGGCTTAGCATCAACATTTTGGTAAACCGGGCAAATTGGCGCAGCAATATCAACTGCTTCTATAGCAGCCTGCAGTTCTATTTTTGCCGGTTCCATTAACGGAGAGTGGAAAGCCCCGCCAACATTTAATTTTAAGGCTCTTTTTGCGCCAGCTTCGGTTAACTTGGCACAGGCCAGGTCAATTCCTTCTATGCTGCCCGAAATTACCAATTGCCCAGGGCAGTTGTAATTAGCAGGTACCACTACGGCATCAATTTCGGCACATACCTGTTCTACCACCTCATCTGCCAATCCTAATATGGCGGCCATTGTTGATGGTTGTGCTTCGCAGGCTTTTTGCATGGCATTTGCACGTGCAATAACCAGTTTTAATCCGTCTTCAAAGCTCAATGCATTTGCGGCAACCAGTGCAGAAAATTCGCCCAGAGAGTGACCAGCAACCATATCCGGTTTAAAATCATCGCCCAATACCTTTGCTAAAATAACCGAATGCAAAAAAATTGCAGGTTGGGTTACATTGGTCTGTTTTAGTTCTTCATCCGTTCCGCCGAACATGATATCGCTAATGCGGAAACCGATAATTTCATTTGCTTTTTCAAATAATGCTGCAGCTTTTGGGTTTTCGTAAAGATCCTTGCCCATACCTACAAACTGTGCTCCCTGTCCGGGAAAAATATATGCTCTCATACCCCTTGGTCCCCTAAAGGGGAAATTAAATATCTAGTTAATATGTTGTTAAACCACACCCCCTTAATGGGGCGGGGGGGTTAATCCAGACTTGCTGTAATTAACCGTAAAAACTCTGCTCTTGTTTTATCGTTACTTAAAAACGTGCCTGTAAATGCCGAGGTTGTGGTTACAGAATTCTGTTTCTGCACGCCACGCATGGCCATACACAGGTGCCTGCACTCCATTACCACAGCCACGCCCATTGGGCTCAGGGTATTTTGGATACAATCTCTTATTTCGTTGGTTAAACGCTCCTGTACCTGTAAACGGCGCGCAAAAGCATCAACTACCCTTGGTATTTTACTTAAGCCTACAATATGCCCGTTTGGAATGTAAGCAATATGTGCTTTACCGAAAAATGGCAGCATATGGTGTTCGCACATCGAATAAACCTCAATATCCTTAACTACAACCATTTGGCTGTAATCTTCTTCAAACATTGCCGATCTTAGAATTTCATCAGGTTTTAAATCGTAGCCATGTGTTAAATATTGGAGCGCTTTGGCCACACGTTCTGGTGTTTTTAACAGTCCCTCACGCTCAGGGTCTTCGCCCAATTGGCCCAGAATATCTTTGTAATGTGTAGCTACAGCATCTATTTTATCATCATTATAACGGTCTATTTTTACATAGCCGTCTCTAGATTCGCCTTTTAATATGTCTTTTTCGCTCATTAATTTAGGTTTTTAGCCAAAGTATTCAACGTAGTTGTTTTCGGTTTCGTAAATTTTTACGCAATGTAAAACTGCACCGCTTTCTGCAATAGGTGCCCATAACTGTTTCCAGATTTCTATGGCCAGGTTTTCAGTCGAAGCCAGTTTTCCTTTCATGAAATCTACATCCAGATTTAAGTTTTTATGGTCAACCTTATCTACAACATAATTGTTCATTACATCTTTCAACCACTTCAAATCTACCAAAAAGCCGGTTTCTGGATTAACTTCACCCTTAACGGTAACGTACAGCCAATAGTTATGCCCATGCCAGTTCGGATTTGCGCATTTGCCATAAACCTCACTATTTTTATCATCATCCCAATCGGTACGGGCCAGCTTGTGTGCTGCATTAAATGATGCTTTTCTTGTTATGTAAATCATTACTATAAAATAAAGCGCAAATATACTGATAAAGCATTAAGCCTAAAGACCAAAGCTTAAAGAAACCAAAGTTTATCGAAACAAAGACTTAAATTTACACAATGAAAACTTTAGTTGTTGCCGCTACAAAAGCCGAGTTATCCTTCCTTTATCAGCATTTTAGCCTTACTGAAGGCGATTTTGTGGAAAGTAAAAATTTCGATTTACTGATTACTGGAGTAGGCATGGTAGCCACAGCTTTTGCACTGGGCAAACACCTTTCGCACAAATACGATCTGGTTGTTAATTTAGGAATAGCAGGCTGTTTCGACCGGAATATCGAACTTGGAACGGTATTGAATATTACCGAAGATACTTTTGCCGAATTAGGTACCGAAAACAGAGATGAGTTTTTAAGCATTGCCGATTTAGGCTTCGGCGAAAACCATTACACCTCCAGAACACAGCGAAGGGTTGGCCTGCCACTGGCAAAAGGCATAACCGTTAACTGCGTAACAGGTAGCGAAAAAAGCATAAAAAAATTGATGGATAGATTTAGCCCTGTAACCGAAAGCATGGAAGGTGCTGCCGTATTTTATGCCTGTAAACAGTTGAATATTGATTGCCTACAGATCAGAAGCGTATCTAACTACGTTGAGCCACGCAACAGGGACAACTGGAAAATTGGGTTATCTATTAAAAACCTGAACGATTGGGCCATTGGCTTTATTGGAGAAATGAACTGATTATGACCAATTAATCTGCTACAGTAATTAATTTTGACCCATGAAACTTACACTTGGCTTTTCGCCCTGCCCAAACGATACTTTTATTTTCGACGCACTGATCCACCATAAAATTGATACCGAGGGTCTTGAATTTGAAGTTTCGTATGATGATGTTGAAACCCTGAACCAAAAGGCAATGAGGGGCGAGCTGAACATTACCAAATTAAGTTTTCATGCTTTTGCCTACGTTGCCAACCAATACGCTTTATTGGATGCTGGCAGCGCCCTTGGCTTTGGCGTTGGTCCGTTATTGATCAGCAAAAAAGATTTTAACGGCGAAGCAGCCCTGCTTCAAACTCCGAACTCCGGGCTTAAAGTGGGTATACCGGGCAAATATACTACAGCAAATTTTTTATTGGGCATTGCCTATCCAGAACTTCAGAACAAGCAAGAACTGGTTTTTTCAGAAATCGAATCGGCTTTACTGGAAGACAAGATTGATTTAGGACTGATTATCCACGAAAACAGATTTACCTATCAGGATAAAGGCCTGAATAAAATTGTTGATCTTGGCGATTACTGGGAAAAACTGACCGGCTGTGCCATTCCGCTTGGTGGAATTGTAATTAACCGCAGCTTAGACCGCGAAATACAGCTAAAGGTTAACCGCTTAATCAGGCAATCTGTTGAGTACGCTTTTGCGCATCCCAAATCGAGTATTGATTTTATCCGCCAGCACGCCCAGGCCATGGAAGAAAGTGTAATGTACAAACACATTGAGCTATATGTAAACAAGTACAGCATTAACCTTGGCGAAGAAGGCCGCAGGGCTATTGATACGCTTTTTAAACTTGCTCAGGAAAGAAATATAATCCCTGCTATCAAAGAGAACCTATATATTTAATCCTACACGTTATCTCGACCGCAGTGGAGAGATATACAAATTGGGGCTAGAAAAGCTAGAAGGTTAATTTGGTTCAGTGGCCAGAACATTCCAACTTTACAACATTTGACCGATATATTAGTTTACCAAAAGCTTATACCCTTTTCCGTGTACGTTTATAATTTCGACAGCTGGATCGGCCCTTAAATACTTGCGCAGTTTACTTAAAAATACATCCATGCTCCTGCCGTTAAAGTAGTTGTCGTCGTGCCAGATACTCAGTAAAGCTTCTTCTCGGGTTAGGACAGTATTTTTCTTTAAGCACAATAAACGCAACAGTTCTGCCTCTTTGGTAGATAGCTTTTGCTGTGCATCGTTATTGGTGATAATCTGTGTGGTATAATCAAAATGGTACTGGCCGATAGAAAACTGGGTTTCTGCAGATTCATCATTGCTTTCGGTTTTATTTGCAATGCGTTTAAACATCGCGTTTATGCGCAACAATAGCTCTTCAATACGGAAAGGTTTGGTAATGTAATCGTCGCCACCCAGATCGTATGCCGCGGCCTTATCCTCCAGCATGGTTTTAGCCGTGGCAAAAATAATTGGCACCTGTGCATTGGTTTTTCTAATATCTTTTCCCAGCGTAAATCCGTCCTTTTTAGGCATCATTACATCCAGGATACACAGATCGAAACTTTGTTTGTTAAAGGCTTTCAATCCTTCATCCCCATCTGTACACAATACCACATCGAATTTACCTTTTAACTGTAAATAATCCTGTAATAATAAACCTAAGTTTGGATCGTCTTCTACCAGAAGTATTTTCTTCATTTTCTTGATTTTATTCACATATGTAGCGTTACCTACACTGAAAGTTTGATTCTGAATCTGCATAAGGGTTTAATTTATACCGTAGATTAAATAATATGCTACTATATTAACAAATTAAATGCCCTTAAATTTTAATGTATCGATAAAGCAAGCTTTTGTACCGATGGTTAGTTGTTTTATAAAGGTAAAGATATTTCGAACGTGGTTCCTTTATCTTTTTCGCTACTTACCTTAACAGTACCGTTTAGCTTTTTAATAATATCCTGTACATAGTTTAAGCCCAGGCCAAAACCTTTCACATCGTGCAGGTTACCGGTGGGCACCCTGTAAAACTGATCGAAAATTCTTTTCGCCTGGTCTTTGGTCATCCCGATTCCCTTATCCGCAATTTCTATAATCAAATTCTTGTTCGTATTGCGTGTGGTAATGGTTATTTCGGGTGCATCGCTGCTGTATTTATTTGCGTTGTCAATCAGGTTGTAAAGCACGTTGGATAAATGCAGCTCATCGCCAAAAACAACTGCATTTTCGGCATCGGTGTTTACCGTTATCACCGCATTTCTTTTCTGCAGCTGCAGCTCCATACTATCTAAAACGATCATAATTAAATCGTTCATATCCACTTCAGTGTTTTCCATTTTAAGTTCGCCTTTTTCCAGGCGGGCAATGCTTAAAACACGCTCTATATGACTGCCCAAGCGAACGTTTTCATCGTAAATTATTCCCGCCAGGCGTTTTAACCTCGATTTGTCTTCGGTAACCTCCGGATCTTTTAAGGCCTCACTGGCAATCATAATGGTTGCCACAGGGGTCTTAAATTCGTGGGTCATGTTGTTGATAAAATCTGTTTTCATCTCCGATATTTTCTTTTGCTTTAAAATGGCATAAAGCGTATAAGAAAAGATAAAAACAAGTACCAGCAATAAACCTGCAGATGAAGCCAGGGTTGCGCTAAGGTTAGAAATGATGGCCGAATTTTTATTCGGGAAGCTTACAAATAGCATTCCCGGATCGCGAAACAGGTCGTTGCCGAACAATGGGGTTTTATAGGTATTTTCGGGCAGAAACTCTCCTTTAGCGTTGGAGGCCGTCATAAAAATAATCGAATCTTTTTTAGCCAGCGAAACCCGGTAGGCCGGTTCGAGTGTAATGTTATTGGCCAAAAGCTCCTGTCTGAGTAAACTGCCCAACGAATTAAAGTTAATGCGTTTATAAATTGGCACGTTGACTTCCTGTAGCTCTTTAGATACGGCTTCGACCACGCTTAACCTTGTATACGAAAAAGTATCCTTACCCAACGATAAAATTTTCAGCTCCAGTTTCTTTTTTGCGATTTCATCCTCACGTTTAAATTTTTTCTCCAGGTCATCTGAAATTTTTGGTACACTAACTGTTAGCGGTTTAGCATTAGCAGGATCGTAAACCAGATACCTTAGGGTATCGGGCAAGCTCTGTAAACTTTTAAATTCAAACGTTTTGGGTGCCGGCGCATAAGGTTTGGTACGCATGCTATAGCCTTTTAGCACAAGGCTCCTGATATCGATAAATGCATCTACCTGCATATCGAGCCGCTCTCCCCCTCTTGATGATAGGGAAACAAATTCCTTTTCGGTAATTACGTTGGGTGCCCGGTAAGATGCCCTGATGATACTGTCTTGTTGGTTAAGGTAGTTCTCTATCTGGTTTTCGCGTTCGGCCTGCCTTAAATCGGCCTCTTGGGCATATTGTTGCCTTAAGTCTTTAATATCAAGCGCACGCTGCCTCGAATCCTGTACCTGTCTTAACCTATTTTCGGCATCCTTTTTATTGAGGTGGTCGGCAACATTTCTCCGTTGGATTTTATTCACCACCGTAGATAAGGTTTGGTTTACCTGTTCATCAAAAAGCTGAGATTTTAGTTTGTACGATTCCATGATGTAATACAGCTGCATTACAAACACGCCAACCAGTGCAACCGTCATTAAAACGGTAATTAACCAAAAACTTCTTTTCTTCATTGATTCATACTGCCTCTAACTGAAAAACAGCTGGATGTTTTTAGATTTTAACAAATCAAAAATACTGAATAGCTAGGCTAAGTGGTTGTTTTTAACATATTTTAACAGCCAAAAAAAATGCCGGAATAAAATTCCGGCATCGTTCAAAATTGTTTGCTTAAAAAAGATTCTTTATTTAGAAAGGCAGATCATCATCTTCACCTGGCGCATTGCTCACATCAACCGGAGCAGCATATGCTGGCGCAGCTGGAGCAGCACCTGCAGCAACGGCATTGATACGCCAAATTACCAAACTGTTAAAATATGATGTTTTACCTGTTTTATCTGTCCAAGGGCGACCGCGTAAATTAAAGAAAACTTCTACTTCATCGCCTGCTTTAAATGTATCTAATAATGCAGTTTTATCTTGCAAAGCCTCAAAACGGATATATTCTGGGTATGTTGGATTTTCTGCGTATTCTATTATTAAATCACGTTTTTTAAACGTTTCACTTACTTGTTGTGTGGCACCTACTTCGTGTACTTTTCCTTTAATTTCCATAACTAATACTAATAATGTACGTATAAAAGCCAAATCTCTATAATTTTATTGATAACTTCGCATATATTATGATGCAAGTTTTCCACAATAAAAGCAAGGTAATTATTACCTGCAACAAACGCCTTTCGCCTTATTTACAAGAGGAAGTTAAAGCATTGGGCTACACAATCGAAAGGGCTTTCGCCACCGGTGTTGAGCTCAATATCACCCTTACAGAGTGTATTAAGCTGAATTTGAACTTGCGCTGTGCCAGTCAGATCTTATATGCAATAAAAAGTTTTAAGGCGGCAACGCCCGATGATTTATACAATGAAATTAAAGCTATAGAATGGGAAGAACTGATCGATTTTTCGGGTTATTTTTCCGTTACCTCAAATGTGGATAACCCAAATATTACCACACCGTTATTTGCCAACTTAAAAGTAAAAGATGCCATTGTTGACCGGATGAAAGAAAAAAAAGGCATCCGTCCTAATTCTGGCTCCGATGTAAACAAAGCGGTGGTTCATTTATACTGGAAAGATGCAGAGGCAGATGTTTTTATGGATACATCAGGCGAAACCTTGGCCAAACACGGTTACCGTAAAATTCCGGGCAAAGCACCAATGCTCGAGGCTTTGGCATCGGGTGTAATATATGCTACCAACTGGGATAAAAAATCTCCTTTCATCAACCCAATGTGCGGTTCTGGTACTTTAGCAATTGAAGCAGCACTTATTGCCACCAACCGTGCGCCCGGCCTATACCGGATGAACTATGGCTTTATGCACGTTCTCGGCTATAACGAAGAGGTTTTCTTTGCCGAAAGGCGGATCTTAAAAGATCAGGTAATCAAAAATATCGATATTAAGATTGTTGCTACCGATCTTTCGGAAGATGCAGTTGATGTAACCCGTAGAAATGCCAAAACCGCTGGTGTAGATACGCTGATCGAATTTGAAGTATGCGATTTTGAACTTAGCCCGGTACCTGAAGATGGTAAAGGAGTAGTTGTTTTTAATCCAGAATATGGCGAGCGCCTGGGCGTTCACAGCAAGTTGGAATTTACCTATAAACGCATGGGCGATTTTATGAAAACCAAATGCAAAGGCTACTCTGGTTATATTTTTACCGGAAATCCCGATCTTGCCAAGAAAATAGGTTTAAAAGCTGCCAAAAAAATTGAATTTTATAATGGTAAATTAGACTGCCGTTTATTGGAATACGAATTATACGACGGTTCGCGCCGGGCTCCGCTAACAGAGGCCTAGTGTTTTTGCTTGAAAATTAATATATTACACGCTCTTACGTTCCATAACGTAAACAATTTTGAAAAATATGGAATTCGATGACATGGATCATATGCCCGAATGGGAGCATTTTAGCCGATTTGGCCGAGATGATGAGGATGAAGAAAATTTATCGTCTGATGATGCCGAAAAGGTAAGGCTTAAAGTGTTCAGGGCTAAAAACCTGTACAACCAGGCTAGGGCCGTATATAAATATGCAGCGCTATTCTGCGAAACACTAGAAGGCGAAATGGCAGAAATGACCGCCAATTTAATTATGCAGAACGCTTTAATGCTCTGTCCAAAAATTGTTGGCGCCGAAGGTGCAGATATGTATATCCTACGGATGGAAAATGCTTCTATTATCCGTACCAATTGCCGCGAGCTGGAAACCCAGGTAAGGGCAGCGGATATGTTCGAAATCTGCACGCCTGAATATAAAGACATCGTTTTAGATGAAATAGAAAAATTCCGCCTGTTGTTTATCGAATGGGTTAAATATTTCGAAAAAGATGAGTTTGAAGATGACTGGGGATTATATTAATCCTTAGCATCCAAACTTTACTCTCCAACCTTAAGGGTGCCAAGCTCCTTAAACCACCCATGCCACAGTATATTTTATCGGGCAGCCAAAAACCGAAACCTTTCCAAATAACTGATTTTCAATAAGAAAAGTCAAATAAGAAACATTTAGATGGTTTCTTTGTTCTATTAAAGTGTCGGTTTCTCTACTATTCATAATTCCTAATAGTGCTAAAATGTAATTTTTTAAAAACTATGGGAATAAAATTTCCGTAAGTATGAGCAAACAGTAAAAAACTTATCCCTTTTTTTATGGAAGATGTATTGGCTTTAAAGACAAAGAATGTTGCCGGGAATATTAGAAAAATTAGAGAATACAGAGACTATACTCAAGATTACCTTGCGGCAAAATTAAAAATATCTCAAAATGCTTATAGTAAAATTGAGTTGGGCTATAGTAAATTAACTATCGACCGCTTATTTCAGATTGCAGCAATTTTAGAAGTTGAGGTTTCGCACCTATTAACCCTTAACCACAATGACCTGATCAAAATCATTGCTGATGATGAGAACAGAACTGCAGCCGCGAGCTAAACCGTAAATCACTGTTGATATCATTTCTTTTGCGCGGTAAATAATTCCAATACCTTTGGAAAAATTTAGCACCATGCATAACCAGATTCAGAAAACCATCGATTTTGTAAAGAAAACCTTAGCGCATGCCGAAGCAGGCCATGATTGGTTTCATATAGAACGTGTTTTTAAAACTGCAATTACCATTAACGAGCAGGAAAATGGCCATGAACTGGTTGTTGCATTTGCAGCATTGCTTCATGATATTGCCGATCCTAAATTTAATAATGGCGACGAAGAATTGGGGCCTAATATGGCTGCGTCCTTTTTACAATCCATTTCGGTTGATGAGGAAGTAATTGCACATGTGAAGCAGATTATTCAGCACATGTCCTTCAAAAACAGTTTCGATACAGGAGCTTTTACTTCAAAAGAAATGCAGATTGTTCAGGATGCCGACCGATTAGATGCTATTGGTGCAATTGGTATTGCCAGGGCTTTTACCTATGGCGGCTTTAAAAACAGGCTGCTCTACGATCCAGCTATCCCACCAGAAGTACACCTTACCAAAGAGAGCTACAAAAATACCACCGCACCAACCATTAACCATTTTTACGAAAAACTGCTCTTGCTAAAGGATATGATGAATACCCCATCGGGCAAAACCATTGCAACCGAAAGGCACAATTTTATGTTGCTGTATTTAGATCAGTTTTATAAAGAATGGGAAGGAAAATGAGCTTTTAAACCCAAAAATACCGATTAGTAAGTATTTCAGAAGGGTGCATTAGGGATTAACTTTACCAAAAATTTTAATCATGCATCCCTACAAATTAAAATACCACAAAAACAGTGTTTTGTTAATTGCGATGGTTGGCATTCCTATATTTTTTATTTCCTTGTTGGTTTATTGCCTGTTCAGTTTACCACAGTCGTTATCCGAATTTTCGACATTGATGCTGGTATCGCTATCAATTATTACCATGGCGCTGATTATGCTGTGGATTACCAAAACACAGATTTTTGTACGCAGCAAGGTGCATATCGATGAAAATGGAATCCGTTTTAGATTAAAAAGCACTTCATTATTATACCGCCGCACCGAATATTTCTCGGGATGGGAAAATATCAGCCGGGTAACCGAAATGTTCGATAACCATAATGGTGGCTATTTTTATCAAATCGCATTTAAAAACCCCAGTTTTATAGCCAACTTCAGCCCGCTTAAAAACCATGAGGCAGAAGCAGAGCGTTTCTTTTTAGAGCTGCAGCATTATCAGGAAAACTACAACATTGCGCATCAGTTACCTTATTCTACAGCACTCAAACCTTCCAACAGTTTTTAAACCATTTCTTTTTACTCCAAAATAGAATGGGATAAAATACTAATATTTTTAGTTTAAAAAGCTATATTTGTTAGTAAATAATCATCCCTATGTCTGAACGGATCCGTGAAAAACTGAATATTCTTGCCGATGCTGCCAAATACGATGTTTCTTGTTCATCAAGCGGCGGCACAAGAAAAAACGATACCAAAGGTCTTGGCAACAGCCATACCTCGGGCATTTGCCATACCTATACCGAAGATGGCAGATGTGTATCCTTATTAAAAATCCTATTAACCAATCATTGTATTTACGATTGTTTATTTTGTGTTTCGCGAAAGAGCAATGATATTAAACGGGCTGCCTTTACGGTTGATGAAGTGGTGGAGCTCACGATGAATTTTTACCGCAGGAATTATATCGAAGGCCTGTTTTTAAGTTCTGGTATTTTTAAAAATGCCGATTTTACCATGGAACGCTTGCTTTTGGTGGTAAAAAAACTGCGTTTGGAGCAAAACTACAATGGCTATATCCACCTTAAAACCATCCCGGGCGCCAGCGATGAACTGATAAAGGAAGCAGGACTTTACGCCGACCGCATGAGTATTAACCTCGAAATGCCTACCGAAGCGGGCTTAAAACTTTTGGCCCCAGAGAAAAACCACGAAGACGTAATTAAACCGCTGGCATTTGTGCAACAGCAGATCAGTCAGTTTTCGGCAGATAAAAAACTGATCAAACACATACCGAAATTTGTACCTGCCGGGCAGAGCACACAGATGGTAATTGGCGCCACGCCCGAAAGTGATAAGGACATTATGTATACGGCAAATGCTTTTTATAAAAACTTTGCCTTAAAAAGGGTTTATTATTCGGGCTACGTCCCCATTAGCAACGATAGCAGAATGCCTATACTGGGCACACAGCCGCCACTTTTAAGAGAAAACAGACTCTATCAAACCGATTGGCTGATGCGTTTTTACGGCTTTAAAGTACAGGAAATTTTAAACGATGCCAATCCAAACCTGGATGTGGATATAGATCCAAAATTGAGTTGGGCTATCCGCAATATGCAGCATTTCCCGGTTGATATCAACAAGGCCGATTACAAAATGATTTTACGCATTCCGGGTATCGGGGTAATGTCTGCACAAAAAATTGTTCAGGCCCGGAAGTTTGGAAAACTGAGGATCGATCAGTTAAAAAAAATCGGTGTAGCCTATAATCGCGCCAAACATTTTATTGTTTGCGCAGATAGCCCCTATCAGTTAAAAGATTATCAGGGCACGCAGATTAAGGCCTTTATTATGGCCGAAAGCCAGAGCAAATATTTAAAAACAGATAATAATCAGATGCTTTTGTTTTAAAAACCATGGCCGTCATTTCGAGCGAACCCGATAGCTATCGGGTGCAACGAAGTTGAGAAATCTCCTGTAGATCTCTCCATTACGCTGCGCTTCAGTAGAGATGACAACTTTTTATAATAATGATCTACATCTTCGACGGTTCCCTACCCGGACTCTTAACAGCAGTTTTCGAATGGTTTGAACGCAAACCCGGCAAGGTTGTGCTCAAATCAATTGAAATGTTTCAGCCCGAAGCCTTTGCCGAAAGTTTTACGGTGATCACCGATAATTCTAAAGCAGACCGCGTTTGGCTGGGGCTTCAAAAGAAACTGACGAAAGCAGGGTTGCGCAAATTTTACTGCAGTTATTTATCCGAAATCCCGGAGGCCTATAACCACCTCTTCCATTTTTCGGTTTATATTTTTAAGCAGGCCGCTGGTGCAGAGAGTAATTATGGCAACGAACATGTAATGGCGCTTGCTAAATATGCGAAAAGTGTTGAGCGCGAAAAACACCGGATGGAAGCCTTTATCCGATTTCAAAAAACAGGAGATGGTATTTTTTATGCCGGGATTGATCCCGATTTTAATGTTCTACCGCTCATTTCCAACCATTTTAAAAACCGTTATGCCGATCAGCAATGGGTAATTTATGATTTAAAAAGAAAATATGGCCTGCATTACAACTTAAATACCGTCGAAGAAATTACAATCAGCTTTACTGAGGGTATAAATAAGCAAACGCCTGCGCCAGTTTTAATGGATGAAAGTGAAGCCCTTTATGCAACGCTTTGGAAAGATTATTTCAAAAGTGCCAATATTGTGGCGCGCAAAAACACCAAACTGCATGTACAGCATGTGCCCAAGCGCTATTGGAAATACTTAACAGAAAAGGCAATATTTTAAGTTTTCAAGTCGTCATGCAGAGGGAAAGACAAGAACTAAACAATAAATCTGGCTCATATTTCAACAACTTTCTGCCATGCTGACATCTACATTCTTGATTCGCGTGAATAAATTGACAGTTTGGTGAAAATTTGTCCCTCAAAACCTCTTGGCATAAAAAGTGTTAATTGTATGCTTAGTTAAAAAAACAAAATCAAAATAAAAAATAATAAAAGTTATGGCGTTAAACCTTAAACCAATTGCTGGCAGTTCGAACAGAGTAATAGTTGAACCGGCTGCGGCAGAAGAAAAAACTGCATCAGGTTTGTATATTCCTGATACTGCAAAAGAAAAACCATCTAAAGGAACTGTAGTTTCTGTTTCTGAAGAAGATGCTGAAGGTAAAAAAGCTAGTGTAAAAGTTGGCGATGTTGTAATTTATGGTAAATACGGCGGTACTGAATTTCCTTATGAAGGTAAAGACTACCTAATTATGCGGGAAACAGATATTTACGCTGTTGTAGGATAAGTAAATGATTGAATAACTGAGTGCCACAAGGCGTGAATTCAGCATAAATCAGCAAATAAAATAATAAATGTTAGAATGAAATAAGCAAAAACAAATCATTCTCTCATACAATCATCCAAAATTTAAAAAATAATGTCTAAACAAGTAAAATATAACGTAGAAGCACGCGACGCCCTGAAAAGAGGTGTTGATATTCTTGCAAATGCAGTAAAAGTAACGTTAGGTCCAAAAGGACGTAACGTAATTATCGATAAAAAATTCGGTTCACCGGCAATTACCAAAGATGGTGTTACTGTAGCCAAAGAAATCGAATTGAAAGATGCGGTTGAGAACATGGGCGCTCAAATGGTTAAAGAAGTAGCTTCGAAAACAGCTGATATTGCTGGTGATGGAACAACAACTGCAACTGTATTGGCTCAGGCAATTATTACAACAGGTATTAAAAACGTTGCTGCTGGTGCAAATCCAATGGATTTAAAACGCGGTATTGATAAAGCTGTTTCTGCAGTTGTAGAAAACTTAAAATCTCAATCGCAAGCGGTTGGTGATGATAACAACAAAATTAAACAAGTTGCCTCTATCTCTGCCAATAATGATGAGGTAATCGGTTCGTTAATTGCTGAGGCAATGAGCAAAGTGGGTAAAGATGGTGTAATTACTGTTGAAGAAGCAAAAGGTACCGAAACTGAAGTTAAAACAGTAGAAGGTATGCAGTTTGACAGAGGTTATTTATCTCCTTACTTCGTTACCAATGCAGATAAAATGGAAGCTGAATTAGACAGCCCTTACATTTTAATCTACGATAAAAAAATCAGCAACATGAAAGAATTGTTGCCTGTTTTAGAAAAAACTGTACAAACGGGTAAACCATTGGTAATCATCTCTGAAGATTTAGATGGCGAAGCTTTAGCTACTTTGGTAGTAAATAAAATCCGTGGTTCGTTAAAAGTTGTTGCGGTTAAAGCACCTGGTTTTGGCGACAGAAGAAAAGCAATGTTAGAAGACATCGCAATTTTGACTGGCGGTATCGTTATTTCAGAAGAAAGAGGTTACAAATTAGAAAATGCTGATTTAACTTACCTAGGTTCTGCAGAGAAAGTGGTAGTTGATAAAGACAATACTACTGTAATTAACGGTGCAGGTAATACAGATGATATTAAATCTCGCGTAAGCCAGATCAAATCTCAGATTGAAACCACTACCTCTGATTACGATAAAGAAAAATTACAAGAGCGTTTAGCTAAATTGGCTGGCGGTGTTGCAGTTCTTTACGTAGGTGCAGCGAGTGAAGTTGAAATGAAAGAGAAAAAAGACCGTGTTGATGATGCTTTACATGCAACCCGTGCGGCTGTAGAAGAAGGTATTGTTGCTGGTGGTGGTGTTGCTTTTATCCGTGCGGTAGCTTCATTAGCCGATTTAAAAGGCGTAAATGAAGACGAAAACACTGGTATCCAGATTATTCGCCGTGCAATTGAAGAGCCACTTCGTCAAATTTGCGAAAACGCAGGTATCGAAGGTTCTATTGTAGTACAAAAAGTAAAAGAAGGTACTGCAGATTTCGGTTACAATGCACGTACTAATGTTTACGAAAACTTAATTGGTGCCGGTGTTATCGATCCAACTAAAGTAAGCCGTGTAGCCTTAGAAAACGCAGCATCCATTGCAGCAATGTTATTAACTACAGAAGTTGTTTTAGCAGACGAACCTGAAGAAGGTGGTGCTCCATCAATGCCTCCAATGGGCGGTGGTGGTATGGGTGGTATGATGTAATACCATTCTGCAACGAAACTATTTCGTGTAAAAATATTCCCTCAGGGCATCAATGCCTTGGGGGTTTTTTATGCCCTATTGCCGTCAAAAACGAAATTTGTTAACCTATAACCCATTCATTTAGTTGATGTTGGTGTAAAGTTTTACGGCCGTAACGCGAAAATTACGTTCTTTGCCTTCGAATATTTATTAGCGCATCTTACGTCTGATACTCATTTCTGAGACAGGCAAAAGCAAGCTTTCAATACAAGCTTCCAGAACGCAATAAAATCATTCCCTAGTGTTAGAGATTTATGAAGATTCGTTGTAAAAGGAAATGGCATTTTTTTGTCCTATTTTTTGGGGCACTTTTTTATACGTCAGTAGGTTTTGCGCAGATAAATATCGGCGCAGTAGATGCAGGGCCCTATACTCCCGGCAGTACCATTGGCGTTCCCATCAGTATTAGTGCAGGCTGTGCCGCCCAGGGAAATCAGTTCCAGCTTTATCTTTCCGATCAGAATGGCAGTTTTGCCGCCGAAACATTAATTGGAACCTATACCGGTTTTTACACTACCTACGTAAATGGCATCTTGCCTACAGGCCTTGCGCCGGGCACAGGTTATATGGTTAGGGTTAAATCTACCAGTCCAGCATCCGTAAGCACACCATCTACAGCCTTCGAAGTTAAAGCGGGGCCAGCAGTAGAAGCCAAGTTAACCTCAAGCTATTTAAACGCGGCCAATAACGAAACCTTTGGTACATGCATAAGTAAACCCGATAATTCTTTTTTTATTAAAAATGAATCGACGGCAAATAGCACAGTTACGGCTAACATAACCGATGAAGTAAATGGAGGCAGTCCTACTTTAATCAATTTTCCTACCGCAATACAAAGTTTTACCGCCCAGCAGGCACATTATACCATTATTGCAAAAGCCATAATGCCAAATGGAACCGTTGGAACCAAAGCTTATTTATTGATCAATAATAAAACCATAACCGCATTTGGAACCTCGGGCAACAATGTTGTGTGTTTACCGATGGGCTATCTTGAATTTAATGTCGACATTACTTCTACTGCTGGGATACAGAATAACTTTCCCGGCGATGTGTACACGATAACCTGGGGAGACCAAACCACTACCACCTACACTTTGTGCGATATTAAAAGTTTGGGCGGAAAAGTGCAGCATGCCTATACAAAATCATCTTGCGGAAGTGTTTCCACATCAAGTGCCGGAACAATTTTTAATGCTTTTGATGTTTCCATCAATGTATCAAATGCCTTTTGCGGCACAGTAGGCACACCGGTTTCTTCTTCGGCAAAAGTAGTCGTAAAACCTATAAACTCATTTGTTTTTAATACACCCAGCTGTACAAATACCAACGTTACTTTTGTTAACACCTCCGTTTTAGGCGAAAACCCCAATACCAATACACCGGGCTGTGCGCCCAATACAGTAACTTACAATTGGTATGTGGATGGGGTGATTCAAGAAGTTAACCAGCCAAAATCTTTCAATTTTGTATACAAGTTCACCACCCATGGTGAGCATACCATCCGTTTAGAATCGAGCAGCTCGGGGGCCTGTAATGCCGATCCGGTAGAGATGAAGATCTGTATCCAGGATCCACCAAAGCCGGCTTTTACTTTACCTGCCGGCACCATTTGTTCGCAAACCATTTTAAAACCGGTTGATAATTCGGTGCTTGACAACATATGTGACGCTGCCAATACTTATTCTTGGTCGGTTACGCCTGCAGTGGGTTATGCCAATGGCACCAATTCGGCCAGCAAAGCGCCCGAATTTAATTTTACAACTCCTGGTACTTATACCATTACTTTGAGCATTACCACCCCTTCATGCGGTGTAGTAACCACCTTGCCGCAAACTGTTGTGGTAAACGCATCTCCAGTTGCAACACTATCGCCAGATATTACGGTCTGTAACTTATCAACCTACGATTTTAACAATACCACTACAGGCCCCACCAAAACCCTGATCACCGGAACCACGCAGCCTTTAGCAGATACTTACACCTGGACCGTTACTCCAGCAGGATCGGGCACGTACAGCTTTACGGGTGGCACAACGGCCAATTCCAGATATCCATCAATCAAATTCGACAGTTACGACACTTACACAGTAACCGTTGTGCACAAAAACAATTGTGGCACAGCAACCGATACTCAGGTACTAACCTTCAGTACTGCGCCAGTGGTTAACGCAGGTGCCGATCAGAGCATCTGTTTTAACGACCCAAGCTTTACCCTAAGCGGAGCAGTAACAGGTACCACTACCACGCAAAGCTGGGTTGGTGGCCAAGGAACCTTTACGCCGAGCAGAAACGATTTAAATGCAGTGTATACGCCTACAGCAGCAGAAAAAGCTGCTGGAACGGTTACTTTACAATTAAGGGCCACAACTGCACTTGCTCCACCCTGCAACCAGATAGATGATGACATCATTTTAAAAATAAAACCGAATATCAGTTTAACTAGTGCGGCAACAAAAATCATCTGTACCGGCAATAGCGTAGCCTATACCCCAACATCAGCTGTTGCAGGGGTTACTTACACCTGGACAGCCACCGGAACAGCATCTGCCACTGGTTACACCACAAGCGGAACGGGCGCTATTAATGATGTATTGACCAATACCGATCTTAATGCCGATGCCAATGTAACCTACACCATTACACCACATTTTGATGGTTGCGATGGAACCCCTTTTCCGCTGGTTGTTACCATTAAACCTAATCCAATTGTAACACCAACTGCTCCTAACCTTAGCATCTGTAATGCCACCTCTTCGGCCATTACTTTATCGGCTAACTTTTCTGGCGTAAACTATACTTACACCAGCAGCATAACCGGAACAATAAGCGGCAACAGCAACAGAGCCGTAGCTGCCTCAGGATCGCAGATTAATGATATTTTAGTGAACGCAGGAACCAGCCCGGGAACGGTAACCTACACCATTACGCCCGTTTCTGTAAATGGATGCCCGGGTACTCCTGCAAGCATTACCATAACGGTTTTACCAAGTGCAACACCGCCAAATGCAGGACCAGATGAAGCCATCTGTAACCAAACAAGCTATGCCCTAAAAGGAAATGCCCCTGTAGTTGGAACCGGAAAATGGACCATTGTATCGGCACCAACTACCATCACCTTTGCTGATGATACGCAAAGCAATACTAATATATCAGGTTTGCAGGCTGGAAACGTATATATTTTAAAATGGACCATAAGCGATGCCAGCTGTTCATCAGCCAGCGATAATGTGCAGATAACCGTTAATCCGCTTAGTGTTGGCGGTACCACCACTGGCGATGTGAATGTATGTGCCGGTACCAACAGCGGAAATATTAGTTTAAGCGGACAGGTTGGCAATATCATCCGCTGGGAACGCTCAATCGATAATGGCGGAACATGGTCTACCATTACCTCAACCGCAAATCCTTATGTTTTTTCAAACCTTACCATTACCACCCAATACCGGGCAGTAGTGCAAAGCGGAAGTTGCGCTGAGGCTTTCTCAACAGTAAGCACTGTTACCGTTAACCCCGGAACGGTTGCTGCAAATGCAGGTTCAGACCAAAATTTATGCAGTGGAAATGGCATTACCTTAAATGGCAATAACCCTGCTCCAAACAGTGGTATCTGGACTTTGGTATCCGCTCAAACAGGCGTTGTAATTACCGACCCTACCCTTTACAATACTTCAGTTACCGGTTTAGTACCAGGCCAAACTTATACTTTCAGGTGGACCATTTCGGGTTTTGGGGGCTGTCCGCCATCTGTAGATGAAGTAACCGTTACTTATTATTCGGCGGTAACCAATAACATCACTGCCTCTGCAGCACCGGTTTGTTCAGGCCAAAGCATTACCATTACAGGCGATACCCCAACAGGCGGTACAGGTACTTTTGCCTATCAATGGCAAAGCAGTGCCGATGGAAATACCTGGAATAATGTTCCAACCGCGACGAATAAAGATTTAACCTTAACCGTAAGCAATTCAACTTATTTTAGGAGATTGGTTAACAGTACCATCTGTACATCAATCAGTAATTCGGTACAGATTACCGTGCTACCTGGATTAAGCAACAACACCATTAGCGCAGATCAGAACATTTGTACAGGCGCGGCAGCAGCTCCGCTTACAGGTGCATTGCCAAGCGGAGGAAGCGGCACCTATACTTACCAATGGCAATCGAGTTTAAATGGCACTACGTGGACCGATGTTTTAGGTGCAACAAGCATCAATTTTACACCACCAACACCAACTGCAACAATTTATTACAGGCGTTCGGTTGCTAGTGGTGCCTGTAGCAACAACCTAAGTAACCAGATTAAAATAACGGTTAATCCACATGCCAAAGCCGACTTGGTTTTTATAACAGATAAAGCCTGCGCGCCTTTTCTTTTAACATCTGCTAACATATCTGCCACAGCTTATCCAGATCGCAATGCAAGTTATACCTGGTTCGCCAATGGCACCCAAATAGGCACCGGAATTACTTTCCCCGGTTACACCATTGCAACGGATAATCAAAACGTTGTTATTAAACTGGTGGTTAGCAGCAGCCTGGGTTGCAATAGCGATGAAAGCAGCCATACTTTTAGTACGATACAAAATGTAACTGCCGCTTTTACGCAAGATAAAACGGTCGGTTGCGGTCCTTTAAATGTCGTTTTTACCAATACATCGAACTCCCTAACTGCAGCTACATTTTATTGGGATTTTGGTAATGGAACAACATCGCGCTTGGCTCAGCCTCCTGCACAGGTGTTTCAGGCCGATCCAACCGGAAAAGATGTTACCTATACCCTAACTTTAGCAGCCACTACCTCCTGCGGTGTAACCACACAAACTTCAACCGTATTGGTAAAAGCACCTGCAGTTTCTATTTTCTCGCCAAATAAAACAGCCGGCTGTTCTCCGTTTGAAGTCACATTTAGCAATACTTCGCCCGAAACATCGGTAACTACTTATACTTACGATTTTGGCGATGGATCTGCACCATTAAAGGTAACCGACCGAAATTCGGTTAAGCACACCTATTTAGTTACCGAGGTTAAAAATTTCACGGTTACCATGATAGCAGAAAATGAGTGCGGAAGCAGCACATCATCTTATGGCATAACGGTTTCGCCAAACGATATTACACCCGAACTGGTGGTAAACAGCAACCAACTCAAAGGTTGTGCACCATTAAAGGTCGATTTCTTTAACAATACCAAAGGTGCAAGTACTTTTCTTTACGATTTTGGCGATGGAAGTACAACTGTAACCCACACGGCACCCGAAACGGTAACGCATACCTTTACCCAGCCTGGAAAATACACCATCACCCTGTATGCCTCAAACAACTGTTCCAACGCTTCAACAACAGAAATTGTGGAAGTTTTGCCGCAGCCAATTGTAAGTTTTACAGCCGATAAAACCAGTGGTTGCGATGGACTTGTGGTTAAGTTTAAAAACAATAGTACCGGTGCAATAGGTTATGTTTGGGATTTTGGTGATGGCTCTCCTACATCAAACGCCTTGGAACCAACACACACCTATACTGGATCTGGTAAAAATTACACCGTTACTTTAACGGCAACCAATGCACTTACCTGCACAAACACGGTTACCATAGGCGATTTTATTAAAATTGTACCTCATCCGGTAGCAACCTTTACTGTTGTGCCTGGAAATGAATTATCTATCCCAAATTATTCGTTTACGTTTAAAGATATAAGCAGCGATGCGGTGAGTTGGGAATGGACATTTGGCGATGGCGCCGTATCTACCCTGCAAAACCCAACACATACTTATGCCAATGAAGGCGTATATAATGTAACGCTGAAAATACTCAATAAAGAAGGTTGTTCTTCAAGCACCTTCCAATCGGTAAGGATTATTGGCGTGCCGGGCTATTTAAACATCCCAAATTCGTTTATGCCGGCGAGTGCAAAAAATGAAATCAAGATTTTCAAAGCCAAAGGGCGCGGCATTCAAGAATGGCGGATGTCGGTTTTTAACAAATGGGGCCAGTTGTTATGGGAAACCACCAAACTGGATGACCATGCACCTTTAGAAGGATGGGATGGTACTTACAATGGTCAAGATCAGCCTCAGGGCGTTTATTATTGGAAAGTAGATATAAAATTTATTAATGGCAGCGACTGGAAAGGAATGACCTACGATTCATCTCCTCCAAGAAAAACGGGCGTAATATATTTAATAAGATGATGAGGAGAAGGATAATATTATTTTTGTTTGCACTGGTACTGCCATTGATTTCGTTGGGGCAGGATCATATTTATTCGCAATTTTATAACGCTCCGATTTATTTAAATCCGGCATTAACAGGCCAGTTCGAAGGCGATATCCGGTTCAATGCACTTTACCGCAACCAATGGACGGGCTTGGCGAGCGATTTTTCGTACATGACGGCCTCTGGCGACCTTAACCTGCGCAGATTGAACAGTGGCATTGGCCTGATTTTTAACCGCAGCAGCGAAGGCACGGCCTACCTGGTTAAAAACAATATTGCGGTTAGCTATGCCTACATCATCGGAGGTGATGATTTCGCCCTGTCTTTCGGCTTGCAGGCAGGTGTTACCAACCAGAAACTAAACTGGGATAAACTGGTGTTCGGCGATCAGATCGATATTAATACCGGCTACATTCCCGGAAGCATATCGGGGGCTGAAAGGCCGAGTATCGATAGCCGCTTTTACCTGGATGCCAATGCCGGAGCAAACCTGGTGTATGGAAAATTTATGATGGGGCTTGCGGCACATCACCTCAACCGCCCTGACGAGTCACTTTCAGGCTTTCAAACCAAATTACCCGTGCGCATTTCCGGGAATTTAAGTTATAAACTTACCCTAATTCCTGATCAGTACGATAGGGAAGGTAGTTACCTCATTCCCTCCATAGTTGCTTACAAGCAAACCAACGTAAGCTCTTTTAGCGTGGGCATGCAATACAAATATGCCGGTATAAATGCGGGTATCTGGTACCGGAATGATGGCAACTCAAACGGAAATGATGCCGTTGTTTTTTCTGTAATCTTTGATATTTTTAACCGCCGTACCAATGGCGAAAAGTTTAGGTTGGGCATTAGCCATGATGCTACTACTTCAAAAATCAACTATACCAATACAGGCGGAACATCTGAAATTGGCGTAGGTTACGAAAAATATTTTCCAAATAGTTCAAATGGAGGCAGGGCAAATGGTCTAAGATGTTACGATTTTTATTAATTTGCCATGGATAATTCAAGGCAATGAACGATATTTTAGACAATAGCCATTTCATTACACAGAGTGAGGTAAATAAATTTTTACTGGCTACGCTGCTTTGCGGTATAATTGGTGCCGAACGCGAGTACAGAAGCAAATCTGCCGGATTAAAAACCATGATGATGATTGGCCTTGGGGCTACGTTGTTTACCATTTTATCCATCAAGATCGGGCCAACCAGTCAAGACCGTATTGCCTCCAACATTGTTACCGGAATCGGTTTTTTAGGTGCCGGGGTAATTTTTAAAGAAGAGAACAGGGTTAAGGGACTAACTACTGCCTGCATTATATGGATTGTTGCCGCAATTGGCATGGCTGTAGGTTCAGGCTACTACGAACAGGCCGTTGGTGTTACTTTTGTGGTGTTATTGGCGCTGATCATTTTCCCCTTTTTAGAAGAAATAGGCGACCGCCGTTTTACCAAAAGAGTTTACCGCATTGTGAAAAAACAGCACACCCATGGCGATTTAGAAAGCTATGAGGAAGTTTTTAGAGAAAGTAAACTCAAGCCGCAAAGGGGCAAACACCAATTGGTGAACAACATCATCACCGGAAACTGGATTGCCACCGGAACTCCAAAAAACCACCAGAAATTTGTAGAGCGGATGCTAAAAGATGATGAAATTATAGAGTTTGATTTCTAACTTCCCCGAACAGATCTACTTGCTGTTTCTGTAGCGCAACTTTCTTCTCCTCAATTACTAGCGTGTCCGACCAGGTATCGTGCCATGGCGCACAAGGATTTCCCAGGGCACTGAATACGTTGAAAGGAATAGCCCTGACCAAATTCCGGGTAAATGCCTTTTGAAAAGTAATGTCGCTACCATCAAGGTTTACCGCTTTTGTGCCGGTAATTAATTTTCCGATCGATTTCCCGTTCGACATTGCCTCCGTGAAGAACATAATGATACCATAAAACAACAATGAAATTAACCGTCCCCCTATTCCATCCAGTCCTTCAACCAAGCTTGGGTTAAAGATGCCAATAAGAATACCAATGCAGAACATGATGATATAAAACACAACCAGATCGATGAGGTAATTGGCAA
The DNA here is from genome assembly GCF_051857575.1 of Pedobacter sp. GSP4. Lineage (NCBI taxonomy): Bacteria > Pseudomonadati > Bacteroidota > Sphingobacteriia > Sphingobacteriales > Sphingobacteriaceae > Pedobacter > Pedobacter sp. GSP4. The sequence continues at coordinate 534,202 of NZ_JBPZIR010000003.1, read as the reverse complement.
ATCGTTTCGAGGTGTTTGCGCGGCAGTAATCTAAATCGATTTCCTGATAACTGTTGTTGTTGAAATTCATTCGAGAGCGTTTATTTGTTGATGTAATAATAAAGAATACGGCACAGATTACAAAAAAATTTATTTATCCGAATCTCAAAAAACAATTATAGCTTTGCATAACTAACATGCTTCATGATCAAGGAACAAATCTCAGTTTTCGATATTTTTAAAATAGGCATAGGGCCATCCAGTTCGCACACACTAGGCCCATGGCGTGCAGCCCAACAATTTACAGCTTCGCTTGCCCAAAACAACCTGCTTAACGGTGTTGAGAGTATTAAAATATTACTTTATGGTTCATTGGCCAAAACGGGCAAAGGCCATGGAACTGATGTGGCCATTCTGTTGGGTTTAACCGGGGCCGATCCTGTAACATTTGATGTAGATGCGGTTACCCCTACCTTTGAGGGGATACAAAGAGATAAAAAACTAAATCTGGCCAATCACTTAGTTATTGATTTCGATTATACTGAAGACCTCCTTTTTCTCTTTGCCGAAAGCTTACCTTTCCATCCCAATGCCGTTACCTTTCAGGCATTTTTAAAGAACGGGAAAGCATTTTCAGAAACCTATTACTCTATTGGTGGTGGGTTTGTGGTAAAAGAAGGAGAAGATAACAGCAAAAAAGTCCAGGTAGATTTACCCTTTCCTGTAGAAAAAGCAAAAGAACTGCTGCACTGGTGCCTATCAACCGGCTTAAAAGTGAGCGAAATTGTAATGGAAAATGAACTGGCCTGGCGACCTGAGGCAGAAACCAAAAAAGGAATTTTGCAGCACTTTGCCGTAATGCGCGATTGTATTTACCGTGGCTGCCATACCACTGGTTTCTTACCTGGTGGGTTAGAAGTAGCAAGAAGGGCATTTCCATTAAATAAAAGATTAATTGGCAAAAGTGAATACAGCGATTACAATAGCTGGGTAACAGCCATTCGAAATGGAGGAAACGGATTTAACTATATTCTCGATTGGGTTAGCTGCTTCGCACTGGCAGTAAACGAAGAAAATGCTTCTTTCGGCCGCGTAGTTACTGCGCCAACAAACGGCGCGGCAGGTGTTATACCAGCCGTACTGCAATATTTTATTACTTTTTGCGATGGCTACAGCGAAGAAAAAATTATCCAGTTTGTGGCCTGTGCTTCAGAAATAGGCAGTATTTTTAAGAAAGGTGCCACCATATCGGCCGCAATGGGCGGATGCCAGGCAGAAATCGGCGTTTCGTCGGCCATGGCAGCAGCAGCACTAACAGAGTGCCTAGGCGGCTCGCAACGGCAGGTTTTAATGGCAGCAGAAATTGCCATGGAACACCACTTGGGCTTAACCTGCGATCCGATTGGAGGCTTGGTACAGATTCCATGCATAGAAAGGAATACCATGGGCGCCATCAAAGCCATTACAGCAAGTCAGCTGGCTTTACAGAGCAATCCGGATAAGGCAAAAGTGAGCCTGGATGCCGTGGTAAACACCATGTGGGAAACCGCTCTGGATATGAATGCAAAATACAAAGAAACATCAGATGGAGGTTTAGCAACCAATATTCCAATCAGTTTGCCTGAATGCTAAATTAAAACGGGTGCTGAGTGTTCAGCATTAAGCGGGGAAGGCTAGCGGAATGGAGATAGCTATATGCCTACCCATAATAGTGGGATTGCTTGGTACCTCGCAATGATGAAAAATTCATGTATCCGTGGCTAATCTTTTACTTGCAACCAGCAGACGGGGATTCCTCTTATGCGTACTTGGCGTGCTTCCTCGTTGCGTACTTCGCGGTTAAAAACAGCACTAAGTTTACACCAAGCCCGAATAAGTAAGCAACAACCACCATAAACCTGTAGTTACAAAACACAGCACAATCCCCACACCTACCACCAAGTTAGAGAGTTTAGAATTTAGGTTGTATTGATCGGCAACTACTCCTGCAGTTACCAGGGTTGGCATAGCCATTTCGAAAATGGTAATCTTGGTAATGATACCATTTAAGTTCAATAACACTGCAATGGCCAAAACCACAAGAGGTGCCAATATTAACTTGTACAATAAAGCAAAGCCGATATGTTTGAGCTCGCCAAACCAGCCGCCAAACTTAAGCTGTAAACCTATAGAAAACAAAGCCAGCGGGCCTACCGTTGCGGCAAGTTTTTCGAAAAGCGGTGTCAAGGGCGTAATATTGATCAAATGTGGGATGGTTAATGCCAAAACACAACCAATCAGCGGCGGGAATGTTAACACTTTTTTAACTACCAGCCCAGCACTCAATTTCTGGTTCTGCGACGAACGGATAGCCACCACGATACCAATGGTTGACAAAAGCATAAAGGTTACCTGATCGCAGATAATGGCTATAGCTTGATCTTTTTCGTTAAAATAAGCCGCAATTAATGGGAAGCCCAAAAAAGAAGTATTGCTTAAGGCACTAACTAATTTTAAGCCACCTGATGTGGCACGGCTTAACTTCTGCTGCCTGGTGTAAAGGCTAACAAATAACCAGCCGAACAACCATACACAAATGGGCGCCAGTGCCGGAAAAAGCAGCTCTTTGGTCCATGTAATGTGCGGCAAATACTTAAATGAAGCCGCAGGCAGCGCTATGTAGATAATCCAGGCATTAATACCCTTGTGCGCATCTTTGGCCAGTGTTTTACTTTTCCTGAAAAGAATGCCGGCAATAATACATAAGCCGATGAGAATAAAATTTGCCATTTAGTGAGGCAAAGATAGCTATAATAGAAAAGCGCCAATAAGATTTCAACCTATTGGCGTTCAAAAAAAATATTTTTACGGTTTATTTCAGATGCGCCCTTAAAAACCAGGCCATTTCTTCGTGTGTTTCCATTAAGCCCGTAATAAAATCGCTCGTTCCGGCATCGCCATAATCATTTGCAATTGGATTAATATTTCCCCTTATAAATTCGATTACGGTTTCATGGTCGGCAAGCAGATCTTTAATGTAGCCCAAGCTATCATTGTGTCTTTCGCTGTATTCGGTTAAATGGGTTAGCGCTAAAAAATTTTTGAGGGTTGCTGGTGCATAGTGACCAATTTTGCGGATACGCTCTGCAACACTATCAATAAATTCGTCTATCTGGTTGTACTGATCTTCAAAAAACTTATGCTTTGCCAAGAAATCAGCACCCTCTACATTCCAGTGTGCATTACGGGTTTTGGTATACAGCACATATTCATCTGCCAGTAATTTAGCAAGCTGTTCCGAAACTGCCTGTCTATTTTCAGCGGTTATTCCAATTTTTGCGTCCATTTTGATTGTATTTTGATTGTATTTTGATTAAGCTAATTTACTCTTATTAGTTGTCAAAACAGTTTATAGAATATCACGATAATGTTAAATAAACCACAAAAATCAGCCGCCTACTTGTAGAAAATCAGACAGTAAAAAGCCACAGATTTTCAACCTGAAAATCTGTGGCTCATATTTTATTTACGTTTCTTACAATCCTTTAACAGGATGACACTTTAAAAAGCAATTAACTTGTTGGTTTTGGTTTTTTCTTGTGCCAAACCCTTTTCTTACCATTATTTTTATGTTGAGGTTTTTTCTCCTCTACATGGGTAATTTCCATCACAGCAATATGATCGGGCAAAGGCATGCGTGGCACCTGTTTTTCAATCAGCTTTTCGATGTTATCAAACTTGCGCTTATCACGGCCGTTAACCAGGGTTATTGCAGTTCCTTTTGTTGCGGCCCTAGCCGTACGCCCAATGCGGTGCACATAATCTGCCGGATCACCAGGAACATCGTAATTGATTACCAGATCAACTCCTTCTACATCGATGCCGCGAGATAATACATCCGTTCCGATCAAAATAGGCAACCGGCGGTTTTTAAAAGCCAATAAAATATCTTCGCGTTCTTTCTGTCCCAAATCTGAGTGGAAGGCTTCTGCTTTAATGTTCAGCCCTTTAAAGGCTTTAAATAATGCTTTTACTTTCTCTTTTGTTGAGGCAAAAATGATACTGCTTTTATAGGTTCCATCTTTAAATAGATCGGTCAATAAAGCCTGTTTCTGTTGATCGTGGATATTGTAAGCCTGCTGGTCGATACCTTCTGCAGGTTTAGCAATAGAGATGGTAATCTGCTTAGGTTCGTGCAATATCCGGCCGGCCATGGTTCTTATTTTGGGCGCCATGGTAGCCGAGAACAACAAGGTCTGTCTCTTTTTGGGCAAATAGCTGATAATGCGGATAATATCATCATAAAAGCCCATATCCAACATCCTGTCGGCCTCATCCAAAATCAAATGCTGCAAATGCTCCAGTTTTAAAACCCCCGAAGATAAGTGCGCCATTAACCTGCCCGGTGTTGCAATAATAATATCCACACCTTCGCGCATCGATCTTTTCTGCTGCTCGTAGGCAATACCATCGCCCCCACCATAAACAGCCAGCGAGCTGATGTTCGTAAAGTAGGCAAGCGCCTCAACCTGCAGATCTATCTGCTGGGCAAGCTCGCGCGTTGGTGCTAAAATTAAAGTATTGTTATGCCTATCCTTCGCTTTGCTAATTTTATCCATAACGGGCAAAAGGTAGCTGGCGGTTTTTCCGGTACCTGTTTGGGCACAGGCAATTAGATCATGGTTATCTAAAATTACCGGAATGGCTTGTTCTTGTATGGGAGTAGCGCTTTTATACCCCATGGCCATCAGGCCTTCGTATAAATCGGGGTTAAAGTTAAAATCGTTAAAATTCAATCTGTTTGTTTTTGTATTTTAACAAAAGTACCTCAAATTAAGGCGAATAGCAAACGCGATTTGGGCTTATATGCTATTCATCTTATTTATTTTTGATATTGGCAGGCATAAAAACAAAAAAAGTCCCGATGGGCACCGGGACTTTGGAAATTATAATAGACAAAACTAGTCCACCAGAATATCTTTTGCCGGTGTGTTCGTTTCGGGGTTTTTAGGGAGTGTTACTTTCAAAATCCCATCCGCATAAGCAGCGGAAATCTGCTCGTTAAGCACTTTTCCGTTTAGGGCAAAGGCTCTTTCAAAAGTACCGTTGCTGTATTCCCTACGGGTAAACTGTTCGGCGGTTTCAGCTTCTTTAGCCTGATATGAAATGGTTAAAACATCATCCTTAGTGCTTACTTTTAAGTTTTCCTTAACCAATGCAGGTGCAAAAAGGTTGATAATAAAGCTGGTTTCGTTTTCTTCGATATTTACCGGAACGCGCCTAAAACCATGGTTAAACATTTCGTGTGCGTAACCAAAACGGCCGCCAAAGTGCCTGTTAAACCTGCCGCCCTTATGGCCGCAACCGCTATTTATTTTGCCTGTATGGCATCTATGTTCGTTGTACATGTTTTTTTTAATTTAATTGTTTACTATTTGTGTTTTGGGTATACCCAACAACTGGGTAATGATGTTTGCGTAAGGATAAGCGGGAGAAAAAACGGCATAATCGAATTTTAATCCCCTGATCTGCACTACGATATCATCAATAAATTTCATCGGCTCAAGCAAGGCGGTAATTAAGCCCGATCTTGGCTTTTCCTCATCTTGAGCTTTCTGAAAAATATTCAAATCCTGATTATAAGGCTTAAACTGGGCCCCGATACCTTCAATCGGTGTTTTAAACTCTTCTGAGCTGAAAAATGTGACCTTCTCCCCGCGCGTAATCAACTCGCTGGCCAGATCCAGGATTGGCTTAACATCTCCCTGAGATGGGCCACTTAAAAAGAGCACCTGCGACATACCGTTATCTTTTTACTTTGTTAAGGCTATCCATTCCGGTTATCGGTGTATCGGCCACATTCCGGTTATGATGATTGAAAGTGTGGTTTTTGTAATGCTCCTGGCTGCAATCGTGCTCATGGTAGTGCCTGTTTTTAAAGTCAAGCCTATCGCGGTATCCATTTTGTATAGCAAGTGCATTTAAGCTGTAAAATGTTGCGCCGGCAGCCGCTAAGGCCAATAATATTCTAAATGCTTTCATGGCTGTTAATAATTAATGTTAATGTGGTTAACTGTTCCATTTCCCTGTACTGTTGGCCTGTACCATTGATTATCGATCGGTACAATTGGGCTGTAATTATTTTCGAACCTGTTAAAGCGGCTGTGAAAATAACGGCGTTTTCTGCCAATAAATGCCCTAAATATTAAGCCGATCAAAATAGCGGCAAATATAAATTTGAATACGAATGGGATGAAGAAAGCGGTTGCACCAAGTACAATTCCGAATCCTATAGCTTTTAATATTTTTTTCATCTTCTGTTAGTATGATTTAATGGTAATCAATTCATAACCATCGAATTGTATTACATTGTTTATTTTCATTATTTATATAGGAAGACGCAGCAGCTTTATTTTTACTTTAAATTATTTTTAGTTTTTTTATTTATCGTGGCCTGATAGTTATCGGACGCTGTAGAGAATCTTTTATTTAGATCATTTTATTGAAAAACACGCTTTCCTTTTTCCGTTGTCTCATCCTGAACATAGTCAAAGGATCTTTTTTAAGCAAATTCACTTAAAATCAGCCTTGTTCCCGCGCAGGAGGGAATCGTAATGCCGTACGCTTTAAATTGGGCTGGAAACGACATCCAGGTTGAATGAGGTCCCCTTTAACAAAAAAAGCCCCGGCATAACCGAGGCTTTTAACTATTCTTTATTGCGGTGGTGGCCCCATCCGCCACACCTGCGTTTGTATTCTTCTTTAAATTTTGTCCGTTCCTCATCGTTCATGGCATCCCATTTGGCCCGCATGTTTTTTGCCCGCTCACGGAAACCATTATGCCCCTCGTGACCGCCTTTTTTAAAATTGCCAAATAGGATCCTGCAAAGTACCAGTAGCCCCAGTGCCTGCCAAAAATTTAACCGCCCCGCGTGTACAACTTCGGGCAAGATCCAATTCCACAGGTACATTACAATGTAACCCAGTGCAGTAGCAATCAATGCTACAACGGGTATAAAGAAAATGAATTTCTTGCCTCGATTAAGATTAAACTTTCTGTTTCTCATCTCCTGCAAATTTAATAATTGATAAATTCTTGATATAAATTCTGTAAACGGCTACGCAGGTGTTTAACCGCATAGCCCTTTCTTGATATTAAAGTTTTAATGTTTTCGCCGGTTTCATCGGCCAGTTCCTGAAATGTACGTTCTTCCAGTTCATTTTGCACAAATACATAGCGTTGGTTTTCCGGCAGTTCATCAAGCGCTAAAAAAAGCTGATCCCAGAATAGTTTTTTTAAGCTTTCTTCTTCGGGCGAATAAGATTCGGCGAGTAAAATTTCCCTGAAGTTAATTTCTCCGTCTTCGCCTTCAAAGCTAAAATCTTCTAAAAGCTCTTCTTTTTGCTTGCGGTACTTATCTGTTATTTTATTCCTGGCCACACGGTACAGCCAACCGCTAATCTGCTCTATGGCCCCTGCTTCTGGCTGGTTGCTAAGCTGAAACCAAACATCCTGCAAAATATCTTCCGCATCTTCATCTGTATTCACCCTTCCGCGGATGAAACTGAAAAGGCGCTTACCGTAGTTGGCAACTGCTGAAATGATATTTTGAGGTTCGTTTTTTGGCACTATTTATTGTTTGTAAACCAGTAAACGGATGAAACTCAATATTACTTTAAATTTTCTTTATTTTTTTGGCATCTTTCGAAATTTAACGGTAGGAATGATCAGAGGATGACTTCGAAAGCATAAAAAGGTCATATGTAATGATGGATTATTTCTATTTTTTGAAAATGAAGGGGCAGATTTTCTTGGCAGTCTGCAGCCCCGCTTTTCATTCCAAGTCCTCGCTGCGCTGTGGGCTTTCCATTGTAATCGGGTTTAAATACAACGTATCTGCACCCTACAACCGTTAAAATGAAATGCTATTCCGGCCACCTAGCCCCGGGTGTAGCGTTACCCTGCAGGGTTGAAGTATGAAACCCGAAGCGTATAAGCGGAACACGGGAAGGAACTTGATGAATTGCACAGGCCCTGCGCTCCGAAAAATAGAATCAATTCTACTTCCAAAGCACTTCTTTTCGGTCCCATTATCCACTCAAATCAGCAAGTTACAGCTACTTTAGTGCACCTGTTGGGTTAGTACCCTTATCCACAACGGCTTTACTGTTCCCGTTTAAATCGGTAACATAAATTTTCGATTGGGTAAATGGCTGCTCGGCGCCGCTGTAAAATATGCGGTCATCGGCCGTAACAAAAACATAAGGCACATTTAAACCTTTTGGCGAAAGGCGCGCTACTTTTTTACTGGCCAGATCTAAAACATAAACAGCTTCACTTGGTCCGGTTAATCCGGGTAAGGCATCGGTATTGCCTGCATTGAAAATCAGTTTCGCTCCATTTTTGGTATAAAAGAAGCGGTTACTGCTGGCAATGGATAAATCTTTGCCAATTAAACCAACAATGGGCTTGCTATCAATCAATTTCCCAGAAATATCGAAAGTATAAAGATTGGCAAGATCATGCCCAATAATTTCCATTTCGTTTTTCCAGGTTGGTGCATAAACGTTCAGGGCAGATGCGCTATCGAGCATTACATAACCCGAATTATCACTTTTAATCACCCCTATTTTCCAAAGGTTTTTCTTGTTAAAAATGTTAAAAGCAATGGCCTTACCATCTGCCGACCATACTGCCTGATAGTAATTGGTATTATTGACCAGCAGCTGAATCTGGCTTTTGCTTTCCATATCAGCAATCCAGATGCTTCTATGCCCTGCCGAATCGTTTACGGTATAGGCCAGTTTGTTCCCATCAGGAGAAATAGCCGGATCGGTTGCCCCACCAAACGAAATCTGTTTCATGGTATCGATACTGGTGGCTACAATCTTATCGCCATCTTGATACGCCAAAGCATAATTCTTAGCGCTTAAGGAAACGGTATCCAATATTGCTTTTGAGTTTTCCGCTCCTGATTTATTGTTGTTACAAGCGCCAAATAATACCGCGCATAAAATTAAAATACAAACTAATTTGCTGCTGATGTTCGTCATGCACAATTTTACAAATAGTTTTTCTTTATGCGGGTTCGAAAGGGGTGTATGAACAATTTTTTACCTGGTACAAACTAATGGGCGGTCCGTGAGGACACGAACCAAGGCGATATGGGTTCGAAAGTATAAATGGGCGATATTGACTTGGCCTAAACAAATTCGTGGTTCGTGTCTTCACGAACCACGGCACATCACTTATATCTTCTTCTTATCGGCGTAGCCAAATACTTTTTGCAATAAAGTACTGCTTCTTGAGCTCAGGTTACCCCTAATTTTCAGTTCTTCTTTAGCTACTTCGACAAACAAACCATCTATTGCTTTTTGGGTAACATATTCGGTTAAATTGGTATTGACAGGCCTAACCAATGGCAGTTTATTGTACTGTGTGGTTAAATCGCTGTAATATTTGGTGGCATTCACCTTATTTAAACTCGTAGTTACAATCGGACTAAACTTCTGCATCAGTTGGGCAGTGGTTACCCGTTTAAAATATTCGGTAGCTGCATTGTTGTTTCCCAACAAAATATTGGTTGCATCAGTTAAGGTCATCTGTTTAATGGCCGAAATAAAAATTGGTTTGGCTTCTGTAGCTGCATCTTCAGCCGCCCGGTTTAAACTCACAATTACATTATCGCAAAGCTTGTTTAAACCAATCCCGCGTAATGTTCTTTCTACTTTTTGGGCCTCTGGCGGCATTAAAATCTTAACGGCCAGGTTTCCTAAAAATCCATCCTTAACCGAAAGCCTGTCTGCACCCGCAGAAACGCCGATCTGCAGGGCTTCTTTTATGCCCTGACCGATTTCAAAGGTAGATGGCGTACCTGATGCGCTTGATGTAGTACCCTGTTTTTCGGTTACCTTCTTAAAAATATCGCTCAGTTTAATCTGTGCGCTAACATTTAAACTTGCAAACACCAGCGTAGCCAAGGTTGCAGATAAAATCGTGTGTTTTTTCATTGTGTGTGTTTAATCTTTGTTAGCAAAACAGTTGCCATAAATTTTGACCATCAGGCGGTTTTCTCAAATATAGCTTTAAAAAAAAGCCTGTATGTTAAATTTGTGTTGCAATTATAGAGCGGATTATAATGCAATGGTTTAACCTGACGGAGCATTAAATGATCAAAGGCATGGAGAAATACCAAGTTAATCACAACAGGATATTTATTTCGGCATCTTTGATTCCAGCATACTCAAAAATATTTTTTATACTTGAAAGATAATTCGATTTAGCTACCCAATTTTTTGAAGTTTATAAAAAACACAGCTGGGAACCACCAGCAAGATGATGCAAAACTAATTGCCGAGTATAAAAATACAGGCAATTTAGATGCATTGGGTACGCTTTACAATAAATACATGCACCTGGTTTTTGGGGTCTGCTTAAATTATTTTAAAGATGAAGAGCAGAGCAAGGATGCGGTAATGCAGATTTTTGAGGAGTTGGTAACCAAGCTCAAAGTACACGAGGTACAGAATTTTAAAAGCTGGCTGCATGTGCTCACACGCAACCACTGCCTAATGGCTTTGCGGAAATCGGCCAGACAGAATAATGTATCGATAGACGATACTTTTGTGGAAAACAGCGAGTTTGTGCATCTGGATATAGACAACACAAAAGAAACACAGCTTACCATTATGGAAAAGTGTATGGAAACTTTGCCAGAAGAACAGCGAAAAAGCGTAGATTTATTTTATTTACAAGAGAAATGTTATAAAGAAGTGGCCGATATTACAGGCTACGATATGCTTAAAGTTAAAAGTTACATCCAAAACGGTAAGCGGAATTTGAAGATTTGTATAGAGAAAAATAGCGGTGAATAACGATTGGTTAGATATTGATGTGCTGGAAGATTACCTGGATGGTAAACTTGATGCCAAAGCTATGCACTTTGTAGAAAGACAGGCTTTGGAAGATCCGTTTGTGGCCGAAGCTTTAGAAGGTTTAAAACAATCGCCAAAACGTAAGCAAACGCTTTCTATTTTACAAAAACAACTGCACCACCGCGTATCAGAAAAACCCATCAAACGTAAATTATGGGGCATCACCACGCAAAGGTTAAGTATCGCCGCCACAGCAACTGTTGCCTTTATTGCAGTGAGCATCTTATTCTTTATGCGCGAAACCAACCGTAGAAATGCGGAAATTGCCGCGCGGAAATCAAAAGGCGTTATAGTAAACCTGGATAGCAATACGGCCGTAGCAACAGTGGCGCCCAAACCAGATTCGGGTACTACAATTTCAAAATCAGCGCTGCTTGATAAAGCAATAGCCGATGCTAAAACAGGAGATTTAGCCAAAAACACCAAAGAAAAAGCCATTATTAAAGCCAATGAACAGCAGGTTGCAGAAGCCAAAGCCGTTTCTGCTTATGCGCATGCCGGCGCAGCCAAAATGCAAAGTTTTAGCGAACGCAGGGCCGATTTGATACAGCCAAGGGTTGATGGCCCAGTTAGTGCTCCCGCGCCACAGGCCCTCGGATCGAGTAAAATTGTTTTTAGCGGCAACGTGGTTGATCAAAGTAACGGAAAACCAATAAGCGGAGCGGTGGTTAAGCTTGCAGGCTCGAAAAATATTACCGCAACTGACACAAAAGGATATTTTGCACTCCCTGCTGATAGCAATGCCAAAGATAAAGACCTGTTAATTAATGCCATCGGCTTTAAAGAAGTACCCGTAACCGGACTTCAAGATCCCAATGCGATTAGAAACGCCATGAGTGGTGGAAAAACACTCAACGAAATTGCGCTGATTACAGGTTCTAACGGACGAAAGAAAGAAAATATACCTGCACCAAAAATTACGCTGCGTGCAGAGCAGAACCTTGATGGAAAATCGGCTGATGAAATTACCAAACCCATTCCGGTTTCGACCATAAATTATGTGCAGTACCTCGAGAATAACAATAAACTTTACAACCCAAAAGGTCCTGAGCAGTTTGTGATTTTAAGCTTCAAGGTAAAAAAAGACGGACGGCCAACCAACATTGCAGTGATCAAATCGCTGAATAAAAAAGCCGATGCAGAAGCAAAACGGCTTATTGCCGAAGGTCCGGACTGGGTTTTGCCTAAAAAAGGAACAGATTTAGTCGAAATCAGCGTAAAGTTTTAATTATCACCACCAGGTAATACGATGTAATTGCAGCATAGATCACTTCTATGCTAGTTTTAGCTCTCCTTTACCGTAAACACCACTTCCATGTACAAAATGCCCTATTATACCGCTAATAATCAAGATGAGGTTATTGCTTTTATGCATCAAAACACCTTTGTAACCTTAATTGGTTTCGATGGCGAATTTCCGGTAGCCACGCAGGTTCCGGTTAAAACGATAGTTGATGGCGGTTCGGTAAAGCTTATTGGCCACATCATGACCAAAACCGACCATTGCCAGGCTTTTAAACAAAATCCAAACGTAATGGCCATTTTTACGGGTGCCCATGCTTATATCAGTGCATCAGTTTATGAAAATCCCGCAGCGGCATCTACATGGAACTACAAAACGGTTCAGGCGAAGGGAACAATTAAGTTATTATCATCAGCAGAAACCTTTGCGGTAATTAAAGATTTAACGGATAAATATGAATCGCCTGAAAAAAGCCCTGCAGCTTTTCATAAAATGGATGATGAATATATCCAGAAACACCTAAAAGCCATTACCGGTTTCGAAATTTTGGTTACTCAGCTAGATCACGTTTTCAAAATGAGCCAAAACCATTCGGTTAAAAACAAAGAAAACATTGTAGCAAACCTCGAGAAAAGCGGAGATATACTGGCAAAAGAAGTAGCCAAAGAGATGAAAAAGGAGTTGTAGTTGGGCTGTAGCATGGCATGCTACTTCATTTCCAATCGTAATGCCCCAGGTGAGTTTGTAGAGCGCATTAAGATTCCCGCCTGCACGGGAATGACGCCTAATTCTAAAATAGGTGATTAATAGTTTCTAGAAGAGCTTTTGATAATCTGTAGCCAACCAACAAGGCGCTTCGACTCCGCTCAGCGTGACAAACCTATCAAAGAATAACAAAAGCTAATCCGTGACTTCTGTGCTTCCGTGGCTAATTAAATCTTCAGGCAGTGCTCTCCGTAAAATACGCCGGGTTACTGGCGAGATACCAAACAAAAAAGACCAAAGCTTAAGCCTTGGTCTTCTGAGTATAATAAAGGATTTTGTTTACTTTAAATAATATATTGCGGCATAAATAATTGCAGCAAGTGTTGCCGAAACCGGAATAGTTAAAATCCATGCCCAAATTAGGTTAATGGTTACTCCCCAACGTACAGCCGAGACACTTTTAACCACGCCAACCCCAACAATAGAACCTGTAATGGTGTGCGTTGTAGAAACCGGGATACCAAAATGCTCGGTAATACCCAATGTTACTGCACCTGCACCTTCTGCTGCAACCCCTTCTAAGGCGGTTACCTTGGTAATTTTCGAACCCATGGTTTTTACAATTTTCCAACCACCGCTCATTGTACCCAATGATATTGCCGAATAACAGGCAATTGGAACCCATGCCGGCATCGATTCAAAATCAGGAATTACTTTAGAAGCAATTAAGGCTGTGGCAATAATTCCCATAACTTTCTGTGCATCGTTACCTCCGTGGAAGAAACTTAATGCTGCAGAAGAGATCAATTGTAAACGTTTGAACCATTTTTCGGCTGTTGCCGGTTTAGCGTACCTACAGATATTGATAATGATCAGCGTTAATACCACTGATATAACCATACCGATTATGGGTGCCAATACGATGAAAGAAACGATTTTGATTACATAGCCCATGTTTACGGCATCCAGCGGACTAGCGCCTGTAAGTAAAGCATGTGTCATCCCTGCGCCTGCAAAGCCCCCGATTAAGGTATGCGATGAACTTGAAGGGATACCATACCACCAGGTTAAAAGATTCCAGATAATTGCGGCCACTAAACCTGCAAGGATAACTTCTAGCGTGATGTAGTTTTCAATTACGGTTTTAGCAACTGTATTGGCTACTTTGTGATCGGTAAAATAAAAGTAAGCGGCGAAATTAAATAACGCAGCCCATAAAACCGCCTGAAAAGGCGTAAGAACTTTTGTAGAAACAACTGTTGCAATCGAGTTAGCGGCATCGTGGAAGCCGTTAATGTAATCGAAAGCAATAGCCAGAATTACAACAACAACCAATAAGGTAGTTACCATGTTTGTTTTTTATTAAGCGTTTTTAACCAAGATAGTTTCGAGCACATTCGCTACATCCTCGCACTTATCTGTTGCTTTCTCTATCGTTTGTAAAACCTCTTTTTGTTTAATTAATTCAATTGCATTGGTTTCGTATTCAAACAAACGGGCAACCGCCAATGTAAATACATAATCAGCCTGGTTTTCGCCGCTGTTGATACGGATACAAGCATCGGCAATAACGCGGATATTTTTAAAGCTGCGCAATTCTTTGATGGCTTTATCAATATCAGTACACATCTCTACCAAAAGTTCGGCAATTTTAACAATCGGCTCATTGATAGTATTCATGTTGTACATCTGCATGCGGTTTGCAGTACCATAAATATAATCGGCAACATCATCAACGGCAGTTGCCAGTTGGTGAATATCCTCCCTATCAAATGGAGTGATAAAGTTCCTGCTTAACTCAAGAAAAATAGAATGGGTAATGTCATCACCTACATGTTCTAAGCGTTCAATTTCTTTAAAAATTGTTTTTCTGCTTTCTGCATCGGCTGTGCTCACCATTTCTAAAAGGGTTTCAGCAATTTTTAATGCGTTGCTACCTGCTTGTTCGAAAAGTGGGTGAAACTTTCTGTCTTGAGGTGTAAAGAACTTAAAAATATTGTTCATGTTAATTTTTAATATGTTGCAAAGCTACAAGCCCAATGTTAAGTTAATGTTAATTTCGTAATTATATTAACAAATCTCAACATATTTATCAGCTTCATATTTCCGTAAGTTGCTCATTTGTATTTTTTTGACTGATGGAGCACATAAGGCTCGTTGCGCTGAGATACTGAAACTGCTTACAGTTGTGTGGTTCTTGGGGACACGAACCACGGCTCCCGGCAAGAAAGATGCTGACCACGAAGTAGCTATTAGACCTCTGAAAACAATAAAACTACTAATAAAACAAGTTCAGCATGACGATCGCCTTAGGGAAAATAGGCCAAAAAATGATCGCATTAAAGTTAACAACAATAATAAATTCTAAATATTAAAATTACCCAACTTTTTGTAAGGTAAAAGCAAAGGTAGTTCCGATGCCCGGGGTACTTCTTACCGAAATGGTTTGCTGATGTGCCTCTAATATGTGTTTAACAATGGCTAAACCCAATCCGGTACCACCTACTTCGCGGGCACGATGGGTATCAATGCGGTAAAAGCGCTCAAACAGCCTCAGTAAATGTTTTTCTTCAATACCGATTCCATTGTCGGTAACTTCAATCAAGAACTGATCGTGCAGTTCAAAGATCTTTATTGCTGTTTCTCCGCCGTCTATCCCGTATTTAATGCTGTTAACCATTAAATTAATCAACACCTGACGTACTTTTTCCCTATCTGCAGATACCATGGTAATGGCCGCATATTTATCTTTAAAGAAAAGTTTGATGTTTTTTGCCTTGGCCCTGTCTTCCAGGTTTTCCATTACTTCTTTTGCCAGCTGTACAAAATCGAATTTCTGGTAATTAATTGGCGATTCGCCCGTTTCCAGTTTCGATATCACATCTAAATCATTGATTAAATAACTTAGGCGCTCCACATTGTTCTCGGCTTTTTTCAAAAACAGAACGGCTTGATCCGGATCATCCACCAAGCAGTCCTGCAAGGTTTCGATATATCCCTGAATGGCAAAAAGCGGGGTTTTAAATTCGTGCGAAACATTGGAAAGAAACTCCCGTCTAAACTGCTCTTGCTTTTTTAACAGGTCTATTTCTTTTTTCTTGGCACCTGCCCATTCCTTTACCTCTTGTTCTACATCGTTTATCGGGTCGGAACTTACATACTCGCCAAGGGCATCTTTTAAATCTTTGCCCAGTTTTAGGTTATGAATGAGTTTATAAATGAGTTTGATCTTGGTATAAATGTATTTCTCGAGCAGGTAGTAAAAAACCAAAAAACTGCTCAAAAACGATACACCGAAAGAGATAGCCAGATAATACCAGCTATGCTGAAAGTAAAAATTAACCATCCCGATAGAAAGGCCTACAGCAAGGGCAGTAAATAGAACCAGCACACTTAATTTCATGCGGCAATTTAAGGTTTTTATGTTAAATGTGTGTTAAGCGCTTGCATTACCAATAAACACTTTACTAGGAAAGATTACGAAAAGCCACAAAAGCAAAAAGCTTTCCCTTTTGAGGAAAGCTTTTTAAACTTAAATTTTTATGATTACTATTTTTTAGTAGTATCTGTTTTAGCTGGAGCAGTTGCAGCAGGTTTAGTGCTGTTTAGGTTACCGCCCAGTGGAGATGGAGAAGGTGTTTTATTTAAACGTTCTTGAATAGATGAGTTACCAACAGCAACCGCACCACCGTTTGTTTTAGCAATTGTAGTAATTGATAAGGTTAAAATCACAATCGCAGCCAATAAAATCCACGATCCTTTTTCTAACACATCGCCGGTACGTTGCACACCGAACATGTTACTGGTGCCACCACCTGTAGCTAAACCACCACCTTTAGGGTTTTGTATCAATACAAATAAGCCTAAAGCTACACACACAATAATTAATAAAATGATTAAAAAGGTTACCATGGTAATATTATATTTTAAAATTTCTTTTCTATAGATTGGATAAGGTCGGCAAAGTAACCACTTTTTTCTGGATATTTCAAACTTAATTTTTTATAAGTATCTATGGCTTTGTGATAAAGCATTTGCTCGATATAAATTTTGGCCAAAGTTTCCGAAACCAGGTCGTAATGATCTTCTGCGCTCTTCTTGGCCTTGTTTTCATTATCGATCTGCTCTGGCTTAGGCGGCTTTATGGTTGGGTCTTCTTTTAAAAACTTTTCTATAATTTCAGCGCCCTTAACATCCTTTATCTCTGCCGAAGGGTATTCGGCCAGGTGATCGGCAACTTCGAAAGGTGTTTGAATATGAAAAATGTGTTCTACATACTGCTGTTGGAACTCTGCTTTTTCCTGCTGCTGGCTGGTAGGTGGCTGTTGCTTTTGCACGGGCGGTTTTGCCTGCACATAAGGCTGAAAAATCTGCTCGTGTTCGGCACGGGTTTTAGCCAGCCACCATAAAAAAGTATAAGGGAGTTTGTCGTCGTCGTATTTAGAAACAAAATTCCGTTCCGGCTCATCTGGCACTACCGTTTCAATTTCTGGTGCTTCGAAAACTATATCGGTGCTCATTTTCTGCTCGAATGCAAAAAAATCAATGGCTGCTGCGCTTTCTATAAACGAATCGTCTTCAACAGGCAAATCCATTAAATGGCTATCAACACCCGGTAAATGAGCTGGCGTTTCTATTTCCGCAACCTCATTTTCTATTACAACGGGTTCGGTAAGCTCGCCTATTTCGTCAAAAACTTCCTGCTCATCTGCGGTGTTTCCAACAATTTCGGCACCTGCCTGTACTTCAGCTTGGTTTATTTCCTCAGCCGAAACCATATTTAAAATATGGAAAAGCACATGCCCTTGGCCATATAGCGCTGCTTTAGGTACAAAAGCAGCATTAGCCCTGGCCAAAAGTAAATGTACAGGCTGCGAATAGGGAAACTGCTGTACCATTTCCTGTAACATGGATGCATGCTCTGGCCCAACCTTTTCAGGCTGTGCAATTAAATCTGCCAGTAGCTTTTTGTTATCCATTTATCGAGGTTTGCCGCTAAGTTAAAAAAATGTAGACGGGTTTTAAAAATTTGTCGTTAAGCTGCTATCCCTACCACTGTGCAAATGCACGGTTAAAGATATCTTCGGTTAATTGCTTATTGATATTTTCGATGGCCCCCGGCAACAACGATTGAATTGGTGCACCATTTATCGGAAAGTCGAAATAACGCGTAAAGCTTTCTTCGAAACTTTCTTTTTCGTGTTCCTTTACGTTGTTTTTATATTTTACAGAAACCGTAATGGTTAGCCTGTTTGCGCCAGAAGTAGGCGTAGCACTGTTTTGAAGGGCTACTGGCTTAATATCATAACCGGTTATCCTGCCTTCAAACGACGCATCGCTCTCGCCCGTAGTTGCAATAATCAGTTTGGTTTGCGTACGGATCCTGGTTTTTAAAGCCTCCGTCATCTGGTTGCTCAAGGTTGGTACAACCAGGGGAGCATTATTCTCAAATAAACGAACAACCACTGTTTTCAGTCCTGTTGTAGACGCTCCGCTAAACTTATAAGAGCACGAGCTTAATATAGATGCAACAAGCGCTAAAGCAAGTATTTTAAATTTCATTATGATCAGGTTATACCAGTAATTTTGACGACAGTTTGAGTTAAATTTATAAATTTAATTCCTTAATCTTCCTATAAAGCGTGCGTTCGGAAATACCCAGTTCCTGTGCCGCAAATTTACGCTTCCCTTTATGTTTTTTTAATGCTTTTTTAATCAAATCCGATTCTTTATCCACCAGCGATAAGGATTCTTCTACTTCTTCGGCCTCATGTGCAAAATAATCAGCATTATTGTTATTATTAATATTGTTGTTATTTGGCGCTGGCTGCTGGATGGTAAAAGCATGCTCCTGCCCCGCAGGCAGCTCTACATCCCTGTACAGCTGATTAATATACTGTGGGTTATCGGCCAGAACGGTAGCGGTGTTACCACCATGCTGAATGATTTCGGCAACAAGCTTTTTAAGCTCAACCATATCCTTTTTCATATCAAAAAGCACCTTGTACAAAATATCCCTTTCTGTAAAGTCTTCTTTCGATTGCGAATTGATGGCCATAGGCAGGTTGCTGCCCGCTTCATTTGGGATATAATTTAAAATGGCCTGTCCGGTAATATTACGGTCTTTCTCCAACACGCAGATCTGTTCGGCAATGTTTTTTAACTGCCTCACGTTGCCCGGCCAACTGTAGTTGGTTAAAATCTGAATGGCATCTGGCTCTAAATGCAGCGCCGGACTACGGTATTTATCGCTAAAATCGGCAGCAAATTTTCTAAACAATAAATAAATATCTTCTTTACGCTCTTGCAGGGCAGGAATACGCAAGGGTACAGTGTTCAACCTATAGTATAAATCTTCACGGAACTTTCCGTTTTTAACGCGGTTGTATACATCAACATTAGTGGCGGCAATAATACGCACATCCGTTTTCTGAACTTTGGATGATCCCACACGAAGGTATTCGCCACTTTCTAAAATCCTCAATAAACGGGCCTGGGTACCTAAAGGCAGCTCAGCAACTTCATCCAAAAAAATGGTTCCGCCATTGGCTACTTCAAAATAACCCTTACGGGCTTCATGTGCACCGGTAAAAGATCCTTTTTCGTGACCAAAAAGTTCCGAATCGATGGTTCCTTCGGGAATAGCGCCACAGTTTACCGCAATAAAAGCACCATGTTTGCGGGCACTCATTTGATGGATAATCTGCGAAAAAACCTCCTTACCACTCCCGCTTTCGCCAGTAATCAGTACCGACATATCGGTAGGTGCTACCTGGCTTGCAATATCTATGGCGCGGTTAAGCAATGGCGAGTTGCCAATAATACCGAACCGCTGTTTAATATTTTGTGTATCCATTTATTCAATTTTCAGTTGGCAGTTTTCAGTTGGCAGTTTGGCCTTCCAAAAATCTAAGTTAACAACGGATTTAAGACCTTTATGCCCTAAACCTTCTACCCCTCAAACTTTTAAACTATCCTACCAATCAGCGTTGCCGAAGTACATTTTTCGATAAACACATTGGCATATTCGCCTGGTTTAACGCCATCAATTGCTGGGAAAATAGCCATTGCACCACTGTCTCCCCTTCCGCAATAATCAAGGTCAGACTTTTTCGAAGTGCCCTCAATCAAAACACGGACCGTTTTACCTACCCACTCTTGCAAACGCATTAAAGAGTGCGCCTGTTGTTTGGCTAAAATTTCGGCCAAGCGTCGCTTTTTTACCTCTTCAGGAATATCATCTTCCAACTTACGGGCAGCTAAAGTACCCGGCCTTTCCGAATAGGTAAAGTTATAGGCAAAATCGTACTGCACATAATCCATCATGCTCAGGGTTTCTTGGTGCTCTTCTTCTGTTTCGGTACAGAAACCGGCAATAATATCGGTAGAAATTGCACAACCTGGGATAATGTTACGGATAGCATCAATACGGTTAATGTACCATTCGCGGGTGTAAGTCCTGTTCATCAGTTCTAAAACACGGGTATTGCCCGATTGAACCGGTAAATGGATATAATTACAAATGTTATCGTATTTGGCAATGGTATATAAAACCTCGTCGGTAATATCTTTTGGATGCGAGGTAGAGAAACGCACCCTCAAATTAGGACTAACCAAAGCGGTTTGTTCTAAAAGCTGTGCAAAATTTACCGTTTCGCTACCATCTTCAGATGTCCAGGTATACGAATCTACGTTCTGGCCCAAAAGGGTAACTTCACGGTATCCTGCTTCGAACAATCCTTTTGCCTCTTCAACAATTGAATGGGCATCGCGGCTACGTTCGCGGCCACGGGTAAAAGGAACCACGCAGAAAGAACACATGTTGTTACAACCACGGGTAATCGAAATAAATGCCGTAATTCCGTTGCTGTTTAAACGAACCGGGCTAATATCGGCATAGGTTTCCTCGCGCGATAAAAGCACATTAACAGCTTTATGCCCACTCTCTACCTGCTCAATTAAATTAGGTAGGTCTCGGTAAGCATCTGGTCCTACCACAACATCAACCAAACGTTCTTCTTCTAAAAATTTAGACTTTAAACGCTCGGCCATACAGCCTAAAACCCCAACAATTAACTTCGGGTTACGGCGTTTTTCTACACCAAACTGCGATAACCGGTTTCTAACCCTGGTTTCGGCGTTTTCGCGGATAGAACAGGTATTGATAAAAATCACATCTGCTTGGTGGTAATCCCCTGTGGTTTCAAATCCTGTTTCAGAAAGAATAGAAGCCACAATTTCACTATCGGCGAAATTCATTGCACAACCATAACTTTCGATATATAATTTACGTGCATCGGCCTTTACTGGTGTATCTAAAATTAAAGCTTCACCTTGTCTTGCCTCATCGTGCGTCTTATCTGGTACTTGTAAATCAATCATTATTTAAAAACATTTTGGGGATTGCAAAAATACACAAATTAAATTAAAAGTGACAAATTGACATATTTAGTTTAAATGTTTACAGTGCGATTATGATCTGACATTTTCAAAGGCATTAAGTTGGACTATTTTTTGAAATGAAAGCTTTGGTGCTTGTGGCGGGCGGCAGCCCCGCTATCCCTACAAGTCCCGATTAAAAAATCGGGAGCTTTCTGTCCTATCGGGTTTAAAAACAAAGGAGGTGCATTATCCAAACAATATCATCAACTAAGGATTTAACAATACCCACTCTTTAATCTTTCAGCTTTGGTCTATTAGCTTTAGCCTTTTAGCCTTCTCCAAAAAAACCTTTCTAGCCGCTATCTGTTACATAACGATAAGCCATAACAATGACAGCTCAACATAAAAATAAAATCTGGGTTTGGGTAGGAAGCATAATCGGCCTACTTATTCTGATTATAGCCTTTGGCGCCATGTTTTTAAGTGCCAGATGGAAACCCATACTTACCGACAAAATTAAAGCTGGTGTTTACAATGGCTCGCACCACTTGTACCGCATAGATTTTAAAAGCATCAACCTCAATATCATTACCGGAAGCCTTGCCTTGCGCGATGTTACCTTAACGCCCGATACTTCAGTTTTCGATAGCCTGAAAAAAATGCAACTGGCTCCGGCGCATACCTTCGAGCTTAAATTAAAGAAACTGCAGATTACCCGGGTTGGTATATTAACGGCTTATTTTAAAAAACGGGTAGATGTAAGCGAGATTATTTTACAGCAACCATCTATCAATATGATTTTTAACAAGGTAAGGCCAAAACCTGATACCTTAAAAGAAGAAAAAACGCTTTACGAACAGATTTCTAAGAATTTTAAATCGGTGCACGTAAAAAGCATAAAAATTGTGGATGCAGATTTTGATTACATCAATAAAACCGGGGCAAAAAAGGTTAAAAATTCCATTAAACACCTTGATGTAACGGTTAACGATTTCCTGCTCGATTCGCTTTCGGGACAAGATACCACCAGGTTTTACTATACCAAAGATGTGTCTTTCCAAATTGCCGGCTACAAATCGGTAAGCAAGGATAAAATGTACAGCATGAAAGTAGATACCGTTAAAGGTTCAACTGCCTCAAAAAAAATAACGGTTAAAGGCTTTAAACTCATGCCTTTGTACGATGAATTAACTTTTGCACGCAAATACAAGGTCCAGAAAGACCGCTACAATTTAACTTTCGATAAAATAGAATTTAATGGTGTCGATTTTATCGGTTTAAACACCGATCAAAAACTTCATGCAAAATCGATGAGGATTGGGCCGGCCAATGTTGAAGTATCTATGAGCCGCGAATCGCCACCGCCGCCAGGTTTGGATAAGGGAAAAAACTATCCGCACATGGCTTTAAAGCGCTTAAACATGCCCACCATTATTGATACGGTTAAGCTCAGGAATGTGAACGTGAAATATTCGGAGTTTAACCCTGCCAGTAAAAAAACAGGTTCGGTTAATTTTAAAAGTGTAAGCGGAAATATCTTAAACGTAACCAACGATAGCCTAAAACTGGCCAAAAACAACCATGCCCTCGCCGATCTAAATTCGCTTTTAATGGGCTCCGGAAAACTGAACCTAAAGATTGATTTTAACCTTACCGATAACAATGGGGCATTTACCTATAGCGGAAGCTTGGGGAAATTTGACCTCAAAAACCTAAACCCGCTATCAAAAGCGCTCGGATTGATTGAAATAGAAAGCGGAAATATACAGCACATTGATTTCAAGGCCAATGGAAATTTAAGGTCGGCAACAGGCACAATGAACATGCTGTACTCCAATTTGAAAGTAAAACTTTTATCGGATAACATCGATGGATCGGGCACAAAAGAAAAAGGCTTTTTGTCGTTTTTGGCCAATGCCCTTTTGGTTAAAGATGAAAACCCTAAAAAAGGAGAAGCTCCGCGTACAGCCAGCATGACCAATAACCGGATTAATTCGGCATCCTTTTTTAATTTAATGTGGAAAACGGTTTTTGTGGGCATTAAGGATATTGTTGGGGTTAGTGTGGTTCCAGAGAAAAATCCGGTAAAACAGCAAAAGGTAATTGCAAAAAAAATCCGTGAGCAAAAAAGGGCAGATAGACGGGCAGCCAGAAAGGCAAAAAGAGAAAATAACTAGCACCAAATGTGGTACAATTATGTTTATAACTGTATATTGCTAGTAAAACATTTTCCGCTCGTTTAATGCCAGGTACAAAAAGAAATCGTTATAAAGTTTTAAAATGGGTTTTGAGCATTTTGCTCGGTGTTTTTTTGCTACTTGCAGGTATTGCCTGGTTTTTGAATGTTAAATCGCGCCCTATGCTTACCGGCAGGATTAAAACCTTGCTTTATAAATCGACCGACAGTTTATACAACATCAGTTTTTCGAAAGTTTCGACCAATATTTTTACCGGCAATGCCACCTTACAAAATGTAAAAATTATTCCCGATACCAACCGGTACAAACAACTGGTGGCCCTAAAACGGGCACCCAATAACCTGTATCAGGTTTCGTTAAAAAAACTGGTGGTAAGGCATTTCCACCCCCTAACGCTATACCGGGAGCACAAATTACAGCTGGGCGAAATTATTTTTGATAAGCCGGAAGTGGTAATGGTTAACAAACAGCTTGCATTTAACGAAGGCCGAGCGCCCCGGCCCATCAAATCGCCCTACGATATCATTTCGAAAAACCTAAAAGAATTTAGCATACAAACCATCCGGTTTAAGGATGTTAGTTTTAAATACATCAATAAAAACATAGTTAACGCCGTTCCTTTTGCTATCGACGATCTGAACATTACCTTAACTGATCTGCTGGTCGATTCTACTTCGGCCGAAGATCCAAGCCGTTTTTACCTGTTAAAGGATATTGTAATTAACCTGAATAACTACGTTTACCGCACACCGGATAAGATGTACGACATAAAGTTGGATAAACTCGATTTTAGGGCCACAACCGGTAAACTGAGGGTAAACCATTTTGCCCTGGTTCCGCTTTACCCAGAAATGGAATTTGGCAAGGTGGCCGGTTATGCCCGCGAGCGCTTTAACATTGGCATGAGCGATATTATTTTAAACGGTATAGACCTGCCGCTTTACATCAGCAAGCAGGAACTCTGGGCAAAAGAAATGGCCATAGCCAATGGTTTTGTTTCTGTTTTTAACCACAATGGGCTGCCCCATAAACCACAGGAAAACAAAATCGGTAAATTTCCCCACCAATTGCTACAGCGGCTCAGCACACCTATTTTAGTACAGAAAATCCAGTTAAAGGATGTAAATATCAATTATGCCGTTTACAACAGCGAAAGCAACCAAAAGGGGCAGATCAGCTTTGAGCACACATCGGGCATTATTAAAAATGCCACCAACCTCGAAAAAATAAAGGCCATAAACCCCATTATGGATGTTAACCTCAGCACCTACCTGTTTGGACAGGGCAAGCTCGATGTTAACTTTATATTCGACCTGAAAGCAAAAGATGGAGCTTTTTCCTATAAGGGTACTCTGCACAATTTTAACGCCCGCGTATTGAACCAGATTACCAAGCCACTTGGCCTGGTACGCATTAACCGGGGCAGTGTAGATAAGCTTAAATTTAATTTTAAGGCCAATGATAAGGGTGCGAAGGGAATTGTAGATTTTTCGTACTACGATCTTTCGGTGGCACTGATGAAAAACGATCCTGAAAAAGACCATTTGGTTACCCGAGGCTTTCTTTCCTTTTTGGCCAATGCACTGATTATAAAATCGGAAAATCCCGGTGCCGACGGGAAACTTGTTCCGGTAAGTGTAAGTTACGATAGGCCGGCCAATACTTCATTTTTTAACCTGATATGGAAGAGCCTATTTACCGGCATAAAATACAGTATTGGCATTACTGAAGAGAAGCAGAGCGAAGTAAGGGCACACATTGCCCGGTTTAAGGCCATGCGGGCAAGTCATATGCAGCGGAAACAAAAGCGGTTGGAACGCCGCCAAAACCGCGAACGCTCAGAAAAAATGGAAAAGCGTTAATTTGTAACCTTTTGATATATTTATGCTCTAAACCAAAAAACTACAGTTATGATTATTGCCCTCATTATCATCGGCCTATTGTTCCTTTTCGGAATTTTCTTCTACAATTCACTTATCGGCAAGAAAAACCAGGTTACCAATGCCTTTTCTGCGATAGATGTAATGCTTAAAAAGCGTTTCGATTTAATTCCCAACCTTGTTGAAGTGGTAAAACAATATACCACCTACGAGCAGGGAACACTGACCAAAATAGTCGAACTAAGATCGAAAGCAACTTCGGGAAATATCAGCAATGCAGAAAAAGCCGATTTAGATGCCCAGTTGAGCAGCAGCGTTAAAGGCTTAATGGTAAACATCGAAAATTACCCTGATTTAAAAGCCAATACCAATTTTATTAACCTACAAACCACCTGGACCGAAAGCGAAGAGCAGATTGCCGCAGCAAGAAGAGCTTACAACGCTTCTGTTACCGACTACAATAACGCCATTATGATGTTCCCGGGCAGTTTATTTGCAGGCATGTTAAACTTTCAGCCAGTTGCTGTTTTAGAAACCGCGGCCGAAGAACGTAAGAATATCAGCGCCAAAGAACTTTTCAATAATTAATGGCATTCAATATTGAAAGCAATGCAGCTTTGCAGAATGTGCTGGCTACAATGGAAGTTGAGCGCAAAAACATTGCGGCCACGCAAACCAAAGGTTATATTTTTCTGGTTTTGGGCCTGGCCATTGCCATTGGAGGCTTTATGCTCAGTTTTCCAATACCGGCAGTGATAGCGGGCCTCATCCCCATTGTTTATGGCGGCGTGCTGCTCTATAAAATAAGCGATAACCTGACTGCCTATAAAAACGCCTACAAACAGGATGTAATTGGGGCTGCCCTTAAATTTTTAGATGAAAGCTTAACCCTACAGCCACACCTCGGCATTGCTGCTTCGGAATTTGTATATACCCAACTTTTTACGCGCGAGCCCGACCGTTACAGCACCGAAGATCTGGTAAGCGGAAATGCTGGTAGAACAGGGTTTTATTTTGCCGAAGTACATGCTGAGTATAAAACTGTAACGCAAACCAAAAACGGAACGAGAACAGAGTGGCACGACATTTTTAAGGGCATTATTTTTGCCGCCGATTTTAATAAAAATTTTAACGGTGTTACCATTGTTAGGCCAAAATATTTCGGCAATGCACTGGGTGCCTGGTTTTCGAAAAATGTTTTTTCTTTTGGCGACAGCGATGTAGTGCAATTGGAAAACCCCGATTTTGACAAGGCCTTTGTAACCTATAGCTCCGACCAGGTAGAGGCGCGTTACCTACTTACCCCGGCGATGATGGAGCGCATTTTGAGGCTTAACCATGAAACGAAATACGATATTACGCTATCATTCATCGAATCGCGAATGTACATTGCTTTCCCGTTAAACCGGAATTATTTTGAAGCGCCCGTTTTTAAATCGCTGCTTAACCCCGATTTATTGAATGATGATATCACCACCATTAAATTTATGTACGATATTGTTCAGGAACTGGACTTGAATACGAGGATCTGGGGGAAAGCTTAGAAAACCTATTTTGGGAACAACAGTTAAAGTTTATCTTTAGATACTTTAACACACAGTATTCACCCTGATCCGATAGCTATCGGATTTATTTCAGGGTCTATCCTAGCATGCAGGATGCTAAAACAGGTTCAGCATGACGATGGCGATTGGCTAACTTCCGAAGCCTGCAATGGCCTACGCCAAGGCCAAACTCCGGAGTTTAGCTAGGCCTGCACTAGCTCAAATGCTTTTTTACAATATCTTCGAGTGCAGCAATATCAAACGGCTTAGATAAATAACTATCCGCTCCGGCTTCATCAGCTAAGGAAGAAATATCGTTATTGGCCGAAAAATAGATTACCGGGATATGTTTTAAATCAGGATGGCTCTTTAACACCTTAGTGGCCTGTATACCGCCTAAATCGGGCAGCCAGTTATCCATAAAAATGATATCGGGCATATATTCCGAAACCTGTTTTTCTATATCATTTGCATTTTCTGATGTTTTAATCTCATAGCCTGCATCTTCTAAAATAAATGTACACAGATCCAGAATATCCCTATTATCATCAAACACAAATACCTTTTTTGCTACCATACTAACCTCCGGTAATGTAAATTAACTATTTAAACTGTTTATATAACTCGCCATGTCGTGGCCATC
Organism: Pedobacter sp. GSP4; assembly: GCF_051857575.1. Classification (NCBI taxonomy): domain Bacteria; kingdom Pseudomonadati; phylum Bacteroidota; class Sphingobacteriia; order Sphingobacteriales; family Sphingobacteriaceae; genus Pedobacter; species Pedobacter sp. GSP4. The sequence goes on along the minus strand of NZ_JBPZIR010000003.1, from coordinate 506,714 downwards.
CAAAACAATATGCGGCTTAACATTAAGTACAGCCTGCTGTGGCATATACGGCATGATAGCTGTATTTGGATTCTGTATAACCGCTTTACCCCCGAAATTGTTTACACTTTTTAGTCCTTCTACCCCATCGGCATTAGATCCGGAAAGCAAAATACAGGTTAAACCGGCTTTAAACACCTCAGCAGCAGACTGAAAGGTTACATCGATAGATGGCCTTGAATAATTTACTTTTTCTGAATAATCAAGCGAAATCGTTTGGTTTTCTTCTACCAGCAAATGGTAATCGGCCGGCGCGATAAAAACTTTTCCGGGCGTTAAATACTCCTTTTCTTCTGCTTCATTTACGGTAAGTACCGTCCGGTTCCTGATCAGATCGGTAAGCAGCGATTCGTTGCTTGCCTTGCGGTGTACAACCAGTATAATCGGGAAATTTAAATCTTTGTTTAACTGCGGAAAAATTTCGAGCAGTACATCTAAACTGCCTGCAGAGCCACCAATAACCAGTGCGGTACAGGGAACTGAATTTATAGCTTTCTCCATATTTTTTCCAGTTTAACCCTTTTATATGCTTTGGCTTTAGGCCAAAACTCTAAACTTTCTTTACTGCCCAACGCCAGGAAACCCAAATTTTCCAAACTGTTATCAAACAGGCCAAAAACCTTATGCTGCAGTTCTTTATCAAAATAAATAAGCACATTGCGGCACAGGATGAGCTGAAACTCGTTAAAAGAGTGATCGGAAACCAAGTTGTGCGTAGAAAATATCATTTTGCTGCTTAAAGTCTCATCAAACTTGGCCAATGAGTAATTGGCGGTATAGTAAGTAGAAAACTCCTTTAGGCCTCCCGATTGCAAATAGTTTTCTGAGTACTGCTTTAAATAATTAAGCGGAAACATGCCCTTTTTGGCCTTATCCAAAACCGATGGATTAATATCGGTTGCGTATATCAGCGATTTACCGAGCAGGTTAAGTTCTTTCAACAAAATGGCGAGCGAATAGGCTTCTTCGCCGGTAGAGCAGCCTGCCACCCAGATCCTGATAAAAGGATAGGTGCCCAAAACCGGAAGTACATCATTGCGCAAAGCCCGGTAAAAAGAGGGATCGCGGAACATTTCGGTAACATTAACGGTAATCTCTTCTAAAAAACGCTTAAAATACTGCTTATCACTTTTTATGGTATAACGGAATTCGGCGAAGCTTACAAAATTATCCAGTGCATATAAACGGGTAATCCTTCTTTTGATCGAGGCGTGGGAATATTCCAAAAAATCGTAACCATGTGTTTCTAAAACATCATTGAGCAGAATTTCTACCTGATCGTTATCTATCACATCACCTATCACCTGCTATTTTGTAAAGTTTTCTATTTGCGTTAATAATTCGTCAACATTTATCGGTTTTGAAATATAGCCGGTTGCACCTGCGCTTAAACAACGTTCCCTATCGCCAACCATGGCCTGCGCCGTTACTGCGAGCACAGGTATATTTTGCATCACCGCCGATTTTTTCATCGCTGCAATGGCTTGGTATCCGTCCATATCGGGCATCATCATGTCCATTAAAACAATGGCCACATTTCCGTTCTGTTCTATAATGGAAAAACCTTCCTGGGCACTTAAAGCAGATAAGCAATCAAAACCTTTTGCTTTTAAAACAGCTTTAAGAGCAAAAATGTTTCTGTTGTCATCATCAATAATAAGAATTACTTTTTGAGGCATTTTAATAAAGTAGTTTAAGATTTATGGTGGTTTTCGTATAGCCAAACGCGCAAAAGCGATATGAGCTGATCCATATCTACAGGTTTACTGATATAATCGGAAGCGCCCGCAGCAATACATTTTTCTCTATCGCCCATCATGGCTTTGGCCGTAACGGCCAAAATAGGCAGGTTTCTATATTTAATATCCTGCCTTATGGCTGTTGTGGTTTCGTAACCATCTAACTCCGGCATCATCATATCCATCAGTACAACATCCACCGTATCGTTTTCATTTAATAACTTAAGCGCCTCTTTTCCATCGGTGGCGGCCAAAACCTTCATTTGGTGCTGCTCCAACACTTTGGTTAGCGAAAAAATATTGCGCACATCATCATCTGCCACCAAAACGGTTTTGCCCTTTAGCACATCCTGCAGTTCGGAGAATTTTTTAGAAGGTTTCGTTTTCTCCTTGCTCTTCTCTTCTACCAGATGAAGAAATAAACCGGCTTCATCCAATATGCGCTGGTAAGAGTGTGCGGTTTTCACCACAATAGAATCGGCATATTGTTTTATGCGGTTTTCTTCTCCTTTTGATAAATTTTTACCGGTAAAGATAATGATCGGCAGGTTTTCCAAACCTGGGGTCTTTTTCACCGTTTCCAGCGTTTCGTAAGCATGTTTATCCGGAATGCCCATATCTAAAATAACGCAGTTAACCTCTGGTTTGTGAAGCGCCGAAACACTTTCGGTTACCTGGTTTACAATCTCCGTTTGGATATTAAAATTGCTTAAAAAGTAGCTCAACGCTTTGGCATGCTGCTCGTTTTCTTCCACAATAAGCACCTTTTTGGGGTGGCGGCTCAGAGCATGCTCCAGCTTGGCAAAAATCTCCTGCATATGCTCGAAAGCAAAGGGCTTGTTGATAAAATCGACTGCACCTTTTAACAAACTTTCTTTTTTAACCTGTAAAGATGACATAATGTGCACCGGAATAGGCCGTGTTGATGGATCGGATTTAAGTTCTTCCATTACCTGCCAGCCATCTTTAACCGGAAGCTGTATATCGAGCAGAATAGCCAGCGGTTTGTAGGCCTTGGCCATTTCGATACCAGCATCGCCACGAACGGCAACCAGACCTTTATAATTCCGTTTACGGGTAAAATCCAACAGTGTTTTAGCAAAAGGGGTATCATCCTCTACAATTAAAATCACTTTATCGTCAGGCTGAATATTCTCGCGGTCGTCTTCTATATCCTGAGGAATATTATCGACCGTTAATGCGCTAGGCTTTTTAGCCACAGGTTCTATTGTAGCAATAGCTGGTTTAATTTCATTTGGTACAACGCCATCAAAACCTTTGTGCTTATCTAAGGGCAGAGTAAGCGTAAAAATACTGCCCTGGCCTTCGGTACTTTTTAAATCGATATAACCGCCCAACAGCTTAGCCAGCTCCCGGCTGATGGAAAGCCCCAAACCGGTACCGCCAAATTTGCGTCGGGTAGAGCCATCGGCTTGTTGGAAAGCCTCGAACACCATGCCCTGCTTTTCGGGCGCAATGCCCACTCCGGTATCGGCTACCCTAAACACTAACGCACCCAGCTTATCATTTTTGGTAATGTTAAGCGTTACCGAACCTGCACTGGTAAATTTAATGGCATTGGATAAAAGGTTTTTTATAATCTGCTCTAAACGCATTTTATCCGTGTGGAAAAACTCGGGTACATTGTCTGATTTTTGGATAACAAAGTTTAAGTTTTTCTCTTTGGCCAGCGGATTGAACAGCGAACGCATATTAAGCACAATCTCATCTACTTTGATATTGGTTCTGTCGAGCTCCATTTTACCGGCCTCAATTTTGGATAGATCGAGGATCTCGTCGATCAGGCTCAGCAAACCTTGCCCCGAACTTTGGATTACTTCGGCATACTCTTGGTGTTCGCGGTCCATGGCCTCATTTTCGGCCATTAACCTCGATAACAGTAAGATCGAATTAAGCGGTGTTCTTAACTCGTGAGACATATTTGCCAAAAACTCTGATTTATATCTGGTGCTCAGTTCCAAAGCTTCGGCTTTTTGCTGTATCTCGATATTCCGTTCTTCAATCAGTTCATTTTTTTCTTCGAGCAGGCTACTTCTTTCTTCAAGCTCTTGGTTGCTCTGCAACAGTTCTTCCTGCTGTACGCGCAGTTCTTCTTCGCTTGCCTGCAGTTTCTGTGCCTGCGCCTCCAGCTCGGCATTTAAGCCTTCCAGCTCGTTGTGCTGCACCTGTAACTCTTCCGATTGTGCCTGGGTTTCTTCTAACAGCTGCTGCAGTTTTTGGCGGTTTTGTGCACCAAGCAGTGCCGTACCCACATCAGATAGTACCAGGTTTAGAAAATGTAACTGTAAATCGGTGTATGTACCAATGGTACCCAATTCTATTCCGCCCACAGAAATTTCATTCCTGATTATTGGCAGAATGATTAACTGCGCAGGCTTAATATTGCCCATGGCGTGGGTAATGGTCAATTCGTTCTGCGGTACATCTTCTAAAAGGATAGATTTACCTGTTTTTACGGCCTGCCCAATCAGTCCCTGCCCAATTTCTAAAGTTTCAGTTAAATTTTGTCCCTGCAGGGCATATTGTCCTTTTAGGTGCAGGTAACCATCATCTTTGAAAAGGTATATGGCACCAATCTGGCTCCGGGTATAATTGGCCAAAAACTCGATAATATCTTCTGCCAAATGGAATACATCTTTTTCGCCTACCATTTTTACGTTAAGGTTGGCCACACCGGTTTGCAGCCATTCGTTTTCTTCGAGTGTATCGAACGATTTTTTTAACGAAGATGACATGGCATTGAGCGAATCAGAAAGCTCGCCAATATCATCCTGGGTCTGGCTATCGAGTTTTACGCCATAGTTGCCGTTCGAAATCTGATGTGCAATTTCTTTAATGGCCACAATGCGTTTCTCCATTTCATATTTTTTCTGTTCTATTTCGGTTTGCAGCTTAACGCGCTCATCAAAATCGACAGATACCTTTCTGTAAAAAAACAGGGTAATCAATATCGCCAGCAAAGCCGCTATCAAAATTAAGATAGGGGTATAGGAAGTAAGCTTGTTCAGTTCTGCGGTGCGGCTATCAAGCAATCTCCGTTCTTCCTTAACCATCCGGCTCACGGTAGCCCTGGCCTGGTCCATATAGGTTTTGCCCTCTACAAGCACCGTTGGATCGATCTGTCCGCCCAACGATTTGATTTCGATGGTTGAAGTGATGATATTGAGCCTACGGGCCATGATATTTCTAAGCTCAGCTACATTTTTCTGCTGAACAGGATTATCCTTGGTTTGTACTTCTATCCTGTTTAATGCCGCCATTGCCGTATCGGTAGAGCCATAATAAGGCTGCAGAAAGATTTTATTGCCCGTTAGCAGGTAGCCTCTTTGCCCTGTTTCGGCATCTTTCAAGGTAGAAATTACACCCTCGCTGTTTAATATCACCTCATCACTGTGTTTTACCAGCTCGGTACTTTTAATCAGGTTACTTATACTGGTATAGGAGGCCAGCGAACTGATAAATAGAATAATTAACGATAAGCCAAGGCCCAAACGTAAATTATTTTTAAGAGTTGTCTTCATTTATATGGATTGTGGATAGTTAACTTTGGTTTTTAACGATTTCTTCTTCGGTAATGGGAATGATAAAATAGAATTCTGAGCCTTCATTGGGCACGCTATTTACCCCAACCTTACCGCCATGCCTATTAATGATTTCTGAGCAGATGTATAAACCTATACCCAGTCCATTAAAGCGGTTACTGTTTTCTTCTACGCGGTAAAACTTATCGAATATTTTTTGCTGCTGTTCTTTTGAAATACCGATACCAAAATCTTTTACGGCCACGTACAACTTTTCATCTTTTATATTGATGGTTACGTTAACCTGATTGGTACCCGGTGCATATTTTATGGCATTGGTAATAAAATTGATAACCACCTGCTCCAGGCGCATTTCATCGCCATAAACCATTTGGCTGGTTTGCCCCAGTTTGGTAATCTTAAAATCGGGATTGGATTGCTGCAGCATTTCGATGGCGTTGTTTACCATGTTATCGGCACAAAAATGCTGCATGTTAAACTTCATTTTTCCGCTTTCGATTTTAGATATATCGAGCAGATCGACGATTAAATCGTTCAGCTTTTCGAGCTGGATGCTGGCTTTTTCCAGGTGGTTCTGGGCCATTGTTTTATCATCGCGGTTTAAGCTGCGCTGCAGGAGTTGGATATAGCCTTTTACACTGGTTAAAGGCGTTTTAAGCTCGTGGCTGGCAATGCTGATAAATTCGTCTTTTTTATGTTCGGCCTGTTTTCTGAATTCTATTTCCTCCAACAGTTTTTCCTGCACTTCGTTAAGCTTTCTGTTCTGCTCATAAATCCGGTAAAAGGTTTTTATTTTGAGCAGCAGTACATTAATATCAACAGGTTTGGTTATATAATCCAAGCCCCCGCTCAAATAACCTTTGGTAATAAACTTCAGCTCGGTATTTACGGCCGATAAAAATATGATTGCGGTATCTTTTGCCTTGCTAAAGCCCGAAATGGCCTCAGCCACTTCAAAACCATCCATATCCGGCATTTGCACATCAAGAATGATGAGCACGTAATTGTTCTTTAAAACTTTTTTAAGGGCTTCTTCTCCTGATGAGGCAGTATCCACCTCAAAATTGTGTGCTTGTAGTACTTTTTGTAACGAGATCAGGTTTTCAGGCCTGTCATCAACTATAAGGATCATCTTTATTAAAACAAATAAGAAGCTGAGATAATTATGTTTGGTTCTGAGAAAAAATCCCATTAACTGTAAACCAACAAAAGTGTTTTAAAAAAGTTTTAAATTTTTATAAATTATTTGAATTAAAGGTATCGCCCTGTTTAATGTCGCCGGTTTCGAAACCTTTTTTAAACCAGTACATGCGCTGTGCAGAGGTTCCGTGGGTAAAAGAGTCTGGCTGAACATCGCCTGTAGCCTGCTTTTGCAATTTATCATCACCAATGGCATTGGCCGCGGTTAAGGCCTCTTCTATATCGCCTTCTTCTAGCCTAAAATCTTTCAGGTTTTGTGCATGGTGCGCCCAAAGCCCGGCAAAAAAATCGGCCTGAAGCTCTAATTTTACCGATAGGCGGTTGTATTCTTTTTCGCTTACCTGCCCACGTGCCTGATCAAGTTTTTCGGAAATTCCAAGTAAATTCTGAACATGGTGACCAACTTCGTGTGCAATTACGTAAGCCTGGGCAAAATCGCCGGCAGCGCCAAATCGGTTTTTCAACTCATCATAAAAAGACAAATCAATGTATACCTTATGGTCGCCGGGGCAATAAAAAGGCCCAACATTCGCACTAGCGTTTCCACATGCGGTTTGAACACCATCTCTGAAAAGCCTCAGCTTAGGATACTCGTACTGTTTGCCCATGGCCTGAAATTCTTTGTCCCAAACCTGCTCTGTCGATTCGAGTACGCCCGATACAAACTGCGCCTGTGCATCGTTGGCTGGCACCCCCTGCTTAACCTCTTCGGTACCGGTTGTTGCCGGTAGCTGATTAACCACTCCTGTTAAATCTTTACCGAAAATTAGGCCCAACACCACAACAATAATCCCTATTCCACCACCTAAAATGGTTCTTCCACCGCCACCGCTTCTCCCGTCTTCTACATTATTACTTCCTTTACCAAACCACTGCATAGTTTAATTTTTTTAGTTTATTGAATAACCTTAATTAGTGCACAATTGTTATACTAATGTATAAATTATTTTTATTGGTTTATTCTTTTGGGTTGTACTGTATCAAAATAGCGGTCGCGATCCATTTGTGGCATTTATTTTTGTGACAGGTTTTGTTACTGTTTAAAATTTGGACACAAGTTTGTGTCCGTTTTTGTTGTGACAATTTTTTTGGTCACAGAAAATTTGGTCACAAAATTAAATTGGCGAGAACAAAAAATGGGTGCCTTTAATTTTGGAGGCACCCATTTCATATTTTAAAAAGACGCTGAACCAAGTTCAGCATGACGAACGCTTTAAGCAAAAGGACTAAAAATTGGTTACAATGACTAACCAATACGCTCACTCAACGTTAGCTATTAAAAACAGCGATAGCTTTTGCAATCCTTCTTTTGGTTTCGGCCAGGCCAAGCAGTACGGCAATATCAAAAACCCCGGGACCAAATTTGCCACCAACCAGCATAATGCGGAAAGGCAGCATGAGTTCGCCGGGTTTAAATCCTTTTTCTTCAGCCAGTGCTTTAAAAGCTGTTTCGGCAGTAATGGCATCAGCTAATGTTAAACTTTCGGCAAAGCTGTTAAAGAAATCGGCTTTTTCTGGTGTCCATTTTGGTTTTACCGAGTTTTCATCATAGCCTGCAGGCGAAGCAAAAAAGTAACTGCTCTGTGCTACAAAATCGGGCAGCAAAGTGCAGCGGTCTTTAATTAAATCGATAACTGTATGTAAGAAAGCATCATCGTTAAGCTCGATTCCCGCTTTTTCTAGTTCAAGTTTAACACTAGGCGCTAATTGCTCAGCACTTTGCGCTTTAATCCACTCGTGGTTGTACCATTTGGCTTTTTCGAAATCGAATTTCGCACCTGCTTTGCTAATCCGCTCAACCGAGAATTTTTCTTCGAGTGCTTTTAACGAAAACAGTTCTTGGTCGGTACCATCGTTCCAGCCTAAAAGAGCCAACATATTAACAAAAGCTTCGGGCATAAAACCCATTTCTTTAAAGCCTTTGGTTACATCGCCAGTTTTAGGGTCGGTCCAGTTCATGGCATATACCGGAAAGCCTAAGCGGTCGCCATCGCGTTTACTTAATTTCCCATGCCCATCTGGTTTTAAAATTAGCGGCAAATGCGCCCATGCAGGCATATCGGCTTCCCAGCCTAAATATTTCCACAGCAAAATATGAACCGGTGCCGAAGGAAGCCATTCTTCTCCCCTAAAGGCATGGCTAATTTCCATCGCTTTATCATCAACCACAACGGCCAAATGATAGGTAGGCATTCCATCTGCTTTTAAAAGCACTTTATCATCTACCAAAGAGGTTTCGAAACTTACATCACCGCGGATCAGGTCGTTAAAGTGCACAATTTCATTTTCTGGTACTTTAATGCGGATTACATGTGGGGTTTTGGCCGCCAATAAATCTTCTACTTCGCTAAGGGTAAGGGTTAACGAATTGCGCATCTGCATTCGGGTGGCCTGCCCATACTGAAAATTAGGGATATCCTTACGTTTGGCATCCAGCTCTTCGGGCGTATCGAATGCGTAGTAGGCATAACCATCGCTTATTAGCTGCTCGGCAAATTTACGGTAGCTCGGTTTGCGCTCGCTTTGGCGGTAAGGACCATAGGTCCCGGGCTTGCTTGGGCTCTCATCAGGTGTAATGCCGCACCAGTTTAAGCAATTGGCGATATATTCTTCAGCACCTTCAACAAAGCGGTTTTGATCGGTATCTTCTACACGGAGCACAAAAGTTCCGTTATTTTTTCTGGCGAACAGATAATTGAACAAAGCGGTACGCACACCGCCTAAATGCAAACCACCAGTTGGGCTTGGGGCAAATCTTACTCTAACTTTTTTATCCATAATCGGGGTGTTGGGCGCTTGGCGTATAGCGGTTGGCGCTCAACAAACGCTCATCGCACTGCGCAAAACGCAAGACGCTGCAAAGATATGTTTTTCATCCGTTTTATCCCGTTTTCATCTGTGATGAAGCGCTTGGGCTTTTAAAATGATTGCCATAGGGTTTTAGAAAAAGCATAATGGTTTGGTGTTTTTTTCGTTTTGTTATTGTAATTTGGCTAGCTCAAGCATGAACCCTTATCAAAAGAAACGCCGCTGGAAGTTTTTCCTTCTCATTTTCGCCATCTTAATTGGCATTGCATCAGTATTTTACACCGATTCTTTTGTAAAGAAAATGGAGCGCGAAGAGGCAGACCAATTTCACCTTTGGGTTAAAATCCAGGAGCGAGCCATGTTCCTTTATGATAATGACGATTACATCGTAATTGTAGAAACAGTAAGAAAAAACACGAAAACTCCTGTAATAATGGTCGATTCTGCAGGTACAATTACTTCTTTCTTTGGTTTAGACAGCACCAAAACAAATTACCCGATTTCTGATCCAAAGCTTACTTACGATAGTCTTTATTTTGTAAGGCAGTTGAGGCAAATGAAAGCCCAGCATCCACCTGATGAAATGAGTTTTTTGGGCAAAAAATTCAAGGCTTACTACCGCGATTCGTTCATTTTAACCCAGTTAAGGTATTTCCCTTACATCCAGATGGGCGTAATATTCCTTTTTCTTTTAACGGCTTATGCGGCATTCAGTTCGGCACGCCGGGATGAACAGGACCATGTTTGGGTGGGCTTGGCCAAAGAAACAGCGCACCAGTTGGGCACGCCAATTTCATCGCTCATGGCCTGGACAGAACTGATGAAATCGAAATTCGATGCAGAAGATGATCCGCTGATTGCCGAAATGGAAAACGATATTAAAAGGTTGGAAATTATTACCGACCGTTTTTCTAAAATCGGCTCGAAACCGATGCTCGAAGACCATACGGTTTATATTGTAATCAGCGATTTTATCCGTTATTTTAAAGTACGCACCTCCGATAAGGTTAAATTTAGCATTACCGGCGATGAGCAGGTACGGGCCATGCTAAACGTGCCCCTGTTTGATTGGGTGATAGAAAACCTGTTAAAAAATGCAGCCAATGCCATCGAAAACGAAGGTTCTATTTCGATCAACATTATCGAAAACTTGGCCAAGGAGCAGGTATTTATTGATGTTAGCGATACGGGCAAGGGTATTCCAAGATCCAAGTTCGATGCTGTTTTCCAGCCCGGCTATACTACACGTAAACGCGGCTGGGGGCTTGGCTTATCGCTTACCAAACGTATTGTAGAAAATTACCACAGCGGAGAAATCTTTGTAAAAGAATCGGAGCTTGGCAAAGGCACCACTTTCAGAATAATTTTAAAAAGCAGCTTAAAATATGAACCGACCACAGCCTAACGAGTACCCAATTTGGGGCGAAACATACATCAGCAAAGTTGATAGAGATATTTTCGAAATTTTAAACGATCAGATAGAAAGCCTGCCGGCCCTGTTTAGGCGCAATGCCGATAAGGCCGATTATGCTTATGCTGAAGGCAAGTGGACACTTAAAGAAATGCTTGGGCACATTATTGATACGGAGCGGGTTTTCGTTTTCCGCATTACCTGTTTTGCCCGCAAAGAACAGCAGCCGTTACCAGGCTTTGAAGAAGACGATTATGTGCTAAATGCCCGTTTTGACGAACGTGAACTGGAAGACCTGATTGAAGAATTTGTTGCCCTCCGCAAAGCAAACCTGTACCTGTTTAAATCTTTAAATGAAGATGAGCTCAATAGAAAGGGGATTGCCTCGGGAAGAGAAATTAATGTAAAATCGATCTTGTTTATTGTTGGTGGCCATATTATCCACCACCTTTCGGTATTAAAAGAGCGTTACCATGTGGTTTAAAAATTTTACGGTTGATGAACTGAACAACCGGCCAAAAAACCATTTGGGTGGGCTACTGGATATTAAGTTTACTGAAATTGGCGCAGACTTTATCAGCGGTACAATGCCTGTTGATGAACGTACCCACCAGCCTGCGGGCATATTGCATGGTGGAGCCTCGGTAGTTTTGGCCGAAACATTGGGCAGCATTGCTTCATACATGTGCATTGACCCTGAAAAATATGTGGCTGTTGGCCTTGAGGTAAATGCCAATCACCTGCGCCCCGTAAAAAGCGGTTTGGTAACGGGCATCTGCAAACCATTGCACGTTGGTGCAAAAACGCAGGTTTGGGAAATTAAAATTTATGATGCGTGGGGCAAAATGAACTGTATAAGCCGATTAACGGTTGCCATTATCAATAAACCCCAATAGCGAAGAGAAGTCAAGTTTAATTGGGCAGTCGGCTATGAAACTTGACTTCTCTGAGGATTAAAATTTGTTGTTATCGAGCCATTTCTTTTCTACCAGATAAGAAACAATTAAGCCCAAACCACCGAAAATACCCAGGCAGCCGAAATAAATGGCAACCGATTGTCCTTCTTCGCTATGGGTCATGTCGCTTCCGAATATTCCCCTAACGGTGAAAAGTGCCACCAATAAACCAATTCCTAAACCAACCAACAACAAACCGAACTTTAAGCTTAAAAACGGTTTTGGTGTGGCCTTGTGCACACCCGGATCGATTCCCCGCTCGATCATTGCCATTTTCTCTTTATTTGATAAATAGCGTATTCCGAATACCATTGCGAATGCACCTAAAAAAAGTGAGATTGGGACTAATATACCTTCCATGATTATAATTTTAATTTGTAAATATTTAATTGTGTATTGAACCGTGTTCTGTGTATTATGACAACACGCTTTTTAAACAGGTTACACCCCTGCTGAAAAAAAATTAATAGCTTTATCAAACATCCGTAGATCCAATTGTATAAGCAGTTAAAAGATATAGCCATTTGTAAAGCCCTCAGCAACGAGGCTTTGAGCCTAATGGCCAATGTATGCACGGTGGTTGAGCACGCCAAAGGAACTGTTTTAATCCATGCTGATAAGATTGAACCCTTTTTTTATATTCTTCAAAATGGTATTGCCAGAGCATATTCTGACGGTGAAAACCAGCAGATTACTTTTTGGTTTGGGCAAAAAGGAGATATTCTTTTCTCTTTTAACAGCTACATTACCAACAGCCCCGGTTACGAAAACATTGAGCTTTTAGCAAACAGCACTTTAATTAGGGTTAAACTGAACGATTTGTTTTTGCTGTACGAACAAAACCTCGAAATTGCCAACTGGGGCCGTAAAATAGCCGAACGCGAACTAATTGCCACAGAAAGGAGATTGATAGACCGGGCTTTTAAAGGTGCCGCGGAGCGTTACCGCGATTTTATAGCACAATCGCCAGAGCTGATTAAAAAAGTAGCTTTAAAACACATTGCTTCTTACCTGGGTGTTACCCAAGTTACCTTGAGCAGAATTAGGGCCGTACAGTAATTTTTTAACATTTGTAAAATGTTGCGCCATAAATGTGCTGTAATTTTGCAGAAACACATTTATCATGAACTGGATTATATTAATTATTGCCGGACTTTTTGAAGTTGGTTTTACCACCTGCTTAAAATTATCGAACAACTTTTCGAACCTAAAGTGGAGTGCGGCGTTTTTTGTTTGCATTAGCTTAAGCTTTATGCTGTTAAACAAGGCTGCCCAAACTTTACCCATGGGCACAGCTTACGCCGTTTGGACCGGTATTGGTGCAGTTGGAACCGTAATTATTGGGATTGTTTATTTTAACGAACCCGCAACCTTTTGGCGGATATTTTTTATCTGTACACTTATTGGATCAATTGCAGGTTTAAAATTTTTCGCGTCACACTAACTCGGCCTCCTTCCGAAGTTTACAGGGGCCAGCGCATTGGCAAAACTTCGGAAGTTTAGCCTGGGCGCACCAACGCTGTTCGTAAACCTGATGGCAGCGGCAGCCCCGAAGCATGAGGGCTACAGCGAACAGCAGGGCTATAATCCGCCAAGAAAAACAGGCCCTTCATTTCCTAAAAAAACGATAAAATTTAATCACTTTCATCTCCAGTTTGGTGGCGCAAAACCGATCTTCTCACAATATTCTTTTTTGGAGCGCAATGCCTGTGCAACCAACAAAGCCGGTTCCCGTGTTCCGTTTTACGCTTCAGGTTTCGTTCCTCAACCTTGCAGGGTAACACTCCACCCGGGGCTAAATGGCCAAAACATCATTTCATTTTTACGGTTTGCAGGGCGCACCAACGCTGTTCGTAAACCTGATGGCAGCGGCAGCCCCGAAGCATGAGGGCTACAGCGAACAGCAGGGCTATAGTCCGCCAAGAAAAACAGGCCCTTCATTTCCTAAAAAAACGATAAAATTTAATCACTTTCATCTCCAGTTTGGTGGCGCAAAACCGATCTTCTGACAATATTCTTTTTTTGAGCGCAATGCCTGTGCAACCAACAAAGCCGGTTCCCGTGTTCCGTTTTACGCTTCAGGTTTCGTTCCTCAACCTTGCAGGGCAACACTCCACCCGGGGCTAAATGGCCAAAACACCGTTTCACCGTTCAACAAATCGTCATTGCGAGAAGGCTTTTTCAGCCGACGAAGCAATCTTTCATGGAGAGATTTCAAGCATCAAAGATTGCTTCCCCGAAAATCGAGGCGGGCTGTCGTTCCTCCTCGCAATAACGGCCTTTCGTTTTAACAATTAAAAATCATGTTTCACGTGTAACCTGTTTATCTTTAATGTAGTCTTACAGCTAAACATGGAGCAAAAACTTACAGATTTGGAGATGATACAAAGTGTATTGACCGGTGAAACCGCTCAATATGCTGTGTTGGTAAAACGCCATCAGCGGTTTGTATTTACACTGGCTTTAAGGTTTGCAAAAAACAGGGAAGATGCCGAAGAAATTGCCCAAGACTGTTTTGTTAAGGCATATAAAGCACTGGGCACGTTTAAGCAAACGGCAAAATTTAGTACGTGGCTATACACCATTACCTATACCACTGCCATGACTTTTTTAAGAAAAAACCGTTTGGATACTTCATCCATACACGATGAAAGTACCATTTTACAGCTCGAAAACCATACCTCGGGCTTTAACGCAAATGGTTACGAAAGGCAGGATAGCCACACCTTTTTAAATCTGGCCATTACCCAGCTTATGCCTGATGATGCCGCGATTATTACTTTATTTTATAAAGGCGAACAAAGTTTGGAAGAAATTGGCGAGGCTTTGCACATGGAACCCAATACGGTAAAAGTAAAATTGCACAGGGCGAGGCTAAGGCTTAAAGAAAAATTACAATATTTGTTAAAAGATGAAGTAAAGGAGTTACTATGAACACAATAGAAGAACAGCTTTGGGATTACATAGATGGAACCCTGAACGAAACGGAGCAAAAAGCCATCGAAGAGAAAATCGGATCTGACCCGAAGGTTAAAGCCCAATATGATGAGCTGCTAAAACTAAACCTGGCATTCGGTGAGCTTGATCTTGATGACCCTTCTATGTCATTCAGCAGAAATGTGATGGAGCATGTGATGGCGGCCCCTGCCCCTGTAGCCATGAAAACAAAGGTTGACAAGAAAATTATTTACAGTATTGGCGGCTTCTTTGTGCTTTCGCTGTTAAGCTTATTGACCTATGTATTTTATAAAGCTGATCTTACGGTGCCGAAATTCGATCTTAATGTTAATTTCGACTTCAAGCTGGATAAATATATTACGCCAACTGTGCTGTATAGCTTTTTATTTATCGATCTGGTAATTGGTTTGGTATTTCTAGATCAGTTTTTGAGGAAGAAGGCACATAAATAGCGTGCACTCGGCGCCCGATCGTCATTTCGACTGGCGTGCTGTCCCGAACATTCAGAGAAATCTTTGTGAAAATTACAATAGATTTCTCCACTACGGTCGAAATGACGGCTCATTCTAACCCAATTTTTTAAGTATCTCCAACCCTTCTGGCCATTGGCCAAATCCGGCATCGGCATTAATGTGGCCCGCATTGCCGATATTGATAAATTCGCTGCCCCAGCAACCGGCAAAATATTTAGCCCTTTCCAAGCTCACCCATTCATCGTCCGAACTGGCAACAACAATGGTTTTAAAGTTTATCCTATCAAGCGGTACATGATCAAAACCAACCGTTGGAAAGGTATACCGGGGTGCTTCTAAATCACTCGGCGCAACAAGCAAAGCCCCTTTTATTATTAGCTGATACTGTTTTGCCCAATTGGCAATGGCCGTACAGCCCAAGCTATGCCCAATTAAAACCACCGATGATAAATCATAGCCCACTAAAGCCTGGTTAATATTTTCGGTCCAATCTAAGCTATTGGGTGCGTCCCATTCCTGTTGGTCAATGCGCTGAAAATGATTTCCGGATTTTTCGAAATGGGTTTGCCAATGGTTTGCGCCAGAGTTGCCCAAACCGGGAATAATAAAATAGTTCGTCATAAAATGGATCAAAAATACAGCACCTTTGAAATGCGCTACAAGCCGATAAAAAACAAAAAAGCCCCGACTGTTATCGAGGCCATTTGTAAATATGATAAATAAATTAAATTACTTTCACATTAACGGCATTTAAGCCTTTTTTACCGTTAGCAACTTCGTACTGAACTTTGTCGTTTTCACGGATTTCGTCGATAAGACCTGTTGAATGAACAAAAATTTCGCTATCGCCATTCGCAGGGATGATAAAGCCAAAACCTTTAGTTACATTGAAGAATTTTACTGTGCCTTCTTGCATTGTATTAAATATTAAAATTAAGTATGCAAGGTAAGTTTTAATTTTTAAAATCAAAATAAATTTTAACATTTTTTTAACGTTAAAATTTTGTAAATATCAGATTACTAAGGCTTTTTAATTGCCTTCCCAATAATTGTTAAGGTAATTTCGCTATTGTGCGGAATTCCAAGCGTTGTTCCGGGAGCCACATTAAAAAGATTTCTAACGTAAATATCTGCTATGCCCTGAGCCACCTTTTTTTTGGCTTCGGCATTTTCGGGAAGCACGTTATAAACGGTTTTTACATGTATACCTCCCTGGAAATCTACAACGGCTGCAACCTGGTATGCAAAATCCTTGTAAGCACGGTCTATTCTGATGATATATTGCGGAAACATATAGTCGTAAGCCTCGGTGCGGTTATTCGCCCTGTCTACCGTACTTATTTTTTCGACCCTGGCAATTTTACTTTTGGGTATAAACTGAACGGGATCGGTAGCGGCAAAAGCACTATCACTGTTCAGGTTTACCTTGGCGGCGCGTTTCTCAATAAAAACAGTATCTGTTTTGGTTGGTTTCTGTAATTCTTTAGCAGTGGTTTTAAGCTTATTCTTAATGTAACTCTGCGCATAAAAAGTCATGTTCACATCCGAGCGGACATCGGCAGCAATTACCTTTCCATCTACCTGGATGCGCTGAAAAACCAAACTATCTTTACTGATGTGCTTTACCTTAAAAAATTCGGCGGCGAAATTATATACGTTTCCATGATCATATTGCATGTAAAATTTCTGCATAATTTTTTTCTGGGGGCTCCAGGCCATCATGGTATCTTCTTTGGCCACCTCTATAATCCACGAAGGTTTTTGCATAAAACCCTCCTCGTTAAAAGAAAGTCCATTTTTAAACCTGCGTTTTACTTCCTCATAACGGATACCCTTAACAGGTTCGAAGGTAAAATCCCTTAAGGTAGGATCGCTGGTTTTAGAGCCAAACTTACAGGCAGAAAGCAACAGCGCAGTAAAGAAAAAGTATAGGGTGTTTTTAATCATTTCAATAAAAAATCTGCGACTAAAATAAGTATTTATCTTAGAATAGACCGGTTTAACTAACAGTAGAACATTTACTTCTTTTTAACCAGAATTACATTGGCCACTTTTCTTTGGCCTTCGTGGTCCCACTTTTTATTATCTGTTGGATAATTAATTACCCCATTATCAGGCATTCCACTTACCCAAAGCGTTGTTGAGCCTCCTCCATCAAAGTTGATGGCGCTTGTACAGCCCAGCCACCGCATCAGCTTAGTGAGTTCGAACAAACTCATCCCGGCCGAATTTTCATTCCGTCCATCAACCGTTAATAAAATTACCCTTCCATTGGGTTTAATGCCCAGGCAGGTACGCGGATGGCGCAAGCGGTTAAAACCTGCGGTATCCAATTGTTCGTCGGTACCGTTTAAGGTAAGTAAGGGGCCGTTCAGCAAAACATCGGGCGCGGTTAATTTGGTTTCCCAATCGGCACTACCATCCCATTTAACAATGCTAAGCTTGCCGTTTTCGATGATTACGCCCGCTTCCTGATGCCTCGCCCGCTGGCCATCTTTAGCCAGGCGGTTGGTATTAATCGTTTTTCCGTTAACGCGTACAAAATCTACCGACCCACCGTTTTTTACATCAAAAAAATTTCCGTTTATGGCGGCTATGGCAGTATCGCGGATACCAAAATTGCTTGTGGTAATGAGTTCTTTTTCTTCTGCACCTATAGCGAATAAAGCCTTGCGACCGGTATTCTTAATTTCTAAAAAAGAAATGTTTTCGTTAGCCAGGAAAAGGTTTTTCTGGTTAAAATGATGCTGGAACAACATTACCTGTTTGGCAATCCTGTTTTTCTGCCATCGGGTTTTTACAAGGGTTAAGGAATCGGCATTCTGGCCAAAAACAGATAGGGCACTTACAAGAAAGGAGGCAACAAATAGTAGTTTTTTAAACATGGCTTCAGTTTTGTCCTAAAATTAAAAAACGGTTTAGTGTTTAACTTAAAGCATCAAGAATTATACAAAGGCTTCAGCGAAGGTGTGTTCAGGCAAAACATTCAATCTAGTTGAAGATTTTAAGTTGGTTATCTCTTGTAAATGAACGGTTCGGTGCTAATGGCTGCCGATTGTCCTGCTATCCCTCCAAGTCCTCACTCATACTTCGCTCCGGGCTTTCCGTCCTATCAGGTTTATATTAGCACGGCCTGCAAAATAAATTCCCTCTGGCCTAAACAAAAAAAAACGGAGCGATCAATTTAATGATCTGCTCCGTTTTTTGAATGAATGAATGATTGAGTTTTGAATGATTGAATGGGCATAATGCAATTCAATCATTCTCTCAATTAATCATTCAATAATTAACTATTTCTTCGGATCTAAAATATCTTTAATGCGGATACTTAAATCTTCGTAATGTGCTTTTGTAATGGCATCGCCCGCAGCAGATCTTGCTTTCGTAGTGGCCAATAATGTTTTTAACTCGGCTCTAACCAATGGTCTGATATCTGATAAACCTACATTAATTGGTGTTAAACCAAAGCTTGCAGCATAATCAACAGGGAAACCAACCGGAAGTTCGTTTTCTTTGGTCATTAAATCCTGTAAACGGTCTACATAAGCACGTTGTAAGTTGCGTTTAAAGGCATCTGCCCTACCTGCAACAAAAACCGATGATCTTAAATCAGTAAATAACTCAGGTAAAGTATAGGCTTTTGCCGCTCCGTTTTTAGTTTCGTTATCCAATAAACGTGCAATACGCGATGGCGATAAAAGGTTGCCCAATGTATTGGCCTGAACACTTTTGATGCGGTTTAACAAAACGCCATTATCAAATTTGCTCAATTGATCGTTGCTGATTAACCAGAGTGGTGTAGTAAACAATTGCTGATTGAAGAAAGTAACGGCTTCTTTTTGTTTTGCTTTTGGCAGGTAAGCGTAAACCGGCCCTTTTTGCTCGTAAGTTTTAAAGTTTTCGCTTAAACCACCAACGTTTGTGGCTACGTGGCCCATGTAACGGTTAAACTGTCCAACAATTTCTGTATAAATTTCTTTTAAGTCGCTGTAATCTCTACCTTTTTGGTAAGTCCACTTTTCTACGTTAGGTAAAATGCGTTTTAGGTTGGCAATACCATAAGTACTGGCTTTCATGGCATTATCACCTAAATCTTCGCTCTGTAAGCGCGGATCTAACGAAGTTCCCTGACGGCCGTAGAAATACAATGGGTTACCTGCATTTTTTAAGGTCCATTGATCTAAAATTTCTTTTTCCTGCTCAGCGGTTTTATTTCCCGGGATCCACGAATATCCCCATTTCACAACCCATTTATCGTATTCGCCAATTTGAGGGTGTAATTTGGTTACGCCATCGCCTGGTTGAGCGATATAGTTAAAACGGGCATAATCCATAATTGATGGTGCGGTACCATGTTTATCTGTAAATGATTTCGAACGTAACGAATCAACAGGATAAGCATAGCTAGAACCAAAATTGTGCGGCAAACCTAAAGTATGGCCAATTTCGTGCGAAGAAACAAAACGGATGAGTTCGCCCATTTGCTCATCGCTGAACTGAGCTTTACGCACTGCAGGGTTAATGGCAGCGGTTTGTACAAAATACCAGTTACGCAACAGGTTCATTACATTGTGGTACCAGCCAATGTGTGTTTCTAAAATCTGTCCGGTACGTGGATCGCTGATGTGCGGTCCGTAAGCATTAGCAATATCAGAAGCGAAATAACGCACTACGGAATATCTCGAATCTTCTACACTGAACTGAGGATCTTGCTGCGCTGTTGGTGCTTCTTTACCGATAATGGCATTTTTAAAACCTGCAGCTTCGAAAGCTACCTGCCAATCGTTAATGCCCTGGATTAAAAATGGCACCCATTTTTTTGGTGTAGCCGGATCGATATAAATTACAATCGGTTTTACAGGCTCTACCAGTTCACCGCGTTTGTAAGCATTGGTATCTTTTGGAACCAGGTTCCAGCGGTGAATATAGGCGGTACGCTCTGCTTTTTGCGCGCTGCTTCCGTAATCAATTTGCGATTGACCAAAGAAACCTACCCTGCTATCCATAATCCTGGCTTTTACCGGAATTTTTGGCAATAACAACATCGATGTATTAAACTCTAATGTAACCGCACCATTGCTATTATCGGTTGGTGATTCGGCGGCGCGGTAGGTTTTGGCTGTTTTCACTTCAATATTGATCGGGAAAGTTTTAACCGTATCAATGTAAGAGCGTGTAGCATCGTACATGGTAACTTTGTATGCTTTACGGATCTGATCGGTAGCGCCAATGGCCATAATATCACCGTTGTAAAAATCGGTAACATCAATTACAACGCCTGTAGTATCTTTATTGTAAGCTTTAATTTCAAAACTGGCTAAAATCTGCGAAAGGTTCGAGTTTTGTACCGATTCGTACATATCGCTGTTGGGATCTGCCTTGGTTGAATAGCTTGGCACACGGATAAAAACCTGTTTGCCCCTGCGCTCCCATTTCCAAACCTGCTCGTTCAGCTCTTCGCCACCATATTGCTGGTTACCAACTTTTACGCCTGCAGGCACCTTAGCCAAACGCGTAACCACAAGCATTTCGCGGTTAATTACTGAATCTGGTATTTCGAAATACCATTTATCGTCTACTTTATGGGTTTTAAATAAACCATTGGTGCTTCTGGCCTTTGCGGTAATTACTTCAGAAAACGGTTTTATTCCTTCTTTTTTTGGGGCTGCTGCCGGTGTGGCTGCAGCGGTTGCAGGCGGTGTGCCTTTGCTGGTTTTAGATTTCTTCTGGGCGTATACGGAATTTGATCCGCTTACACCAAGTGCTACAATACCTGCTAAAGCAAGTATTTTAAAGTTTTTCTTCATGCGTATTTAAAAGTTAGTTTGCTTGACAATAAGAGGTTAAAGTTAAAAGCTTGTTACAGCCCAATCTTATTGTAACTGGAAAATTACACCATTTAAATTCTTTTTTCCAGATGCACTACTTTAAAAAACACCTGCTTATCCCTATAAATTTCAAAAATTATACTCCTATCAGCTTTTGATTTAAACATTTCAGTCAGGTCATTTAAGGTGTAGCTATCAACACCTTTAAAATTGATTCCGATAATTTCATCGTCGGTGCACAATCCGGCTTTTTCGGCCGGGCTTTTTTCATCTATTTCGCCAATCAGTAAACGTTTATATTCATTTTGATCCAGATAAATTACCATGCCAACCATATCATGCTCGAATGGCGCCTTGCTTAAGCTGTTTGGCTTAACACAAATAAAGCCATCATCATAGTTAATCTGTAAATTAAATTTCCGGAGTAAATCGGCTCCGAGATTTCCATTTCGTTTCGACAGGTCAATTTTATCCGAAATCGTTTTAAAATCGGGAAAACCTGCAATAACACTATTAAACGCATAATTTCCCAAAGTAAACTTACTCACCCTGCCAACATAGCCCTTTATCTGACCACTAATGCTCATGCCCAGATTTGCACTTATTCTTTTTTCTGGCAATGGAAATTCAGTTCCCCCCAAGGTTTCGAGTGATAGTGCATGGCTGGCACCTGTATCTATTAAAAACCTAGCCTTAACGGTACCGCTATCAGGAATTTCGACACTTGCCATTACATATGGTTTTTGGTTTTCAACCTGTATAGGTATTTTTTCTCCACGGTATTTTATTTTGGCATCTTTATCATAAATGATTATCCTATTTTCATTATACCGAATCTCTACAACAAAACTATTAAAGAAATTAAAGCCAAGTAAGCCATAAATTTTTAAGCCCAAATGCCCTGATAGGTTAAACAGATCATCTTTTAAAATGGCTGTGGGAATGTGTTCAATAGATGCATTTCCAACACTTACATTAATCTCCTGCGAAACATAAGCCTCAACCGTTTCAATTCCCAGGCCCGAAACTTTGATTTTACGCATCTGGCTAAAATTTAGCGAATCGATAACCGAAGGATCTGTAATGATCAAGGGCCCCACCCCCGTATCCAGAACAAAATCGTAAGGCCCTTTTCCATTCACATATAACGGAATAACAACCAGGTTTTTTATGCATTTAAAAGTAATAGACTGCTTCTTTTGGTTTCTTTTAAAATAAAACTCCTGTGCAAAGCCAGCAAAACAGATCAAAAACAACCCAGCGCAAAAAATCAGTTTGCGTAAACAGATGATTACAACAGGGCTACATTTGGTTAACATTAAACTAAATTTAATAAATTAGTTGATAATTGTATCCCTTAAATTTAGAAGATGTTTCCGTTAAAAAACCAAAACTTTATTTTTCTGGCAATGATAGGCTGTATTGGCTTATTATCAGCCTGTTCAACCAATAAAGTGATATCAAAAAAGGTAGCCAAAGAATTTAAAAATTCGCAGGTAATTAAGCAATACCATGTTGGCTTTGCGCTTTACAACCCGGGCGATAAAAAAATGATCTTTCAGAAAGATGCCGATAAATATTTTACACCCGCATCCAATACCAAGCTCTATACTTTTTTTGCCAGTTTGAAAATGCTGCCCAATTTAATGCCTGCATTAAAATACGTTGAAAGAAATGATTCGTTGATTTTTTGGGGAACAGGCGACCCATCTTTTCTGCAGTTTGCCGTAAAGGACAAATCGGCTTATAATTTTCTTTTGGCTACCGATAAAAAGCTGTTTTTCGCGCCTGGCCGGTATAGCGGTAATTTTTTTGGCGATGGCTGGTCGTGGGATGATTACGATTATTACTATCAGCCCGAGATAACCGAAATGCCCATCATGGATAATATGGTAACATCTACCTATGCCGGGGCAAACAAAATCAACATTGAACCCAAGGTTTTTGCATCCTGCTTTGCAATCGATTCGACAAAAACCACCGGGAGTTTTCAGGTTAGCCGCGATTTCCTGACCAACCGTTTTCATTATCCCGCAGTTGCTGTAAAACCGGGCTACAATCAGCAAAACCCCTACAAAAGCAGCCCACAGCTTACTGTTGAGGTACTTTCGGACACTTTGCATAAATCGGTTGGCCTTATCAACTTTAAAATGCCTTCGTATGCCAAAACCTTACCTGGAGCACAGCGCGATTCGGTGTTAAAGCACATGATGCTGCCAAGCGATAACTTTATTGCCGAACATTTATTACTGGTTTGTGCCAACCAGATTGGCGATACCTTAAGCACAACCAAAGCCATTGAATACATTACCAAAAATTACCTTTCGTTTTTGCCCGATAAGGTGAAATGGGTAGATGGATCGGGCTTATCGCGCCAGAATTTATTTACCCCAAGGGATAACGTTCTACTGCTTGATTCTATTTATAAACTAGTAAATAACCCGGCAAAATTATTTGATATGCTCCCTGCCGGAGGGAAAAGCGGCACCTTAAAAACGGCCTACCCTAAAACCAACCAGCCTTTTGTATTTGGCAAAACAGGCTCGCTTGGTGGCGTACACAATCAAAGCGGTTATGTTTTAACCAAAAAGGGGAAAACCTATATCTATTCTTTCATGAATAATGGTTTTGTAAAACCAACTGCCGAGGTTAGGGCCGAAATGGTCAGGATAGTAACTTATATACACGATAATTTTTAAAAAAATAACCCCGTAATATCCAGCAAGTAATGATTTAAATTTGATCACCGCTAAAACGCCACCATATGTAATCCATACCAAAAACCTATCCTATGAAAAAAATCTATCTTTTGATCTGTGCAACAGCACTGCTGGCCATATCATCCTGTAAAAAAAGCGACAGCCTACCTGAGCCACCCACCCCGGTAAGTCCGCTTGTGCCTTATGTAGCTGATAACAGTTTTAAAATTATTGCTTACTTTCCAAGCTACCGCGATCCCAGCGCTGTGGCAGATGCAAAATATAAGATGATTACCCATTTATTTTATGCCTTTTTAAACCCCAATCCCGATGGCTCTCTGGCAACGCTCGAACAGCCCGGCAGGTTTAACGCTGTAATGCAAAAAGCAAGGGCCAATGGCGTAAAAACCGGCATCTCTATTTCTGGGGCCAAAAGCATTTTTGTAACCATGGCTGCTTCACAAACAGCCAGAAACCTATTTGTTGCTCAAGTGCTAAACTTTGCAAAAACGAACAATTTAGATGGTGTAGATATGGATTGGGAATACCCCAGCACTAGCGATGGCTCGGCCGATAATTATGTCCTGCTCATGAAAACACTTTCTGATTCGCTACATAAATACAACAAGTTTTTAAGTGCGGCCATTACCCCGGGTGTTTACGCTGGCAGCATCCGCGATGGATTGAAATCGGACGTTTTTCCGGCGGTAGATTTTTTCAATATCATGGTTTATGATGGCATTGGCTGGGATAAAGACGAGCCGATACAGCATGCCTCTTACAACATGGCCCTTTCGAGTTTAAATTACTGGTTAAAGACACGGGGCATGCCTAAAGAAAAAGCAGTTTTAGGGATTCCGGCCTATGGAAAAAATGCAAGCAATGCGGCCAGGGCCTACCGCGATTTCGTAGCTGCAAATGCGGATATAAGTTTAGATTCGGCATCTGTTGATGGCGTAAAATATTATTTCAACGGCACTACAACCACCAAGAAAAAAGCTAAACTTGCCAAAGAGCTTGCAAATGGCCTGATGTTCTGGGAATTTTACCACGATGATAATTCGGCAAATTCCATCATAAAAGCAGCCAACGATGAGCTGGGAAGAAGTTACAATTAATGTATGAGCGAAACCTTTAACTCCATAAACCATCCATTTTCCAACGAAATTACCATCGGTGGCCAAAGCTATTTATATTTTGGCGGAACAGCTTATCTGGGTATTCCCCAAAATCAGGATTTTATTGATTTATATGTGAATGGCATTAAAAAATTTGGGTTAAACAACGGAACAAGCCGTACCAATAACATTCAGCTCGGTATTTATGATGAAGCCGAGCAGGTAGCCGCAGCGCGTTATCAGGCCGAAGCGGCATTAATTACTTCGAGCGGATATTTGGTGGCCCAGCTTACAGTTAATGCTCTTTCCGGCTTGGGAAAGGTATGCTACGCACCGGCCACGCATCCATCACTCTGGTTGGAAGCGCAACCAGCCAGTTCAAAATCGTTCAGCGATTGGAAAATTGAAACCACCCAGCTGATCAACACTTCTGCCGAAAAAAACTGGGTACTGATCAGCAACTCCATGAACAACCTAGTTCCCGAAATTTATGATTTCGGCTTTTTGAAGGAAATTGATCTGGATAAAAACCTGGTGGTGATTATAGATGATTCGCATGGAATTGGCGTAAACAATTCCGGCCTGAGTGCCTATTCCAATCTGCCGAAAAGGGAAAACATCACATATGTAGTTGTGGCCTCAATGGCTAAGGCCTTAGGGGTAGATGCCGGTATCGTATTGGGTACAAAAAGTATAATCAGCAAACTTAAAGGCAGCAATATGTTTGTGGGTGCTTCGCCACCTGCCGCCGCTGGACTTTTCGCTTTTATCCATGCTGAAAAAATTTATCCTTCGGCCTGGACAAAGCTTCAGGAAAATATTGATTTTTTAAGCAAAACCCTAGGTTCCACGTGGAAATCGACGCCTGGTTTCCCCGCTTTTTTAACTGATAAGCTTAAAATCGACGAACATTTTTTAAAGCACAACATCCTTATTTCCTCTTTCCCCTATCCCTCTCAAAACAGCGATCCGATAAACCGGATTGTGCTTAGCAGCTGGCATCAAAAAGAAGACCTGGCGAAACTGGTTGCGGTGCTTAACTTTTAAGCTTTCGTTATCCGATTAATTTTTCAATATTTATAGCATGAAAAAACTGTTTGTATTCCTCTCGTTTACGCTGCTCTTTGTCCATGTATTATCTGCACAAACTACCAACGTTTGGGTTGTTAGACATGCCGAAAAAGATAAATCAAATCCGCAGGATACAAACCCCAATCTATCTGATGAAGGCAGGATAAGGGCTGGCGATCTGGCTACTTATTTAAAAAAAGTAAAGTTCGATGCCGCCTTTGCTACACCGACCAAACGCACCCATCAAACTTTAGACTCGCTGGTCATCCAAAAGGTAATCGATTATAAGGACATTAAATCGTTGGTTGATAGCATTAAAACGAACTATGTGGGCAAAACAGTTATTGTAGCAGGACACTCCAACACGGTACTCGAAATTATCGAAGCACTTGGTGGTAAACGCCCCAAAGAGGAATTAACCGATGATGATTACGATTATATTTTCGAACTATCGGTTAAAGAGGATAAAGCGAGGGTTAAAATGGATCAATTTGGCCGTCCACACCATTTGTAGCCTTATTGGTGTTAGGTTTGGTGTAAGATGGTAAAATCTTCCACTACTAATAAGAATCGGCACCCAGACCAATGAACTAATGACAAATGAACCAATAACCGTCTAAAGTTTCTCAAAGGGGATATCCATCAAATCGTAGCGCTGCCAGTTCACAAAATCGTAATGCCACCATTCGTTTTCCAAAACATGGAGGCCATGTTTGGCCATAGTTGCAATTAAAAAATCGCGGTTTTTCTTTAACGCCGGCGAAACGTTTTCGTACTTTGCTGCCGCAGCGGCCGAAAAACTATCGTAAGGGGTTGGCATTGGTATTTCCTTGCCTGTTTTCAAATTAATCAAAGTTAAATCTACAGCGCAGCCCCTGTTGTGTTTGGAACCTTTTGCCGGATTGGCAACAAAATTTTTATCGCTCGCTTTCTTGTAAAATTCAACAGTAATGGCATAAGGCCGGTAGCCATCAAAAATTTTTAATCCGTAGCCCTTTTTATTGAGCTCGCTTTGGATTTTCTTTAACGATTCAACCACTGGCTTGCGCGCAAAGGCCCTCGCCTGCTTGTACATCACCTGTTGCATAAAGTTGTTCTTCGTAGCATAGCGGATATCCAGCGTAATATTGGGAATTGCTTTCTTTATCTCCACTAGCTCATTGCGTGGATCTGTTTTGATAGCCGCCAGATATTGGTTATATGAACTTACAACTACCAGTTTTTTTTCGGCTACAGGTTTAAGCTGTGCACCGGCCAGTAATGAAGAAAAAACAAATGCGACGAGGAGGTTTAATTTCATATGGATTTACAGCAGCTTGATAAAAGGTAAGTAAAAAAGACTGTCAGTCTGAGCCTGTCGAAGACATTTCCATTTATTAACTATCAAAAAATATCCTTCGACAAGCTCAGGATGACATTTCCCTAATTATGCATAATTATTGATTAGAAACTACCAACAGCTCCAAATCTTTAAAAGGAAGGTTAAACATATCAGCCAGATCTTTATTGGTGCAGTTTCCCTGGTAAATATAAAGGGCCTCGCGGATGCCTGGATTATTCCAAACCATATTCATAAGTCCGCCATACTCGCCAATATCCAATAAAATTGGGGCAAAAATGTTGGTTAATGCATACGATGCCGTTCTAGGAACCCTCGAAGCAATATTTGGTACACAATAATGGATAACATCATACTTCCTAAAAACAGGATTGGCATGGTTGGTCACTTCAGATGTTTCAAAGCAGCCGCCCTGGTCTATACTTACATCAATTACCACCGAGTGGGGTTTCATGCGGGCCACGGTTTCTTCCATTACAATACAGGGGCTACGGCCATGGCTGGCGCGTATGGCGCCAATTACCACATCGCAGGTTACAATAGCTTTGTTCAGCACAATAGGCTGCATTACCGAAGTAAATACCCTGCTGCCCAAATTGTTCTGTAAGCGGCGTAAACGGTAAATAGAACTATCAAAAACCTTTACTTCGGCACCTAAGGCCAGGGCCGTTCTCGCCGCATATTCGCCAACTGTGCCAGCACCTAAAATTACAATTTCGGTAGGCGGAACACCCGTAAAACCGCCAAGCATTAAACCTTTACCCCCAGTTACGTTACTCAAATATTCTGCAGCAATTAAAATAGAGGTAGAACCCACAATTTCGCTCATTGCCCTTACCACACTGAGTACATTCCCTTCATCGCGCAGGTTTTCAAAGCATAGCGCATTTATTTTTTTATGCATCAGTGCTTTAAGGTAATCCTGTTTTAAGGTACCCGTTTGCAACGAAGAAATAAGGGTCTGCCCCTTATGCATCAGCTCAATTTCTTCTAAGGTTGGTGGTGCAATTTTCATCAGGATATCAGCATCAAAAACCTCTTTTTTATCGTAGGCAATCTTTGCACCCTGCTCGGCGTACTCTGTATCAGAAAAATTCGCCGCGGTACCGGCACCGCTTTCTAAAACCACCCTATGCCCATTGTTTACCAATAAGGCAACAGATAATGGGGTTAAGGCAATTCTATTTTCCTGGAATGAAATTTCTTTGGGTATCCCTATATAAAGACTGTTCTTTTTGTTCTTGGTTTCTAGCTTGGCTTCTTGTGTTTGCAGTAAACCTTGACGAGCTATATCGGCCATTCCTTCGCGTAATCCTGTAGCCATGTTAAATTTTAATATTTTGGTAGTTTTAGGTTGTTCAAGGTAAGCAAAATCTGTTAATTAATTGATAACTAATTGTTATACCTTACCGAAGCTAAACAATCTCCGGTTTTCGTCTACTACGCTTATTCCGACTTTTATGTAGCTTTCGGGCAACAATGCCTCTACCCTTTCAGGCCATTCGATAAGGCAAATGCCACCGCCGTAAAAATATTCTTCATAACCCAGGTCGTAAGCCTCGTGAATGTCTTTTATACGGTAAAAATCAAAATGGTAAACCGCCCCATTGGCACCAACGTACTCGTTTACGATAGAATAGGTAGGACTGGAAACAACATCTTTAACGCCTAAATAAGAACAGAAATTTTTAATGAATGTTGTTTTACCCGCACCCATTTCGCCTTCAAAAATGAAAACTTTCTCATTGCCGGCAAAATCTAAAAGCTGCCGGGCTACATTGGGTAAATCTGAAAGATTATTTACTTCGATATCCATATTGAAACTATAATGGCAAAAATAATATTTAAAAGTTTTGTTTTTGCAAGGCCTTTGTTTTTAACCTGCTTTTGTTCAAATAAATAATTATACCGATTATTACATGATGAAAAAAATTCACCTCTCCTGCACTATACTTATTTTACTGTTTTTCTTCTCTTGTAAGAAAGAAGCAGCCATACCTAGTGGCGAAAACAAATTATTATCTTTCTCTATCACGGGTCAGTTATCAGCTCCTGTGATTGATGAAGCTACGCACAAAATTACGGTAACGGTTATGCCTATTGCCAATGTAAGTGCATTAAGCTGCAGTTTCTCTGTTTCAGCTGGGGCGCTGGTAACTTTTAATAACGTTAGGCCTGCTGCAAATACAGCTACTATAGATTTTTCCAATCCCGTTACGCTGAATATTTTGGCTGCAGATGGAAATACGAGCGTTTGGACCATTACGGTAAATACTGTTTGGGAAGATTACGGCCTGGGCCGATCGGTAACGGCTTCAAAAAGCATAGAGAAAACATTTAAATGGTATTTCGATCAGGCCGGAACTGGGCAATTTTCCTCTATTAACTGTGGGCCAACCGTGGCTACAATGGCTGTTAAATGGAGCGATTCTACTTTCACCAAAACCCCTCAGGATGCCCGTAACACCTACCGCTCAACCGGAGGCTGGTGGTATACCGATGATATTGTAAACTACCTGGGTAAATATGGGATAAGCTCTTCGTACACGGCATTGCCCGATAATTATCAAACGATTAAGAAATATATCGACAAAAACTACATTGTAATTTTATGCCTGGACAACTATTACCTGCGCTACAATGCAAGCGCTACCCAGCATGTAGATAAATATTATAAAGTTAATGCTGCAGCATCGGGCCACTTTATTATTGTAAAAGGCTATAGGCAGGTAGATAATCAATTTTATTTTGAGGTGTACGATCCTTGGTCTTACGGCGCCACCTATCCCACTGGCAGTCAGTTAAAAGGAGAAGACCGTTATTACAGAAGTGATGACCTGGAAACAGCTACCAATGTATGGTGGGATTATGCCATTATTGTTGCTCCAAAAGGAAAAACGGTAGAAAAGTTAAGTCAGCTAAGCCCTAAGGCACAATTGCTATCTGTAGCGCCCGCACAGCATGGCGGATAGCTTAAAAATGAGGACGTATCGTCTATTGAAGTTCCATCAAGATTTATCGCGTTTAGCTTCCCGACTTATCGGGAAGCTATCATTGAAAGGCCCATTAGGAGAATCGTCATTTCGACTGTAGCCGCCAATTTTTCATTGGCAGCGAAACGGAGAAATCTATAGAGACAGATTTCTCGACTACGTTGCACCCGATAGCTATCGGGTCCGCTCGAAATGACGATCTGTAAGTGGATGACAATTCTTCTTACGATACAGCCTCGTTTTTTATATGTTTAACAAATTATCTTGGCGAATAAGTTACCACAGGGATAATCATTTCCTCTAGCGAAATGCCCCCATGCTGAAAGGTTTCGTTATAATAGTTTACAAACTGGTTGTAATTGTTCGGATAAACAAAATAGCTATCTTCCCTTGCAAAAATATAGCTACTGCTAATATTGATTTTTGGAAGCAGTGCATCATGCGGGTTTTTAATCAAGAACACATCTTTGGCGTTGAAATTAAGGTTACGCCCCTGTTTATACCTCAAATTGGTATTGGTGCTTCTATCTCCAATTACCTTAACCGGCTTTTTAACGCGGATGGTTCCATGATCTGTTGTA
This sequence comes from Pedobacter sp. GSP4, assembly GCF_051857575.1. Classification (NCBI taxonomy): domain Bacteria; kingdom Pseudomonadati; phylum Bacteroidota; class Sphingobacteriia; order Sphingobacteriales; family Sphingobacteriaceae; genus Pedobacter; species Pedobacter sp. GSP4. Next base: position 475,938 of record NZ_JBPZIR010000003.1, on the reverse strand, counting down.
ATAACCACTTTTACCTTTTTCTGAGATATTTTCTTCAACAGGTCCCAAAGCGGTGAGTGTTCAAACCACGATAGCGTTAACGAGCGGTAGGCAGCATCATCATTCGCCAGTTCGCGTATCATCTGCATATCGGTGCGGGCGTGGCTCAGCATATCAACAAAGTTGAAAACAATCGCATTAAAATCATTCTGCAACAGGTTGTTCGTCTGTTCAACTAGATCCTTTCCCTGCTCAAAGGTTAAAATTTTATTATAACTGAATTTACAGTCTTTACGTAGGGTGCGCTTAATGTTATCGGCCAGAAAGGCTTCTTCATGCATGTTTTTACCCCCCTCATCATCGTCATTTTGCCACAGCTGAGGGAAACGTTTTTCCATATCCAAAGGCATCAGTCCAGAGAAAATGGCATTACGGGCATACTGCGTTGCCGTTGGCAGAATACTGGTGTACATATCCTCTTCATCTACGCGGAAATATTCAGAAATCAACGGGTTAATAATCTTCCACTGGTCGTAACGTAAATTATCGATCAGAATAAAAAATACCGGCGTGGTTTCATTAATATGCGGAAAAGCCTTCTTTTTTAACAGCTCGTTAGATAATAACGGTGCTTTATCTTTTTCTTTGATCCAGCCTAAGTAGTGCTCTTCAATAAATTTAGAGAACTGTGTATTGGCTTCCTGTTTTTGCATGGTTAAAATTTCATGCATCTGTGGGTCGTCCAGTTTTTCCAGTTCAAGCTCCCAAAAAACAATTTTTTTATAAACATCAACCCATTCTTCGTAGTTCAGCCTGTCGCCCAATGTCATACCCAAACGGCGAAAATCCTGTTGGTAGGCCATCGAGGTTTTTTCGCTTACCAGGCGTTTATTGTCTATCAGTTTTTTAATGGTTAACAGTACCTGCTTAGGGTTTACAGGTTTAATCAGGTAATCGTCTATCTTACTCCCAATGGCGTCTTCCATCAGGTTCTCCTCTTCACTTTTGGTAATGAGCACCACGGGCACATCCGGGTTGAGGTTTTTAATGGCCGAAAGTGTTTCAATGCCGCTCATTCCAGGCATGTTCTCGTCTAAAAAAACGAGGTCGAAATGTGCCTTTCCAAAGGCCTCCAAAGCATCGTTTCCATTGGTAAATGTGGTTACATCATAACCCTTATCATTCAACAATAATATATGTGGTTTTAATAAGTCGATTTCATCATCGGCCCATAATATCTTAGTTTCTTGCATGTTTTTGTAAAAATAGGTGAGTATTGCCCTTTAATTTTTGCGGGTAAATCAAACTATGAATAAAAATAGCAATTTTTGTACCGTATCTGTCTATTTAACTATTTTTAACGATTGAATAAGAAGAAAATAATAAATGATCCCGTTTACGGTTTCATCAGCATTCCATCGGCGCTGGTTTACGATGTAATTTCGCATCCGTATTTTCAGCGCTTGCGTTATATCAAACAACTGGGAATGACCCATTTGGTGTATCCAGGGGCTTTGCATACGCGTTTCCACCACGCATTGGGTGCCATGCATTTAATGAGTTTGGCCATTAATCTTTTAAGAAGTAAAGGGCATACCATCACCGATGGCGAAGAAGAAGCCGCCATTTTGGCTATTTTACTGCACGATATCGGCCACGGACCATTTTCGCACGCGCTAGAGCATTCTTTGGTTACCGGCATCAGGCACGAAGATATTTCGGTAAAGCTGATGAACGACCTGAACATCCACTTCGAAGGGCGTTTAACCCATGCCATTGAAATCTTTAACGGCACTTATCCAAAAAAGTTTCTTCATCAACTAATTTCAGGTCAGTTAGACCTGGATAGAATGGATTATTTAAACCGCGATAGTTTTTTTACCGGTGTAAGTGAGGGTGTAATCAGTTTCGACCGGATTATCAAAATGTTCAACGTTTTCGACGAAGATCTGGTAATTGAAGAAAAAGGGATTTACTCGATTGAAAAGTTTTTAATTGCACGCAGGCTGATGTATTGGCAGGTTTATCTGCATAAAACTGTTATTGCGGGCGAAATGATCTTGGTAAAATTATTGGAACGGGCAAAAGAGCTATCGGCAAACGGAACCGATTTATTTGCCTCACCATCGTTAAAGTATTTTCTGCAGAACAATATAAACGAGGCAAATTTCTTTGCCAACCACGAAAACCTGGAGCACTTTACCAATCTGGACGACCAGGATATTTATGCCGCAGTTAAAGTTTGGGCAGGCCATCCGGATAAAATCTTATCTACGCTTTGCAAAATGCTAACCGCCCGGAACCTGTACAAGGTAGAAATGGGCAATGAAATGGCCAATGGCGATAGGTTGGCTTTCTTGAAAGAAGCTGTTGTTAATTTACTCGAAATAAGCCCCGAAGAAGCGAGGTATTTCGTTTTTACTGATTCGATTCAGAACCGTGCTTACAACGCAGGTGTTGGCAACATTAAAATTTTGATGAAAAACAATGACATTGTAGACATTGCAAAGGCTTCCGATTTATCCAACCTGGAGTCGCTGCAGAAAACAGTAGAAAAATATATCCTCTGTTACCCCAGGGGTATTTAAGCTTATTTAACAAAATATTTAACTTTTACTGCCGTTTTAAGTCTTATTATTGTGTAAAATATACACAGCTCAACCCTTACAGGTTTTTTTGTTCATATCAATTTAACATTTACCTTTGTACGATGCAATTTACTGCCAAGCAGATAAGTCAGTTTCTGAACGGTTCCATAGATGGTAACCCTGATGTAGCCGTTACCGAACTTTCTAAGATAGAAGACGGAAAGGAAGGCTCTTTGTCTTTTCTTTCCAACCCTAAGTACGAAAACTATTTGTACTCTACTCAAGCATCGGTTGTTATCGTATCAAAAGATTTTACGCCCAACCAAGCCTATACCAGTACATTAATCCGTGTCGAAAATCCATACAGTGCCTTTACAGTACTTTTGGATAAGTATAATGAAGCCGTAAATGCACAGGCCGTTCAATCGGGTATCGATAAAATGGCTTATGTACACCCAACAGCAAAAATTGGCAAAAATGTTTTTATTGATGCCTTTGCCTACGTGGCTGAAAATGTAGAAATAGCCGATGGCTGCAAAATAAACAGCCAGACTTTTATTGGTGCAAACTCTAAAATTGGCGAAAACACTACTTTTTTCCCGGGGGTAAAAGTTTACCACAACTCTGTAATCGGTAGCCGGGTAACCATCCATTCCAACACGGTTATCGGAAGCGATGGCTTTGGTTTTGCCCCACAAAAAGACGGCACTTACAATAAAATTCCGCAGATTGGGAATGTGATTATTGAAGATGATGTAGAAATCGGCGCCAATACCACAGTAGACCGTGCAACAATGGGATCAACTATTGTAAAAAAAGGTGCAAAAATTGATAACCTGATCCAGATTGCGCACAATGTTGAAATTGGCGAGAACACCGTTTTAGCTGCACAATCAGGTATTTCGGGCAGCACCAAAATTGGTCCCAACAGTGTTGTTGGCGGTCAGGTAGGTATAGCCGGCCATTTAACCCTGGCCAAAGGCACCCAAATTGGCGCACAGGCTGGCATTAACTTTAATATTACCGAAGAAAATAAACAATGGCATGGCAGCCCTGCGCAGCCGCTACGAAACTGGATGCGGGCATCCGTAATTTTTAAGCATCTGCCAGATGTAGAAAAAAGAATAAACGCACTCGAAGAGGAATTGAAAAAGCTTACAGCTGAACTGGAAAAGAATACATTACACAATGAACGTTAGACAAAAAACGATTAAACATGAAATATCAGCATCTGGTGTTGGTTTACACACAGGCGCTAATGTTACTTTAACATTTTGCCCTGCCCCCGAAAATCATGGCTTTAAATTTCAGCGCATTGATTTAGACGGCCATCCAATTATCGAAGCTGATGCTGATAATGTAACTGATACTTCCCGCGGTACCACAATTACCCAAAATGGTGCTAGCGTAAGCACTGTTGAGCACGTAATGGCCTCATTGGTGGGCATGGACCTGGACAATGTACTGATCAAATTAGATGGACCTGAAACTCCGATTATGGATGGCAGCTCAATCCAGTTTGTTGATTTACTGGAAGAAGTTGGCACTGTAGAGCAAAATGCAGACCGCGAGTACTTTACCATTCCCCATAACATTACCTATACAGAAGAAGATAGAAAGGTAGAAATTGTGGCCATGCCATTAGACGACTATCGCTTTACCTGTATGATCGATTACAACTCTCCTGTTCTGGGCAGTCAGCATGCTGGCATAAACACCATTGCAGAGTTTAAGAAAGAAATTGCATCCTGCCGTACCTTCTGTTTCCTCCACGAGCTGGAATATCAATTATCGCATAATTTAATTAAGGGGGGCGATTTAAACAACGCCATCGTAATTGTTGATAAAGAAGTTACCAAAGACGAGTTGAGCCACTTGGCCAAACTTTTTAACCGTAAGGATATTGATGTTGCCCCACAGGGAATTTTAAACAATATGGAGCTGCGCTACCAAAACGAACCTGCCCGTCATAAATTATTAGATATGATTGGCGATTTAGCTTTGGTTGGTATGCACTTAAAGGGCCATATTATGGCAGCCCGTCCGGGCCATGCAGCTAACGTTGCTTTTGCCAAAAAGATTAAAGCAGCCATTAAGAAAGAAAAAAACAAAAAAATACAGAAGGTGTACGATCCAGGCGCAAAACCATTATACGACGTTGTTCAGATTATGGACATTTTGCCCCACCGTCAGCCATTTTTATTTGTAGATAAAATATTAGAACTTTCGAAAAACCACGTAGTGGGCGTTAAAAACGTAACCATGAACGAAGAGTTTTTTAAGGGTCACTTTCCCGGCGCTCCGGTTTTTCCGGGTGTAATCCAAATTGAGGCTATGGCCCAGGTTGGCGGAATTTTGGTTTTAAGCACCGTTCCAGATCCAAGAAACTATTTAACCTATTTCTTAAAAATAGATAACGTACGCTTTAGGGCGCAGGTTCTACCTGGCGATACCATTGTTTTCCGTTGCGACTTACTAGAACCGATCAGAAGGGGAATTGCCCAAATGAAAGGTGTAGGTATGGTTGGCGAAAAAATCGTTGTCGAAGCCGAAATGATGGCCCAAATCTCAAAAGTTAAACAAGCAGAACCCGCTCAATAATGATACAACCTTTAGCATATATACATCCTCAGGCAAAAATTGCCGAAAACGTGGTAATTGAACCTTTTGTGGTAATACATAAAGACGTTGTAATTGGAGAGGGTACCTGGATCGGATCGAACGTTACCATAATGGACGGCGCGCGAATTGGTAAAAACTGCCGCATATTTCCTGGAGCCGTTATTTCTGGCGAGCCACAGGATTTAAAATTTGCCGGCGAAGTGACCACAGCAGAAATTGGCGATAACACCACTATCCGCGAGTGTGTAACCATTAACCGTGGAACCAAAGATAAATGGAAAACGGTTATTGGCAGCAACTGCCTTATCCAGGCTTATTCGCACATTGCGCACGACTGTGAAGTTGGCAACAACTGTATTTTCTCTAACAGCACCACTTTAGCAGGCCACATTACCATTGGCAACAATGTGGTTCTGGCAGGTTTGGTGGCCATTCACCAGTTTGTTAAAGTAGGCTCTTACGCTTTCGTTACCGGTGGTTCATTGGTACGTAAAGATGTTCCCCCTTATGTTAAAGCCGCCCGCGAACCGCTTTCGTATGCCGGCATTAACTCTGTTGGTTTAAGAAGAAGAGGTTTTACCAATGAGCAGATTGACGAGATCCAGGAGATTTACCGGGTGCTTTTCGTTAAACACAATAACGTAACCAAAGCTTTGGATATGATCGAAGCCGAGTTCAAACCTACCGAAATCCGTGATGAGATTGTAGATTTTATCCGCAACTCTAACCGTGGGGTGATGAAGGGTTTCGGCATGGGAAGCTAGGCCTAAAAGTATAAAGGTTTAAGGCCAAAGGTAAATTCCCCCAGCCTTAAACCATTTCAAATTAGTATGCATGAGTACTTTAACGCTAATCAGGACAAATTCAGATCATACCGATTTCAGAAAGTTGGTTAAACTGTTGGATCATGATTTAGCCGTTAGAGATGGCGAAGACCACGCTTTTTATGCGCAATTTAATAAAGTTGATGCCATTAAAGAAGTAGTTGTGGCCTATCAGGATGAAATTCCTGTGGCTTGTGGAGCCATAAAGCCCTTCTCAGAAAAAGAAGCTGAAGTTAAGCGGATGTTCGTGCATCCCGATTATAGGAAGCAGGGTATTGCCGCTAAGGTTTTGAACGAACTCGAAAACTGGGCTGCTGAGCTTGGTTTTTTTGCCTGCGTATTGGAAACCGGTAAAAAGCAGCCAGAAGCCATTTCGCTTTATCAAAAGGTAGGCTACCGCATTACCCCCAACTACGGCCAGTACATAGGCGTTGATAACAGCGTTTGCATGCTAAAATCGTTAAAATAGCTTTACCTCAATACCTGAACTTAAAAATGAAAATAAGCTTAAGCAACGTTGGCAGAAGATTTAACAAGGAATGGATTTTCAGAAATCTAAGCACCGAGTTTTCCTCAGGCAACAGTTATGCTATACTGGGGCCAAATGGTTCAGGTAAATCAACATTACTGAGTGTTTTAACAGGGGGCCTCTCTCCCTCCGAAGGAGAAATTTCCTTCTCGGCTGATAAAGAAATACCCGTTGAAAGCATTTACAAATATATCAGCTTGGCTGCACCATACCTCGAACTGGTAGAAACATTTACCTTAAAAGAAATCATTGATTTCCATTTCAAGTTCAAAAACTTCTCCCCGGGCCTCGATGCCAAAAAACTTATTGCCGTATTGGGCTTAGAAAAAGCAGCCAATAAACAAATTAAGTACTTTTCGTCGGGAATGAAGCAAAGAACCAAACTAGCTTTGGCCTGTTGTACCGATACACCAATTTTATTTTTAGATGAGCCAACCAGTAATTTAGACGTTCAGGGAATAAATTGGTACCTCGAACTGATTGAAAATTTTGGAAAAGACCGTCTGACCATAATTGGCTCCAATCAAATACAAGAATACGAATTCTGTACAAACCAATTACAAATAGCTGATTACAAGTAACTTTCAGCTCAAAAATGGACAGCACAACCCGTCTGTTTTGTCATACATTTGTATTATAAATAAATTTTTAAAAAAATATTTTGTAATTCATAAATTGTTCTTACCTTTGCACCACCAAAAAGAGAAACAAATATTTAAATTTATCTCTTTCAGGAAATGATCAGATTGTCCGCACAGCGCGGATTTTAATATACGCCGAAAGGCAAAAGAGTTTTTCATAGTTTAGTTTGAGGTTTAGGTTGATTATGCCTTTGGAGTGGTTCCCAAAGGCATTTCTTTTATATCCTGTTTTTTTACGAAAACCCTCACAGATTTTAAATCGCTAAACAGCTGATCAAACCTGCCAGATCTTGGTTATGCGCCCAGCCCAATGAGTTAATGACTATTGAACCAATGAACCATTTTTTTTAACTTTGGCATTCAAAAATTAACAAAACAATATTTCAATATAAAATGGCAAAGGCATCAGAAGTAAAAAGCGGAAATGTTCTTCGTTTTAACGGAGAGTTGGTTAGTGTAGATGAATATATCCACCGTACCCCCGGAAATTTAAGGGCTTTCTATCAGGCCCGCATGAGGAACGTAAAGACTGGAAAAATTGTGGAGTACCGTTTCCGTACCGATGAAGAGGTAACCATTTGCCGTGTAGAAACCAACGATTACCAGTACCTGTACGAAGATGGCGACTACTTGGTGGTGATGGATAACAACACTTTTGATCAGCACAATATCCCAAAACTGCTTTTTGGCAGCTCCATTAAATTTTTAAAAGAGGGCATGAACGTAACCATTGCCTTTGAAAGTGACGAGCCTATTGTTGCCCAGTTACCAAACAGTGTTGAGTTGGAGATTACCTATACCGAGCCAGCTGTTAAAGGAGATACTTCTACCAGTGCCCAAAAGTATGCAACCGTTGAAACGGGAGCCGAAATAAGGGTTCCGCTGTTTATCAACCAAGGCGATAAGGTAAAGGTTGATACCAAAACCGGCGAATACATGGAAAGGGTAAAATAACATAAACAGAGGCCTAACCAGTGCTAAACCCTAGGCCTTATGCCTTAAACCTTTATAGGTTTTTATTAAAATAATTTTACCTTTGCCGTCACTAAAAAACCGAAAAATAAAATCCACATAGGATAACACAATATGGCAAAAGCATCAGAAATTAAAACAGGTAACATTCTCCGTGTAAACAATGAGCTGGTTACTGTTGACGAATGGAATCACCGCACCCCGGGTAAAGGCGGTGCTTTTTACACCGGAAAATTCCGTAACATTAAAACTGGAAGAATTGTTGAAGCGCGTATGAATACAGATGAAGCTGTAGAAATCTGCCGCGTAGAAACCAACGATTACCAATATTTATACGAAGATGGTAACTATTTGGTAGTAATGGACAACAATACTTACGAGCAGTTTAATGTTGAGAAAACGTTATTTGGTTCGGCAATCAAATTTTTGAAAGAAGGCATGAACATTATCGTTTCTATGGAAAGCGATGAAGCAATTATGGCACAATTACCAAACTTTGCTGAATTTGAAATTACGTATTCGGAGCCTGCAGTTAAAGGCGATACTTCTACAAATGCCTTAAAAGCAGCTACGCTTGAAAACGGTGTGGAAGTTAAAGTTCCGATGTTCGTAAACCAGGGCGATAAAATTAAAATCGATACCCGTACCGGTGACTACGTGGAACGTGTAAAATAATTTACCCAATAGTATTTGAAAGCCTCTGAAGTTAAACCTTTAGAGGCTTTTTTATTTCCGTTCTTTAGACCTGCAAGGCTTTAAAAACCTTACAGATCTGTAAAATATTTACCTTTGTGACTATGCTAAAAGCCGAAATCAGAAAACAAGCGTTAAAGGACAGATTACGACTAGATGACGCCACTTATCAAGAGCTCAACAAAGCGCTCTTAAATCAATTCAAAACACTCGATTTTAGCCAAATTAAAACCCTGCATATCTTTCTTCCCATTATAGAAAAAAGGGAACCAGATACTTTTTTGTTTATAGCGTGGCTAAGCGAAACCCATCCTGAAATTAAGATTATTGTACCTAAAGCTGATTTTGAAACCGCGTTAATGACCCACCATGAATATATTGGCAAAGAAGACCTGAAAAAAAACCTTTACAACATTCTTGAACCGCAAAAAGGAGGGCTTCACCATACCGAAATAGACCTCGTAATTATACCGTTGTTAGCTTTTGATAAACAAGGGTTCCGTGTTGGATATGGCAAAGGCTTTTACGACCGTTTTTTACAAAATACAAATGCTCAAAAAATAGGCTTATCTTTGTACCCTGCTGTTGAAAAAATCGACGATGTAAATGAATACGACATCAGGTTGGATTTTTGTATTACCCCAACAGAAATTATAAAATTTTAAGCTTACCAGCATGCCACAGGAAATTGTTATTAAAACCGAAAAACAATACGAAGACAATATGATTGCCGTTTTTGAGCTGCAGGAAAAGGAAGAATTAACCGCCGAAGACCTGAAGCAGATAGAATTGATGCTAAAGGCTGGCGAAAAATACGAAGCAGAGCATTTGTAGTTCACTAGTCTCTTGTTCATTGGTTCATTAGGCTGGACACCCAACAAAATGTCGTCCTCTCGACGGCGATGCGCGCCAACCTATGATAGAGTTCAATAAAAACATCTTCATCACGACCAAAACGCAGTGAAGTGGAGATAGATTTCTCGACTACCTTACACTTCTCTACCATTGATGTCATTTAGTATTCCATTAATAATAAGCGACTTACTGGGCACCCGCATTTCCATCCAGCTAGGCCAAAGCACTATATCCCCGTTCTACTTAAACCCGGCCTAACAAATTTTTAGGGCTCCACTGACCCGGCCATCCTACTAACTTTCAAAGAAAAATTTTCAGCCGGCATTTTTTGTTTCTTTTTGATGCCAAAAAGAAAGAGCCATTCGGCGGCGGCGAGCCGAGGCAAGACTGCGCAGCAGGGCAAAAAAAATCAATTATATATGTCACTCATATTGACTTTTATGAATAAATTATTCCTCGAAATGAAGGTACGGGAGGCTAAACTTTATCAGCATGTGCTTTCACGAAATCGCTCACCAAATAAGCAATCAATTTAGCCGTTAACCTATTTACCCTCCCATCTAGCATCCGCGTAGCGCCTTCGCTGATATGCAAGTAAGAAAATTTCTTTGCGCTGGTTAAAATCAGTTTTCTGATATCGTTCACCGTAAAGCCCGATGGGGTTTCGGCACTCGATAGTACATTTTGAATGCAATCTAAATCAATCTCTAAACCTGCGGTCGATTTTATTCCGTCTACAAGATCTTCAAAATCGGCCCCAGTTAAAATATCATCAAAAAAAATAGCCTTAAGCTTTGGGTTTTGTTCAATCTGGCTTAAAATGGCTTCATTATTATAGTTTTGATGCAAACCGTACATGTTATAAGCATCCAGGTAATTTTCTTTCAAAGCATAAGAAAAGCCATTGCCACTGTGCCGGCCTTCCAGTTCCCTTAAATCAGCGTGTGCATCTACATTTAATACTTCAATAGGTTTTTGATATGCCAGAGAAGTGCCCTTAATCATTGGATAAGCATTATTATGCCCACCACCTATCACAACCGGGATTTTGCCCGCAGCTACAATTTTTTCAATAACCGGATAAACAAGATCATCAATCTCTGCCACCTTTGCGCGTAAACCTTTTAGGGTTGATTCTTCCGGTTCATTGATTTCAAAATGCCCCAGCACCAAAATTTCTTCGCCTGTCAAAAAGCGGTTGCTCTGCGTGTTCAGAAAGGTCACTAAACTTGTGCGCCAAGCCGAAGCCGCACCCGCAATGCCCGCGTTTGCCCGCACACCAATATCTTCAGGGATACCTAAAAACACAAACTTAGAACGGCTTGCAGCTAATCCCTTTACCGAAACCGGCTCGGTTGATTCGTATACATTAACCCTTTCACCAAGTTTGGTTTCTCCATCACGGGGAATGATCAAACGGTTAATATCGTGCTGCGAATATATTTTAAGGCTATCCATTATAAATTTCTCCGTTTAAAATTACCGTATCCACCAGCGTTTCGCCAAAACTGTAGGGCAGATAAGCAATGGAAGGCATCGGTTTCGTAATAAACAGGTTGGCCTTTTTGCCCATCGCAATACTTCCATAGCTTTCACTTATCTCCATTGCTGCAGCTCCGTTTAAAGTGGCTGCATTTATGGCCTGCTCAGGAAACATCTTCAGCTTAATGCAGCCCAGTGAAACCACAAAATTCATATTTCCCGATGGTGTAGATCCCGGATTATAATCTGTTGCCAAAGCCACAGGCAAATCGGCCTTAATGAAACTTTTGGCATCAGCAAACGGAATACCAAGATAAAACGAACAGGAAGGCAATAACGTTACAATGGTATCGGCAGTTTTTAATGTTTCAATGGTTGCTGCATTGTTTTCTTCTAAATGATCGACCGAAACTGCATTGTTTTTTACCGCTACTTCTACCGCCCCCGAAACAGAAAGCTGATTGGCATGTACTTTAGGTTTAAGTCCGTAAGCGGCTCCTGCTTTTAATATCTGATCGGTTTGTTCTACAGAGAAAAAGCCCTTTTCGCAAAAAACATCTATGTAATCGGCCAGTTTTTCTGCGGCAATCAGCGGCAGCATTTCGTTGATAATTAAATCGATATAGCCTTGATGATTATTCTTAAATGCCGTAGGAAAAGCATGTGCCGCTAAAAAAGTAGCTTTAACCGGAATGGAGAACTCACTTTTTAACCTACGGATTACCCTCAACATTTTAATTTCGCTCTCCACCGTTAGGCCATACCCGCTTTTAATTTCAACCGCTCCCGTTCCCGAATAAATCATTTGCTTTAACCGGGCTGCTGCGCTTTCATACAGTTCATCTTCCGAAGCTTTTTGAAGCTTTTCTGCCGAATTTAAAATTCCCCCACCTGCGGCGGCAATCTCTTCGTAGCTTTTGCCCTGAATTTTCATGGCAAACTCTTCCTCCCTCGATGCCGCAAAAACAATGTGGGTATGGCTATCGCACCAAGAAGGGAAAACATAGCGGCCTTCGGCGCTGTAAGATGGAAGATGTGCAATGGATGATGGAAAACTATCCATGTCACCAAAATCTTTGATCAAACCATCTTCTATCAAAAGCCAGGCATTTTCGAACACAGGTAGATTACCAAGTTCGCTTCCGCTGAGCACTAATTTATTTTTGGGATGCAGGCCAACAAGGCCCTTTATATTTTTGATTAACATTTGGCTAGGTAATGGTTATTTATTTAAACGGGATAAATTGGTTAACTGTACCTTCTTTTTAACCAGTTTACCCAAAAACTAATCTATTTCCAAAAGTACCGGGCAGTGATCGGAATGGATGGCATCAGGCAAAATCCTCACGTTTTTCAAACGGCTTTCCATTGGTTTGGTAGCCAAGTGGTAATCAATGCGCCAACCCAGGTTTTTGCCCCTCGAGCCGGCCCTGTAGCTCCACCAGGTATAATGATGCGGATCCTTGTTAAAATGCCTGAAAGTATCAATAAAGCCATTATCCAAAAATAACTGCATCCATTCGCGCTCTTCGGGCAAAAAACCTGAAGAATTTGCATTCGATTTTGGGTTATGGATATCTATTGCAGTATGGCAGATGTTATAATCGCCACTCACAATTAAATTAGGAATTTCTTTACGGAGCGCTCCGATGTAAACATCAAAAAACCGCATAAATTCGTATTTCTTAATCTGCCTTTCATCTCCGCTCGAGCCAGAGGGCATGTAAAGGCTCATTAAAGAGAAATGATCATAATCAGCCCTCAAAATCCGCCCTTCTTTATCTATCCACTCTTCCCCGCAGCCAAATTCGACATGATTGGGCTTAATCTTCGATAAGATTGCAACGCCGCTATACCCCTTTTTTTCTGCCGGAAACCAATAATGGTGGTAACCCAACTGCTCAACCAAAGCTATAATTTCTGGAATCTGCGAAGGCATGGCTTTTACTTCCTGCAAACAGACCATATCGGCATCTGTAGCCTGCAACCAACCAAAAAAATTTTTAGTGCTGGCCGCCCTGATCCCGTTTACATTATAGGAAATTATTTTCATCAGTTAATGTGTTTTGAACAGCGATGAAGCGGTCATGATTTTATACCCGGTTAATGGATATACCATGAGGGTTTCATTCAGTAAGTTTCAATTGTTGTGGGCGGTAAATTTAGAAATTAATTCAATTAATCCTTAGTAATCGGGAATTGCTTTCGTTAAAAAGAGGGTAATTGATCCCTCATAACGAAGTGATGAAAAGACTTTCGGAAAGCTTATTTTAAAAATTTACGATGAGTATCCGTCACCTTGAATTTATTTCAGGGTCTGTGTTGCAAAGATGTTGAAATAAATCCGATAGCTATCGGATCAGCATGACGATCTCTGATTATTAACCTGCCAGCAACTGTTTCTCCAGTTTTTTTGCTTCTCTTCTTTTCAGTACAGAAACTTCCATTTTCACATCCTGTTTCGGGCGGTTATTTTTATCCGTTGTCAGAACAGCAATTTTATCAACCATATCCAGTCCTACCACAATCTCACCATAAACAGTGTAGTTTCTATCCAAATGCGGTGTTCCGCCAATCGTTTTATATACCTCGCGCTGCCATTCAGGGATTTTAAACTTTAACCGCTTCTCTTCTACACTATTTAATTGCTGATCGGTAAAAACTTTTCCCTGAACCAGATAAAACTGGCTTCCACTTGAGGCTTTTGCTGGATTTACATCATCGCCTTCTCTTGCTGCCGCCAAAACACCCTTTTTATGAAACAAACTATCTCTAAATTCGGCGGCAATGGTATATTTTGGTCCTCCCTCTCCCAATAACGAATCGGGCTTTGCATTTTTTGAGTCCGGATCGCCTCCCTGGATCATAAAATCTTTAATTACCCGATGAAAAAGCACGCCATTATAGTAACCGGCTTTGGTCAGTTTCAAAAAATTATCGCGGTGTAGCGGAGTTTCATTATAGAGTTTAACAATGCACTCGCCAAACTCCGTTTTAATGCGGACATATTGGTTTTTAGGCTTTGCAGCAAAGGCAGAAAGCATCGAAAAAGTGCAGAGGAATAATAATAATTTCTTCATTATAGTACTGTTTAAGGCTAAAGTAAGCTAAAAAATGAAATTCAATAAATAAAAACTGGCATAATTCGATTTTTTTTGCTTTACCTTTGTATACATGAAGTTAAAACAAAAAATAGCACTTTCTTTGGCTGTATTCTATGCAGTTAGTGTTATGGGTTTGGCTTTAAGTCTCCATTTCTGTGGCGGAAAACTAGAAAACGTTAAACTTTTTAGCAACGAGGTTTCCTGCAAATTCTGCAAAGATATTCCTTCAGAAAAAAAAGACGATGGTTGCTGCAAAAACACGCAGGTAACGGTTAAGGTTAAAGATAGTCACCAAACAGAGGCGCAGATACAGCTGCCTAAGTTATTTTCTATCCAGCTTTTTCTTCATCCGCCGGTTTTGGCCTTTTTAACCAACATTACACCTTCGTTTTTTAGTAAAATCCCAAACAGGGCACCGCCACTCTACTCGCGGGTTGCCTTACATGTTTTCAATTGCATTTTTAGGAATTAGGATTTTTTAACTTTTCCGTCAGTCTGTCCCGGAGATCTGGGATCAGGATCTATCTATCCCTAAGCCCAGGTATTAATGGGAAAACTGGGATAGAACGACACTAGTTTAATCTTATTCTAATTCAAAAAATCATGAAAACAATAAAAATATTCAGCATCATTATGCTATTCTTCGCCGCGAATGTTTCGGCACAACAAATATCTTCTGCAGATTTACAGGTAACAGGCCTAACCTGCTCTATGTGTTCGAATGCGACGCAAAAATCTTTAGAAACACTAAACTTCATTAGCAGCGTAAAACCCGATCTAAACAAAAACATCTTTGTGTTAACCTTTAAAAAAGATGCGAACATCAATCTGGACCTAGTACGTAAAAAAGTTCAGGATGCAGGCTTTTCTGTGGGCGGCTTAACGGCAAACTTCAGTTTTAACGATGTAAAAGTGGATGATAAAGGTCAGGCAGTTGTTGATGGCCGCGTTTACCGCTTTGTCAATGCAAAAAGCAAAACATTAAACGGAACGGTAAAAGCCAGTGTTGTAGATAAAGATTTCATTTCCGGATCGGCCTTCAAAAAACAGGCGGCAACAGCCAACTCTGATGCTTATGCAAGCGGAACAGGAATGGTTAACGGCAAAAAAACACGCATTTATCATTTAATCCTTTCTTAAAATGAAGCGTATATTCGTATTGGCGCTGATGCTATTTGGCGTTTATACCAACGGTTTTGGCCAGGAGCTCTATGTATTTACCGAGCCGGCAAGCAATATGCCAACCAAATCAATCGGGGTAAGAATTACCAACGAAGGGATGTTTAACAATCCGGGCTTTGTAAGCAGAACTATACCAGAGGTTATGATCGGATTTAATAAAAACCTGATGGCGCATGCACAGGCTTTCCTTTCGGATATGGACGGAAAGTACCGTTTAGAAGGGGGTAGCATTTATGCCAAATACAGGTTTTTATCCATTGATGAGGCGCACAGCCATTTTAGGGCATCTGCTTTTGGAAGGCTAAGTACAAGTAAACGGCCAACTTACACAAGAGATATTAACCTGGAAGGCGATAACAGCGGGCTGCAGGGCGGACTGATTTTTACGCAGCTTTTGCACAAACTTGCACTATCAGCAACTTTGGGCTATGCACATGCGTTCGAAAACAGCGACAGGCAGATTGCCGGAATGCCCCAGCCTAATAATATGTTGTCGTACAGCCTATCATCCGGTTATTTGGTATTGCCTGTGGTTTACAAAAATTACAAGGAGCCCAACTTTAATGTATATTTAGAGCTACTGGGCAAAACAGACCCAAGCAGCGGCCAATCTTATCTGGATGTGGCCCCGGCCATACAAATGATTTTAAACAGTAAAACCCGTATCGATTTGGGCTATCGTTTTCAGGCTACCGGAAACATGGACAACCGTTACACCAAAAACATGTACCTGCTCCGTGCAGAATTTAATTTCTTTAACGTTTTAAAATAAAAAATATAAACACATGAAAAAAATATTAGGAATAGTTGCCATCATCACAATCGCAACAACAGCTTTCACTTATGCACAAAGTAAAACAGATGCAACCTTAAACCAAGCTTTAACCGCTTATTACGATGTAAAAAATGCGCTGGCTACAGACAAGAAAGATTTAGCTATCGAAAAGGCGAAAGTTTTATCAGCAAAGATCAATGCCGTTAACCACAAAGATTTACCTGCCGATCAGCACAAAATTTTTATGGAGCAGGCTTCAATAATCAAAAGCAAGGCCGCGCAACTTGCCGGTTCAAACGATATTAAAACACAGAGAAAAGCTTTTGAAGGTATTTCTTATGCCATGATCAAAACTTTAAAAGGCTTAAAATTTAACAGCCAAACGGTTTATGTGCAACATTGCCCAATGGCCAAAGCCAGCTGGTTAAATGAAAAAGAAAATATCGAAAATCCATATTACGGCAGCATGATGTTTGATTGTGGGGATGTTTCTGAAACCATAAAATCGAACTAATGAAACTGCATATCAAAAACATGGTATGCAACCGTTGCAAAATGGTGGTTAAGGCTGAGCTGGAAAAGCTTGGCCTTAAACCATTATTGGTTGAACTGGGCGAAGTTACGCTTGCCGAAAAAATTTCTCCGGAGGATAAGGAAAAGATATCGGATAACCTGGGCCATTTTGGCTTTGAATTACTCGAGGATAAGAAAACGCAGGTTGCAGAGCAGATCAAAACTTCGATTATCAACTTGGTTCACTATGCAAAGGAGCCCTTAAAAATTAATCTTTCTGCTTACCTGAGCGAACAGCTTAACCTCGAATATCCACAGCTCAGTTCGTTTTTTTCGGAGGTGGAAAATCAAACTATCGAGAAATATTTTATTGCCCAGAAAATAGAAAAAGCCAAAGAGATGTTAACCTATGGCGAACTCACCCTGAGCGAAATTGCCTATCAACTTAACTACAGCAGCGTAGCCCATCTTTCGGCCCAATTTAAAAAAGTTACCGGCTTAACGCCATCAGCGTATAAAAGCACTTCGGCTGATAGCAGGAAAACGTTGGATGAGGTTTAAGGCCGTGTAAAATGGAAGAAGTAAATCAGTTGGCGGTTTTCAGTTCACAATATAGCCGTTTAATCTCCTAAACATTTCTTATCATACATCAACACCATACACCTGAATGTCAGCGTACTTTTGTTTAAAAAGGACAAGACATGAAAAAATTATTTTTATTTCTGATCGCTACCTCAATTAGTGTGGCATCATTTGCACAAACCAGCTGGAAAATTGATCCAATGCACTCGTTTGTTAATTTTTCGGTTAAACACATGGGCATCTCTTTTGTGGATGGCTCATTCAAAAAATTCGAAGGAACGGTTACCGCGGCCAAACCCGACTTAACTGATGCTAAAATTGCCTTTACAGTTGATGTAAACAGCATTACTACAGGTGTTGATATGAGAGATGGTCATTTAAAAACCGACGATTTCTTTAACGCAGAGAAATTTCCAACCATGAAATTCGAAAGCACTTCTTTCAAAAAATTAAGTGGCAACAATTACGAGTTAAATGGTAAATTAACCATCCGTGATGTAACCAAAGACGTAAAGTTTGCTGTTGTTTATGGTGGTACAGCTAAAGATCAGCAAGGCAATACCAAAGCTGGTTTCGGCGCAACTACAAGCATTAACCGTTTAGATTATAACATTAAATATGATCCAACCGGAGCTGGTGTGGCAAAAGATGTTGCTATTAAATTAAACTTAGAATTTGTTCAAGCAAAATAACAGATAAGCAAGTTAAAATAAACCTATCACGCTGAGCCTATCAAAATACCCAGCGATGCTTCGACAGGCTCAGCATGACAAGCAAAAATACCATGTCAGGATTATCTCAATTTAAAAACTTTACTCAACGTTTGCCACAAACGGATTTAATGCCTGCGTTATTTATTGGCCATGGTTCACCTATGAACGGTATTGAGCACAATGAGTTTAGCCAGAGTTGGGCGGATCTGGCGAGGCACATTCCTGCTCCCAAAGCTGTACTGGTTGTTTCGGCACACTGGTATACGCATGGCACATTTATAACGGCAATGGATTTCCCTTCCACGATACATGATTTTGGAGGCTTCCCACAGGCGCTTTTTGATGTTCAGTACCCAGCACCTGGTGATGCCAAACTTGCGGCAGAAATACTGGGCTTAATCCATTCCACAAATGTTGGTTTAGATCATGATTGGGGTTTGGACCATGGCACCTGGACAGTTGTAAGGCACATGTATCCAAACGCTGATATTCCGGTTTTACAGCTCAGTATCGATTATACCCAATCACCAGAACGGCATTATGAAATTGCCAGAGAAATTTACGCGCTCCGCAAAAAAGGTATACTGGTTATTGGGAGTGGCAATATGGTGCACAACCTGCGGATGTTAAGCTGGGAAATGATTAATGGCGGCGGCTACGATTGGGCCAATGAAATGAATGATAAATTCAAAAGTTTAATTGCCAACGGCGACCATAAACCTTTGATTAATTATAGAAATTTAGGTACTGATGCCATGTTGGCCATTCCTACACCCGAGCATTATTTACCATTGATTTATACTTTAGGCATGAAAAACGATAAGGAGGAAATTTCGTTCTTTAACGATAAGGCAGTTGGTGGTTCATTAACGATGACGTCTGTATTGGTGGGTTAGATCAGAGCAAATCTTAACTTTCTTAATCCTTTAATGGTCAAAAAACAGGCTCAAAAAAAACATTAAGAAATTAAGGTCATTAAGAAACAATGACCCTAACAGATAGAAAAAAAAAATTAACATTCTTAACTCTTTTAATCCCTTAATGGTCAAAAAATAGCTCCAAAAAAACATTAAGAAATTAAGGTCATTAAGAAACAATGCCTAACAGATAAAAAAAATTTAACAATCTTAACTCTCTTAACCCCTTAATGGTCAAAAAATAAGCCAACAAATAACCATTAAGAAATTAGGGTCATTAAGACACAATGCGCCTAACAGATAGAAAAAAAATTAGCCCTCAAATACCTTAACTTTCTTAACCCCTTAATGGTCAAAAAATAAGCCAACAAAGAACCATTAAGCAATTAAGGACATTAAGAAATAACATCTGCCTAACGCTTCGGCTACCTAAAATTCTGTAAAACTTTATGATTATTCTATAACGTTTGTGGGTTTATCAAGCGGTAAATTTGTATAAACATTTTAATCATGACTCATAACTATCAACTTACCGGCATGACCTGTGGCGGTTGCGAAAATAAAGTAAAAAATAACCTGCTCATCTTGCCCGATGTAACCTCTGTTGAGGTTTCGAAAGATACCAATTCTGCCACCATTAGCATGGACAAACACATCAGCTTAGCAACTTTGCAGCAAGCTTTGGGCGGCACCGACAGCAAATACCAAATTTCTGCTGCCCAGCATAGCGAAACACTTGAAGAAGCAAAATCCTGGGCCGAAACTTATAAACCTATCTTGTTAATTTTTGGTTACGTTACCGCCCTATCAATTGTAGTTTCGTGGCAAGGCACTGGCCTAAATTTTATGGTGTTTATGCGCATTTTTATGGCCGGTTTTTTCCTCACCTTCTCTTTCTTCAAAATGCTCAACCTAAAAGCCTTTGCCGAAAGTTATGCTATGTACGATATTGTAGCCAAAAAATTTAGTGCATGGGGTTATATCTATGCTTTTATCGAGCTGGGCCTAGGTTTGTCTTTTGCTCTAAACTTATCTCCCAACATTATTAACTGGATTACGCTGGTTGTAATGACCGTTAGTATACTAGGTGTTTTAGAAAGCGTTCTGAATAAGAAAAAAATTCAATGTGCCTGTTTGGGCGCAGTTTTTAACTTACCCATGAGCACTGTAACCATTGTAGAAGATGCAATTATGATTGCCATGAGCGCAACCATGTTAGTATTGATGTAATTATACTTTTGTTAACAGCTCATCAGGTGGAAAAACTGGAATCTCCGAATCCTTGAAATCTTTAATATTTCTGGTTACAATATAGTCCAGTTTTTCAATATTATAAGCGCAAAGCATTTGCAAGGCATCTTCAAAATCTTTATGTTTTGATTTTAGTCCTTTTTTAATCATATCCTGATCTATTGCAATGATCTGAAGATAGCTCAAAACATTATAAATCACATCTCTTAATTGCTTCTCTTCAAGATATTTCTTCAGCAAATAATGTGTTGTTGCGATTGAGTGTGATGAGGTAAAAAGTTGAATTTCGTTTCGTTCTGATTTTTCGAAAATTTCTATGGCAAATTTGCTGAATGGTTTTCTATCAGCAATTAAATCAACAATGATATTGGTATCGACAAATACCCTTTTCATAAATGCTTATTTTCAAAATAATTACGAAGTTCTGTTTCTTCATCAAAATTATCAGGCAATTTAACTGCTCCAACTATGCTTTTTAATTTTGATGATTTAATGGGCTGCTCATCAAGCGTAATGGTGTCTAAATACGTCTCGACCAACTCAGATAAACTCCTCCCTGTATGCTTTGCAAATGCCTTTGCTCTCTCTATGGTTGATTTTTCTACAGTCAATGTTAGTTTTGTTGTCATAACACGTGTGATATACCCAAATATACGTATCAGGATTTAAACAACAAAATCTCTTTATCTTGATATAGTTATTGCCTTTTATACCTAAACTCCGATTTTCGGCTTTTACCATTAAGCTCGCCTTCTATCCAGGCGAGCATTTCACTTTTGCCTTGGTTTTGGTAAACTATTTTCTGTGGGAAATCGTGCGCCTGATTTTCGAAAACGTAAATCCGGTCTTTTGAAGGCAGCAGTTTAAAACAAACTTCTTTTCCTCCATTTTGCCCAGTTACGGTTGAGCAATAAAAAATATCATCCCCTGTTTTTCTGATCTGTAATGTTTCGGTAAGTAAACTATCGCCTTTGGCATTTATCCGGTAGCTTTTGCCGCTGAGGGTTTTATCGGGGTTTTGAACCCACTGCTCTATAATTTTACCTTTGGCCGTTTGCATTTCCCACGAACCCAGCAGAAATGCAAAGGTTTTGGATGGTTCCTTTTGCGCTTTTGCAACATTGCTAAAGCCTACAATCAAGAAGATTAAGTTGAAGCATATTCTTTTCATTTGGTTACCGTATTTGTAATGTGCGCTAAATGATGTTTTCCGTGCCAGGCGTACATACCCAACATGTTGGCTAGGCTAAGTTCCTTTCCTTGGGCAGGATGTATATATCTGCGTTGATAATCTTCTATTTTTAATGTTTTTAGAAATGCAACCCAGCGCTGATGCAAGGCCGCTAACAGATCGAGTGATAATTTGATATCACCGAACTTTGCTTCTCCGGTTTCCGCCCAGCGCTCCTCGTAATATGGTCTGATTACCGGAATATCTTCGGTAATGGCCTGCTTAAAACGGATGTAGGCATTGATGTGACTATCTGGAACATGGTGCACAACTTGCCTCAAAGTCCATCCTCCAGGTCGGTAAGTTTGGTTTAATTCTTCATCGCTCAGGTTTTCGGTAGCCGTTTTAAGCTGATTGGGCAAAGCCTCAATTTCTGCAACCCATATATCAGCTTGCTTTTGGTCAAAAACTTCGGGCATATAAAATTGTCCAATAGGGTATTTAAGTTGTTCTAAATCCATAAAACCAAAATAAGGAGAATTATCCGGTTTTCTCCAAAGCAACGGCATATTAACCACAGAGCACACTGAGGAATACACAGAGAATACAAAGCCTTCGTGAGCTCGGTGAAAGCTCCTTTTCTCTGTGGTTGAAAATAGTGCTATTACATCAATTTTTTCAACCATTTTAACAAACCCATTTTCTTGCCGTAAGGTGGATAAATCAGTTTGGTTAAACCCAACTTAGACTGAAAAACGACAGCTCTTTCATGCGAAAAGGTTTTGAATCCAAAAATACCATGACAGCTTCCCATGCCGCTGCCATTTACCCCACCAAAAGGTAAATTCGGGTTACTGATATGAACCAGCACATCGTTTACACAGGTTCCACCTGCACTGGTTTCGTTAATGATTTGATTTTGATTCTCCCTGCTTGCCGAAAAAATATAGAGCGCCAGTGGTTTAGCTTTATTATTGATAAAATCAATTGCCTCAGGTAAGTCCGCATAAATAACAACGGGTAAAATTGGCCCAAAAATTTCTGCGCTCATCATTTCACTATCCGGCTCCACCGATGTTAAAATGGCAGGATTGATTGTTAAATCCTTAAAATCAGTTTCTCCGCCCCACTCCAACTTTGCACCCTCATTTACGGCACCTTTTATTAAGCCATTCAGGCGTTCAAACTGTTTTTCATTGATTATTTTCCCATAAACCTGTTTATTTAGGCTACCCTCTGTAAAAAATAGACTTTCAACAGCCGCCTTATAGTGGCTTACAAATGCCTGTTTCAACTCAGTTTTTATTAAAACATAATCTGGCGCAATGCAGGTTTGTCCGGCATTAACCAATTTACCCCAGGCAATTTTTTGAGCAGCTTGTTGCAAATCACAGGTTTCATCAACAACTGCTGGCGATTTGCCGCCGAGCTCTAAAGTAACGGATGTAAGGTTTTTTGCCGCCGCTGCCATCACTATTTTACCAATGGCGGTGCTGCCCGTAAAAAAGATATGATCGAAAGGAAGCTTTAACAGTGCCGTAGAAACTGAAGCGTCGCCCTCAAAACAGGCGATCTCATTGGGCTCAAAAGTATCAGCAATTAATTTACTGATTACCTTAGCGGTTGCACTGCTCAATTCAGACGGCTTAATGATGACGCAGTTTCCAGCAGCAATTGCCGAAACCAAAGGACTCATCACCAATTGCAAAGGATAATTCCAAGGTGCAATAATGAGGCATGTACCCTTAGGCTCATAATAAATTTTGTTCCTGGCAAAAAGGTTGCTCATGGTTCTGCCGGCAGATTTGGGCTTCATCCAACCCTGCAGTTTTTTTATGGCATGATCTATCTCGGCATAGGTAAAAAACAATTCGGTTACAGCAGTCTCGAAACGGTTTTTGCGCAAGTCTTTTTCCAATGCAGCAAATATACTTTCTTCCGCTTTTTCCAAAGCCTGTTTAAGGAGCCTCAGTTTTTTGATACGGGTTTTTGCATCTGTTTTACGCAATTCGAATTTGTGTATCTGCTGTAAACCGAAAATTGATCTGATCTGTTGTTCCATCGTTTCCAAATGTTAACAATTTAAATGAGGTTGTAGGTTAAATTTAGTTAAAATGCCTTCATTTCATTAAAAATTCATTCATTTAAAGCATATTGCAGCAAATTTTAATTTTTAAAGATGAAGAGATTGTTTTTTGTTTTCGCATTCATAATTCCCCTGGTTATCCATGCCCAAACCCTAAAAACAGATGTATTGGTAATTGGTAGTGGCGATGCCGCTTATGCAGCCGCATTTCAATCTTTCCGATCTGGGGTTAAAACCATCCTTCTTACCCAAAAAGTACAATTGAACCTTAAAAACATTTCGGAAACTAAACCCAAACAGGTTAAAGATTTATACCAGGCTTTTCTGAAACGCGAAATAGAAAACGCGAATAGTTTAGCCACGCCCAAGCCAAAAGCAGATAAAAAGGCCTTACCAAAAATCGCAGTTGTTGATAGTACTTTGCTTCTAAATGTAATCAACAATAGCCCATATACCGAAATTAAACGCGCTGGCAGTGGCTGGGAAGTGAAACTTACAAAAGACAAAAGCATTAGGGCAAAATTGCTGGTTATGGCCGATGCTCCTGATAAATTAATAGCCGCATTAAAGATCAGCACCTTAAACGCAACAGCCCCAACACAGCTTAACTATACTGAAAACCTTTACAGAACCACTGTAGCCAGCCTTTCTTCGGGCGGTGCATATTTCATATCCTTATATAACTTACTTATTCCCAACCAGGAAAACCTTTTATGCATTGCTGCAAATCAATTTGAGGCTGGTGCCGCAGCCGGAGCAACCGCAGCTTACGCGGCTTTTTTTGATACCAAAACCAGTTTATCGAACCTAAAAAGGATCCAGGGCGAATTATTGAGCTACAAACATGCGCTCATGCCATTTGAAGATGTAAAAGCAATAGACTCTAACTGGCTGGCGATCCAGAAAATTGGCATAACAGGTATTATTAAAGCCGAAATAAAACAAGATAAAGCCTATTTTAATCCAGAGCAGGAAGTTAGCTATAACGAGATTAAACAGCCCATCAAAGATTATTATTACAAAGCACAGCTCTGGTTTGACGATCATCAGAACATCCCCATCAACCTAGAAAACACAATAGCCATGGTTAGCTATGTGGGCAATAAATCTGTTGAGGCCACCAAGGCCGAACTGCAGAAAAAATGGAACAAAAATTACAGGTTTACCGCTAAATACGACCTTAAAAAAGTGCTGACCAGGCGCGAATTTGCCGTGATCATTAACGAGTATTTAAAACCTTTTGATGATGTTAACGTAGACAAAACCGGAAGGGTAATCAGATAGTTTATAAACCAAGGATAAAATAAATTTTGAACGGTTATCTGTGTTCATCCTATTTATCTGTGGTTACCCCCTACGATGAAGTTGTAACATTTCCATTTCCTTCTTGAAATAGGACGTGCATTGCCTAAATTGCACCCAAACCTAAAATTCATGAAGAAATATTTACTTTTCCTTTTGCTCTGCACAGGAGAATATACTTTTGCACAGCAAATTGCGCCACTTACTGTTGAAAAAATAATGCGCGACCCCAAATGGATGGGTGTTTCGCCAAGCAATTTCCGTTGGACCGCCGACAGCAAAACACTATACTTTAACTGGAATCCAGAAAATAAAGCGAAAGAAGAGCTGTTCAAAGTTTTGGCCACATCTACCAAACCTGTTAAAGCAGCTGAAAAGGAAGATGAAAAATTATTGAGTTTAAACTATACCTATAATACCGACCGCTCTTTGGGTTTAATTGAAAAAAGCGGCGATATTTATTTACAGAATTTTGAAACCAATAAAGAAACACGCCTAACCAGAACACAGGAAAGAGAAAACAGTCCGCTTTTTTTAACCAATGGAAACATTGTATATCAATTGGGCGATAACCTTTTCGAACTCAATTTAAAATCGGCAGAAACCAGGCAGTTAACCAACTTTGTTAAAGGCAAAAAAGCAGGCAGACCAGAAAATAAACCGGCTACCGAACAGGATAAATGGTTAAAAGCCCAGCAAACAGAACTTTTCGATATCATTAAAAAAAGAAATTCCGAAGCCAGAAACAACTCGCGCGGTGGAAGGGGCCGTTTTAATTCGGCAAATGCAGATTCCAAACCCCTAAAAGAGCTTTACACAGAAGATAAGTTTTTAAATGGCGTAACCATTAGTCCAGACGGGCATTTTATCTCCTATAAATTAACTGTACCTGCTCAGAACAACCACGGCACCATTGTTCCAAATTACATTACCTCATCTGGATACACAGAAGATATTCCAGGCAGAACGAAAGTCGGTGAAAACGAAAATACATCACAGGGTTTTATTTATGATACCCAGCGCGATACCGTTTATGCCATTCAAACCTCGACCATTGCAGGCATCAAAGATCTTCCCGATTACCTGAAAGATTATCCAAAGGAACTGGATACCCTTAAAAAGAAAAATGCCGATAGACCCGTTAACTTTTTCGGTCCTCTGTGGAATGATAACGGCAGCACGGCAATTGTTGTTGCAGCCTCTATCGATAACAAAGACCGTTGGATTTTGAAACTGGATGCAACAACAGGTAAATTTTCTTTGATAGACCGCCAGCGGGATGAAGCCTGGATTGGTGGCCCCGGCATTAGCGGCTTTTACCAGGGCAGCACCGGATGGATAGACAATAACCGTTTCTATTACCAGAGCGAGGCCACAGGATATTCGCATCTCTACGTTGCCAACGTGGTTACAGGCGATAAAAAACAACTAACATCTGGAAAATGGGAGGTACAATCGGTACAGCTTTCTAAAGATAGAAGCACCTTTTATTTTAAGGCAAACAAAGAACATCCTGGGATAACCAACTTTTTCAAAATTGGCGTAAATGGCGGGGAGCCGCAGCAGATTACGACCATGAAGGGCCTGAACGACATTACCCTCTCTCCTGACGAGAAGTACATTGCCATCAGTTATTCTTATATGGATAAACCGTCCGAATTATACCTTCAGCCAAATAAAGTTGGAACAAAAGCTGTTCAGGTTACCCAATCTACTTCAGCAGAGTTTAATTCTTATAAATGGCGTCAACCGGATATGGTAAGCTTTAAAAACCGTTATGGTGCCGATGTATATGCAAGAGTGTATAAATCAGACAATCCACATCCTAACCATCCTGCTGTTGTTTTTGTGCATGGTGCTGGTTATCTGCAAAATGTGCATTTCGGCTGGAGTACTTATTTCCGCGAGTTTATGTTCAACAATTTATTGGCCGATAATGGTTATACCGTTATTGATATCGACTACACTGGCAGTTCTGGTTATGGCCGCGATCACCGCACGGGCATTTACCGCCATATGGGCGGAAAAGATTTAACCGATCAGGTAGATGGTGTTAAATTTCTGGTAGAAAAATATGGTGTTAACCCGCAGCATGTTGGTTTGTACGGTGGTTCTTATGGCGGTTTTATTACATTAATGGCCATGTTCAACGAATCGGATGTTTTTGCAAGCGGTGCCGCCTTACGCTCGGTTACCGACTGGGCACATTACAACCATGGTTATACTTCGAACATTTTAAACGAACCTTTTAACGACCCAATTGCCTATAAAAGAAGTTCGCCGATTTACTTTGCAGATAAGTTAAAGGGCAACCTTTTAATGGCCCATGGCATGGTTGATGTGAATGTTCATTTTCAGGATATCGTGCGGATTACCCAACGTTTTATCGAGCTGGGCAAAAACAACTGGGAACTTGCCGTTTACCCTGTAGAGGATCATGGCTTTGTTGAACCAAGCAGTTGGACAGATGAGTACAAACGGATATTTAAACTGTACGAAAATACATTGAAGAAGTAGTTTTTAATAAAAATCCTTCATCTAGACCGGACCCGATAGCTATCGGGTGCAGTGGAGCGGAGAGATCTGTCTCGAGGTAGATTTTGCTTCGCAGAGCACTTACGTGGTTCTCGGCTGCGTTGCTCTCCGCTCGAAATGACGACAAAGCGCAAATAGAATCCCGCTATATTTCATAAAAATAATATAGTTTTCCTCTATATGGCCATCAATAAATACAATTAACAATTAGTTAAACGGGGTTGGTTGGCAATTGATTTAGCCTTACCTTTGTGGCACAAAATTAAAGACAAAAAAATTATGGCAATAGTAGGTAAAAAATTCCCGAGTGTTAGTATTGATGCAATGTCAGACATGGGCGATGACTTGAAAATCAACGTATTTGAAGAAGCTGTAAACAAAAATAGTAAAGTGTTATTATTCTGGTATCCAAAAGATTTTACTTTTGTTTGTCCTACAGAATTACACGCTTTCCAAGCTGCTTTACCTGAGTTTGAAAAAAGAAATACAATTGTAATCGGTGCATCTTGCGATACAAATGAAGTTCACTTCGCATGGTTAAACACACCTAAAGATAACGGTGGTATTGAAGGTGTTACCTATCCAATCTTAGCTGATACACACAGACAATTATCTGGCATATTAGATATTTTAGACCAAGAAGTTAATTACGACGAAGAAGGAAACGAATCATTCTCAGGTTCAAATGTTTCTTTCAGAGCTACTTATTTAATCGACGAAACTGGTAAAGTTTTCCACGAAAGCGTTAACGACATGCCACTGGGTAGAAACGTTAAAGAATATTTACGTTTGATCGATGCTTATGCACACGTTCAAAAACATGGCGAAGTTTGTCCTGCAAACTGGGAAGAAGGAAAAGAAGCAATGAATGCAAACAGAACTGGTGTTGCTGAATATTTAGCCGCTAACTAATAAAATAAAACGTTATGTTTTTAGAATTAACAGAAGATAATCTTCAACAATATTTGGCCGATAACTCAAAGGTTATGGTTCAGTATGCTGCATCTTGGTGCGGAAACTGCCGGATCATGAAACCTAAGTTTAAAAAACTGGCTGCTGAAAATGAAGATGTAGCTTTCTTGATTGTTGATGCCGAAAAACTTCCAAACTCACGCAAATTTGCAAACGTTGATAATTTACCAACTTTCGCAGCTTTTGAAGGTGGCCGCTTGGTAGATCAGGTGCAAACCAACAAAGCAGAAGGTTTATTAGAATTATTTAATAAGATAAAGTAATGAAGATTCCGGTAATAAGACAATTATTTCAAAACACCACTCCGGCACAACTGGAAACAACTTTAGAGGTTTTAGAGGCTTTTTGCGAATTTAGAGGCGTTAGCGAACACGAAGTGGATGTGGCTGGCGAAATGATTACCAATATTTGCGGCGCGCTTGAAGTACACCAAATGGTAAGCGAAGGTGCCGCAGAAAAGGATGCATTAAATGCTTTCGGCCAAAAGGTTATGGGTTCTATTGATCGATAATTGCTTAAAGCTTTAATCCCGCTTTTTCGAAATACAAAATCCTCCGTAGATGTAAATCTGCGGAGGATTTTTAGTTTGTAAACTACTTTTCATTCTGAACGTAGTGAAGAATCCATAAAAAAAACCCGGCGTTTCTCGGCTGCGCTACGCTCCTCACGAGACTGTTAGTCGGGATTATAATCATTACTAAGGAGAAAGAAAAAAGGTCTGTGCGGACACAGACCCTGGAGTATATTTTTAAGCCTCGCACGTTTTTGAAACCTGCGAGGTTTGGCAGAAAGTTAAGCTAAATTCCTCCCTGCATTTACGATACCGAATACGGTTCTTACCGCAAGTTTTTCTAAAGCATGCTGATCTTTTTCGTTCTGATCGTGCTGCAGTTTTTCCAAAGCGAAATGCTGGATCAATACCAAAGGCAAGATGATTTTCTCGCGCGTAGCGATTGATTTTTTATCTACGGGATAATTGGCCATCAAAGTGGGCTGCCCTGAGAGTTTTAAGAGCATCTCTTTGGTTAATTTAAACTCATTGTGTAGTTGAGTCCAAAAGGCGCCAAACTCTTTGTCGTTAGCTAAATGGGCGGTAATTACAAAGTCAGATTTGCTCATACTCATCATACAGTTATCTACTATGGTTTTCAGGTAATCAGACTCGTCGTAAACCTTAACCACTTTATCCCAGTTACCCGCTTTTTCCTGGCTTTTTAACGCAGTTCCCATTCCATAAAAGCCCGGAACGTTTTGCTTTAACATGCTCCATGCAGTAACAAAGCTGATCGCCCTTAAATCTTCGAGCTTCATTTCGCCACCACCATTTCTTTTTACCGGACGGCTACTGATATTAGCCTGCGATAATAATTTTAAAGGAGATAATTTTTCCAAGTAGCTCACAAATAACGGATGCTCGCGTAAATCGACAAAAGCCTTATAGCTTTCTTCAGCCATTTCATCAAGCAAAGCTTTATTATCGGCATCAAGCAAAATGTTGTGCTTTTCTTTCAGGCCAGAAGTAAGTCCGGCGTTAATTAGCTGCTCAATGTTAAACTCAGCGCTTTCTACCGAACCATATTGAGAGCTGATGGTTTGCCCCTGAACGGTTAGCTGCATATTTTTATTGGCAATTTCTTTACCCATAGAAGCATAAAAACGGTGTGTTTTACCTCCACCGCGTGCAGGCGGCCCCCCCCGGCCATCAAAAAATGCCAATTGGATATTGTGTTTTAAAGCCACGGCCGATAATGATGTTTTACCATTAAAAATAGACCAGTTGGCCATCAGGTAACCCCCGTCTTTAGTACTATCAGAATAGCCCAGCATAATGTGCTGTTTGTTGCCACGGTTGGCTAAATGTGCTTTGTAAAAAGGATTACTGTACAGTGTATCCATTATCTCAGCAGCACCTTTTAAATCGTTTACCGTTTCGAAAAGCGGCACAAAATCAATTGTTAAGGCATCTTTGCTCCAACCGTTCCAAAGGAAAAGCTCTATCAATTGCAGAATATCGCTAGCCTGCTGGCAATTGCTGATAATAAAACGGTGACAGGCTTTTTCGCCATTCCTTCTCTGTATGCCTTTAATTTCTTTGATAACCTCGATGGTATCTTTGGTTAGGGCATCAGCCTCATTTGCATAAACGATGGTTGCTTCTTTAAAAGAAATCAGATCCAGCTTTTCAGCTTCGCTAAGCTTGTCGTAATCGGCTGGGTATAATGAAGAAATCGGCTTATTGCTACGGCAGTAAGCATGTACGTTTCTTAGCACGCGGCTATCCTGGCGGATATCCAACGAAGCAAAATAATTACCATACAAATCGACTTTGCGGATCAGATCATTAACCAGATCAACAAACAGTCCATCATGCTCTTCTAAAAGCGTGTCTTTGATCTTGTTCAGGTTTTCTTTCAGCTCTTCCGAAATATCTTCAGGCTCGCAGGTTTGGTCAAAAGCATTGAGGTACAGCACATCATGCAATTTGGCAATGTTCTCTTCAACCCCCCTAAAGGTAATGCGACGTTTAATTACCCTGAAATCGCGGTAATAACAGCGGAAAAGGATCTGGCGCAACATTTTTGACACCTCCAAAGTAGTATCGGCGTGGATATTCGGGTTTCCATCCCTATCTCCTCCCGGCCAGAAACCCAGTTCTAAAATTTTCTTGGTTTCGAGGTTATATTCATCCAGGTTCTGATCTATCTCTTCCTGTATATTGGCCGCAGCAAAATAAAATGTATTTTCTAGGAACCAGGCCAGGTTAAGTGCTTCATCAACTGGTGTTGGCGATTTTTTATTAAAAAACGGCGTTTTACCCAATTGCTGTAACAGCGAATTCATTGAGGTAATATCGTTATCTCTAATGGCTTTGGTTAAATCGGTTATAATGGCCAAAACACTGCCCGGGTAAAACTGCGTAGGGTGAGCGGTTAATACCAAGCGGAGCGAAAGTTCATCAATCAGCTTTTCAATTTTCGACAATACAGGCTTGTTATCGGCATTTTTCTTTAAAATAAAGGCCAATGTACTCTGCTCATCTGTAGTATTCAGCTTGGTAAAGGATGCATCTTCTACGGCATCAAAAAGCACTACCTGGCGCTCTATGTACTGGATAAAACGGAACAACAGGTCAACAATATCCTTTCGGTCGGTATAACTGGTATACTTGGCAAAAAACTCTTCAATAATCTGTGCAGGTTTTTCTCCGTTTGCAATACCTTCTTCACAGCTTTTAAAGAACAGCGGAAGCAGTGTTCCGGTATCTTTAATTTTGTAAAAAGGCAAGGTGAGAAATAAACTGTTAAAGAGTTCAAATTTTGAGATTACCTCATTATTAAAAATAGATTCTCGTTGCGTTGTTAAACGAAGTTTGGGCATAGCTTATGCAATAGTTTTGTATACCGTAATACTACAAAAAATGCATAAGGTATTAAAATTCTAAGGCTTACAATTTGGAAAATTGTAGAATAAATTTTAATTTTAGAATCTTATTTGGCTACTTGGTAGCTAAGTAAGAACATTTGCAATGTTTAAGGGCATTGCATTGATTGTTAATTTTTTGGGTTAAAACAGCCGATGTAATAAAATACACCGGCTGTTTTTGTTTTTTACCATTTTTTAGGCTATTTCTTTGCCAATTTTAGTGCACATCTGTAGGAATGTTTGCATTTTTCTTAAACTTTTGCAAATAAAGCAACGGAATTGAGCACAACATGATCAATCCAGCCACCCAGTATGCATCATTATAGGTAAGCAATAATGTCTGTTTAATTACCGATCCCTCTATCGCTTTCATGGCCATTAATTTGGCATCAATAAATGAAGCTCCTTTTGCCATAAAATTATGCATCAAGCCGTTTAATTTTTGGGTAAATGCCGGGTTGTAATCGTTGATGTTTTCAATTAAGTTGCTTCGGTGAAAACCTTGACGGACGTGGATTAAAGTGGTTAACGCTGCGATCCCGAAAGATCCGCCCAATTGCCTGCTCATGTTGTTTAGTCCAGAGCCCTGTCCAATTTCCGGTCCGGATAAATCCTGCATGGCCAATGTGGTTAGCGGAACAAACAGCAAAGCCATTCCAAATCCTCTAATTACCAATGGCCAAAAGAAATCGCCTGTTCCTGAAGCCAAGGTTGATTTGCTAAGCATCCAACAGAAAACGAAGAATAAAAACATTCCGCCTGTGGCCATAAACTGAGCGGGTACCCCTTTTTTAAGCATAATACCAATAAATGGCATCATCATAATGGTACAGATACCGCCGGCAATAAACAGCTTTCCGGTTTGCAGTGGCGTAAAGCCCAGAAGATTTTGCGCAAAAACCGGGAAAACGAATACAGAGCCATATAAACCGAACCCTAGAACGAATGAAGTAAACATCCCGATAGAGAAGCTTCGTTTTTTCATGATTTTCAGGTTTACAATGGGGTGATCTGTACTGATTTCGCGCCAGATAAATAGCAGCAAACCAAAAACAGATGCCACAGCCAATGCCACAATGTATGGTGTTGCAAACCAATCTTCACTTTCGCCTTTTTCTAAAACCGTTTGTAAACTTCCAACCGCGATGGCCAATAATGCAATCCCCCACCAATCAACAGGTTTGCCCTGCCCATCCTTGGGGGTTTCGCGGATAAAGGTTATGGTACAGTACGCGGCGAGTATCCCGACGGGAATATTTACATAAAAAATCCACGGCCAATCTGCTATCTCTAAAATATAACCTCCAATGGTTGGTCCAACAGTTGGGCCCACAACCGCACCTAAACCAAATAGCGCTGTTGCAATACCTACATCTTCACGGGGCCAGGTTTCGATCAAGATGGCTTGAGCGGTAGAAATTAACCCCCCACCTGCTAAACCCTGTATAACCCTGAATAAAATTAACTCGTTAAGTGATGTTGCGTTTCCGCACAAGAATGAAACGAGTGTAAAAACGATGATGGAGGTTAAGAAATAATTTTTACGGCCGAAACGGCTGCCCAACCAGCCCGACATGGGCAGGATAATCACATTCGCAACGGCGTAACCAGTAGATAACCAGGCCACATCCTCGAGGGTTGCGCCCAGGTTTCCCTGTATTTGAGGAATCGCTACGTTTACAATGGTTGTATCGATCAGCTCCAATAATGAAGCTGTGATTACCGTAAACGTAATGATCCATTTTTTTAAACCTACTTCGGCCATTATAATATTAATTAGTAGAAACTGATGCTTTAACGCTCATTCCTGGACGCAATTTGGCTAACAGCTCTTTTGATGGATGAATTTTAATTTTTACCGGAACACGTTGAACAACTTTTACGAAGTTACCTGTTGCATTATCGGGAGGTAATAAAGATCCTTTTGCACCTGTAATTGGAGAGAAATTGTAAACTTCACCTTCAATTTTTTCATCAGGGTAAGCATCTACTTCGATTTCTACTTTAGAACCGGTTTTGATCTTTTCTAACTGTGTTTCTTTGAAGTTGGCTGTAACATAAATGCTTCCGTCGTTCACTACAGAGAATAATGACTGGCCAGCTTGTACCAACTGTCCTTTTTGCACATTCTTTTTAGAAACAATACCTGTTGCAGGCGATTTGATATCGGTATATGACAATTGAAGTTTTGCAAAATCAATATCGCTTTGGCGCTGACTGATTACCGTGTTGCTAACTGCCAATTGGGACTGTGTAGTACCCACTTGCTTAACCGCAGCATTGTATTGATCTTGTGCACCTTGGTATGCTGCCTGAGCTGCTTGTTTAGCTGCTTCAGCTGCTTCTTTAGATGCTTTTGACTGATCGAAAGCCTGTTGTGTTATCGAACCATCTTTAACCAGGTTGGCGTAACGGTTAAAATCTTTCTGCGCCAAGTTTAATTTAACAATTGCAGCCTGAACATTTGCCCTTGCGGTTTCTACATTTGCCTTTGCAGTACTTGTATTGGCTTGTGTGGCAACAATTTGCGATTGCGCTACACCAACGCCAGCACTTGCTCCTTTTTCTCCAGACTGTGCCTGCTCCAATTTAACCTTATAATCGTTGTCATCAAGCTTAACCAAAATCTGTCCTTCGGTTACATGTGTGTTCTCTTCAAAATTAATATCCTTAACATAACCGCCAACACGGGCAACAACAGGACTGATATCGCCATCAATCTGAGCATCGTCTGTATCTACGTGTTTGCTGTAATAATTCCACTCTACGATACCGAAAACGGCACCTATTACTAGTAAAACACCTAAAATGATGGGTACTACTAAATTCTTTTTTTTCTTTTCAGTTGTCATTGCTGTATTTATTGCGTTATTTTTCCTGTTGATTTTAATAAGGTATAGTAAGCCAGACCAGCGTCTGCTTTTGCTATCTCTAAATTTATTTTTGCTTGGTATAATAATGTTTCGGCGTCGATACGGTCTGTAACAGATGCTACATTGTTTTTATATTTCGAAGCCAATAGTTTATCGTTTTCTGTTGCCTGTGCAATTGAGGTTTCTAAAACCTGGATTTTATTTACCGCAACCTGGTAGCTCTGAAAGTTTTTGTTGATATCTGTTTTTAGCTGATCGGATAAAATATCTTTCTGAATGGTAATTGCACTCTGCTGAATTTTAGCTTCGTTCACTTTATTTTTGTTTGTCCAAAGGTTTCCGAAATTCCAAGAAACCGTTGCGCCCAATGTAATCGGCATTAAGTATTGGTTTGTTGGTGGAATAAAGTTACCGCTTGGGTTAATGTAATATAGGTTTGCCCCTACACCAACTGTAGGTAAAGTATTTGCCTTAATGGTTTTGATGTTGAAACCGGCTACTTTATTCTGTACATCAAGCTGTTTTAATTCTTGGCGGTTAGCCATTGCCAAACCGATATAATCGTTTAAAGAACCAGCTGCTTTTAAACCTGCACTCGGATCGGTAATTTTAACTTCTGTATCTTCTGGTAAGCCTAAAAGGATATCGAGGTTATAGTTAATTACCTTGCGGTTACTCTCAATATCCAGCTGGGTAAGCGTAACATTTGCCTGTTGCAACTGGAAACGCAGCACATCATTTTTGGTAACAATGCCCTGCTCAAAAAAGCGCTGGGCCTGTTTAATCTGTGCAGCAATAGATTCTAAATTCTGATCGACCACTTTCCTGCTCTGCAGTACTTTATACAAAGCGTAATAGGTGTTAATTACCGCGTAGGTAATGTCTTCTTTGCTTTTATCGGCATCTAAACGGGCTACTTCGGCCAATAACTTGGTCGATTCTTTGGCATATTTTAATTTACCGCCTCCGTAAACCAGTTCCTGTACCGCAGCAGTACCTACAAAAGCATCAGCTCTTTTGGGTAAATGTAAAGCTGATCCTCCCCCAGGTAGCTCAAAAGTGCTTGTCGGGATTTCGGCATGGTTGTACATAAAGCTAGCGCTTGCAGTAGGCAGTACATTATCTTTTACGACTTCCAGCTGCGCCACAGCCTGATCAATTTTATTCTGCGAGAGTTTTAAATTTTTACTGTTGGCTATGCCAAGTTCTATTGCTTGATTGATATTTAATTCTTTCGAACTCTGCGCAAACAAAGCCGCCGGAATTAATGATGCCGCAAGCATTAATCTAATTGATTTGGGTATCATTTTTTTGTTGTTAAATAAACTGTTGTTAGGTCTTGTAAGTGAGCAATTGCCCGCTCCTTAATCATTTTTTTATCTTTCGGGTTGTTTAAATCGAAGTTGGAGCACGATATGATCTTGTTCGGCGCAATAACAATATTGGTTATGGTGCCCATAATGGTGGCAATTACCATGCGTACATCAACCTGTTTAAAACTGCCGTCCTCAATGCCACCGGTTATAATGCGGTCGATAAGCTGCATGTTCTGGCTCATGGCATCTTTAATCTTATCGTACATTTCGGGCCTTTGGGTCAGCGAAAGCTCTCTGTGCATCATTTTATGGAATGCAGTGTTGTTGAGAATCCTGTTTACATAACCCTCAATAACCTTGTGGAGTTTCTCTATTGCCGATATCTTATCTTCGTTGATGATTTTTAACTGAGAGGCAAAACCAGCAATCCGCTCGTTCATAATCTCTACAAAAACTCCTTCTTTCGAACCGAAGTAATAATTTATCATTGCCATGTTCGCTCCAGATTCTTTTGCAATCTGGCGGGTAGAAGTACCTTCGTACCCCGTTTCGCAAAACAGCTTTTCTGCTGCTTCGAGTATGGCCTGCCTTTTATCTACTTTTTCTGTTTTCATTTCTTTTTGACAGCACAAAATTAATCAAACGATTGATTAATTTCCAAATGTTTGGATGCTTCTTTTACATTATCTTGATAAAACCCTGTTTTAATTTAAATAATGGCCAAAAATGGTTGTCGAAAAGATTATTATATCAGCTGAAGAAAATATTTTTACTTGTTTTTTCCTTGTTGACCGGCAAATTATAGAAGGCTAAACTTAGCGATGCGCACGCTGTTATTGAGCTTAATGCACCGATTTGTATAACAGATTGACAGAATTGATAATTAATTGGAACATTCGGGCTGAATGACAAATTAAAATTTAAAATAAATATTAACTTTGCCTCCAAATAACAAAAAACATGAGTGTACAAGAAAACAGCAGCAATAATTTTAACTGGTTATATTATGCTTTAGGTTTATTCTTCGGAGTTTTAACTGGAGCAATCATTACGCACAACTATATTTTCGCTTTGTTAGGTGGTGTTTTAGGTTTGTTAACCGCAGGCTTATTTTTAAATGCCATTGTAAAAGGAAGAAAATACTAGTTTCTTTACCATTTATATCCTTATTTAGGGTTAAAAATTTAATTCCACAGCAGATGAAAAACATCTTCATTGTTGTTTTCGCTCTTATATGCTTTGGTGCAAAGGCCCAACAGCCTGCCAGCACAGAGATAAAGTTTCCTGTTGCTGATCCAAGTCCGGCTGATATTGTTTATTTCCCGCTGAATGCCCCAAAGGCAAAAGCTGGAGATTTAACCAAACCGGTGATCAAAATTGTTTACTCCCGTCCACAGAAAAAAGGGCGTGATATTTTTGGTGTATTGGAACAGTTTGGAACGGTTTGGCGTTTTGGCGCCAACGAAAGTACGGAGGTACATTTCTTTAAAAAAGTGAGCATTGGAGGCAAGAAAATCAAAGCGGGTACCTACAGCCTGTTCGCCATCCCGAACAAAGAAACCTGGACCATTATTGTAAATGCCGAAACAGATAAATGGGGTGCTTTTACCTACAACCCCGCAAAAGATGTTGTTAGGGTAAACGTGCCTGTTAAGGCTTTGCCTAAACCGTTAGAGTATTTCTCGTTAACTTTTGTACCGATTAATGGTGGTGCAAACCTGGTTATCGGCTGGGACAGAACATTGGTAGAACTGCCCATTGAATTTAAAGATCCAAATAAATAAAACAACAAATGCCTGGTTTTTACCAGGCATTTGTTGTTTACTGCGGTTGAAATTTAAACCAGTTTTTTAACTTCACTATCGCTGGTAATAAACACTTTATATACTTGAGAAATTTTCCACTCGCCTTCTTTGGTTTTCTCGATGATTACAAAATTTTGTTGGGCACCATCAAATAGTTCGTAATTAATATCTATACGGGCAATCACCAATGCATCTGTTTGCGAAACGATTGTAGAACTGATGTTGCAATCTCTTTGTATAACGCCTTCATTTTTCTTCATTTGGTTTAAAACATCAACAGCTTTATGTTTGATCACCCTTACATCCCTGTTCGATGTAAAAACGGCATCTTCACTTAAAACGGCCTTTAATTTCTTATAGTCAGAATTCATGTAACTGTCCATAAAGTAATTGATAACCGATGTGTGGCTTGCGGTTGGTTTTTCAACAGCCAAAACATTATTTGTGATTGTAATACCTAGTAATAAAATCACCAAAGCTTTTAGTCTCATAACTATCTGTGTTTTTTTATTAAAGATCGAGCAGATTAAAGAATAATAATATGCCGATAACACCATAATTATCAAGTAACTAAAATGTGATAAATAGAAAAAAAGCCCTTTCCAAACCAGTTGAAAAGGGCCGTAAATTCTGAATTAATTCAGCGGGAAAAATAATTAATACCCTGGGTTTTGTTGTGGTTTTAATACCGGATTGGCATCGAGCTCCAATTGCGGGATTGGAGAAACCAACCTATTATCGCCAGACGGGAAATTCACGATTTTCCAATGCACGGTAGACCCTGTTCTGTTCACGCCTTTGTTGGTGCGCAACAGATCAAAAAACTTATGTCCTTCGCCATACAGTTCTTTATTTCGTTCTAACAAAATTTCTTCAATTAAAGCATTACCGGTGTTGGCAGAAACCGCAGTGGCCACACCAGCTCTTTGCTGTATAGCTAGCAGCGCCTGTTTAGCCGCCGGCTCGTTATTAAGCCTTGCCTCAGCTTCTGCTTCGATCAAATACATCTCTGATGAGCGCATCAACACCTGGTTATTCGCAGTAGTTGATGTAAAATCGAATTTATTGATCAAATAACCCTCGCCCCTTCTTCTATAAGCAGCCGTACTCGGTGCTGCAGTTGAACTGCTTTTAACCAAAAACTGTTTTTTACGTTCATCATTGGCGGCAAAAGAATTAAAAAAGTCGTCGGTAACCCTAAAACTAGAATAACCTGAATCGTAAGGGTCATAAAATGATGATACAGCCAAGAAGCCCTGATTATCATCTGTTCTTACACTAATGCCGTAAATCCACTCTGTGGTTGGAGTATTAAATCCGGTTAATAAGGCGGCAGCTGTACTCAACGGTTTTCCGGCACGGGCCAGTTTGGCATAGCGGCTGGCTTCTGCCCAGTTGCCCATATTCAGGTAAACCCTTGCCAACATTCCTTGAATAGCAGCCACATTCATTCTATAAATGTTCGTCCTGCCCGTGGTTGGTAAGTTCACCTCGGCATATTTTAAGTCCTCAATAATGAAAGCATATACATCTTTTACTTTATCCCTTCCAGGAGATGTCTCATCCGGCCCCAACGGTTTCCTTAAAATAGGTACACCGAGTGCTTCAGGATTCACACTATAAGACTGTGCAAACCAACGTACCAACCAAAAGTAAGTATAAGCCCTCAATGCACGGGATTCGGCTAAGTATTCTGTTTTTAAGGCATCGCTTATTGGTGCATCCGGAATATTTACTACAAACTGGTTTGCATTGGAAATTACCTTGTAGCCATACTGCCACCAAGTATAGGCATCGCCATTGTTTACTGTTTCGATAAACTGATACTGGGCTACAAAACGGTTGTAATTTGCGGCACCGCTCACAATCATTACATCGTTTCCTTTAACGTCTGCACTCAATATCATGTTGTTGGTATAGCCCGAAAAGGTAGTTAGGTCGTAAATACCCGTCATTGCAGCCTGTATTTTGGCTGCAGAAGAAAAAGCATCCTTTGCGTTGACCTGCTGCGTTGGCGTTACCTGCAAAAATTCTTTCTTACATGAAGTTGCACCAACTAAAAGCAACAGCACTCCGGTATATATGGCGGTTTTATATGTTTTTATATTTCTCATTTCTTTATCAATTAAAATCCTACATTAAGACCTAGCGTAAATGTTTTAACATTTGGAATATCGTTATCTGTTAAACCGGTAAGTGCCGATTCAGGATCCATTCCTTTATGTTTTGCCAGTGTAAAGGGATTTTCAGCCATCAGATATACCCTTACATTTGATAAATGGATAGATTCTAACCAGTTTCTCTTTAAAGAATAACCCAGTGTGATGTTTTTAACCCGCATAAAAGATCCATCGTAAAGGAAACGTGTTGATTGACTGTTACCTAAATCGGTATTGTTGATTACGAAGCGTGGTACATCAGTAATATCTCCTGGTTTTTGCCAGCTATTGTAATTATCTACTGATAATTGTTTACCAACAGAACCTCCACTATGCATCAGGTTGCCATACAGCGTATCGTAAATTTTAGCTCCTGTAGAAAAATAAGTGAATACGCTCAGGTCAAACTCTTTATATTTCAACGTGTTGTTAAAACCTCCGGTGAATTTTGGCAATGAAGAACCCAAACCGTCATATCTTGTTGCCGTAGACCAGTTTTTAGTGGTAATTTTATTGCCTGTAGCCTGTCCGTTAACAATTTCATCGGTATACCACATTGGCCTGCCATCTGCCGGATCTACACCAGCATATTCGCGCAAGTACCATTGGTATCGATCTTGTCCAACTTTCCATCTTTTCGTACCATCAATCACCTCATTTTGGGTCATTGAATTGATCTTGTTTTTATTTGACGTAATATTGAATGAGATATTCCAATCGAAATCTTTAGTCTTTATCGGGTTTCCGTTCAATAAAATTTCAACACCGTAATTATCCATTGATGCAAGGTTGGTGATCAAATTGTCAAACCCGGTTAATCTGGTAAGTGGTTGATCGAACAATAAACCTTTAGATCCTCTTTTATAATAAGAAGCCTCCCCACTGATTTTACCTTTAAGAAAGGCAAATTCCAAACCAATATCTACGGTTGAGTTTTGTTCCCATCTTAAATTTACATTCTCTAACTGAACATAATTGATGCCTGATTGCCCATCATAGTTTTTACCCAAGCCATATAAGCCCTGAGATGCATAACGGTCAATCCTATCATTGCCCGATGTACCATAACTGGCTCTTAGCTTCAACTCATCAATCCAGTTTACATCTTTCAAGAAATTCTCTTTTCCTATGCGCCATCCGCCGCCAACAGAGTAAAATGTTCCATACTTATTGTCTTTACCAAAAACAGAAGAACCATCTCTTCTTAAACTTCCAGAAAGGTAGTACTTCCCATCATAGTTATATTGTAAACGGGAAAAATATGAAGCAAACCTTTGTTGTGTGTAGTAAGATTCTGTTCTTGATGGCGTTGATGCCGCAATCTGTTCATTTGTACCCGGGAAAGGAAATCCTGTAACCTGCGCATAAGTATAATCACGTTTTGAACGATATGCTTCCTGACCTAATAAAACATCAAAGTTATGTTGATTAAAGGTTCTGTTATAGGTTATTGTATTTTGAAAAGTTACGGTAACATCTTCTTTTGAGTAGCGGTAGGCACGGCCTTTAACACTAAATCCATCGCCATGCTCCATATTGTAGAATTGGCGCTCACGGTTGTTGATATAATCTACCGCAACCATACTTTTTGCCGTAAAATCCCTTAAAAACTTAACTTCTGCAAATGGACTCGTAATTACCCTATTGGTAATGGTATTGTATTCGTTTAATTTGGATAAACCAACTGGATTAAAATCTGGCGTAACTGGATTAATGTAGTTGTAAACCGGATTTCCGGTAGCATCGTATACAATGTTTCCACTCGCATCGCGTACATATAACGGATAAATATTTGCCGTTTGATCGGCAAAGTTTACAGGGTTATCAGAACCTGTGCTTCCTGCCGGGGTATTCTGTTCGGTACGGGCCAAGCTATTGTTGATACCGATTTTTAAGAAATCGGTTACTTCAGAGTTGATATTGAATTTACCAGAATACCGCTTAAAATCTGAACGGATTACGATACCATTTTGTTCAAAATAACCTCCAGAGGTAAAGAATTTTGTTTTATCATTACCACCGCTGGCCGATAGATCTATATTTTTGGTTACCCCTCTGCGCAATACTTCATCGCGCCAATCGGTATCATAAAGTAATGACGCGCCATTAGCCAATACTCCGTTTGCAGTATAAGGATTTGCTGTATTGTAGGGGTTTACCACCAATTTGGCATTGGTTAATCCGTTTGCTGCAGTAGCTGCTGCATCAGGTGTTAAGCCTGCTGCCAAACGCTGTGCATAATAAACATCCCAAAATGTTTTATAGTACTGGGTGGCATCCATTACCTCATGCTTATCAACCGCCTGGTACGAATAGCCGGTGCTTGTGCTTAGGCTTAGTTTGGTTTGCCCTGCTTTACCTTGCTTAGTCGTAATGAGTACAACTCCATTTGCTGCCCTTGATCCGTAAATAGCTGCAGCGGTTGCATCTTTTAATACAGTGATGGAAGCAATATCATTCGGATTAATTGAAGACAGTACATCCGATGTTTGTGCTACATTACTCAAATCTCCGTTGGTAATGGCGATACCATCAACCACATAAAGTGGCGTACTTGAGGCTGTAAAAGAGCCTACCCCACGAATGCGGACAGTAGAAGTTGCACCCGGCTGGCCAGATACACTGGTTACCTGTACACCCGCAGCAGCTCCCTGTAAAGCTTTCTCGAAAGAAGTAATAGGACGGTCTTTCAAAACATCGCCATCAATTACTGATGCTGAACCCGTAAAATTTTCCTTCTTTATCGTTCCATAACCAATAATCATTACATCCTGGAGGTTTTTAGCTGATGATACCAGGCGGATGGTAATTGTTTCGCCGGTAATTTTAACTTCCTGCTCAGTGTAGCCTACGTAACTTAAAATTAAAGCTTCTGCGTTTGCAGGTGCCGAAATGGAAAAGGTTCCCTGCCCTGTGGTTTGGGTTACCTGTGTGGTACCTTTTATTTTAATTGATACGCCTGGCAATGGCAAGCCATCGTCCGCATCAACCACCTTTCCGGTTATGGTCTTATTCTGCGCCAGGGCATTAAAATAAGACAAAACCGTAACCATAAAAATCAATAGTAATTTTTGTTTCATGTTTGGAAATAAATAGTTAGTAATTAATTAGTTCTTTAGTTTTCAGCAAATACGCACGAAACCAAATCAATTAGCAATTTAGGTGCTATGGAAATCCTAAAATGTGCGAAAATCACCATTTTCGATTGTGGAGGGGCTTAAACGCAAAAAAGCAAACGCCAATCCTGGCCGCTTGCTTTTTTAATCATTATTAACCTAAACAGGAAAAAACTTCTACAAATTGTCCTGCAAGAGCTTCAAAAATAGTTTCAACTGCCTACACAAAATATGCAAGAATCACTATTTATCATTAATTCAACCTACTCTTTTTATACTTTAAAGGGGTAATGTTGAATGTGTTTTTAAATAACCTAATGAATGAACTTGGGCACTCAAAACCCACCAAACCCACAATTTCATTCAGCGAATAAGACGTGGTTTGCAGCAGCATTTTAGCGCGGTTTAACCTTAGCTGCATTAAAAACTGATAAGGACTTATTTCGTAGGCCTCTTTAAAGGTTCTGAGCAAATGGTTAACCGATAAACAGGCCTGCTCGGCAATATGCTCTAGGCTGATGTTCTGGTTGTAATTGCTGCTGATGAACTCTTTGGCCAGTGTTAACCTTTTCAAAACCTCTTCACGGGTTTTGGTTTTGATAAAGCTCAGCCTGCCCAGTTTCTGTACTACTTCCTTATCGTAAATTTTATAATAGTTTAAAAGGCAATGGTACATGTACTCGTTAATCAGCATTTCATTGTTTAAGCCCTTATCCAGTTGTTTTTTTAAGTGCAATACGTTAAAGCGCATATCGCCGGTAAAGGGATAAAGCGATTCGATAAACGCAGGTATTTCGCCGGCTTCCTTTCCATCGAGCAGGTTTTCGTCGCTGCTGGAAAAACTATGATGAAAATCTTTAATAAAATTTTCACCAAATGATACTGAAAATGTGTTTACCGGGTTTATAGAATCTATTTTAC
Source organism: Pedobacter sp. GSP4 (assembly GCF_051857575.1). NCBI lineage: Bacteria > Pseudomonadati > Bacteroidota > Sphingobacteriia > Sphingobacteriales > Sphingobacteriaceae > Pedobacter > Pedobacter sp. GSP4. The sequence goes on along the minus strand of NZ_JBPZIR010000003.1, from coordinate 432,037 downwards.
TGCAAAAGTTGGTGCCGGCATTTACAATGGCAAAGGTATCTGGGTATATGCGAAACTTCCTTTTGTTGATTTCGCAGTTTTCGCTTCCGTTAAAAACAAATTTAATGGTGTAAGCATCGTTCTGTTGCTCGTACAGTGCTTCGCAGGTGCTTTCGCTTACAATCTTATTTCTGTTGCTCAGTTCTTTTACGTACCTCATGGCCTTAATCCTCATTATAGTTACGTTGTTCCAAAATGGTAAAATCGTTGCCGTATGGATCAGAAAATTCGATGCTTAAACCCTCGTTCAGGTAAGATGGTGTTTTTTTAAAAACCACTCCTCTCGATTTTAACCGGCAATAATCTTCTAAGCAATCATCGCTGGTTAATAAAATTTTATTGGTTTGGTTCTGATGTTTGTGTTCGGTTAGGAAAAGATTGGTGTCTTGATCTATTTTAACCAGTATCCCTTTTTCTTTGCCAGAGATGGTGGTGCTTTCAGTAAGCATCCCTAAACAATTGGTGTAGAAAGCATCTGCATCATTTAGTTGCTTAACTTGCACGTAAAAGAATTTTGCAGATTGGCTCATAACCCTGTTTAATTGTATGATGTAAAATTAAACTGAAATTGAGCTGGAAGGATCACCCAAAAAGGGTGATTTTAGCATTATTTTTTACCGAAAATGTGTTATTGCTTAAATAAAGCGTTTTTCTTTTGCGGTTTTTATGGCATCCGATTTAGAATTTACATCGAGTTTGATGTAAATATTTTTAACATGGCTCCTTACGGTTTCCTGATCGATAAAAAGATCGTTCGCTATCTGCGATTTCGTTTGCCCATTTGCAATCCGGTCCAATATTTCGGTTTCGCGTTTGGTTAATGGCGAATCGAGGTTTTTCTGAAAAGAATGCATCACAATCCTCGCCACATTGGTACTCATTGCACCGCCTCCGGTACTTACTTCTTTAACGGCATCGATAATTTTAGCCGCACTCGAATTTTTGGTCAGGTAACCGCCTGCGCCCATGGTTAAAGCTTCAAAAACAAGTTCTGGCGAATCGAAAACGGTTAAAATAATAATATTGGTATGCGGAAGGGCTTTCTTAATGAATGGCAGGGCCTGCAGACCGTTTGTACCGGGCATTTGTATATCCAGTAAAATTACATCGGGCTGGTCGGCCGTTAACTGTTTCTTGGCCAGATCGTAAGATGCGTACGAATTCACGACCGAAAATTCTGCAACATCGGTTAACAACGATTCATAGCCCATCCTTAAAATGTCGTCATCTTCTATCAAAACAATTCGTAAATGCTGGCTCATAAGTGTCAATTTTATTATTAGATGGTTTTTGTGCTATTTTGTAACAGGAATCCGCGTAGAAATTGTTGTTGTGGTACCTTTTCCTTTTATTGATGAGATTTCGAAGGTAGATTTTATGCGCTTGCACCTGGTTTGGATGTTGTTTAAGCCCCTTCCCCTTTCTACAGATTCGAGATCGAAGCCTTCACCATCATCCGAGGTTAAGATATTAATGGTATTATGCTCGGTTTCTATCACCATAATCAGTACCTGTTTCGCTTTGGCATGTTTTAAAACATTGTTGAGCATTTCTTTAAAAATAAGGGTTAAGTTGCGGTTAAACTCCATTGATAAATGCAGTTTCTGGTATTTGCTCAATACCCCTTCCATTTTAAATTCAATACCGGTATTCTGAAAAAGGTCTATTCCGAAATTTTTAATGTGCACCAAAATTTCAAACAGGTTATCGCTGTGCGGATCTAGAGCCCAAAGGATATCTTTTGTTCCGGTATAAAGCAGTCCGGCATTTTCCCTGATCAGTCGGATCAGCTCTTTCTGCTCAGTTGCCGATCCATCTACTTTTTTATCCAAAATCTCTGATAATACATTAATCCGCGTTAGCTTGTTGCCAATATCATCGTGAAAATCTTCTGCGGTTTGCTTCCTGATTTTTTCCTGTTCTTTCAGTTTTAGTTTTTCATAACGGTGCTTTTTGCGTTCTCTGGTTTTAAAAATCAGGTAAAAAATCAGCCAGATTAGGAAAATGATGACCAAAAATGCAAAAACCTTAAATAAAACAGTATCGTAATACGGCGGAACAATGGTAAAACTAAACTGTTCTATATTGGATTGTTGGCCATTGGCAATGGCATACACCTGAAAAGTATAACTTCCGGGCCTAATGGCCGAATATTCGATTTCAGTATTGGGCACAGGCTTGCTAAAATCGTTATCCGCACCCACTAGCTTATACCGATATTGTACACTTTCGGGATTGGTAAGATAAACGCCCTTAAAGCTAATGGAAATGTGGTTTTGACTGTAGTTAAGTTTATAAAACCGGTCGCCCCTTCCGTTCAGATTTATGGCAAGATCTTTAGTCCGGTCATTTCTATGAAAAACATTTACCTGCTGGATGTGGATAAACGGATTCTTTTTGTTTTCGCCCGGCACATTGGTTTTGCACTGGATCAAGCCCGTAATCGTGCCCACTAATATGCTGTTTCTGTAATTTATAATGGCGTTCTGGTTGCACTCAACAATTAGGGGGTGATCTCTAAAAACCACATAACTTTTTTGCTTTGCATCATAAGTAAGTTTATTAATGCCACGGCCCGTACCTGCCCAAAGGTTATTCTGGTTATCGGCCGCTAAGCTGTAAATATCGTTAGAGTTTAAGCCGTTGGCCACAACATAACGTTTAATGGCCTTGGTTTTTATGTTCCAGGTTACAATTCCATCGCCCAATGTAGCAAAAACCAGGTTTTCGCCATGTTTAACAATGCTTAACACAAATACATTGCTAAGTGAAGGGATTTTAAAGCTCCTATCTACTTTTTTATTTTTGATGAGCGTAATGCCATTTGATGTACCCAGCAGAAGGCTATCTTTACTTAAAGGATATACACAGGACGAATACCCGTCAAAACCAGTAATTCTTTCTGTTTTTCCATCTTTTAAATAGGTCGAATAAATTGGCCCGTTTATCCATATCCCGCCTTCGGCATCCTCTACAATCGAACTGTTATCGTAACGGTCGGGCTTTAAAACCTGCGTAAACGCCCTGCCATTATACTTCCATATGCCATTTCCGTAAACCGAAATCCAGATGTTTTTTGCCCTATCGGCGTACACAAAGTAGATTTTTTTATCGGCAATGGCCGGCAGGTTAATGTGTGTTACATTTTTGCCATCGTATTTAAAAACACCCTTATTGAAAGTTCCAAACCAGAGGTTATCGTTTTTATCGGCCGCAATACCACTTATGGAGAAAGCGATATTCTGCTTTTTAAATTTATTGTACCGGATAAAAGCGTCACCCTCATACTTGTAAATGCCATCGCTAAAGCAAGATAACCAGATGTTATTCTCCGCATCGCTGAAAATTTCATCCACCTGGTTATCACTTAAACCATTTTCGCCGTTGAGGTTAATAATGGTACCGTTTTTATTGATGAGATAAGCGCCCTTTTCGCTACCCACCCACATATTCCCTTTACTATCCTGTTCTATGGAATAGTAGGTATCAATGTCCGGATTTTGAAAAAACAAGGTTGCTTTGTGGCCTTCCAGTACATAAACGCCACTGCGGTAGGTTAACAGATAAATTTTACCGGCAACGGTTTTATCAAAAAGAATTTCCTTAATGGATAGGTTATTGAGCGGATTGGGCAGTGCGTGGTAAAGCGACCATTGGTTATTTTTGAGCTGATAAATCCCCTTTCCAAATACCAGGGCATAAAGGTTTCCGTGGTGATCGGCTTTTAAGGTGTAGATGCTTTTATTTTCGAAAGGGTAAAAAACCAGTTTACCCTTTTCAATTTTAAAAAGCTTGCGCGAAGTTAGGCCCCAAACGGTTCCTTTTTTATCTTTAACCAGATGTGTTACCTCCCGACCTGAAAACAGGGTGCTGATTTTGCCTTTTTTTAGCACATTGATACCCATTTCGGTACCGAAAAGCATCTGGCCATCGTTATCTTCTACAATACTGTTTACCGAGTTAGAACCTAAACCGTCGGCCTTACTGTAAGAGGTAAATTCTTTTCCGTCGAAATTGCTCACCCCACCAAAAGTTCCAAGCCAAAGCGTTCTGTCTTTTGCCTGATAAATGACCATTACCTGTGATTGTGGCAGGCCGTCTTTTAAACTGTAATTGGTGAAGTTATAGCTCTGGGCAGATAGCCTGAGGCTAAAAAGCAAAATGAAAGAAATTATGAAATTTATCCTGATTATAGACAGTTTACTGCACATGTAATACAAAATAAGCATAATTTCTTTCAAAAACGATCCCCCTTTTGGGGGGATATTTTTATGCGTTGCCCATATATGGATCGGTTTGGGTAATTTCTCCGGTTTCTATTTTGCCGGCATAATGGTGCCTAAAATCAGTTTTGCTTGTTTGCACCACACTGAAATCGTACCAGTTTGCATTTTTAGCCAGGTTCAATACCACAGTAGTACTTGATTTGGGTTTTACACTTACCGTTTTAGGAGCAGATTTGTATTTATTGTCAACAATCTGAAGGCTAACCGCAGCTGTTCCGGTATTTTCGATGGCCAATACCAGATTGCCACTCAGCTTTTTGGTTACCAGCCCAGTTTGTTCCGGATAAGCTTTTACATTCACCTGCGGATTTCTTTTGCTGCCTGTAAAGTGCCTGTAAAAACCATTCGGACCGCTTATTGCCAGGTCGTAAACCTCGTTGTCAAAATCTGCAATATTGATCTGGTCTTTTACAACATCGCCGGCTTTAACGGCATAGGCCCATGTTTTGCCCACAACGCCTTTAAACTTGGCTATGGTGTTCATATTAAATGGCGCCCCCACAGTTTCGGTAGCATTGCCGAACAATGTTTTTGCCGATTGAAAAATTAGCTCAATCTGGTTGTTTTCCAACTTTGCATCAACCATTAAATGATAAGGCAAAGCTGAGGCAGGTTTGGTACCGCGCTCTTGTTTTGGGGCATGTGCCGAAGTTTGGGCCGAAAAATTTTCGAAATTATTGATTTTAGCCACCTCGGCTTTGTTTAGTGCAGTTGGCCCAACCTGCGCGGGTTTGTTTTTCGCATTACCGATATTGGTTACAACAGCTTCCCTTTTTAACGGATCGGGAGATTTAATTTCCTCGCCATTGTAAGGCCTGAATACTGAGGTTAAATCGCCACAGATATTTCTCCTCCAGTCGCTAATGTTGTTGCTTTTGATGTTTTTACCCGTTTTCTTGGTTAGCCATTTTTCCATAAACATGATGGAAGAGGTGTGATCAAAAACCTGCGAGTTAACAAAACCACCTTTACTCCATGGTGAGGCTACCACCAATGGAACACGGTAGCCCAAACCGATCGGACTGCCTTTTCGGCCTTCAAAATCAGTAGCATAGTTTATTCCTGCAGATACCTTTCCGCTTGATGGATCATCAGGATTAGGCACCACAAATGGAGGTTGGTGATCGAAATAACCGTCGTTTTCATCGTAGGTTAAAATGAAAATTGTTTTTTTCCATACCTCCGGGTTCTTCGTTAAAATATCTAAAGCCTCGCTTACATACCAAGTACCATACAAAGGCGAGCTGGTATGGTCGGAAAAGCGCTGTGGCGCCACCAACCACGATACGGCTGGTAGTTTTCCGCTGTCTACGTCTTTTCTAAACTGATGAAAAATATCGCCTTTCGGGATATTGATTGTTTCTGATTGACCTTGGTCGTTTTTAAAGGTAAAAGGAGCCAGGTCTAGATAATCCTTTTGCGAAATATTGGTGGTAAAAGCTTTATCAATAAGGTTTTTTTCCTTTTGAGACAGTTTATCGTATTTTTCCTGAACTTCTTTGGCTGTTAAGGCCGGCTTTACGGTATTGTCGCCATTTTTTCTGAAATAAGCCGATAGTTTAACATTATGCCTGCTGATATATTCTACCGGATTATCGCCATAATTTCCCAACCAATCATCTATTTCTCCTTCCGGAAGTTTTGACGTCCAGAGTTCGTTTTGGTATATGCGCCAATCGATGCCATTATCTTCCAGTGTTTCCTGAAATGTTGGCCAATCTACAAATACATTGTTCTGCGATTCGGCCTGATCGTTGTTTACTACGGCAACACGGTTTTCGCTCTTTTCGCCGCGTACAGTACCTGTAAAAAAGAACAGCCTATTTGGGGTGGTACCGGTTAAAGATGAGCAAAAATGCTGATCGCAGATTGTAAAAGCATCAGCCATGGCATAATAGAAAGGAATATCGTTCCTATCGTAATAGGCCAAAGTCATTGGGGTTTTAACAGGCAGCCATTTATCGTAACGGCCACCATTACGTGCCGCAACCTGATCGTTCCACGAATGTGGTAATCCGCCCTGCCAGGTAATTTTGGTTTTGTTAATGTCTACATGGAAGGGAGCATAGGTATAACCTTGACCATCCTTTTGCAGCCAAACTTTGTTGCCATCTGGTTGGATATGTGGGTGCGGGTCATTAAATCCGCGTACACCCTTAATTTTACCAAACATATGATCGAAAGATCTATTTTCCTGCATTAAGAAAACAATATGTTCCGCATCATAAAAGGTACTGCCAGGCTCAGGGTTAATGGCCATAGCTTTCAATACCGAACTGGGCAGGGTATTGGCCACGCCGGTGGCTCCGGCAAACAAGGCCGCTTTTTTTAGAAATTCTCTACGTGAGTCCATAAATTATACAATATAGCTTAGATACCGCAAGTTATTGTTTTCAGTTGGCAATTTTCAGCAAGCAGTTTGTAATTTTCGGTTTACCAATCTTCTATTCAAAGCCTTCGTTATAGTGTTTAAGGCCGAATAAGCCGTTCATCACAACAATTAAATAGTTTTCAATTGGCAATTGACAGTACTTGGTTAACCAGTTTCAACAATTAAGCGGTTAACCCAGGCAATAAAACAATCTGACGATGAATTTCGGAACTAAACTGTCTTACTTTTGGTAAACCCTTACATAATCAACCTTCATGGTTGCCGGGAAAATAGTATCGTCTACTCCTTTTTTTCCGCCCCAGCCACCACCTACAGCTACATTTAAAATTACATGGAAGTTTTGGTCGAATGGCCAGTCGCCAGCCCCCTTTTTGGTATTGCTAAAAGTGAGGTATTTTTGATCGTCGATAAAGAAATCGATACGGTCTGCAAACCATTCTATTGCATAAACGTGGTATTCGGTATAAGGGTTATCTACCTTTAAAGCTTTGCCTACCTGTGTTTTAATTACGTGGTTAAATTTTTCGGTATGCACCGTTCCGTGTACACTGTCAGGATCGTAGCCTACGTGCTCCATAATATCTATTTCACCGCTTTTCGGCCAGTTTCCGTATTTCCAATCAGTTGGTAGTGCCCATATGGCCGGCCATAAGCCCCTTCCCTTTGGTAACATGGCCCTAACCTCAACCCTACCATATTTAAAATCGAATTTATTTTTGGTAACGAGTCTTGCCGAGGTGTAGTGGTTGTTCTCTTTATCGGCTTTTACTGCGGTTATGTTTAAGTTGCCTTTTTTAACCAGGGCATTGGTACTATCAGCATCGGTATAATATTGCAGTTCTTTATTTCCCCAGCCTTTTCCGCCCACATCATAACTCCAGTTTTTGGTTAAGGGTAATCCTGTGTCATTAAATTCATCGTTCCATTTAAGTTTCCAACCATTTGCCACAGGTGTTTTTTTAAGCTCCTCGAACAGCAGTTCGGGCTCGTTGGTGGTAATGTATTCTACCTGGTGGGCCAATAGCCATTGCATTTCGGGTGCGGTATTTACAGTCCAGGCGTTTACGGTTAAACCCAGTTTCTGTGCGTTTTCTATCCAATTGTCTTTTTGGTAAACGCTGTAATGGTAATCAACACCAGTTAATTTATCTGTTTTCATCTGTTCGGCACTGATATCGCCTTTTAAGTAGGCCACTTTTGCTTTGGGCAACAGTGCTAAAATTCGCTTGCAATAGTCGTAGTCGAAACTGATATATTCTGTCCAGTCTATCACTTTTAGTTTCTGAACCATTTCTACGCATTTGTTGGTTACATCAATTCCACGTTCCTTGCTGATCAGTGAGGGTTTGATCTCTAAAATGAGTTTGGTGGTTTTCTGTCTTTTACCTGCAAGTAAATAGGCTTCTAAAGTTGGTATTTTCTCGCCATTGCTCATGGTTTTTGTGAGCAGATCGGCGTATTTTACCTTTTCGATGGTTAAACCCTGAAATTCGGGATCGTGGTTTACAACCAGCACATTATCGGCCGTCATCCACACATCGAACTCTGAACCATAGCAGCCCAGTTTTACGGCTTCGTTAAGGGAAGCGATCGAATTTTGAGGGAAATTATTTTTTTTCCATGCTCCACGGTGTGCAATTACCTGGTTTTTATTCCAGTTAAATTTTTGAGCAAAAGCGGTTGTAAAAATGAAAACCATAAAGGCCGAAATAAGTACTCGTTTCATATTTGGATTGGTTACGAAAAATCAAAAGTAGATTATTTGATCGAAAACAAATTAAAGTTAATGTAACCATTCTATAAATAAAAGTAAAAAAGCTTACCCATCCGGATAAGCTTTTTCATCATTAACTATTAAACATTCCACCACTTCTACATGATGTAATTTCTTATCATTTCGAGCCGGCACTTTCGGCAAGGCCCGCAGTCATTTGATACCTGTTGGCATAGGCTGCAGCCATTTTTACAAACCTGTTGTAGCCAGCCTCATCCCTGCTTTCTGGTGTATTTCTGCAGCGGTTTTCATAAATTCCAATCCGCTATTTTCGGTTATTATGGCATTGGCCCATTGGCAAAAAAGTTGCATTACCTGTGGTGTAAACCCTTTTTTAGCCACCAGGGTGCTGTAAAGGGCATTGAAATGGTATTGGTATAAAACCGGGTTCTTTATAGAAAACTTTAGGAAACCAACTGTATCCTTTTTCATAGCCAGATAGTATCGGCTACCGAGGGTTTGAAGGCATATTTTCCATGTTTTATCGGAGAAATATTTTTGCTGAGCAGCCACAAAATCATCAAAAGCAACTTGATCTGATGTTGTTTTTAAGGCTTTGCCCAACTTTTGGTTTATCCCATAATCTACCACTGGCTGTAATACATCTTCGCCATAAAGAGATGCAAAACCGTTATAATCAGCAAAAATCGTTTCGATTGCCTTTTCATCTGCCGATCTGCTAACCAGATAAGGCAACAAAGCGTTTTCGGCCCTAAAGTTTTTTACCGAATCGCTATAGGCCACCAGTGTTTCGCCGGTTATCCCTTTTCGGGTTTTACAGAATTCGACGTAAAATGCCGGATATTTTTTTCGTTGTAGCTGGTAGAAAAACCCGACAAAAATTTATGCTGCCCAGCTTTTTGGCGGGCATCGGCAAACAGAGCGATCAGGTTTCCGGGATCTTTATATCCAGATGAAGAACTGATCAGTTTTCCATCGCCGTTTAACACCAAAAACGTAGGGAAACCATTTAAAATGTGCTGCACTTTTAAAGTATCTCCCAATTTATCTTTAAAGATATCGACTTTAAGCATCAGGAAGTTTTTATCCATTTCAGCTTTAACCAATGCATTGGGAAAAACATTTTCGTCCATTTGCGCACAAGGAATGCAACCAGTGAAATAACAATCGACAAAAATGAGCTTATTCTCTTTCTTCGCCTGTTTCAATACGTTGTTAAATGATTGATTTTGTGCCAAGCAGCTCATGGCCGTTAACATTAGGCAAAGGGTATGGATTATTTTTTTCATAAATCTATTTTTTGGTAATGGAAATATTTTGTTTTGTACCGTTTGTGGTATAGGTTATTTTGAAAGTTTTACCCGCGGGAGCATTTAAAACCGCCAGCATTTTCTTGCTGTCTTTAAGTAAAGCCGGGGCGGCAACGCCATCAATACTTTCAATCAGCTGGCCAGCTTTTATGGTTTCGTCTTCTACCGGCGCCACAACACTCTGCAGCTTTAATTTCCCTTCCTGATCAAAACCAAAGAGGTAGGCGCCCAATACAAAATCGTGAGGAAAGTTTATGGTGTGGTTGGGCACAAAATGGATTTCCTTTTTTTGCATGTTAATGGTAAAGTTGTAACGTCCAATTGTCCTGATGCCGATTGAACCGTCGAAACCAGGGTTCCAGTTTTCGCTCTGCCCGCCACCGGCCATCAACGTAATGGGGAAATTGCTCAGTTTGGGCATTTTGGCAAAAGAAAATGCGGCAGCCCTTCCGCTATAGGTGGGCGTACTCATTCCCATGCTGGTTGTAGTGCCATTGTATTCGGGTTTGAAACCGCTCACCAATAGTTTATTTTTTTTTACGAAAGGCCTAAAGCAGATCAGGTTGTAAGATGCACCGGTATCGAAAACAAATTCGCCGGTATTGGTCTGCCCGGGCGTTACGCTAACTTCGCCGGGAATAATGAACAGGCCTGCGGGCAGTGTTACGGGAACAGAAATCCCTTGATCTTCATATTGGTAATCGCCGAAACTATATAACGAAAGCTCTTTTTTATCAAAATCTACCTTGGTGATGTAACTTTTGGCAATGCTGTTGCCAATAATCCCGTCGCTGCCTTTGTGCATTTCGGGAAAAAGTGCAAAGCTTTGGTTCTTCAAAACAAATGTGTCCAGCTTAATGGTATTTCCTTCCGAAACGGATATCTGCATATTACCCCCCACAACAGAAGTGTTTTGCTGGCGGCTTGCTTTGATGCCTACCGAATCGGCCAGGGTTTTGGTAATGGCCATACCATCGGCGCCGGTATCAAAAAGCAGTTTGAGCGGCCTATCGCTGGCATTTACTTTGACGGTCAAAATAATTGAGCCATCTTGTACCTCGAAAGGGATTTTAGCTACCATTACCGATTTTTTATAGCGGTTCATCCCATACAGCTGGTCGAAAAGATCTACATACAGCAGTTTGTAGGCATCATCAGTATAAATATTACTGGCCTTTCCGGCTTTTCCTTTGTTAAATGGAATTACGGTAAGCTGGATCATCCCATTTTCTTTTACCTCGTCTTTAAGTTGGATCGAATCGCAGGCATAACGGTCTATTATTGTTTTTAACATCCTATCAGTCGAAGGCCGGGTGTAAGCTGCGATAGAAAAGCTGCCACTTAAATTTGCCATAACCGGATCGGCCGATTTTTGGGCAAACATTTGGTTCATGCTTTCAATTACACCTTTGGCGTGCTGCGCCCGAACTTGGAGCGATAAGAACAGCACCCCTAAAAATAATATTGCTTTAGTTTTCATTTTATCTGAGTAGCTGGATTTAAAATCCATAAATTTTTTCGAGCGCCCGGTCAATGTCGTCAGTAGCGCTCGAGGTAATGCGCATTAATATTTTTCCCTCGTTACTAAGCAGGATTTTGGTTGGAAAGGCCATAATGTTATAGTCTTTTACCAGATTTTGCTTGTCCATGTTTTCATTATTGAGCACATTGATATAAGGCAGGGCATCTTCTTCTATGGCTTTAAGCCAAAGGCCCCTTGCCTCTTCCAGGTTCTTTTTCTGCTCTTGCGCAATGGCTATAATTTCGAAACCTTTGGATTGGTACTTTGCATATAAGGCCTTTAAATGCGGATTACTGGCGCGGCAAGGCCCGCACCAGCTGCCCCAAAAATCGAGCAGTACGGTTTTCCCTTTAAAATCGGCCAGATTGATGGTTTTGCCGTGGTTATCGGTTTTCTGAAAACCAATGGCATCCGATCCCTCGGGTGTAGCACTTATTTTTTTGATATATGTCTTAATTCGCTCCGAAATGGGATGGTTTTTATATTTGGGCGATAAACTGTTCCACGTGGAAATAAAATCGCCAGCTGTATACAGGTTTTGCATCCGGGTTAATAAAAACACAGAAGCAAAGGCCTCGGGATGGTTTTTAACAAAATCGCGCTTTACATTAACCAGCTTTCTGTTTATTGCGGTGGCCTCTGCACCAAGCACCTTTCCTTGCGCCACATTTGCATTTTTCTCTTGATTAAAAAGCAGCTGCATAATTTCATAATTACGCATTTCTTCTTTTTTTACCAGCTGTTTATAGATGTCAAAAACATTGTTTTCTTCATCGCCGCTTACTTTTGCAAACTGAACCAATAAGGCATCGCCTGCAATCTGGATATCTTTATTAAAAACAAACAGATCGAGTACCGGCGCGGGATTGGAAACTGTTGTACCATTTGCCGTGGCGCTGAGGCTACGGGATATGGAAACATCGAAACGGGCAATAGCAGGCGTTTGCAGGCGCGGAACTTTTAATAAAAAGACGTCGCTGTGTGCATTTGCCTTATAGCTTCTGGATAGACCGGCATTATCTGCAAAGGAAATCCATACCGACTTATTGCCAAGCCCTTTTAAGCGCCCAGAAATTTGGATGCTATCGTTCTGGCAAAAGGCTTTAGGTAAAAAAAAATGCAAAACCGTGGCTATAAACAATGCTTTCATTGTTTTCATATCGGGTAGTTTTTAACTTGAAATTAGCTCCGGCTATGGATTAAATAGCCAGAGCAATAGGGGGACGTCTAGTTAGCTAATGTTTTTTGTAATAGTGTTTTTAACTCCGGGTTAGATGGTCGGGGCGAATCAACCGTAACAATTTTTCCTTGTTTATCGAAGACCAAAAAACGTGGAATTGTATTTACCTTATAATATTTTGAAAATTCATTCTCCGGCCCTCCGGCAAAAAGCTGTAAACCGCCCAGGTTCTCATCCTTAATCATTTTCAACCATTTCTCCTTATCCTTAACGGCATCAGTAGATAGGCTGATAATCTGAACGTCAGTGCCTTTCATTTCTTCTTCTAGTTTTTTCAGATAAGGGATTTCGGCCCTGCATGGCCCGCACCAGGTTGCCCAAACATCTACCAATACAACCTTACCTTTTAAACTGGCCATAGAAACCTGCTTTCCATCCTTATCTTCATAAGCAAAGTTAAATGCGTTGGTACCTGGTTTGTACGTTAATAGAGGATTCATAATGGCAGCACTTCGCTCTGCTTGTCTTTTGGTAAGGATGTATTTTTCACGGCCTTTTATTAAAGCTTCGTACTCTGTAATCGTTTTATAATTTGCTGCATTATCCAAAATCATATCACCCTTTAAGGTATCGTTCGGAACAAAAGATGTCATTAAATCTACTCCCTCCGGGCCACGTTTATAAGCCTTTGCCTCTTGGCGCATATTGAGGCTAATCAGCCCTGATAAAGTTCTAAAACCATAAGGATAGCGGTAAACATTTGCTGTTGTTTTTGCAAAATCGCCAGTTTTAAGCGTGCTGTAAAAATTACTGTATTCTTCTACCGAAGGATGTGCACTTCTTGGCGTATTTAGAAAATTAGTGGCGTATGATGCTAAATCCCAAGCCATAATGGATTTAACTTCCTTATCAAATTTCGCGTTTCCTGTTGTTTTTCCGTTCAAGAAAGTTTTGCTCTTGGCTACAATTTCTTCCTGCTCAGGGAAATAATCAACAAAAGTGCTCTGCACCTTCATAAAATTAACAGCCTTCTGCTCAAGTGGAAAAGTTAAGTCGTGCCATTGGGTAAGCACCATATTTTCTTTCGAATTATTTTTACCTGTTAATACATAGCTCGAATCTAAGAGGCTTACAGAAAGTTCTTCGCCACCTTTAAAATAAAATTTATAGTTGTCGTTCGGGCTTCCTTCATTTCCTGTACCGATTATATATAAACCTTCGTATTCTGGATAGAAAAGAAATCCAAACTGTCCTTTCTCTGCAGGTGTTGCATTGGCAATTTCTACCGCTTTACCGTCTTTTACTTTAAAAAGTTTAACAGCTGAGAGGCGTTTTTTCTTTAACAACCCCTTTACCTCTACCGGCAATTGTGCCATTGTTGTTAGAGAGGCCAGGCACAAAAGTCCGGCGCTTAATAATTTTTTCATTTTCATTGGTTTTTATTTGTATGTTTTCTTGAAGATTATGTTTAACGTTCTCTGTAAGTAAGGCTTTTCACTTTTCCGAAGCCAGAAAAACTTTTAGCCAAAACCAAATCGCCCATAACCGGTGGCACAACGTAGGTATTAATGCTTCCGTTCGTACCCTCGGGCAATGCCGGATCGTAGAAAGCCACCATTAAATTATTGGTATCCTTATATTTGGTTGTATTTTTAAAATCGTAGAACTGGATGAGCGAGATTTTCTTGCTGCCTAAATCAACAACCTGTTTGGTTGTTTTCAAAGACATATCGTACTCGTAAACTTTACTTCCAACACTGTAAACGATATAACCCAAGGCAGGACTCACGGCATAAAACTCTGCGTTGGCAAAATTGGTGGCAGTTATCTCATCATAATAACTTTGTACAAGCGAGGCACTGTTAAACCTGGCCAGGAATCTTTTGGTTGAATTTGGATCTTTTAAAATACTAAAAACTTCACCGCCATTGTAAGGAACCCAGGCCATGTACAATAAATCCATTCCAGTACTGAAACTGAACTTTCTTTGTGCTGCGTCTGGGTCAGGTAAGGTGGTACAGGTAGAATTCGATCCGGTATGTTTTACAAAACGTCTGTTTGTTCTATCATAAAAAATGGCATGTGGGGTAGCTGAAGAATTTTTGTCGCCGCCAACAAATGGAGCCACTTTAAACTCCTTTTGTTCAGCAGCAATGTAGCTAATTGGAGAAGAAAAGTAAATATTTTGAACCCGCTCGTAATAGTATGCACCTTCTTTTCCGATCATGTATGCAGAGCTGCTTCCTCTTTGTTGGATTACATCGGCATAAAAACCCGCTGGTGTACTGCCAAACATTTCGTAAGTCAGGTTCATCGTTGGTGTCCATTTAAAAGTATTGGGCTCTACCTTTGTTGTAAATTGATCTGTGCCCAGGTATATCCCAAAACTTATTTTATCTGGTCCGATTAATAGCCCGGTATTGTAATTGTAAACCATAACGGGTTTTCCAGAAAGCTTAAGTTCTGATCCGGTGCTGGCAAGTAAATCGTTAATTACGTCGAAACTTCCGGTTGTGTTAAGCGATAGCATATCAACCCTAGCCTGGCTGTTTACATCACACATTAACATCCAGCCCTCATTAATTTCGTTAACAACTTTTAAAGTAAAGCCAACTTTGTATTTAACACCACTGGCCTTATCCGTTATAGCGTAATATGCTTGGTAAGAGCCCGCTACAACGCGCATTACCTGCTCTAAATTGCGGTTTTGATCTAAAATAAAGAGTTTGGTTCCGCCTAAACCATTTGGCCCGATGTAACTCCATTCATAAGTATATTTAGATTCATCAAAGCTTGGATCAAGGCTAAATTTGGTAACCGGTTTAACAGAAATCGATTTGCCATAAGTGGCCACAACTTCGCTCGGTAAATCGGCAATGGTTTCTAATTTATTAATCTCATTGTAATCATAATTTCCAAGGTCTTTTTTACAAGCACTCATGGTAATGATTAGTAGCACAATAAAAAGGGAACTGTATTGTTTAAGTTTCATTTTATTTCCTTTTAAAATTATTATTGAACAGATGGGCCCATTATCATTATGCTTCCATCATCTTCCAGAATGGTATTGCCCAGCAATTTTTGATCATTAAGATACCTTTGCATATATTTTGCATAAGCAACCATTTCCGCAATGGATACCGAGGTGTCTAAATAGGCAGGGTCCACATCGAGTATGGATACCATAAGAAATAACTTTTTCCGGGTAAACGTACCCATGTAAGTATCCAACCATCTGGCTGGCCGTTTAATAATATCGTTTACGTACCACCTGTAATTAATGTATGATATCTTTTTTCCTGTGGTTTGGTTGGTAACCTTATTGTTCATTGCCGTTATAAAATTCTCGTTATCCAGCAAATCGAAGCTCAATAAGAACGTGTTCGTTTGCATATCCGTTTTTCTCAAAAATTTTATCTTTACGGTATCCTTTAACTGATCTTTTTTAATGGAAAAAGATTTATTTAAAATTTCAAAATGAACCCCTTCTTTAGCCGTAGAAGAAGCATTAACACTTAATCGGTATGGTCTATCTTGCGAAGATTTTCCACCTGTAGTACCGATTACCATATTCACAATCGAATCCTGCGATTTAGCCAGACTGAAAGAAACAATTGTTGAATCTTTAATGACCTCTCCCGAAAACAGCGGTAATCTGGCGGCATCATTAAAATATATTGCGTCTTTAGAATTGTAGGTATTGAGTGGCTTTTCACACGAAAGCATAATCATAGTAATAATAATTGCTATGATTGATATGATGTTTCTTTTCATATTTATAAAGTCATGTTAACGATATTGAGATTCAGAAAGCGGCAGCGGAATGGCATAGTTTACCGTAATATTCGATGTACTTGCTCCGTTTGGAATTGAGGTAACATTACGGCGCTTGTAGTAATAAAACAGCTGACCTTCGCCGTAAAATTCCTTCTGATATTCTTTCTGCAATTCTGTATTGATATTTACCGTGGTGGCCAGGTTGGTAAGTCCACGGTTAAATCGGACAACATTTAAATAGTTATTAATCCCATCTACAGCGTTTGGTTCGGACTCTGCAGCGATATAATATAATTCGCTGATTTTGATGAGGGGAATTGTAAACCGGAATAGTTTATTTTTATCAACCACATCAGCATATTTTAAAAATGTTTTGTATGGTTTAAGCCCCGTTGAAGGTGCCTGCCAGTTTAAATTATACCGATAGTCATTCTCATTATTTTCGAATACAGCTGCAAGCCTTGCCGGAAGTGGGGCCAAAATATTTGGATCTGTATTGGATGGATCAAAAATAGAAGTATAGGTGTTGTAGAGCTGCGTATTCAAAACGCCAAATACCATTTCAGTAGAAAATATCCGGTCAGGGTTTATTTTTTCAGAAAGCGCATTGGTTACTGTTGTCCACGGAAAGAAGCTAGCCTTTTCAATTACTGATTTGGCCGCTGCCAATGCAGAAACCTTATCTCCCCGGTATAAAAATACCCTAGCCTGCAGGGCTTTTACCGCGTAATAATTAAGGCGGTAGTTTCTATTGTTTTTTAAGAAATCGGCCGTTTGCGTGTTCGCCACCAAATTGACTCCCGATGTAATAACCACATCCCCTTTAAGCAGCTCTTCTGCTTTCTTTAAATCGATGATGACCTTGTTCATAAATTCGTTTGCAGGCAATAATGGATTGATGGAAATCTTTGTCGCATCATAATAAGGCAAACTCTGTTTGGTAGAATCGACAGTGCTGTACCGAGGACCAAATAGACGCAGTAAATCAAAGTGCAGGTAAGCCCTTATCGCTAAGGCTTCTCCTTTGTATATCGATTCGGTATTCTGATCAACAACACCTTTATACTTTTCCAGATTCTCTAAAAAGCTGTTTACATTCAGTATACCTGCATAAGCATCAACCCAGGCGGCGTCTAATTTTGTTGTTGCTGGTACATCTGTATAAGCATAATTGGCTATTTTAGTCAGGCTATGTGTAGATGGAATGTTATAGCGTTGCGCCAGTACTTCTGTGGTATTTAGTGTTAGGTTTGCGCCATATAAATTACTACCGGCCAAAGAGATATAAATTCCGTTCAGAACAGATTCTATCCCCTTCTTGGTAGAAAAGAGTTGCGTTTCCATCACTTTGTCCTCAGGCTGCACCTGCAAAAATTTCTTACAGGCCCCAAGTGTAATCACCACGGCTAGAGAACATGCAATTAGTTTGAAATAATTCGTTTTCATATCTAAAAGATTAAAATGAGGCTTTAAGTGAAAAGGCTAATGTTCTGGCATAAGGATAATCGATACCCCTTTCTCTCCGCACGGTTGATAGGTAGAAAAGATCGTTGGTTTGTAAGTTGAGACTCAGGTTGGTCAATCCGGCGGGTTTTAGCCATTTTGCCCCATCAAACATATACCCAAAATTTAACGACTCGCTGGTAAACGAGTTTTCTGTTTGAACAAACCTTGATGATTGCTGGGTAGTAGCGGTTTGTGAAATTCCCTTGAACTGTGCTACATCTCCAGGGCTTTTCCAACGGTCGTAAAGCGCTCTCTTATCCTGGTTTAAAGCAGCATCGGCAAATGAAATGTTCTCAACTTTGTTAAATAAGGCCCAGTTATAAATGTCGCCGCCTAACTTATACCTGAAGCTTGCGCCCAGGCTGAAATTTTTATACCTTAAATTGGTAGAAACAACACCTTCTACTACCGATACCGTATTACCTACGTTTGTAATATCAGCCACATTATAATCGAAGGTATATTGGCCATCTTTTGTCAGAAAAATTTCTCTGCCCGTAGCAGGATCAATTCCGAGCGATCTTACTGCCCAAATAGCCTCTGCACTGTTCCCATCATTATACCTGATTAATGAATTAATGCCTTCCTGTTTTTCCTGTTGCTTATTAAGTGTATTCAAGGTATTGCCGAAACCACTATATCTGCTTTTATATGATGAACCAGTTACACCTATGCTCCACGTGAAACGTTTAGCCAGGTTATAAATCGGAAAGAAAGTTAGTTTGGTTTCTAAACCATTATAGGTGAGCGCCCCAATATTGTAAGGAAAAGCAACAACACCAGTGGATGATGGTAAATCGACAGGAACAACCAATGGATCTGTTTTCTTATTGTATGCATTAACATAACCTGTAAAACGGTTATTGAATAAGGCAAAATCGATTGATGTACTGATTTGTCTGGTTTTCTGTGCTGCCAGGTTAGGATTTCCCAATGTACTTAAAGTAACTCCCTGGCCAAATTGATTGTAATTCGTATTGGTATTGTAATCATAGATGGAAACAGAACTTGTATTACCATAATTCTGGTTACCTGTTATACCCAAATTTGCGGTTAGCCGCAAGGAGTTTATCCATGCACTACCTTTTACAAAGCTTTCATTGTGAACATTCCATCCTAAACCAAAGGCATAGTAAGGCGAAAACTGTTTATTGCTACCATACGCTGTCGATCCATCCAGCCTGTATACCGCATCCGCTAAATATCTGTTATCATAAGAATAGTTGGCAGATACTGTAGAGTTTAGCGTTCTGTAAATGCGGTTACTTGCCGAAGGAGCCTCATCTAACTGATAACTATAGGCAAAGCGTGGATTTCCTAAATTTCCGGCAGGAAAGCCCTCTGCAACACTGCCATAACTACTATTATTTTCTTCCGAAACAGTATTTCTCCAGTTTGCGTTGATAACGTGTTTCGCGGCAATTACCGTATGATAAACAAGCATTAAATTGGCTTGATAAGAAAAATTCTCTCCGCGGTAGTCGGTATATTTACCTTTTCTTAAATTCGGTGTATTCAGAAATTCTGACATTTCAGACGACCTATAATCCTTATTTACCGAAGTTCCCTTTGTAATTTGTAATCCACCGTTCAATCGGAAGGTTTTACTTAGATCATAATTCAAATTCAGATTGTTTTGAACCTCAAAGCCCTTTTTTGTACTGTATTGGGGCTGTATCGCATCAAACAAGGGGTTGGTTACATAAAGTTCTGTTCCATTAGAAGTTCTTGAAACCTCTAAATATCTGTTTTCATTGCTCTTTTCAAAATAAGGATTGGCATTAACGAAGTTAGAAAACGATCCATACGGCGAATCGCTACTGGAATTTCCCCTTACGTAGGTAATGTTGTTAACGTTAAATCTTGAGGTCCTATAGGTAAGGTTAATGGTACCACTGTAACTATCTCTTCCAGAACCCTTCATTGCACCTTTGCCGGTTCTGTAGTTCATTCCTAAATTATAAACAAAAGTGTTATCACCCCCAGATGCATTGATTGAATTGTTGGTAGAGTAGCCGGTTTGTATGGGCTCGCTTAACCAATAGCTATCTACTCCCCTCTGTACATTTGCTAAGTGCGAATTGTAAAGTGCGTCTAAATAAACAAGTTGAGTAGGATTTGACTCTGCAGTGGCGTATCGGCCAGATAAACGTTCAAATTCCAATTTCTCTGCTGCATTCATCATGTTGTAAGCAGAAAGATCTGGTAATTCTACCCTAAAATCCTGAACATAACTGAACCTTAGTTCGCCAGGAACAGGTTTAACGGTTTCAATTACAATTACCCCGTTCGAGGCCTGTGCCCCATATAATGCTGTTGATGCTGCATCTTTCAGAATCGTAACAGAAGCCACCCTGTTCATATCCAGATCTACAATGGTTTGAAGCGTAGTTGGAAATCCGTCTAAAATAAATAGCGGTTGGTTAGGATCCTGCCCAAACTGATCTTTTAATGTGGTGCTTGGAATACTACTTTTACCACGCACCTCAATAACAGGTAAAACATTCGGATTGGAACCAGCCGCAACATTTTCCATAACCAGAAATGAG
This sequence comes from Pedobacter sp. GSP4, assembly GCF_051857575.1. Classification (NCBI taxonomy): domain Bacteria; kingdom Pseudomonadati; phylum Bacteroidota; class Sphingobacteriia; order Sphingobacteriales; family Sphingobacteriaceae; genus Pedobacter; species Pedobacter sp. GSP4. Next base: position 411,741 of record NZ_JBPZIR010000003.1, on the reverse strand, counting down.
GGATCTAAAGTTCTTAAACTCTGGATAAGATTGTTATTGCTTACGCCTTTTAAGTCGGCCCCGCTAAAAACTGCGGTTGTACCTGTAAAACTATCTCTTCTTCTATTAATTCCCGTACCCGTAATTACCACCTCTTTATCCAAACTGGTATTACTTTCGGTTAAAATGACCGAAAGGGAAAAGGTTCCTCCATCCTTAATCTGCCCCGTAATGGTTTTCGATTCGTAACCAATAAAATTGATGGTAAATTTATAGGCTCCAGCTGCTAATTTAGGAAAACTGAAAACCCCATTTTTATCGGAAGATGTTGTTGTTTTAGCACCTGTTTGCACATTTTGTGCAATAATGGTTGCCCCAACAATAGTTTCTTTGGCATCTTTAACCACTCCCTTAACTGCTGGGCTTTGTGCATAGGCCGTTACCCCAAGGTAAAGACAAAGCAGTAGCAGTAAGGTGCGTTTTGGAACGCTCCATTTAGTAAAAATTTTAATCATGAAGTTAGTTTGTTTGGTTTAGTTGTACTCTGGTTTTTGTTTACTTCTTCTTTATCGTATATCCCGCTTCTGTTTGACCTACAGTCAGATTATTTAGCGAACAAAGCATATTTAAAAAAGCATCAATGTCATCGCGTCCGAATTCATATTGCCCTGTAAATACCTTTTTATTAAGCTGACTTGTAGTGTATTCTATTTTTATGTTCAATTTAGTTTCGAGCGCATTAAATACCCCGGCCAGTGGTTCATTGTCGAAAACAATAGCCGCTTCGGTTACCGTAGCCTTTCCAAGGTCAAGCGTTTCCAATTTTTTAGGTGCTACAACATTAAATGGCTTCACACCGGCCACATAGGTTTGCATATTTACCGTAAATACCTTTCCAGGCAATAAATACACCGTTTTTACCCCTGCAGATAATAGCTTGTTTTGAGGTTTAACCACCACCTTTCCTTCAATTAATCTCACTTTGGTATACAGATCCTTTTTAAAGGCGGTAATTTTAAAAACTGTTCCCAAAGCGGTGGTAGCCAGGTTATTGGCAAATACTGTAAAAGGTTTGGTTTTATCTTTGTGTACCCTGAATAAAGCCTGCCCTATTAAATTCACATCCCGTTTTCCTTGGTCAAACGGAAAATAGCTCACTTCACTTCTAGGGTCAAGCTCAACAATGGTCCCATCAGGTAAGGTGTACGTTTGTTTAATTGCAGAAGTATTGGTAATAAATTTTTCGACCCTCGCAGCTGGCCTTTGTTGGTTTGCAGACAAATATTGGCGTTTAACCACGCTATTACTGCTCAGTTTGTAAATTAACAGCCCCAGTGTAGCAATTAAGGCAACTGATGCCGCATAGCCCAAATACCTAAAACGGATACGTTTAGCCTCTTGTTTATGGTGGATCTGATCCAGTACATTTACATATATCCGATCCGTAACCTGCTTATCAACCCTTTCTGCTGGTTGAAAATCCTCCCACTCCGCACTGTTAAGGTAAATTTCACGATTGTGGTCCTCGGCTAAAAATTTACTTACCATGCGGGCTTCTTCGGCTGTACACTGGCCGGCAAAGAATTTCTCAACAAGCTTTTGGTTGATTTGCATAACTACATTACGTTTTTGAAAATGCTTAACCCCTATCCGGGCGAAAATATTTTATAAAAATTATAAAAACATGGATTGAGACAGCATTTTAGCAACAAATATGGATAGATTAAAGATCATTAACCTACAACAACTAAAAATTTAAGGATATTATTTATTAATTATGGCCGACATGATTATGGCCAATGAAATAATAGAAGAAAATGCAGCCCTAAGCTGTTTAAGGGCCTGAGAAATATGATTTTCTACGGTTTTTGGGGAAATTGAGAGCATTTCTGCTATTTCTTTGTAAGAATAGCCCTCTACTTTACTCAATTTGAAAACTTTTTTCCTAACCGGAGCCATTTGTTCTATCGCCTGTTCCAAGGCATGCAGCATTTCGGGTTGGTCTACTTCATTTCTTAAAGCATAATCATTTTCTACAACCGTTAAATGTTTTTTGCCTACAGCATCTTTTCTCAACTCGTCGATAAGGATGGTACCCGCAATGCGGAAAATCTGTGCCGATAAACTATGCACTGATGAAAGATTTTCGCGTTTTTCCCAAAGCCTGATAAAAGTTAACTGCACCACCTCTTCGGCCATGTAAGCTGAATTTGTTTTTTTCAGTACATATGCATAAAGTTTTTGGTTGTACAAACTATAAACAGTTTGAAAAGTTTGTAAACAACCCAACGCTAAATTGGCAACATGGTCCATTAATGGGATTAACTAAGAAAAAAAAGGGCGATTTTAATAGTTTTTTCGAGCGGTTGATAAACCAAAGATATTTTTTCATTAACTAAGAATCAAATCATCGTTAATTTTTTAACAATTGACTCGCCAAAAAGTCCGTTTTAAAGCCAAAACAAACGTTTGTCTTATTTTTCAGAAAAACAGCCGAAATTGGCTATTTAGGTGTAAAAACGGTAAAACAAGCAAAACAGATAATCGATTTGTAATAAACACGTTAAGCTATTTTCTAATTTCTTTCAATTGATTGTAACTATTTTTACATTTACAGTGATATGGTGAGCAATAACTACAACGATTTATTAAAAAAGATAGATGAGTTTATCCGCAAATTTTATTTAAATAAGATTTTGCGCGGAAGTATTTATGCTGCAGCCACCTTATTAGGCCTGTACCTATTGGTATTTTTGAGCCTTTACTACCTAAATCCAACGGCTGGGTTTAAAACCTTTATTTTTTTCGCTTATTTATTAACCGGACTACTGCTGGTAGGATTTTTAATCATTAAACCCCTGCTTTCCATGCTGAAGCTGGGCAAACACCTTTCTTTTGATGAAGCATCGGTCATTATCGGAAACCATTTTTCTGATATAAAAGATAAATTGCTCAATACGCTGCAGCTCCACCGCCTATCACAAAATCTGCCCGAAAATAACCGGCTGATTATGGCCAGTATCGATCAAAAAATATTGGAGCTTAAGCCTGTGCCATTTTACACCGCCATTAGCATTAACGACAACCGCAAATACCTCAAGTATCTTTTCGTTCCGCTTTCTATCATTATCCTCATCGGATTAATTGCTCCTGCCATTTTACGCGAGGGAACCAATAGTTTCTTCAAGTACAACGAATACATTGCGCCAAAAGCACCCTTCAGTTTTACCATTTTAAATAAAAGCCTAACCGTTACACAGGGTGATGATATTACGCTGAAGCTAAAGTTAACAGGCGATGCCCTGCCCGCAGAAGTTTATGTAGAGGATGGCAAAAACACCTATAAAGTTGAAAAAGAAAGTACTAGCGCCTTTAATTATAGCATCAAAAACATTCAGGGAGATAAAAAACTGATTTTTAAAGGAGGTGGTTTTAGCTCTTCGGCATTTACAATTACCGTAAAACCGCGTCCTGAGCTGTTAAATACCAGTGCAACCCTAATTTACCCTGCTTATTTGGGCAAAAAGCAAGAAATAATAGCCAATGTTGGCGATATGCTACTGCCAGAAGGAACAAAAGTAACCTGGAGTTTCAAAACAGAACAGAGCGATGCCCTTATTTTCGTTTTAAATGGCGTAAAAAACGTTTTAAAAATTGAAGATAATGAATCTGGATTCAATACAACCATCAGAAACAATTCCAAATACAGCATTACCCCAAAAAATGAATATGTTACCCTTACCGATTCGCTTTCTCATCAGATTACAGTCGTTAAAGATCAATCTCCAGCAATCATTGTTCAAGAAAAACCAGATTCGGTAAGCAATAAGGCCCTGTATTTTAGTGGTCAGGTTACCGACGATTATGGTTTTAGCCGACTAAGTTTTAAGTACAACATCAAAGAAAATAACAGGATTATCTCTACTGTAACTAAAAACATCCCGATTAGAAGCAATACTACCGAAAATAACTTCTTTTACTTTTGGGATATTAAAACGGCTACCGCAAAACCTGGTCAGGAAATAGAATATTACTTCGAAGTAGCCGATAATGATGGGGTTAACGGAGCAAAAATTACCCGTTCAGATGTAAAAACCTTTAAACAACCGACCAAAAAAGAAACTGCCGAACAGGTAAGCGCTAACAACCAGGCCTTAAAGCAAAAAATGCAATCGGCCATCCGCCTGGCCAACACCATCGAAAAAGAAAGTAAAAAAGTTGCCGAAAGCCTGATTGATAAGAAACAGATTTCATTTGAAGATAAAAAACAGATTGAGGCCCTGCTCGATAAACAAAAACAGTTGGATGAGGCTGTAAAGGAAATCAAAGAGCAGAATGAAAAAAATATCCAGCAGCAGGAAGACCAAAAACAAACTGAAGAACTGCTCGAAAAACAAAAACAGATTAAGGACCTGTTTGATAATGTGCTCGATGAAAAAACGAAAGAGCTTTTACAGAAACTGCAGAATCTGATTAACGAAAAAAACAAAGATCAAACGCAGAACGAGCTCTCAAAGATGCAGTTGGATAATAAAACACTGAAGAACGAGCTGGATAGAATTTTAGAACTCTACAAACAACTGGAATTTGAGCAGAATCTCCAAAATGATATCGATCGCTTAAATGAATTGGCAAAAGAACAAAAAGAGCTTGCGGCGCAAACAAAAGATAAAAAACAGGATAATGAATCGTTAAAGCAAAAACAGGATGCGCTTAACAAAGAAATGAAAGACCTGAAAGACGATTTAAAAAAACTAGAAGAAAAAAATAAATCGCTCGATCGGCCAAACCCATTTGAAAATCCGGAGAAAGACGTAGAAGATATCCAAAAAGAGCAACAGGACAGTAAAGATGCTTTAGATAAAAAAGATTCGAAAAATGCCAGCCAGAAACAGCAAAAAGCTGGCGAACAGATGGAAAAGCTATCCAAAAAGATGAGCGATATGCAGCAACAGGGTGAAGAAATGGAAAACAACCTAAATGCCAAAGAACTGCGCCGTTTGTTAGAAAACCTGTTAACTACCTCTTTCGACCAGGAAAAGGTAATGTTGGCCCTGAAAAGAATGCCAGCTGCAGACCCATCGTACACCACCAACGTGCAAAAACAAAGGAGCATTAAGGATAACCTGAAAACCATTGCTGATAGCTTATACAGTCTGAGCAAACGTGTACCTCAGATTGAATCGACGGTTAACGAGGAAATGAATAAAATCAACTTCAACCTGGATAAGAGTTTAGAAAATCTGGGCGACAGGAGAACTGCGGAAGCCAACCGTTTTCAGCAGTTTACCATGACTTCGATCAATAACCTTACCTTAATGCTGAGCGAAGCACTCAGTCAGCTGCAGAATATGCAGAAAAACGCCAAAGGAGGTAGTGGAAAAAAACAAAAACAGGGCATGAAACAACTTTCTCAGATGCAGGACCAGTTGAATAAAAGCATGCAAAAAGCCCGGGAGCAGATGCAAAAATCAGGCGGTAACCAAGGTACCGTAGGCAAGGGCCCAATGAGTCAGGAATTTGGTAAAATGGCCCAGCAACAGCAGATGATCCGTCAGGCGCTGGAAAAAATTAACCGAGAAGAAAATAAAGATGGTACCGGAAAAATGGGCAACCTAAACGAAGCCATTAAGGAAATGAAACAGACTGAGAGCGACCTGGTAAATAAACGTTTGCAGCAAGAAACTTTAAACCGACAGAAAGACCTGTTAACCAAGTTATTAGAGGCAGAAAAAGCAGAACGCGATCAGGAAGAAGATTCAAAAAGAGAGAGCAAAGCCGCTAAAGAGTTCCCTCCTTCTTACCAGAAAATGCTTAAAGATTATCAGAAGCAACAGCAAAACGGAAGCGATATGCTTCAGAAATTGCCACCAAGCTTAAATTATTATTATAAAAATAAAATTGCCGAATATTTAAAATCTTTGAATATGGTACAGTAGCCATCATTCCCAACTCGATCCATTAGTTATCGGATAGGAATCGTGATACTACAAATAGCTTTAAGATTCCTACCTGCGCGGGAAATGACGACGGCTATAGGAATATTTCCTAAATTTGCAGCATAAAAACAACATTATGCCTGCAATATCCTTTTTTACCGAATCTGTTAGCTATAACCTTCCCCAAAAACTTAAAATTAAGAAATGGATTAAGGCTACTATCGAAAAAGAAGGTTTTAAGTTGCAGGAACTTAACTTCATTTTCTGCAGCGACGAATACTTACTAGGCATTAATCAGCAATACCTCAACCACGATACTTATACGGATATCATCACATTTGATAATTCCGATGAGGAAAAACAGATTGTAAGTGATATTTTCATCAGTATTGAGCGTGTTAAAGAAAATGCAAAAACCTTTAAAACGGTAGAGTTTGATGAGGTTTGCCGCATAATGATACATGGAACCCTACATTTACTTGGGTATAAAGATAAAGGCAAAGCCGCCAAAGCCTTAATGACCCAAAAAGAAGATGAACATTTAGCGTACAGAACAGAAGTTGGATTGGTTTAACCTTTCCTGTTATTCAGAGCGCCGCGAAGAATCTAACTTTTTCATTTAACCTTTTCTCCATTAAGACCTTGAAACAAGTTCAGGGTGACGTTGTGCTTTATAACTATCTAAAAAGCTTAGCTGAGCGCTGCACTTCTCCTTTCATGACAATCCCATTACCATAACTCACTAAATAAAAGCCAAATACCTCCTATTTCTTTTATTTTTTTATTGGCGTTCGTCTAAATCTTACTGGCGTTCGTCGACAATTACTCACTACTGGTATAATACAGCTTATGCTGCTGCAACTTTTCCTGTTTATCTCAGTCTTATATTCGAAAAAACACAAAAAAGATTTAAAAAAATTAAAATATAAAGTCATGAGAACTTCTATTAAAAACTTATTCGCAGCAGCCTTAACAACAATCATTTTAGGTACTGCAAGTGTAGCAGCCAATGCAAATGAGAACAACAGCCACTACACCAACATTACATCGGTTAAAAACATCACTAAAATTAAAGTAAGTGGCAATGTGAAAGTAATTTTAGTGCAGGATGCTAAAGAAAGCGTTCAGGTTTACGACAACTATTACGCTAAAAATGCACTTGTTCAGCAACAAGATGGCGAACTGAGGGTAAGTTCGTTCACCAAAGAGCCTTTAACAGTTATTGCCCATGTAAATAACATTACAGCCATTGAAGCTTCTAATAATTCTTCAGTTGTAACATCAGGTAACTTCTCTCTACTAAACCTGAACGTGGTATTGAATGATAATGCGCTAGCCGAGATTAAAGCAAATACATTGAATTTAACGACCAGCATTAATGGTTCTTCAAATTTGGTACTAAGTGGTGCAACCGAAAACTACACTGCTGTTTTGAGTACATCTGCCAAAGTAGAAATGAACAATTTTGCTGCTGATGATAGCCATGTTAGCGTTGCACCTGTTGCTGTATATGCAAATAATAGATATGATGATATAAAAGCTGATGTGCTAGAATCTATTTTCTAAGCAGATCACAGAAGATAAAGTTTAGTTTTAGTTAATGATTGAAGCAGCGGTGGAGCGAGTCCAACCGCTGTTTTGTTTTATACTATTTTACTAATTACAAATGAACCAACGAACGAATAGCATCAAGTTTCTGCCATTTTTAACCTGATACAGAAGTCCTTTCAACATAGAATATCCCGTTCCAAGTAATTTATACTTACCTTTGTACTAATTTTCCTTTATAAATCCGAAATACAAAAAAATTGAGCACATTAATTGCGGCAGAAGGCTTGGGTCATGGTTATCATGATGAGTGGCTATTTAAGAATTTAACCTTGGGTATTAACACTGGGCAGCGCGTAGCGTTGGTTGGAATTAACGGCGCAGGTAAGAGTACATTATTGAAATTACTTGCCGAAAGATTCCCTCCGCTTGAAGGTAAAATTGTAAAAAATAAAGCTGTGAAAATTGGTTTTTTAGATCAGGAACCCCAGTTTACAGAAGGTTTTTCTATTAGCGACCACATATTTTCATTAGAAAATAAACAGCAACAGCTTATTAAGGAGTATGAAGAATTAATTGAAGACCCTAACCCCGATGAAAAAACACTTAACCGTTTATACGAAGAGTTAAGTGAACACAATGCCTGGGAATACGAGCATGAGATAAAAACCATTTTAAACAGAATGGGGATTACTCACTTACAGCAAAAAATAGCTACCCTATCCGGTGGACAGAAGAAACGTTTGGCTTTAGCGAAACTATTAATTGAAGATCCGGAAATTTTAGTGCTTGATGAGCCAACCAACCATTTGGACATTGATACCATTGAATGGTTGGAGAAATTATTGACCACTGGACAAAAAACAATTTTATTGGTAACGCACGATAGGTACTTTTTAGATAATGTTTGCAATACCATAGTTGAACTGGATAGAGGAAAGATTTTTAACTACAGCGGAAATTACGCTTACTTCTTAGAAAAGAAAGCCGAAAGAGAAGCGCTAGATGCAACGGTTTTACACAAGAACCAACAGTTATTAAAGAAAGAATTAGATTGGATTAGGCGCATGCCACAGGCCCGTGCAACAAAATCACAGGCCAGGATTGATGCTTTTTACGATTTAGAAGAAAAAACCAAGAAAAAGTCTGACAATCAAAGTGTTACCTTAAAAATGAAGATGTCTCGCCAGGGAGGCAAAATTATCGAGTTAGAACACGTAAAACAGAGCTTTGATGGCCGTCCGATTATAAACGATTTCAGTTATACCTTTAAAAAAGGAGATAGAATTGGCTTGGCCGGTAAAAATGGAACAGGAAAATCTACTTTATTGAATATTATCACCAGCAACCTAAAACCCGAAGGTGGTAAAGTTGATACCGGTGAAACCACTGTATTTGGATATTACAAACAGGGAGGTTTAACCTTCGATCCGAAAGAACGTGTGATTGATATTGTAAAATCAGACGCCGAATATATTAAGATGGCCGATGGTTCAGTAATCACCGCCTCTGCCCTATTAACACTTTTTCTCTTCCCACCAAAGAAACAACACGGCATGGTAGAGAAACTGAGCGGTGGTGAGAAGAAGCGTTTAAACCTGATGAAGGTATTGATGCAAAATCCAAACTTCCTGATTTTGGATGAGCCAACAAACGATCTTGATATTGATACGCTAAATGTACTGGAAGAATTTTTAGAGAACTTTCCGGGCATCTTGATGTTGGTTTCACACGATAGATACCTGCTCGATAAAATGAGCGACCAACTCTTTATCATGGAAGGCGAAGGTGTTGTTAAAATTTACAATGGTAATTATTCTGAATACCGCTTAAGTTTGGAGCAACCAAAGGTTAAAACAGAAACCAAGAAAAGCCCTGCTCCCGTTGTAGAACAAGCGCCGGTTAAAGCAGTAAAAAAACTAAGTTTCAAAGAGCAAAAAGAATTAGAAGATAGCGAAAAAGGAATGGAAGAAACAGAAACAAAAATAGCTGATCTTACCAAAACCCTAAATAGTATTGATGCAACAGACTACGTGAAGATTCAAGAAATTTCGAACGAAATAGAAAACCTTCAATCTAAACTAGACGAATATACCATGCGCTGGTTAGAGCTTTCAGAATAATTTTAAAAGCAATTCTGCGCAGGTTTAAACGTTATGTTTCACGTGGAACATCATACAAAGCTAAAAAATTTCAACCCAAAAGTTGAGAAAAGATTAAAACCAGAATACTAGTCCTCGACTAATAATAATATTAAAAAATTAATGTTCCACGTGGAACATTAAAAGAAATAAGGAATAAAATGTTTTCAAAATACGATTTGATTGTTGTTGGTGCTGGGCACGCAGGCTGTGAAGCTGCTGCTGCTGCTGCCAACTTGGGGTCATCTGTTCTATTAATTACAATGAACATGGGTACTATTGCCCAGATGAGTTGTAACCCTGCAATGGGTGGTGTAGCCAAAGGACAGATTGTTCGGGAAGTTGATGCTATGGGTGGATATTCGGGTATCATATCTGATAAATCAACCATTCAGTTTAGAATGCTCAACAAATCAAAGGGCCCTGCCATGTGGAGTCCAAGAGCACAAATAGACCGGATGCGCTTTGCAGAAGAATGGCGTTTAGCTTTAGAGAGAACACCTAACCTAGATATGTGGCAGGATAGCGTAGTAGGTTTATTGGTTAAAGACAATACTGTTTACGGCGTAAAAACATCACTAGGTATTGAGATAGAAAGTAAAGCTGTGGTACTAACTAATGGCACCTTTCTGAATGGGATTATCCATATTGGTGAAAAGAAATTCGGTGGTGGTAGAACTGCAGAAAAATCATCTACAGGTATCACGGAGCAACTGGTGGAATTAGGTATGGAAGCAGGCCGGATGAAAACAGGGACCCCACCCCGTGTGGATGGAAGAAGTTTAGATTATACCAAAATGGAAGAGCAATGGGGTGATGAAAATCCGAGTAAATTTTCTTACACCGACACCGAAGTTTCTACCGATCAACGTTGCTGTTGGATTACCTATACCAATAGCGAAGTACACGAAACACTAAAAGAAGGTTTCGAAAAATCGCCAATGTTTACAGGCCGGATTAAAGGTTTAGGCCCGAGGTACTGCCCTTCTATTGAAGATAAAATAAACAGGTTTGCAGAACGCGACAGACATCAGATTTTTGTTGAACCTGAAGGCTGGAATACTTGCGAAATTTATGTTAATGGTTTTTCAACCTCTCTTCCGGAGGACGTACAATTTAAAGCATTGAGATTAATACCCGGTTTTGAACAAGCTAAAATGTTCAGACCAGGCTATGCCATCGAATACGATTTCTTCCCACCTACCCAATTATCTTTAACATTAGAAACAAAATTAATCAGTAATTTATTTTTAGCGGGACAGATCAACGGAACTACAGGATATGAGGAAGCAGCATGTCAAGGTTTCATGGCCGGTATAAATGCGCATCAAAAAATCAATGATAAACATGAGCTGATTATGAAAAGATCGGAAAGTTATATCGGTGTTTTAATAGATGATCTGGTAACCAAAGGAACCGAAGAACCTTATCGCATGTTTACTTCAAGAGCTGAACACCGTTTGTTATTGAGGCAAGATAATGCTGATATCCGCTTATCTCCTATTGGGCATGAGCTCGGTTTAATTTCGGATGAGCGTTTAGCCAAGGTAAATAAAAAAATAGCTGATGCTGATGCATTGGTTAAATTTACGAGAAACCAAGGTATAGAAATGGCAGATGCAAATCCGATGCTCGAAAGTTTAGGATCGAGTGCTTTAAATCAAAATGTAAAAATACACAGCTTGGTTGGAAGGCCACATGTTGGTTTGCCTGATTTAATTAAAGTGAGCAAGCCACTTGCCGAAGCAACCAAAGAATTAGATAACGAAACCATTGAACAGGCCGAAATCAAAATCAAATACGAAAGTTACTTTGAAAAGGAAAATGAGATTGTGGCTAAAATGCTAAAAATGGAAGACAAAGAAATTAAGCCAGATTTTGACTATAATAAAATTGTATCCATCTCGAAAGAAGCACGCGAAAAATTATTTAAGATAAAACCGCGTACTTTAGGCCAAGCTTCCCGAATTTCAGGTGTTTCTCCTTCAGATATATCAGTTTTAATGGTTTATATTAATAAGTAACTGATAATCAGTATTTTAACTAAAATAAAACAGACTTAAAATAAAGCGATTTAAGCTAAAAAAAATATTTTTTAATATTAGAGTTCCAAAAAATATAAAAATTCGTCAGATCGATTAAAATATGCCAAATTTAAAAGACCAATATTTTAACCTTAAAAATTTTGCGGTTGTACTAGCCTTGCTCCTATTTTTTGGTTGTGCCAGTATACAAACGCCACAAGGCGGACCAAAAGATACACAGCCGCCAAAAGTTTTGAGCATGACCCCAAAAAATCAAACAAGGAATTTTAATACTAAAAAAATTGTAATCGAGTTCGACGAATATTTTAACCTTAAGGATGAGTTTAAAGAATTCTCTATTTCGCCGGATCAGGAGAAACTTCCGGAGCTTAAGAAAAAAGGGAAAAAATTAGAAATTAATCTTTTAGATTCTTTAGAGAAAAATACGACCTACACTTTAAATTTTGGAAAATCGGTAGCCGATGTGAATGAGGGCAACGTAGTCAAAAATTTATCTTACGTTTTTTCTACTGGACCAGAAATTGATTCATTATCTATAAACGGTAAAGTAATTAATGCTTTAACCGATGAACCGGAAAAAGAAGTTACCGTATTTATTCTGCCTTTAGAAAGAGATACCATTTTTGGAAAAAAGCGTCCTTCAATTTATACGACTACGGATAGTGCCGGTACCTATAAACTGAACAACTTAAGAAAAGGTACCTATAAGGTTTATGCCGTAAAGGAAAGTAGCGGAGGTGGCGATAAAATATATCAGCAGATATCGGATGAAATTGGCTTTATTAAAGAACCCATCGTGGTGGATAAAAACCTCGACAATATTAACCTACAGATTTTTAAAGAGCTGGCACCCGAATTCAGGGTTTTAGAACGCAAACTGAACAATGATGGGAGTATACTCATTACGTTCAACCAGCAGCTTAAAAACCCTAAAATAACGGTAACTGATCCACCTGCATTGGATGTAAGTAAGAAAGTTTATTTCAATAAAACGAACGATACAACCAAAATATGGTTAAATGATATGGGTTTCGACTCTGTAAAAGTGGCTATTCAAGACGAAGGAAAACTTTTACAGACCTTAAATTTTACACGTGGAAAGAAAGATACCTATACGCGTGATGTGCTTATTGGTGATAATCTTTCAGGCGGAAAACTCAATCCATATCAACAACTTACCTTAACCTTTCCTTTTCCAGTTACAGCTGCCGATGCCGGTAAAATTACGTTACTGGAGGATTCGGTAAAACGTACCAATTTTGAATTGACCAAGGACAGCGTAGATTTTCTAAAATACTATCTAAAATACCCTTGGAAAACCAAAAAGACTTACGATTTAAAGCTTGGTGCAGGCGCTTTTACAGCAATTTTTAATGCCAAGAACAAGGAAATAAGCAAAAGGTTTACTTTAGAGAGCGCAGATAGCTATACTACACTGGTTTTAAACGTAACTGTACCCGATACCAGCAAAAGATACGTAGTTCAGTTCCTAAACGAAAAGAAAGATATTATCAAATCATTCCCAATAAGTAAAAATGGCAAAATCACTTTTTCTAAATATCCTGCCGGAAAATATATGCTCCGTGTAGTGTATGATGAAAACAAAAACGGTATTTGGGATACGGGTAATGTTAAACAGGGATATCAGCCAGAAAAGGTATGGTACTTAAAAGCTTTAATGGATTTAAAACCCAATTGGGAAAGGGAAGATCCATTGGTGATACCTGCTGCAACACCTTAAAAATATCCGTCATCTCGACTGGAGCCAACCGGTTTTCCCCAGTGGCAAAATGGAGAAATCTAATTTTAAAGATTTCTCGACTCCGTTGTACCCGATAGCTATCGGGTCCGCTCGAAATGACGCATATCACGGGGTAAACCAACCCGAATACATGATATAATTATCCGGTAATTTATTTAATAAAGCCCTTTGCTCTTCAGTAATGGGCTTTATTTTTTTTGCAGGCGTACCAGCGTATAAATAACCGGTTTCGCAAATGGTATTTTCCAATACTACAGAACCTGCCGCAATGATGCAATATTCTTCAATAACCGCATGATCCATTACAATAGCACCCATTCCAATTAAAACATGATCTTGAACGGTGCAGCCGTGTACAATCGCATTGTGTCCTACTGATACCCTATTGCCAATGTGTGTTGATGCTTTTAAGTACGTGGCATGAATTACCGCACCATCCTGAATGTTTGTCTCATTACCAATGGTTATGGCGTTTACATCGCCTCTAATCACCGCATTAAACCAAACCGAACATTTATAGCCCATAACCACATCGCCTACGATAGTGGCATTCTCAGCAATAAAATTATCAGCTCCGATTTCAGGAAATTTATCTTTTACAGGTAGTATTAAAGGCATGATAAGAATGTAAAATGGTAAATGTAAGATGAAAATAAAAAAAAATTGTTGTGTTAAGCTTGTCGAAGCACACTATAAGAGCGATCAGATATGATCAGATTGATTGCAGTTAAAAAACTGTATCAACCAGCTCCTTGGCATGATTAGGGTAATCGGTAGTAAAATGCAATCCCCTACTCTCTTTTCGCTGCATAGCAGATTTTATTACCAGATAAGCCGTTTGGATAACATTTCTCAACTCGCACAGCTTAACCGAAACTTTGTTCTTTTTATAAAATTCTTCAGTTTCCTGGTAAATTAAGAATAAGCGGCGGTGAGCCCTTTCCAAACGGAAATCAGAACGTACAATGCCCACATAATCGCCCATTACTTTTTGCAGCTCTCTTAAATTATGTGTTACCAAAACATCTTCATTGCTCTGAGTTACGCCTTTTGAATCCCATTCTGGAATATGATCTGGAATAATGTTATTCTTAAAGTTTTCGATGGCATCCTGATAAATGCGGTGTGCAAAAACAGTTGCCTCCAGTAAAGAGTTAGATGCCAAACGGTTAGCACCGTGCAAACCAGTTGAAGAGCATTCGCCACAGGCATATAAATTTTTAATAGATGAACGTCCATATTCATCAACCAAAATACCACCGCACATGTAATGAGAAGCAGGCGTAACAGGTATATAATCTTTGGTCATATCAATACCGATAGATAAACACTTGGCATATATGTTAGGAAAATGCTTCAGTATATCCGCTTTCTTACGCATGGTAATATCCAGGTACACAAAATCATCACCCGATTTCTTCATTTCATTATCTACCGCACGGGCCACAATATCACGTGGTGCCAACGATTTACGCTCGTCATATTCCTGCATAAATTCTTCACCATTTTTACGGCGTAAAACCCCACCAAAACCCCTAACAGCTTCCGAAATTAAGAAAGAAGGATACTCGCCAGGATGGTACAAAGCGGTTGGATGGAACTGGATAAATTCCATATTCCTCACTTTTCCCTTTGCGCGGTAAACCATTGCCATACCATCGCCTGTTGCAATAACGGGATTTGTAGTAGCAGAATACACATGTCCGGCTCCCCCAGAAGCCATTACTGTAACGTTTGCCACAATCTTTTCCACATCGTTAAGCTCTGTGTTAAAGGCATATATACCGTAACAGTTAATATCTTCGGTACGTTTATCCACAAACTCACCCAGGTGGTGCTGGGTAATTAACTCCAGTGCAAAGTAATGTGTTAATATCTCTATGTTCGGGTTGGCATGAATTTCATTCAATAATACCCGCTCAATTTCATAGCCGGTGATGTCTTTATAGTGCAAAACACGGTGCTCTGAGTGGCCCCCTTCTTTGGCCAGATCGTAAAAGCCAGCGTTATCTTTATCGAAGTTTATACCATAGTCTATAATCTCCTGAATCCGCTGAGGCCCCTCTTTTACAACGATTTCCACAATTTTTTCGTCGCATAATCCGTCGCCCGCAATCAAAGTATCTTCTATATGTTTTTCAAAAGAATCACCTTTATCCACAACAACTGCAACACCGCCCTGAGCGTATTTTGTATTCGATTCGTCTTCGTTTGATTTGGTCACAATCAAAACCTTTCCAAATTTTGCCGCCTTAAGTGCAAAACTCAAACCCGCTATACCAGAGCCGATTACCAGAAAATCTACTTTCCTCATTAATAAAAACATTTACTTTATCCACGATGTTAATAACTATTGAATAAGTGTTAACTCTGTGTCTAAATTATCCTAACAAATAAATTTGAATGTTTAAAGCTACTCTAAAAACACAATTTGCCACAATCTTTTGAGTAATTTTTAAGCACCTTTCTACAAGTAATTAACTTTTTACCCACTTATAAACAATTAACATTCCAGTATTGATAAAAATTGAGCGACTTTTCGATAGTGCTGAAAATCAAACTTATGATATTAGAAAAATGTAATCTAAATGTTAGTAAACGATTAACAACTTATAATAAAGAAAGAATTTCCTGAACTTGCCAACATTATTAACACACTAATAAACAAACAAGATTTATTTATTTAAAATAACTTATTAATTATTGAGACGTGGAAAGCTTTATCTTTGACCAACGTCAAAATTCAAAAAAGGAAAATTTAATAATGAACATAGATGTCTTAGAAGAAATCAATAAAAAAGGTTTCGCAGAAGAAGAAATTGATCCTACGCTCGATCTCTTTGCCGAGATTGAGAAATTGAAAAAGGAAAAGAATGCCATAATTCTTGCTCACTATTATCAAGAACCTGACATTCAGGATATTGCAGATTATATTGGCGATAGTTTGGGACTTTCGCAAGAGGCTGCCAAAACAGATGCCGATGTAATTGTATTTGCAGGTGTGCATTTTATGGCCGAAACGGCGAAGATTTTATCGCCTAACAAAACCGTTTTATTACCTGATGTGAAGGCAGGTTGCTCGTTAGCAGATAGTTGCCCACCCCACTTGTTTAAGAAGTTTAAAGAAAAATATCCCGATCACCTGGTAATCACTTATGTAAACTGCACGGCCGAATTAAAAGCTTTAAGTGATATTGTTTGCACGAGTACAAATGCGGTTCAGATTGTAGAGAGTTTGCCGAAAGATCAAAAAATAATTTTCGGACCTGATCGTAACCTGGGTGCTTATGTGGCAAAGAAAACAGGCAGGGATTTGGTGCTGTGGAACGGTGCCTGTATGGTTCATGAAATTTTTTCGCAGGAAAAAATTACAAAATTAAAAGAACGTCATCCTAATGCTAAATTTATTGCCCATCCAGAATGTGAGGAAGTGGTTTTGAAAATGGCAGATTATGTTGGATCTACTACAGGACTTTTAAAATATACGATTTCGAACCCGGCTACCGAATTTATTGTAGCTACCGAAAGTGGTATTATCCACCAGATGGAGAAGGCAAATCCAACAAAAACATTTATTCCGGCACCACCGAATAACAGCTGCGCCTGTAACGACTGCCCGTATATGAAAAGAAATACTTTAGAAAAACTATATTTATGTATTAAGAACGGTTTGCCAGAAGTAACTGTACCTGAACACATTATAGAGCAGGCGCGTAAACCTATTCAAAGAATGCTTGATATTTCGGCAGAGCTGGGCTTGTAACGCCCAAAGACATCCGAAGTTTCCAAAAGCCCAAAGGCCAGCAAAACTTCGGATGTCTAATTTAAAACCTGATAGGTTTATTTAAACAATATGGAAAAAAACAACATCCTTAAAAATTATTCAGGCCTGTTATGGTTACTGGCAGGTATTACTGTTGGAAGCATAGTGGGTTTAATTTTTGGGAAAAGCGTTGAAAGTATAAAGCCTTTGGGCGATATATTTTTAAACTTGTTGTTTACCGCTGTTATTCCATTGGTATTTTTTGCAGTTTCATCGGCGATAGCAAATATAGACCGGACTAAAAAATTAGGAAGATTATTAACCATTATGGTTTTGGTATTTCTGGCTACGGTTTTAATTTCTGCTGTTTTAACACTGGTGGCAACCTGGGTTTTTCCTATACATCAACAGCTAGCAAATACACCCTTACCTACAGAACCGGAAAAAATTCAATCGTTTGGCGAACAGATGACCCAACTTTTAACCGTTGGCGAATTTTTCGAGATTGGCAGTAGGAAAAATATGCTTGCGCTCATTATTTTTTCGGTATTGGTTGGTTTTTCTACCCTCTATGCAGAAAAAGAAGGCGAAGGTTTTAAAAAATTCCTGGTTTCTGGTAACGAAGTGATGAAAAAACTCATCATTTTAATCATGAAATTGGGTCCGATAGGTTTAGGTGCTTATTTTGCTTACCAGGTAGGTGTTTTTGGACCGCAATTGTTTGGCACTTATGCTAAAGCTCTGGGTTTATATTATGGAGTTGGGGCATTTTACTTTATTGTTTTTTTTACTTTATACGCCTTTATAGCCGGTGGATTTAAGGCCATAAAAGTGTTTTGGAAAAACAACATTGTTCCATCTTTAACCTCAATAGGAACCTGCAGCAGTATAGCAACTATACCGGCAAATTTAGAAGGAACAACCAAAATGGGCGTGCCTGCCTACATTACCAATGTAACCATTCCGCTTGGTTCTACCCTGCATAAAGATGGTTCGAGTATCAGTTCAATTATAAAGATTGCGGTTGTATTTGCCATTTTTGGTAAAGATCTGGTTCATGTTGATACGATTATTCTGGCTTTGGGAATTACTGTTTTGGTGAGCATTGTTGAGGGTGGTATACCAAATGGTGGGTATATTGGAGAATTATTGATGATTTCGGCCTATCAGTTACCGCCAGAGGCTTTACCACCGGCCATGATTATCGGTACTTTGGTCGATCCGATGGCTACTTTGCTAAATGCTACTGGAGATAATGTTGCGGCCATGTTAATCGCCAGGTTTACCGAGGGTAAAAATTGGATGGAAAATAAAGATTTGTCATCCTGACGAAGGAAGGATCTGCCTAATGGGATTAAAGATTTCGCTGCACTCAGAATGACAAATAATTTTTTTAAAAAATAAAAATTTGGGGCTTTTGCCCCTTAACTATTGCATATGTTTGAAAATAAAGAGCGTACAGATATTAATGAGTTGGGAGAGTTTGGTTTAATCAAACACTTAACTACAAATTTTAAAATCAGAAATGATTATTCGGTAAAAGGTATTGGCGATGATGCTGCAGTGTTGGATGCAAAAGGAAAACAGACCTTAATTTCTACAGATTTATTGCTGGAAGGCATACATTTCGATCTGGCTTATGTGCCATTAATACATTTGGGCTATAAAGCGGTGCAGGTAAATCTGAGCGATATTTATGCCATGAACGGTAAAGCCAGCCAAATTACGGTATCTATCGGTGTTTCGAGTAAATTTCCTTTAGAGGCTGTTGAAGAAATTTATAAAGGCATTGAACTGGCCTGCAATAAATATAATATCGATTTAATTGGAGGCGATACTTCATCCAGCAAACAGGGTTTGGTAATCAGTATTACCAGTATCGGCTATGCAGATGCGGATAAGGTGGTATACAGAAACGGTGCTCAGGAAAATGATCTGCTCTGTGTTTCGGGCGATTTGGGCGGAGCGTATATGGGCCTTCAGATTTTAGAACGTGAAAAACTGATTTACCTGGAAAACCCTCAGATTCAGCCTGATTTGGAAGGGAAAGATTATATCATAGAAAGACAATTGAAACCAGAAGCAAGAATGGATATTGTTGCACTATTGGAAGAAATGGATATTAAACCCACTTCGATGATTGATATTTCGGATGGTTTGGCCTCAGAAATTCTGCACTTGGCAACTGAGAGTGACAAAGGGATTACCATTTACGAAGAGAAAATACCTTTAGATCCGATGACTTATGAAACTGCCCGTGAACTGGGGATTGATCCAACGGTTTGTGCTTTAAGTGGTGGCGAAGATTACGAGTTGCTTTTCACCATCAGCCAGGAAGATTATAAAAAACTTAAACACGATGTAGATATCACCGTGATTGGCCATGTTACTGATAAAAATTCGGGATGTAAAATGGTTTCCAAATCAAATAATGTACATGAGCTGAAAGCCCAAGGCTGGAATGCTTTTAATAAATAAAACAAAGGGTTGTCGATTTTTAATGTCTTTGGGCAAAAAGTTGACAACCCTTTTCTCCTCTCATTTTTAACGCCTCATGAAAAAAATAATAACGCTCGTATTTATTTTCTTTTCACTTGCCTCCCATGCTCAAAATAATACGGAAATTATAGCTGTAAAAGTTGGATACAGCTCTACGAACGTAATTATTAAAGAAGCCAATAGTCCAGATTTAAATTTATTCGTATTTAGCTTTTTCAGCGGAAATACTTTTGTTGGAGAAGGCCTTGAAGTGGGAATTTCAAAATCAATTAATCCAAATGTATTTATTGAATTGGGATATTCTAATTTCAAAGGTGGTGATTTAAGATATAAAATTAATAGCTACGAACGCAGTTATACACTTAATGGTTTTCAGGTACCTATTTCTATAAATTATCTTTTTAGGAAAGAGGAAAAGAAATTACGTTTTAATTTAGGCGCTGGATTGCAGTATTTTGAATCGACATTAAATGAATTTGAAAGCTATAACAACACCAGTAATGTTCCCGAAGAAAATCAATTTCCAACTATTAATATTTCAGAAGTACATTTTTTGATCAGACCTGGTGTACAATATAGATTATTGAGGAATTTAACAGCAGCTTTTGTGGTTAAGGTTTCATTATCTCCTAAAGGCAGATATACAGATAACCCTGCTATATCAGTTAAATATGCTTTAACAAGAAAAGGTTAAGTGATTTAAAATCAAAAACTTATTCAGAAAAGGAAAAATTAAAAAAAAATCGTTTAAAAGGATTAAAATAAAAATTACTAATTTAACAGGTTTTTCATTATTCTTTTTAAAAGGTTAAAAATCAAATAAATTTACCTCTTTGTTCTAAAATCTAGACTATTCAGTTGCATCTAAATACTTGGTATCAATCTGTTTAGTTGCTTTTGCACCCAGTTTCTTTATCTTTTCTGAAGCATTAACCAAATTGCCCGATCCTTCAGATAGTTTATTCAAAGCTTTATCGTAGGCATCTTGTCCATTTTTAATGTGTTTTCCGATATTTTCCATATCAGCAATAAAGCCTACAAATTTATCGTACATGTTACCACTTAAACGGGCAATCTCCATTACATTACGGTTTTGGCGCTCTTGTTTCCACATACTGGCAATGGTGCGCAAAGTAGCCAGCAGTGTAGATGGACTTACAATTACCACTCTCCTATCCCAGGCAAAATTGAAAAGTTCGGCATCTTTTTGAACGGCGATACTGAAAGAAGATTCGATGGGTACAAACAGCAAAACAAAATCGGGCGAATTGATTTTATATAAATCCTGATAATTTTTAGCCGATAGTTCTTGGATATGATTCTTGATAGAGGCTAAGTGCTGTTTTACGTAGCCTTCACGCTCTTCATCGCTCTCTGCCGATACAGAGCGTTCATAAGCAATCAAGCTTACCTTAGCGTCAACTACAAGATGTTTATCGTCGGGTAAATCGATTACCACGTCGGGCTGGTAACGGCTCCCGTCCGCTGATACATGCGAGGCCTGAATGCGGTATTCCTGATCGCGTACCAAACCCGAGCGTTCCAATACCTTTTCTAAAATAACCTCGCCCCAGTTCCCCTGTTTCTTACTGTCGCCTTTTAAAGCTTTGGTTAAATTATTCGCATCTTCCTGTATCTGCTTGCTCTGGTCCATTAGCAAGGAAATTACCCCTTTCAAAGTATTTCTCTCGTCCGATTCGGCTTTGTAAACTTTTTCAACCTTATCTTCAAACGCTTTAATATTTTCTTTTAAGGGGTTAAGGATAATATCCAGGTTGGTGCGGTTCTGCTCAATAAATTTGGTTGATTTTTCTTCCAGTATTTTATTGGCTATTAACTCAAAGTCCTTATTCAGCTTGTTTTGCGATTGCTCAAAACTCAATTTTTGTTCGGCGAGTTTTTCTTTTTCGGCCAGGTAAAAAGATCTGGTACTTTCTAGCTCGCGGTTGGCATCTGCAAGCCTGTCGCGTTCTGCCTGTAATTCATCAATTAGGCGTTGTTGCTCCTGCTTTAACAACAAAGTAATGTGCTCTTTTTCTGCGGTAAGGTTAGCTACGCGTTCATCGGCTTTGGCCAAATTGATTTTTAATATTTCGTTATCTTGTTTAACCCGTTCAAAATCATCAACTGATATTACAGAAAGCGCTGCCTGTGGTTTTTTTAAGAATAAAAGTACCAAGACAATTAAAATAACAATTAGCAAAGCAATACCGGCAATCTCCATGATGATAAAAATTTTAGCAAAAATGAAGATTTAAAATAGATATACCAAAAAATTTTAGTCAATATGAACAGAGCATAACCGAAAAATTTTTTTATAATTGGGCATTAGTATTTTATAAATGAACGCATTAACAGTCCTTATCTCCTGCCCCGATCAAGTTGGTTTAGTAACAGATATTACCCAGGTGCTGGCCGCTCATCAGCTCAATATTATCGCCATGCGCGAATTTGTAGATGAGGCCAATAAATCTTTCTTTACACGCATTGCCTGTACCGGTAACCTGGATGATGCCGATGAACTAAAAGAAAAACTTTTAGAAAAACTCCCAACTACTGCCGAGGTAAATTTAATTACCCAGCAGGAAAAACAGATTACGGTTTTGGTAACCAAAGAGTACCATTGCTTAGCTGAGATATTGATCAAAAACCAGTTTAAAACGCTTGGTGCCAATGTGAAGTGCGTAATTGGTAATTATGAAGCACTAAGGGATTTTACCGAAAAGCTTGGCATTCCGTTTTTTTATGTAGACCATGCAGATAAAGATAAAAATAGCTTTGAAGGCGAAATTAAGGCCATTATCAATCAGTTTGATGTAGATTATCTGGTATTGGCCAAGTTTATGCGGATTTTATCGGCCGATTTTGTGGAAGAATATGCAGGTAAAATTATCAATATACACCATTCCTTTTTACCGGCTTTTATTGGCGCAAACCCATACCGGCAGGCTTTTGAGCGGGGTGTAAAAATTATTGGGGCCACGGC
This sequence comes from Pedobacter sp. GSP4, assembly GCF_051857575.1. NCBI lineage: Bacteria > Pseudomonadati > Bacteroidota > Sphingobacteriia > Sphingobacteriales > Sphingobacteriaceae > Pedobacter > Pedobacter sp. GSP4. The sequence goes on along the minus strand of NZ_JBPZIR010000003.1, from coordinate 389,079 downwards.
GCATTTTGTAACTGACAATTTAGACGAAGGGCCGATTATTACCCAGCATACCACACATGTTGATCACAATTTTGGGGTTAAAGAAATGGTGAGGGCCGGTAAGGAAATAGAAAAGAAAGTTTTGTTGGAAGCTTTGGAGCTTATTTTTGAAGACCGGGTTTTTGTAAGTGGAAATAAAACGGTTGTGTTTAAGTAGTAAGCTATGGAATTGTAAAATGGCATACAATTTTTTGCTTAATTGCTCATAATGTGTGTTTTGTGGTAAAATATGGGATAGATTAGCTTGCCTGGTTTTAAATAAATTTCTATATTTAAGTACACACAAATTACTTGAAAATGAAATACTTATTTATCCTACTATTGCTATGCACCTTCGATGCCAAAGCCCAGCATGGGCTAACTTTCGACAAAAGATTATTGGATTGCGAAAACAAGTGGATAGCCATTGCGCTTGATAGTGGCAGCAAGTACGCTTTTGGCTATGTATATCTCGACAATTCAGCCGGCCTTACCTTTAACCTAAAAGGAGCTTTCACCATTGAAAACGATACTTATAAAGCTAAAAATGTAATAGAGGTAAAACATAGAATTACCCCTACAGATGTTAAGGTAGCCATTATCCCTGCCGAAAAATTAAAACAGCTTAACGTTGAGGCCCAACCTTTAGCCTACACCAGCTATATTGGCAGTAACAACAAAAACGACCGTTATTTTAAGCTGGGCCAAACTTACAATAATTGGAAAGCCTATAAAATGGCCTGGAAAAGCCTAAACGCAATCAGTTGCGATCCTTACATCTATCCAAATTTTGGCTTAGAAGAACTGGTTTCAGAAAATAGAGAAAACGCCAAGCAGGTAAATACAGCATTTAGGGTTTACAATACCAATTATAATGAAGTGTATAAACGGGATATATTTTGGATGGCGCAGGCCAATAAAATGAAAATTGCTGAAGAGACTTATTTAGAAGCCATTCGGTATTGCACCGACGAATTTGCTAAAGCAGATATGGCCTACAATATTGCTTACCAATACTTTAAAACATCGAACACTGAAAAATTTAACATCTGGTGTAAAGAAGTAAACAGGTGGATTACCCCAAATGCCAATTACGCCGAAAAAATTGAAAAAATGCAGCGCGTAATGGGCAAATAGTGATGTGTGTTTTAAATGCACCAAGGTACTTTACCCATTTAAATATCTATAGATGAAACGCTTACTTATAATCATGATGTTTTGTGCTTTGAAAACCTTCGCGCAAACAGAATTAAAATTCGACCAGAAAATTATCGATTGCGAAGACAGGTGGATCGCTATACCAGCTGAAAAAGGGTATGCATATGGCTTTGTCTATTTGGATAACTCAGCAGGCTTAACCTTTTTCATGAACGGAACTTTTAGTATTACAGATCACAATACCTTTGTTCCCATCGATAGCGAAAAAACAATTATCAGGGTATTGGTGAATACGGCAAAATTTGCGCTAATCCCCAAAGAAAAATTTGCAGAACTTAAGATAGAGGGTACACCACGCTGGCTAGCTTTTTACCGCACAGATGATCAAAATGTAGACCGGCTTTTCAGGCTGGGCTATGTTTATAATCGGTGCAATGAAACAGAGAAAGCACTTGAATACTTAAATGCAGTCCGGAAAATAGATCCAAAATATCCAGACCTTTTTTATGAATACGAAACAGTTTACCGAAAAATGCAAAAATTTGGAAAAGCTGAAATCTCTTATTACCGCGGGTTAAAGGCCGCTCCACAGAGGCCCAATTGGGATAAAAGTAAAAATGATATTTTTATGCTTACAAAAGCAGGTGAAATGAAAAAAGCAGAAGACATTTACCTCTTTGCTTTAAGAAATTGTGCTGATGAAGCCATAAAGGCTGATATGGCTTATAATATCGCCTTTCAATATTATAAATTAAAGAATAAAATGAAGTTTAAACGCTGGCAGAATGAAGTTAACCGGTGGATTATACCTTTTGATCTTTATACGGATAAGATGAAGATGATGGCTACCAAGCTTTAATTTACCAACTACTCAGGAGAAGGTTTGCAACATCTTCTCCTGTTTGCGAACCAATAGCTATGCCCATGCCATTGCACCTTGTAGCACAAAAAACATTGGGCTTAATTTCTGCAATAAATGGCTCGAGCTTTTTTCCAAAAGCCATAATGCCGCTCCACTGTTGGTCTATTACAAAATTCTGTCCGGGTAGAATTACCGTTCCCAATAAATCTTCAAGGGCATGCTGCACTGGTTCTGTTGTACCGAATTCGCTTGTTGTTTCTGCATTAAAATCAATGTTTCTGCCTCCCCCAAGTAAAAGCCGGCCATTAATGTTCCTGAAATAGTAATAACCCTTATCATAGTGGAAAGTACCTTTAACTTTTAAACCGCTGATGGGCTTGGTAATCAAAACCTGTCCCCTGCCTGGGTTTATTTTTATATCGGGCAGTAAGTCCTTTATAAATGCGTTGGTGGTTACCATTACTTTTTCGCAGAAAAATATGCCGTTCTTTGTAGGTAGGCTTAATCCGGTTGCTTCTTCATTCAATTTTAAAACCCTGCAGTTATTGTAAATGCATATCCCTAGCTGCTGCGCGTATTGAAGAAGTGCGAACATCATCTTACCACTATCAATCTGTGCTTCGTACTGGTTTTCTATCAGCGTTTCGATTTGGGCAAAACCAAAAGAATCTATCTTTTTTGTATTCAGGGCAAAAGCATCCTTCCCAACAATATCGCTGGTAAGGAGGTTAAAATGTTCAATTTTAGATACACAGGTATTGGCCAATAGATTGTCATCTTTTTTAAACATTTCGAAACCGCCTAAGCATTGGTAATCAATGGCTTTATCGCCCAGTAAGGCACGGAGTTTAAGTAAACCTTTCCAACGCTTTTCTATCAGCAATGCAAGCCCATCTATGCCTGCGCTGTTTTCTTGCTCTATGAGTTCAGAAATGCTCCCAAAGCATGCAAAACCCGCATTTTTCGTGCTTGCACCGGTAGGTAAAAATCCCGCTTCAAGCACGGCAATTTTTAATGATGGACAATTTTTTTTGAGGTGTATGGCGGCATTGAGGCCAACTATTCCGCTGCCGATAACAATGGCATCAAACTTAAAAAACGATTCTTTTTCCCAGTATGAAAGTTCGTTTGGCATAATATAAATGTACTATTTTTTAGTATTTAAATAATATGGGAACGCTTTTTGATATAAGCTGAATGAAAAACATACATAAGAAAATGGGAGTTTATTTAATATTAATCATCCCGGTATTATTGTTGAGCATGTTTGTACAATGGCGTTTTAGGAACAAGTTTTCCAGATATGCCGAAATGCAATTAAGCTCTGGTTTATCGGGCAAGGAGGTGGCGGAAAGGATGCTGCATGATAACGGGATTTACGATGTGAAGGTGATGAGTACCGAAGGGCAATTAACTGATCATTACAACCCAACAGATAAAACTGTAAATTTAAGTACAGATGTTTACTATAGCCGCAGTGTAGCGGCAGCAGCGGTTGCTGCACACGAATGTGGCCACGCCGTACAACAGGCAAAATCGTACAATTGGTTGCAATTGAGAAGCAGCATGGTACCGGTAGTAAGCATTTCATCTAACCTTTTACAGTGGGTTTTATTGATAGGTGTAATATTGATCGGTTTTACCGGTAACCCAATTGTTTTGGCCATTGGTGTTGTTGGTTTAGCGCTGGTTACCATATTTAGTATCATAACATTACCGGTTGAATTTGATGCCAGTAACCGTGCATTGGCCTGGTTAAGGAACAATAGTGGTGTAATGCAAACACAAGAAGAAAACGCACAGGCTAAAGATGCACTTTGGTGGGCCGCTATGACCTATGTAGTTGCTGCCGTTGGAGCCCTGGCCAATTTACTTTATTATGCCTCAATGCTTTTTGGAAGAAGCAGAGATTAAGATACAGCTACAATGAAAAACACAGCGCGGCCGGGAGTATATCCTGGCCGTTTTTGTAATAATACAATTATTATCCGCCCTTACAGTTTGGGTTAAAAGCATAATAAACAAAAATCACGAAAGATTTTTTTTTGGAAAGCAAATTTGTGGGGATTAGGCTGGTTCCAGTCCCACTCTCTGTTCCTTCCGATGAAAAATCGGAACCACGCTGATCGGGTTTAGATGGCAAGTTGGGTTATACTATTTTGGGTTGCAGGGTGCAGAAAAGGTTTAGGCCTAAAGCTGTTAGCCTTTAGTAGCACTTGGCGCAAAAAGCAGGAACAATAATTAATATCAAATTGGTTTTATACCGGTATGGATAATGAAATAAGGTAAGGATTAATTCAGTTTATAAGGTGCAATTAACTGAAATTCCGGAATATCAACTTCAAATTCAGATCCATCAATATCGCGTTTCATTAAGTATGCACCTTTCATGCTGCCCATATCAGTTTTTAGGTTGCATCCAGAAACATATACATGTGTTTCGCCGGGCTGGATAATAGGCTGTAGGCCTACAACCCCCTCGCCTTCAACTTCTCTGCGGCTACTGTTCGAATCGAAAATAAACCATTGGCGGCGCATCAGCTGTACAGCGTAATCTGAAAGGTTGGATATTTCTACACGATAAGCGAACATAAAATGTTCATTGGCCGGATTTGAATATTCCGGCTGGTATACTGTTTCAACTGAAACCTTAACCCCGTCTGTAATAGCTGTAACCATGATGATTTACGAATGTATAAAAAAAGCTTTCAAAAATCAAGCCAGTACTTTAGTTGCATCGTAGTGGGCAAATTTTTCTGCCACTTCTGCTAAAATGCTGTAAATGTTGTTGATATCTGGCTCGGCCACCAAACGCATACGGTAAGGTTTAAAGTCTGGTAAGCCCTTAAAATAATTGGCATAATGCCGGCGCATTTCGAAAATACCGGTTTTTGGTCCCTTCCACTCCAACGATTTATCTAAGTGGGTTCGGCACACATTAATTCTTTCTTCTATGGTTGGGCCAGGCAGATGCTCGCCGGTTTTAAAAAAGTGTTTAACCTCGCGGAAAATCCATGGGTAACCAATGGCTGCACGGCCAATCATGATACCATCTACCTCATATTCTATGCGCCAGTTAGCAGCCTTTTCGGGACTATCCACGTCGCCATTTCCAAAAATCGGGATCTTAATCCTTGGATTACGCTTAATCTCCCTAATTAAAGACCAATCGGCCTCGCCCTTATATAGTTGTGCCCTTGTTCTGCCATGGATGGTAAGCGCTTGTATACCTACATCCTGGAGTCTTTCGGCCACTTCATAAACGTTTTTGGTGTTATCATCCCAACCTAAGCGGGTTTTAACCGTAACCGGTAAATGAGAAGCTTTAACAACGGCCTCAGTCATTTTCACCATTTTATCAATATCCTGTAGCAAGCTGGAGCCCGCTCCTTTACAAACCACATTTTTTACAGGGCAACCATAATTAATATCAACCAGATCTGGCCCTGCAGCCGATGCAATTTCTGAAGCTTCGCGCATGTGCTCTATATCGCCACCAAAAATCTGTATACCGATGGGCCTTTCATATTCAAAAATATCCAGTTTTTGTATGCTTTTTGCTGCATCACGGATTAAGCCTTCCGAAGAAATAAACTCTGTATACATCATATCAGCCCCGTTTTGCTTGCAAACGTAACGGAACGGCGGATCGCTTACATCCTCCATTGGAGCCAACAGTAACGGGAACTCTCCTAAATCTATATTTCCTATCTTAACAGACATTTTCTATCTTCATCGATTAATAAAACATACAAAGGTACAAATAATGAATTTTGTAATACCTAACAAGGAGGAAATCAATCCTTTCTTACAATTACTTTTACTTTTATTTTACGCAGTTGCGGGTGGATTGGTATTCGGAATCTTAGCCCTTGTAATTTGTATGCTGATGTACGGCATGGGGCTGGTTAGTAATTTCGACCTGCTGATCTCTGGCGAAGCTCAATATATTTCTGGTTTTAAAGTAATACAGATATTCAGTTCGATAGGAACATTTATTTTACCTCCCATTGCCCTGGCTTTAACAGAAAGGCGAAAAGTTACCAGCTTTTACAGCTTTAAACAGCCAAAATTCGTATTGCTCGTGATGGTATTGGTGATTATGATTGTGAGCATGCCCTTTATGGAATGGACAGTTATATGGAATCAAAAAATGGTTTTGCCCAAGTTTTTGCGTTACGTAGAGGCCTGGATGAAAGAAAAGGAAGCGCTGGGAATGAAAATAACAATGCAGTTAATCACCGTCCGAAGCAATCTCGATTTTATTGTAAACCTGATTATGATTGCCGTTTTACCTGCAATTGGCGAAGAACTGATGTTCCGCGGAGGTGTTCAGCGTTCGTTAAACAGGGCTTTTAATAATCCACATGCAGCCATTTGGATTTCGGCAATTATTTTTAGTGCCATACACCTTCAGTTTTACGGTTTTGTGCCCCGCATGCTTTTAGGGGCCGGCTTTGGCTATTTATATTACTACAGTGGAAGCATCTGGTATGCCATATTGGCCCACTTTTTAAATAATGCCTATGCAGTTTGTGCTGCATACTACATGCAGTTGCACCATATGCCGCTTAATAAAGCAGATGAACCGATTGGTTTTCCTTGGTATGGCTATTTAATAAGTGCAATAATTACCATAGCTTTGTTTAAAATTTTTAAAAATAGCGCAGAACGTGAGCGAAAATTGGGTTAAAGTGTACATCACCAGCAATACTTTTGCTGCAGAAGTATTAAAACAGGGATTAACAGAAGCTGGAATTCCGGCAGTTACGATAAATAAGCAGCTGTCTGCCTATCACATTGGCGAAATAAATGTATTGGTTAACAAGGTAGATTTTGATAAGGCTATAGAATATATTGTTGAAAACGAAATCGAATAACAGGCTAAACCTTATCCATTTTACATCTCACATTTTACCTCTTTAGCATGAAAACCAGGGCAATAACCGCTTTCTTTTTTACCATTGTAATGCTTGGCTCTATCCTTTTGGGGAGCTATACATTTTCTATTTTCTACCTTGTTCTGAGTGTTTTAGCTTTATTCGAATTTTATAAGCTGATAAAAAACTCGGGTATCAGGCCACATCGGAATATTGGCTTGGCGGCTGGCGTTTTAATCTTTTTGATGGCTGCAGGCCTGCATTATCTTAAATATGATGTTAAATACCTATTGCTTTGTATCCCTTTAATTTTTTCGGTTTTTATTACTGAACTCTACAAAAAAAATAAAATTCCTTTCGCCAATATTTCTTACACTTTTGTTGGGTTTGTTTATGTAACCATTCCCTTTTGCTTTTTTCATGCGCTGGGGTTTTTAAAAAACTGGAACGAATATAACTTTCATTTTCCGCTGGCATTTTTGCTGATGCTTTGGGCCAATGATACAGGGGCTTACCTTTTTGGCGTAAAATATGGTAAGCGCAAGCTGTTTGAGCGCCACTCGCCAAAGAAAAGCTGGGAAGGCTTTTTTGGCGGCATGTTTACCAGCGTTCTGGTTGCTTTTGGTTTATCGTTCTGGTTTACAGAAAACCCGGCTTGGGTTTGGGCAGGAATGGCATTGCTCATTGCAAGTTTTGGTACGTTGGGCGATTTAGTAGAATCGATGCTTAAACGCAGTTTAGATACGAAAGATAGTGGTGGCTTATTGCCAGGGCATGGCGGTTTGTTAGACCGCTTTGATGGCTTATTATTGGCTGCACCAGTGGTTTACGCGTATCTTTACCTGATTTTGTATTAAGGGCTAGATCAATAACGTGTTGTGTGGATTTGTTTAGTGCAAACGTCAAAAGGAAAAAAGAATATTTATTAAACGAATTTCATGATATCAAAGGAGTAAAAAGTATTTTTGTTTAATGCCTGATTTAAATAAAATATATTTGTTCAGAATGACGCACATAGAGAATATTCTACATATTCTTAAACATGGCATCACACATGCTACTTCAGAACTTGCTAATGAAAACTTTAGGCCAATTGGTGATGGTAGTTTAATAGCTACAAGAAATAATTATTTATTGGATAATGGAAGGCAATTGGGTGAATATATTCCATTTTATTTTGGAGCCAGAACACCAATGCTATATGTAATTCAGAATGGGTTTAATATGGTTGCTCCAACCCCTGCAGAACAGATTGTTTATTGTGTAACTTCTGTGAAGAAAATCATCGAGCATGAGCTGGATTTTGTATTTACTGATGGGCATGCAGTTGATGGTTTTAGTACACAGTATTCGAGCACGGATATCCATAATATTGATGATATTTTAGATAAAGAAGCCATTAATGCAAAATATTGGATAGATGAAAATGACTTGGACAGAAAACGCAGAAAAGAGGCAGAATTTTTGATATTAGGTGATATAAGCATTAATGCTATATTGGGATTCTTAGTTTATAATGAAAACGCAAAAAATAAAATTATAGAGTTTGGAACAGATTCTGAGAAAGTTCACATTAGATCAGATTTTTACTTTTAGGCTATGGTATACTATAAAATAGGTAATTTATTGGACAGTGATGCCGAAGCTTTAGTCAATACAGTAAATACTGTTGGGGTTATGGGTAAAGGCATTGCCCTACAATTTAAAAAAATGTTTCCCAATAATTTTAAGTTGTACTCAAGTGCCTGTAAAAATCATGAACTAAAAGTTGGCAAGCTCTTGGTATCAGAAGAAGAATCTTTGTTGGGTGGAAAAAAAATAATCATAAATTTTCCGACAAAAACAACTTGGCGCTTGCCATCTGAATATGAGTACATTGAAGAAGGGCTGGCAGAATTGAGAAAACTGATTAAAGCGAAGAAAATTAAATCAATTGCTATACCACCATTAGGTTCAGGAAATGGAGGGTTGGACTGGACAAGAGTTAAACAGATTATGGAAGAATATTTAACAGATGTTGACTGTAATATTTATGTTTACGAACCCAATGCATCTGTACAGGAAGTATTAAGAAAAGAGCGGGTTAAACTTACTCCAGCAAGAGCAATGCTATTATCGGTGTTGTATGAATTGGTTAGAAACGGTGAATTTGTCTCTGAGTTTTCTTCAGAAAAAATCGCCTACTTTTTGCAGCGTTTCGGTGCAAAAAATGCCTTTAAATTATACTTTCATCCCAATTTTTACGGGCCATATTCAGGAAAGGTAAAACATGTGTTGTATTATTTAAACGGTAGTTATATCATGGGTTACAGTTCCAAGGATAAGAAACCATTTGAAGAACTTGATTTAGTTTTTGATGCTGAAAATGAGGTAAATGAATATTTAGATAAAGAAGAAAACGCTATTTACAAAACAACTGTTAAGAAAACTAAAAACTTTCTTGCTGGATTTTATTCTCCTTTTGGATTGGAACTACTTTCAACTATTGATTTCATTATTACTGAAAAGAAAGCAAATGATGAGGAAGCAATTATCAGGGAAATAGAAAATTGGAGTGATAGAAAAAAAACTTTGTTTACCAATACAAGATTTATTCAAATTGCGATCAAAAACTTAAGAGTACATTTGAATTAAACGAATTATAGCTAAATTTAATTTTCGGAAGCAACTACAATATAATATTTTCTTTCTACCCGTTCGCCGGTTTTGCTTTGTACCTGCTCCAATTTTTCGATGGTGTTTTCAGTTTTGAAACCTGCACTTTCCAACAGCGATTTCACTGTTTTTGGGGTATAAAGTGTAAATCCGTAAGGCGTAAACGGCAGTTTTTCCATAAAAGTTTTAGCTGCGAAACATAATACAAATAATCCGTTTGGTTTTAACACATCCTTAATCTGTTTAAGGTATTGAATAGGAGCTGACCAGAAATAGATGGTATTTACCGTAAAAATTTTATCGAACTGATTATCATCAAACGGAAGGTTATTTCCATCTGTTAATGCGAACTCAACTTTTCCATGGCTGATGAAATCATGGTTAATTTTTTCAGCTTCGGCAATAATGGTTATAGAAATATCGGCACCGAAGTATTTTAGGTTTTCGGCTTTTGATAAGAGCTGAGCAATGTGCCCGCCATTACCATGACCTATTTCTAAAACGGTATCGTTATTTTTAAGGCATAAAGCTTCAATGGCTGCGCTGGTCATACCAATGTTACTGGCATGCATCATCTCTCCGGTTTTAATGCCATGTTCGCCTTCCGGGCAGGCCAGCTGTTTGGCAATACTTTTTAATTCTTCTTCCGGGTGTTGCTGTTCCATAACCAAAGCTAAAGATTTACGGCTACAGATTTTTACATCTTTTAGGGCAAAAGTTACAAGATTATTTAATTACCTGAACTGGCTTTTTATTTTCATCTATGGCAACAAAAGTAAAATCGCCGTGTACGGCAAGTTCACGTCCTTCGGCATACATCTGTTCGATGTAAATTTCTACATTAACCTTTAAACTGGTATTGCCCACATGGCTTACCTGGCCAATAAGCTCTATAATGGTGCCGGCAGGGATTGGCTTTTTAAAATCTATCCTATCGCTGCTTACGGTTACCATAATCTGCCTGCTAAAACGGGTTGCGGTAATAAAGGCAACTTCATCCATCAAATGCATGGCCGTGCCGCCGAAAAGGGTATCGTAATGGTTGGTTGTGTTTGGAAAAACGGCTTTAAAAATACTGGTTTTAGAGTTTTCTATTCTTTCTTCTAAGGTCATGCTTAAAGTTTAAAATTAGCCACGGAAACACAGCTACGCACAGAATATTTTAGTTCTTCAGTGGTTCTGGGCTTCCGTGGCAAAAGTATTAATTTACCTGGAGATCTTCAGCCAGCACTTCTTCTGTTTTACGCATCTCTTTTGCGGCTTCTACCATTTCTATCAAAGCCTTTTTGGTTTCGTCCCAGCCACGGGTTTTTAAACCGCAATCGGGATTAACCCAAAGCTGCGCGGAAGGAATAACAGCTTTTGCTTTTTTCAACAGCTGAACCATTTCTTCGCGCTTCGGAACCCTTGGAGAGTGGATATCGTATACCCCAGGACCAATTTCGTTCGGATATTTAAAATCGGCAAAAGCATCTAACAGTTCCATTTGCGAACGCGAGGTTTCGATGGTAATTACATCGGCGTCCATATCGGCAATATTCTGGATAATATCGTTAAACTCCGAGTAGCACATATGTGTATGGATCTGTGTATCATCTTTAACACCGCTTGCCGAAATTTTGAAGGCTTTAACTGCCCAGTTTAAATAGTTTTGCCAATCTGCCTTGCGCAGCGGTAAACCCTCCCTAATGGCTGGCTCGTCTATCTGGATAATTTTTATCTCAGCCTGTTCCAGATCGCAAACTTCATCGCGGATGGCCAATGCAATTTGGGTACAGGTTTCTGACCGGGGCTGATCGTTACGCACAAACGACCACTGTAATATGGTTACAGGGCCCGTTAACATGCCTTTCATGTGTTTATCGGTAAGTGATTGTGCGTAAGCTGTCCATTTTACCGTCATAGGCTCTGGACGGGAAACATCGCCAAAAATAATAGGCGGTTTCACGCAGCGCGAGCCATAACTTTGTACCCACCCATTTTTAGAGAAGGCAAAACCAGCTAACTGCTCACCAAAGTACTCCACCATATCGTTGCGTTCAAATTCGCCATGAACCAGTACATCCAGATCGATTTCTTCCTGCCATTTTACTGCTTTTGCAGTTTCTTCGGCTATTAAGCTGTTGTACTCATCTTCGGTAAAAGTTCCGTTCTTGAGTTTAGCCCTCCAACTCCGTACTTCTGCTGTTTGCGGAAACGAACCGATAGTAGTTGTGGCGTAACTTGGCAGATTGAGTTCCTGCTGTTTAATTTTTCGGGTAGAAAATGCACTTAAGCGCTCAGCATCGTCGGATTTTAGTGCCAAAACACGTGCTTTAACCTCAGGATTATGAATGATTTTGGAAACTTTACGGTTGCTGATGGCAAGCTTGTTTTCTTCCAGTTTTTGCAGGGTAGATGCAGGGCTTTCGTTTGTGATCAGTTTTTTTAAGGTGGCCAGTTCGGCAATTTTTTGCTTTGCATAGGCGAGCCATTGTTTAATTTCTGCTGAGAGATTTTGCTCGTTGGTTTCGTTGTCTAAATCAACAGGCGAATGGATTAAAGAGCAGGATGGCGCAATCCAGATTTTATCCCGACCTCTTTTTTCGATAGCCTGGTTAATGATGGAAACCGATTTTTCAAAATCATTTTTCCAGATATTTCTGCCATCTACCAAGCCCAGCGAAAGGATGGTCTCTTCTTTTAAAGCAGCCAGCACATCCGTTAACTGATCTTCAGCACGTACGAGGTCGATGTGCAGTACATTTACAGGTAAAGCAGCCGCAAGCGCAAGATTATTGCCCAGGCCTTCAAAATAAGTAGCCAATACAATTTTTAATTGTGGAAAAGCCTTCCTGATTTCTTTGTAGGCATATTGGTAGGCTTTTTGATCTTTTTCGGTTAAATCTAAAGTTAAAAATGGCTCGTCGAATTGTATATACTCGGCTCCCAAAGCGTCCAATCGGGATAGTATATCGATGTAAACCGGAAGAAGGTTCTTGATCAGATCTATTTTTTCGAAACCGGCTTCTTTTTCCTTACCCAGTAAAAGATAGGAAACAGGACCGATCAAAACCGGCTTAGTGGTTAGCCCAAATTGTTTAGCCTCATAAAACTCGTCGATAATTTTAGTCGAGAACAGTTTAAAAGGCTGATCTTTATAGAATTCTGGAACAATGTAGTGATAGTTGGTATCGAACCATTTGGTCATTTCCATGGCTACAACATCTAATCCATCTTTTTGATAACCCCTAGCCATGGCAAAATAAAGGTCCAGTTCGGCGTTTCCTTTTTTCAAGATTACTTCATTGTACCTTTTCGGAATGGCGCCGAAAGTTAAGGAATGATCCAATACATGATCGTAAAAAGAAAAATCGTTTGATGGAATAATATCTATCCCAGCTTCTTTTTGAAGTTTCCAGTTTTCGTGGCGGATGTTTTTCCCCACCTGAAGTACATTTTTGTACCCAGTTTTATCTGCCCAGTAATTTTCGCAGATTTTCTTTAATTCCCTTTGGCTACCTATTCGCGGATAGCCCAGATTTTGCGTTAGCATCTCTTTTAAAGATTAAGTAAATAAATCGTTTAAAAGCCCTTTAAGCAATATTTTATGATGCTTTTGGTTAAAATGAAAAGGAAAGGTTAGGGCGCAAAAAACCTACTTATCAGCCAGAAGCTTAAAGCAAAATTTAATAAAATGGTTAATTCTATCATGAACCTATCAGACCTGACCAATTGCTTTATAACGCGAAAGCACCGTCAATTCGATATCGGTAGGTCTCCTGACTTATTCCCGATTTTATCGCCTTCCCATACCGATAAATCGGCACAGTGGCATATTGATAAAACCGTTGTTTCGTTTAAAAACAGAATTTACAGTTGCGCGACAGCTCGTGATTTGCACACGATTCCCTTTTAATCTACAGCTAAGTAAAGCCAATATCGGTTGATGAAAAAATAAAGTTAAGAACTTACATCAAAGGCAAATGTAGAGATTAAGATGGAGGATTTTTTAAATTTTTAATGTTTTTTGCACCGCATGAGATAAAATAAAGGCTTTTTGAGCTATATAATTCTGTCAAAACCTGCACTGTAACAAATTTGGCGCATGTAAAATCGCTACATTTTCTCTATTATATTTGATTATCCAACAAACAACCCGATTATGATAAAAAACTACTTCAAAAATACCTGTTTTGCTTTTTTGATAATTTCGTGCTGTGCGGTTCAGGCACAGGAAGTGCCCACGCCAAAAACGCATTTTGGTTTCGATATCGGTGATAACTACCAGCTAGCCAATTATACCCAAACGGAGGCTTATTTTAAAAAACTGGCCGAAACATCAAAGCGTGTCAAGCTCGTAGATATAGGTAAAACCGAAGAAGGAAGAAGCCAGTACATGTTAATTGTTTCTTCGCCAGAAAATTTAAAGAAATTGGATCGGTATAAAGAAATTTCGCAGCAGCTTGCACATGCCGAAATTAATGCCGAACAGGCTAAGGCCTTGGCACAGGAAGGAAAAGCGGTAGTTTGGATTGATGGCGGGCTGCATGCAAACGAAGTGGTTGGCGCACATCAACTGATACAGACGGCCTATGAATTTGCTTCTAAAAGCGATCCGGAAACCTTGCGCATTTTGGATAATGTAATTATTCTTTTTACACATGCTAACCCCGATGGCCAGGAACTGGTAAGCAATTGGTACATGAGGGAAAAAGACCAGAATAAAAGAACAACTTCGGGCCTGCCGGTACTGTATGAAAAATATGCTGGACACGATAATAACCGCGATTTCTTTATGTTAAACCTTAAAGAAACACAGAACATAGGGCGTCAGCTTTTTGTAGAATGGATTCCGCAGATTATGTACAACCATCACCAGGCTGGCCCTGCCGGAACAGTAGTGGCCGGACCTCCTTACCGCGATCCTTTTAATTATGTATTCGACCCCATGGTGCTAACCAGTTTGGATGCTGTTGGTGCGGCCATGCACAATAGAATGAATGTAGAAAATAAGCCTGGCTACACCCAGCGGGGCGGTTCGGTTTATTCTACCTGGTATAATGGCGGGTTAAGAACAACAACTTATTTCCATAACATGATCGGGCTGTTAACCGAGATTATCGGTAACCCCACCCCATCAGAAATTCCACTGGTTCCATCGCGTTTATTGCCAAACGGCGATTCGCCAAACCCGATTACTCCGCGCAAATGGTATTTTAAAAACTCAATTGATTATTCTGTATCCCTAAATTATGCTGTTTTAAGTTATGCCCAGCGCTACCGTGATGAACTGCTGTTCAACATTTATCAAATGGGCAGAAATTCTATTGAGCGCGGTAAAAAAGATACCTGGTCGTTTTCCCCGAAAAAAATAGAAGCCATTAACAATGCCGCGAAAAACGACAAAGGTGCAGCGGTTGCAGGTGGAGATGCTGATTTTGGACCGAGACGGCAGTTGAGTATTAAAGCACTCGATACCGTGATGAAAGCACCAGCGAACCGCGATCCAAGAGGTTATATTTTATCTGCAGATCAACCTGATTTTAATTCGGCCATTAAATTTTTAAATGCTTTGATCAGAACGGGTATTGTGGTTCAAAAGGCAAGTTCGGCATTTACAGTAGCGGGCAAAAATTATCCTGCCGGAAGTTATGTGGTAAAAACCGATCAGGCTTTCCGTCCGCATGTTTTGGACATGTTCGAACCACAAGACCATCCAAACGATTTTAAATATGAGGGAGGCGCACCAATTCCCCCATACGATGCTGCCGGATGGACTTTGGCCTATTTAATGGATGTAAAGTTCGACCGCATTTTGGATGATTTTACCGGCCCTTTTGAGAAAAATCCTTACGGAGCATTATTAAAATCTGAAAATAAACTGCCAAGTGGATCAGGCTATGTATTAAGTGCGGCACAAAACGATTCTTACACAGCAGTAAATGATCTGTTGAAGAATAAAGTTGCTGTTTACCGCTCTACCGAAAACGGCGATTTTTATGTTTCATCCACAGGGAAATCGATACTGGAAAAAGCAAATGTGAAACTTAAAAGTGCCCCGGCCCCAAAAAACAAAGTTGAAATTTCAGCTGGCCGTATTGCTTTATGGGATACTTACGGAGGCTCTATGGCCTCGGGATGGGTAAGGTTTTTAATGGAGCAGTATCACTATAATGCAACTGTAATTTATCCTCAGGATATTGATGCCGGAAATTTAAAATCCAAGTATGATGTAATTATTTTTGTAGGAGGAGCAATTCCATCTGTTCAGAGCGGAGGTGCTGGAAACAGATCATTTGGTCCGAAGGCAGAAGAAATTCCTGAAGCTTACAGAAACCGTTTGGGAAGAATTACCGCTGATAAATCAATCCCTGAATTAAAGAAGTTTTTAGAAGCCGGTGGAAACATTGTAACCATAGGCAGCAGTACCAATTTAGCTTTCCACTTAAAGTTACCTGTTCGCAATGCAATGGTGGAAATTGTAAACGGTGAGGAAAAACGTTTGCCTGCAGAGAAGTATTACGTTCCCGGAAGCGTTTTAAATGTAGGCGTTGATACTTCATTGCCAACAAACTGGGGTATGGAAAAAGAAGCAGATGTGTATTTTGATAACAGTCCGGTTTTTAAACTTACAGGCGATGCCATCGCATCAGGAAAGATTAAGCCTTTAATGTGGTTTGAAACAGCTGCGCCGTTGCGCAGTGGCTGGGCCTGGGGCCAAGCTTACCTGCAGGATGGTGTAACCGCTTTTGAGGCAAAGGTTGGCAAGGGAAAACTGCTGGCTTTCGGACCTGAAATAGCTTTTAGGGCACAAACGCACGGAACTTTTAAGTTAATATTTAATCAGCTGTATAAATAAATGCTGTGATTTAAGAAGCCACTATACTTAACGATAGTGGCTTTTTACTTTGGCTTTACTTTCCCCATTTATAATCAATTTACTTTTGTGTCATGAAAGTAGAAATCTGGTCGGATGTAATGTGTCCGTTTTGCTATATCGGAAAAAGGCATTTTGAACAAGCTATGGAAAAGCTGCCTTTTAAAAATGAAATTGAAGTGGATTGGAAGAGTTTTCAGCTCAATCCGGAATACCATAACACCAATAACGAAACAGTTTACGATTACCTTTCGAGAAGCAAGGGAATGCCTGTTGAACAGGCTAAACAGATGACCAAACAGGTTGTTGATATGGCTGCAAATGCGGGCTTAACGATCGATTTTGATACTAATATTCCGGCCAATACCTTTAATGCACACCGCCTGATCCATTTGGCAGCACAACATAACCTACAGGATTTAGCTGAAGAAAAGCTTTTTGAAGCCCATTTTGTTAAATCAAAAAATATCGGCGAAAGCAGTGTTTTGATTGATCTTGCGGTAGAAATCGGTTTAAATAAAGAAGAAGCAGAAGCGGTTTTAAGTAGCGATCAATTTGCCGAAGCTGTTCGTTACGATATTTACGAAAGCCAGAATTTGGGTATCAGGGGCGTACCTTATTTTGTTATGGACCGTAAATATGGTGTTTCGGGCGCTCAGCCCGTTCAGGCTTTTACCGATGCACTTACCCAAAGTTTTACAGAGTGGAAAGAAGCTCAGCCAAAAACTACACTGACCTCATTAAATAAAAATAATGATGCGGTTTGTGATGAAAATGGCTGTGAGATATAGGGTTGTTTCCCGCAGATTACGCTAGCATTAACAAAACCTATTAAATTTTCGTCATTGCGAGGAGGAACGACGAGGCAATCTTTTACGCCATTAACTCTTTCTAGAAAGATTGCTTCGTCGGCTGAAAAAGCCTTCTCGCAATGACGATTTTTTATGGTAGTACTCGAAAGATTTACCGCTGGTTCTTCAACGGGGTTAAGAGGTATTCCAGTCCATTAACGCGTATTTCGAACATGGTAGCCATTAAATCGCCTAATTTTCCCTTTGGGAAACCTTTATCTTTATACCACAGCAAATAACTTTCGGGAATATTACAGATTAGATAACCTTTATATTTTCCGTAAGGCATTTGCATTTTCACTAAATCGAGCAACAAGGTTGGGTCTAACATTACAATATAAAATCTAAGTAATTCTCTTTGTTAATAATTGAAAAAGTGGCTTTGGGATAATTTTTAGCGAAAAAACCAGGTATTTTCTTTTTCTGACCACCCCACTTGAAATCGACCGCTAAAATTTCCCCATTTTTAACTTCGATAAGGTCGATTTCCTGTTGATCGTAAGTTCTCCAAAAATAGTGAGTAGCATTTTGTTGTTCGTATTCTACTTTCTTAATACGTTCGCTAAAGCAATAGTTTTCCCATAAAATACCCTGATCATTACGTAGCGCTAACAGTCTGAAATCATTAATAATTGCATTTCTGATACCGTTATCGTAAAAATACCATTTTGACGATTTTGTAACTTCCTTACGTAGATTATTGCTGTATCCGCCGACTTTGTAAATAATAAAAACTTTGGCAAGCAAATCGAGATAACGATCTACTGTATTTTTACTAAGGCCCAGCGTGCGGGAAATTTCATCAATTGAAACCTCTGAGCCTACTTGGTATGCAATAAGTTTTAATAGTTCCAAAAGTTTCGCGCTATTCTGTATGTTTTCATACATCAGGATATCTTTTAATAAATAAGATTTAACAAGCTCTGTTAAATACTGCGCTTTTTCGGCTAATGAATCCAAGTGGAATAGTTCGGGATATGAACCAAAGATTAGCCTTTCTTCTAGGTTCTGAGTTGTTTGTAAAGCATTTTCCCTTTTATCCAGCTCAAGCTGTGCTATTGGGTAAAGATAATAGGTTAAACTTCGGCCGGTTAATGGTTCGCCTGTTTGGTTTGAAAGATCAAAGGTAGAGGAGCCACTCGCAATTATGGTTAAATCTTTGAAAGTATCAATCAACAGTTTTAATATCTTTCCTATTTCAGGAATAACCTGTGCCTCATCAATAATAAGCAGCTTAGCTTCTCCCAAAATTCTTTTATAGTTAGCCGCAGTTCGCGTAGATAATAGTGCCTGTACATCCTGATCCTCGCCATTTAAAGAAAGATGGTTAATGTTGGCATCTTTTATGATATTTTCTACCAACCAGGTTTTTCCTACTCTTCGGGTTCCAAATATTAAGATAACCTTATTTTTCCCAATTTTATTGAGGATTATAGGTTGTAAGGATCTGGTAATTTGACTTTCCATTTAAGCCAAATATAGTAAAAAACGTTAATTCAGTCAATAGACTGACTCAATTAACGTTAATTCAGTCAACAGACTGACTGAATTAACGTTTTTTTAATCAATCAGCTCTAAAGTTTCAATAGCTTCTTCAACGGTATTAATGTTATCAAAAGCAATTCTTAAGGTATTTTTAACCTCTTTTAAATTGCACATGCGCGGGTGGTTTTGTGCAAAAGTTAAAATTTTGGTAAAGGTATTCGAATCGAAATATTTCGATTGTTTATCGCTTAAAAAGTAGCCACGCAAGCTGTTTTTCTTGAAACTGATTTTTTCGAAGCCGAGTTTTTTGCCCAACCACTGCAAACGTACCACACTGAGCATGGTTTTTACCTGTGGTGGAACCGGTCCGAAACGATCGGCCAAATGTTTTTCAAAAATCGCTAGTTCGGCTTCGTTATCGAGTTTAGAGAGTTCGGTATATAAGTTGTACCGTTCTGTAATATTGGTAATATAGGCATCCGGAATATAGAGTTCCAGGTCGGTATCAACCTGCGTAAAGCCAACAAAGGGCCGTTCAGGTTCATTCTCGAAAAGGCCTTTAAACTCAGCTTCTTTTAACTCCTGAATGGCTTCATCTAATATTTTGTGGTACATTTCGAACCCGATTTCTGCAATAAACCCGCTTTGCTCTGCCCCCAATAAGTTTCCACTTCCGCGGATGTCCAAATCGCGCATGGCTACATTAAAACCACTGCCGAGGTCAGAAAATTCTTCAATGGCGCTTAAGCGCTTACGTGCTTCGGATGTTAAGGTTGATAAAGGCGGCGATAATAAATAACAGAAAGCCTTTTTGTTACTCCGGCCTACCCTGCCCCGCATTTGGTGCAGATCGCTCAGGCCAAACATATGGGCATGGTTGATGATAATGGTATTGGCATTCGGAATATCCAAACCAGCTTCGATAATGGTGGTGGCTACCAGCACATCTTTTTCACCGTTAATAAAATCGAGCATTACATCTTCTAGCGCATCGCCATCTAACTGGCCGTGCGCAATCCCTATCCTGGCTTTAGGTACGAGCTTTTGTATCAATCCACCTAGTTGCATCAGGTCATTTACCCGGTTATGGATAAAGAAAACCTGGCCCCCGCGGTCCAGTTCAAACTGAACAGCTTCCTGGATCAGCTTATCATTAAAAACATGTAACTCTGTACTAACCGGTTGGCGGTTGGGTGGTGGTGTGCTGATAATGGATAAATCGCGGGCCCCCATTAACGAAAAATGCAATGTCCTAGGGATAGGTGTTGCGGTTAAAGTTAACGTATCAACATTTACCCGTACCGCTTTTAACCTTTCTTTTGCGGTAACACCAAATTTCTGCTCCTCATCAATAATCATGATGCCCAGATCTTTGAACTTTACATCCTTGCTCAGTAAGCGGTGGGTACCGATTAAAATATCAACTTTACCTGCTGCAGCTTCGGCCAGGGTATCTTTAATCTGTTTATTGGTTTTAAAACGGTTAATATAATCAACCGTAACCGGGAAATCTTTTAGGCGCGAAGAGAAGGTTTTAAAATGTTGTAGCGCCAAGATGGTGGTAGGCACTAAAACGGCAGCCTGTTTGCCTTCTGCTACAGCTTTAAATGCAGCACGCACGGCAATTTCGGTTTTTCCGAAGCCTACATCACCGCAAACCAAACGGTCCATTGGGTGTGGCGACTCCATGTCTTTTTTTACATCCTGTGTGGCCTTTAACTGATCGGGGGTATCTTCGTAAATAAAAGATGCCTCCAATTCGGTCTGCAGATAGCTATCTGGCGAAAAAGCCGTTCCGGCCTGGGTTTTACGCAAAGCATAAAGCTTAATCAGGTCGCGGGCAATATCTTTAACTTTTTTTTTAGTAGTTTTTTTTAGCTTATCCCAGGCATCTGTACCCAGTTTATTCATTTTGGGCACACCGCTTTCCTTGCCACTGTATTTGGCAATTCGGTTTAGTGAGTTGATGTTTACATAAAGCAGGTCGTTGTCTGCATAAATCAAACGGATCATTTCCTGGGTTTTGCCATTTACTTCAACTTTCTCTAGGCCGGCATATTTGCCAATTCCATGATCGATGTGTGTAACGTAATCGCCAGATTTGAGTTCCCGCAGATCTTTCAGGGTAATGGCCTGGCTTTTTTGATAACCTTTTTTAAGCTTGTATTTATAGTAACGGTCAAAAATCTGATGATCGGTGTAAAAAGCCGTTTGGATTTTCGGATCAACAAAACCTTCGCGCAGCATACTGTTGATCGGTGTAAATTTAGCCGTTTTATCAATGTCCTCTAAAATGGCGTACAAACGCTCAATCTGTTTTGGCGAATCGGTAAAAATAAAGTTGATAATGCCTTCCTTTTCATTCTCCTTCAGGTTGTGGATAAGCAGATTGAAATCCTTATTGAACGAAGGCTGCGGCTTGGTTTCGAACTCAAAGCGGTCGTCGGTTTTATAAAAGAACTGTTTACCAAATTCCACAAGCGGAAAATCGTGAAGATGATCGCCCAGTAATTTTTCGTCGGTAAAAGCAAATTTAGGGTCGATCCACTCCGGATTCTGTGTTTTATCGGCAGCTGGCAGGGCTTTCCACAGCTCAACGGCCTTTTTAAACCCGGCTTTAACAATATCGAGGGTAAATTCTACATCTTTAAACCAAAGCTGGGTATCCTGATCGATATAATCGAGGATGCTGATATTGCTTTCGGTTAAAAACTTGGCCTGAACGTTAGGCACAATGGTTAACGATTTAACATCGGCAACCGAAAGCTGGCTTTCAATTTCAAAACTCCTGATACTCTCTACCTCATCGCCAAAAAATTCTATACGGTAGGGCAGATCTGAAGAGAACGAAAAAATATCTACAATACCCCCGCGGATAGAAAACTGGCCGGGCTCGTAAACAAAATCGCGCCTGTCGAAATCATAATCGATTAAAAATTCATTAATAAAATCAATTCCCAGTTTCGCCCCTAAACTAATTTCTAGCGTATTTTTTTCCAGTGCAGAACGGTCTATCACCTTTTCGGCAATGGCTTCTGGATACGAAACTACAATTTTACCATATTCAGAATCGTGGTTCAGCTCGTTTAAAACCTCTGCACGGGCCAACACATTGGCGGTATCTACCTGGGTAAAATCAAAAGATTTTCGGTAAGAGGAAGGAAAAAGCAAAACCTGCTTATCCAGTACACTTTCCAGGTCAGATTGAAAATAGGCCGCCTCTTCCCTATCCGGCAAAACGAATAATAGGGGCTTGTGCAGCAGAAAATAAGAAGAAAGTGCAACTATAGCATCGGCCGAACCCACCAATCCCTTTAATTGTATCTTGGGGCTTTTGGTGCTGTTCAACGCCTTGGTAAATTGGGTTACCCTATCGTCGGTTTTGTATCTGTTTATTAAATCGCGGATGTTCAAGGCACAAAAATAAGCTTATCTTTTAATATTAACCCTCAATTTGTGTAAAGGTTTTTTTAACTATTTTTGGCAGGGTTGTGCTATCCTAAATCAAACAGGGGGAAGAAATATTTCTTTTTCTTAGATGCGATAGCTTGTTTGGTCGAAATATATCCCCCTTTCGTCGATTAAGGGCAAATTGATGTAACAAAGGTTGCTGTATAACCTCTAATTTGTATAAAAAGTGAAACAATGAAATACATTAAAAGCTTTCCAATAGAACTTGTTTTCTGGGTAATGGCTTTAGTATTGTTGGCAACAGCAAATGGCCACGATCATCACTTTACACTTTGCCCGCTGGCTAATTTAGGTTATGGGGGCTGGTGTCCGGGATGTGGTATCGGAAGGTCGATAAGCCATATTTTTCATGGTGAGTTTGCCGAAAGCTTTGCTGAGCATTGGTTCGGGTTTCCGGCACTTTTAATTATACTTTACAGAATTTATACACTAACAAAAAAGATAATAGAATTTAAAATTTTAACCACAAACAGATAAGCACCATGGATATATTTCAATCACCTCTGATGTCGTTACCAGGTATAACACCAGAAGAATACGCATACTTACAACAAGCAACAACGGGTTTAAACGAGCAGCAGCTGCGCAACTTTTTAATGATTTACAGCAGCAGGAGAAAACAGCCGTCGGAAATTTTATTGCTCAGCTTGATCGGGTTTTTAGGCTTCGCAGGGATCCACAGGTTTGTAATTGGCCAGATTGGTATGGGTATTCTGTATTTCTTTACAGGCGGTTTATGTGCCATTGGTACAATTGTCGATATCATTAACCACAAAAGCCTAACATTCGAGTATAACCAGAAAATGGTTTTCGAAAGCTTACAGATGGTAAGAATGGGTGGTGGATTTCAATCCGCTTAATCCCTCATCATTAAGAGCTGTACAGTTTTAATTTCGTCCGGTTCAATATACATGTCCGTTCCAGGTAAAAAGCCTGGGCGGACTTTTTGTTTTCGCTGCCGTTGGTAAATTTCCCCGCTTTCCATATAAAAAATTGTAAAACGGAAATCCCAAAATTTATATCTTTATCAAATGAAATTAGCCGAAATAACCAATTATCTCGAAAGCATAGCACCGCTTAATTATCAGGAAGATTATGATAATTCGGGCTTAATTGTTGGCGACCCGAATATGGAAATCAGGGCTGCCCTGGTGGCGCTCGATTGTGTAGAAAAAATTATAGATGAGGCAATTTCAACAGGCTGTAACCTGATCATTACCCATCATCCCATTGTTTTTAAAGGATTAAAAAAACTCAATGGCAAAAACTATGTAGAGCGGGTTGTGCTAAAAGCGATCAAAAACAATATTGCGCTATATGCCATCCATACCAATTTAGACAGCATCCATACCGGGGTAAACGCAAGAATATGCGAAAGGTTGGGCTTAACCGGAACCAAGGTGCTTTCGCCAAAAACCGGGCTTTTGAAAAAGCTGGTTACCTATTGTCCGCAGGCGCAGGCAGAGCAGCTGCGTTCGGCCCTGTTTTATGCCGGTGCCGGTAATATTGGCAATTACAGCGAGTGCAGCTTTAACGCCGATGGTTTTGGAACCTTTAAGGGGAATGAAAATTCAGACCCATTTGTTGGCGAAAGGGGCGTTCGCCACCGCGAAGCAGAAGTGTGCATCGAAATGGTTTACCCTACGCAGGCTGAGCGGAAAATTTTGGTTGCCCTGTTCGAAAACCATCCTTATGAAGAGGTGGCCTACGATATTTATAAATTGGAAAATAAACACGAGCTTGTTGGATCGGGCATGGTGGGTTGGCTCGAATACGATATGGATGGCTACGATTTTCTGCACCTGGTAAAAGATAGGATGCAGGCCAAAGTGGTTAGGCATACCGAAGTTTTTAATAAAAGAATCAAAAAAGTGGCTGTTTGCGGTGGATCGGGAAGTTTTCTGTTAAAAGAAGCAATAGCCGCAGGGGCCGATGCTTTTATCACCGCAGATTTTAAATACCATGAGTTTTTTGATGCAGAGGAAAAACTGATCATTGCAGACATCGGACACTTTGAAACTGAACAATTTACCTCAAATTTATTGCTTGAAATTATTCAAAAAAAATTTACTAACTTTGCAATCCGTTTAACGGAGCAAAATACAAACCCCATAAATTACTTGTTTTAATTGACCGCCTCTGTATCGCTTTAAACGCATTTCAATCAACATAAATCTTCGTATTTAGCCCCAAAAAGTCCCAAATATAGTCCCAATTTATTATCTTTGTTTATAGAATTTATGGAACAAAGAAGCATAATAAATCCGCACTGTAGCGAGCCGAAATTATTAAAGGATAAATTCCGTTGGAGCATCCGTTTCTATTTTAAAGTTGAGGGGGAAACCAAGACGAGAAAGAAGGATTATGGACTTAATGGCTCAGAATTCCTAAAGAAAGATAAAGGTGTCATTAAAGCAGTAAACAAATCAGATCGGATTATGTATGCTGCCGAACTTCTTAAGGCCGAAATTATTCGTTTGAATTCCATGTACTTTAATCCATTTACTAAGGAATTCGAATCGTTGGATAAGTCAGACCAATCCTTTATTTCCTTGCTTGCAGATTATTTGGATTACTCCCCTAATAAAGTAAGGAGAGAAAGTACAAAAGCTATTTATAAATCATATAACAACCGCATTAAAGATGTTCTTGCGGAGTTAGGCTCTCAAGATGCCGCTCTCAATGAAGTTGATCGTTCGGTTGTTGAAGCACTATTGGCAAAGATTCAAAGTAAATCATCTAAAGCACAGCGTGATCATTATCTAAGGTATCTTAAAGGCTTCTTTACGTATTGTGTAGATCATTTAGAGATAATCACTAAAAGCCCGATTAAAACTTTAAAGAACATCAATAACGAAGATACTCAGACAAATAAGGCCTATTCTTCTGAGCTTCAGCAAAAGGTCTTAGATGAGGCTAAAAGACTTGATCCCCACTTCCATTTGCTGCTTAGATTGCTCATAATCACTTTGAGGCGACCTGATGAATTACTTCGTTTACAGTTAAAAGATTTCGACTTTAAGACTGGAAGTGTCACGTTTAGCAGGGATAAGATTAAAACCGATAGAGCACAGATAGCATTTCTTTCTGAAGATCTTGTTGCTGAATTAAAGTGTATGATGGATGGAAAGTATGCCCAAACGGATTATTTCTTAGGTCATGCTGTAAAAGAATCTAAAGCTAGAACAGAGAAATCAATTTTTGCTCCGGTCAAAACCTCATTTGTTCACTTTCAAGATAAGTTTAAGACCGTTCAAAAGAGGTTAGGGCTTGAAAAGGGTTATACCATCTATTCTTTTAAACATACTAGTATTAATAATCTTATCGATAAGCATGGTTGGTCAAAAGAAAAAGTTATTAAGTTAACAGGCCACACTAATACCAGTATTTTAGATACCTATACTAAAGACGGTAAACGAGAGAGAATTGAGTACCCAGATATAATCTAGTTATAACTGCCCTAGTTGATCTTCTCAACCAGGGCAGTTATATTTTACATCAGAAATTCATCAGCAAAACTAAAATAATTGTGATTGGTAACTATGATGTGATCACACACCTCAATATCTAGTAGCTTTCCTCCCTCTTTTAATTTCTGCGTTAATCTCTTATCAGCTTCACTAGGTACTAGATTTCCGCTCGGGTGGTTATGGGAAAGTATGATCTTGCTTGAATTCGATTTTAATGCAACTGCAAAGATGATCTTCGGATCAGCCATAGTTCCTTGTACTCCACCAACTGATATATCAACTATTCCTAAAACTCGGTTATTCGTATTCAGTAGAATCACTTTAAATTCTTCTATAAACTCAATCTTTCCCAAATGCCAATGCTGTATCAATAAGCTATAAGCATCCTTTGCACAATTGATTTTTGGTCTCTCTGTAATGTTGTAATTTGATTTGTAGCTGATCTCAACTTCTGAGACTTTAAACGAGGTTTGTTCTTGTACCATATGATTTTAATTAATTATGGTACAATGGCAAGCTTTAATCAATCAAGTCCAAGAAGCAAACGAATAAATTGCCTGTGTGTAAGGATCGAGCGTTTATGCGGGAAGTTCTTGGATGCTTCAGCAGATTAAAGCTTAAATTTGTTTAGTGATTATTTATATATAATGGTAATTCAGCCCTTTAGGACAATAAATTTTTATTGTATAACCCTTAATAAAATGTGTCCTGACAAAATTATTCTTCTTTTAATTCCAAACAAATGAGGCGAAGTGCTGAATAATACTCAATATCATTCCAAAGGTGTGCTTCCATGTGATCCATTTCTTCCATTACAACCTTGTTATCTGCACATTTTCTTCTTAGAATGCCGCCAAAAAATTCGAAGTCTCTTGGGTCTCTTTTGGTAGCAAGCTTTCCAATTTCATAATGATAGCTCTCTTTTATAGGCGCTTTATTAATGGCATCCTCGCCTGCTTTTACAAAAACTATTTCTATTTTTGGTAAGTCAGGCGAATCTATCATGCTTTCTGGCTTTTCGAGAAATATTTCTTGGGCAAAGTTTTTCTTTTCATCTATCGATTCTTTTAAATCTTGAATAAACCTGTTGATAAGATTTAGATATCGAAAATGTTCTTCTTTTCGGTTATAAATTTTTAATAGTGATTCTTCATTATATAAAAAATCCGAACCAAAAATATCCTCAAAATACACTCTTGTAAGCTTTAGAATATTTTGAAAATCACCCTTTTCAAGCACCATTTCCAGATTCCCTAATTCCTTAATATATCTATTAACAACAGTCTTTAGCTTGCTTAAAATTATAGTAAAATACTTTTCAAGAAACAACCTATGCCTGTTTTGGATATCAAGAATCCGAAAAGACATTATTTCAAACTTAAAATTATTGTCTTTGTGGTACCGTAGATACTGTAATTTAGTGGCACTCGTTTCGTAGCTAAAAAGGGTTGATGAAATAAATTTTCCCTGAAGCTTCCTAATAGGATGTCCGACAATTTCATTTCTTACATTTCTGTTAGTACTGTACAGAGGATCATCTTTTAGGTGCATTTTATTATATTTCGTTTGAAACAAACTCAACATTTCTTCAACAAAATCTTGCTGTACATAAAGTGCTTGCAAAAAGCTAATTGTAAATGCGAATTTTTCTTCAAATGAGGAAACTTTCGGCTTGGTAACAAATACGATGTCGACAACATCACTGAAATATCCTAAAATATCCCCGAAATAATTTGTTTCAATTGCATCCTTTAAATTTAATTTGTCAGAACAGCATTTATACTTTAAAATGTAGTAATTCCATATATCTGATATTTGCCCTAATTGAAATTGGAATGTTTCATTCATAAAATCTTTCATTGAAACTATTGGCTATCGATTTTTTATCGATTCAATTTCGGATTGTAACTTTTCGATGGCTTCTTCATTATCATTTAATTTCTGTAAGTCAAAGTTAAATTCTTTATAAATTTCAGTATAGTAGTTTTCTTTTTTGATTTTTAGATATTTAAGAGGATTTATTGTCTGCTCAGTTATCATAAAATATATGAACGAAACTATAATTGGTATTAAACCGAGAATGAAAGTATACTGCTCCACTATATTCCATGAAAAATAGAAAACTGAGGAAATTAAAATGACATAATAAACGACAATTATTGTCCCGATTAAAATTTTTAGGATGTTATATTTCCGTCTCGCTTTTGCATCAAGGGGTTTCTGCTGCCTTTCGAGTATTGTTTTGATATTGATCTTATCCTGAAGCAAATCGTCTTTCGCTGCTAACAACTGTTTTTCCACATCTTTCTTCACTTCAAGTTCTTTCTGTAGTTTTACGTTATCCTCTTGTTGTTGCTCGGACTTGACTTTTAAGTGTGCTTGTTCTTGAATGAATTTCTCTAAGTTATCTTCCGTGATTGTATTAAGTACGTCATTTACAATGTCATTTTTTATTTCTTCAGGTCTCCGAACTTGATTTCTAAGATCAATAATTCTAGCTTTTGCTTGGTCCTCAGTTAACTTTCCGCTACTATAATCTTTCTGAAGCTCGGTATATTTTTCGCCCACACTGTCATTTAAAACTTTCGATAATACAATCTGTGATTTAGTAATTATATCAAAAGTGGTTGGTAACGAATTTTTGCCAAATCCCTTATTAAGCTTAAACCAAAATTTGTTAGTTAGAAAACTTAAATGTGTCGCCAAAGGAACGAAACCCTGCTCTTTCATGAGGTCGTTCCATGCAACCTTTATTGTTGTCGAGTTGCCAGTCAGAAGTATGTAGCCGATATTTTCAAAATTTTTGGAATTCGCTTCACGTCTACGAATAGATACAAAATTTAAGAATCTTAAAAATGGTTCGGCATCTCTATCTATTTCCTTACTTACAGAATCAATTATATCTTGGCTAACAATATTGTATATATGATTATCCGCGCTAAAATATTCATTAAAGTTGTCGTGTTCAATACTGTAAGATTTCAGTAAAGTGTAGAAATCCGATTTTTTTCCTAAAACATCTCCAGCTGTTTGACATCCGTTTACAATTGAAACCATTGCTGTGATATTCGGATATGGTTTTTCATTACCTTCAATTAAGTATCTCGCTTTAGTAAAAAAACCTTCAATATCATCTTTTACTTCATCAAAATATTTTAGTTTAATAAGTTTTTTTTGAGCTTTTAAATTTATTTCGCGAACATAATTTAAAAAATCGACAGCAAGTTTCTGATAAAGTTCGCCATTAAATCCAGCGATATGGAATAAAATTTCCGTATCTATAAATATCGTTATCTCGGTTCTCCAATTTCCAAAATCATTAATATTATTATTATATTTTATACCAGTATATAGTATTACTCCTTCTCTGATTAGATTTAATTGACGCTTAAATTCAAAATCAGCTTCCTTTTTAAGGATATAAGAGGTTATATATTCAATAAATTCATCCCCATTATTTATATCAAGTAAGAAGCAACAAAATGAATGAGAAACTTTTTCTTTTTCTTTATCTGTCAGAATTAGTTTCTTTTCATTCTCAATAAACTTGAACACATCTTCAATAATGTTTTCATTATTGGATTGAATAGTTTGTCTTTTGTCATCAAATACTTGTGTATTAATGTTTGATCTATCTGTAACAATATAACTGCCTTGCTTTTTCTCTAAATAGGGAAGTCGACCAAGTGACGTTTTGACTGCTGCATCTGGTATTTCAAACTCAAAAGTGGTATTAAGTTTAGCTGTTATTTCAGCAGCACTGAAGCTGTATAAGTTATCATTTTTTATGATGTCAGCTAGAAATACGGCAATAACACCATAAACATCCTTTTCGGAATTGTATAGTTCTCTAAAAACAGCAAGTGATGCGAGCACTCTATTTTCATCTTTTAATTGAGGCATATTTTTTTAGTGCGTTAAAATTATAGATTAACATCTTTAAATTGAAAGTAGAAAGACAAATAGGAATCGTCAATATCTGATGCGCTTTTTCGTTAAAATCTTTTAATCAAGGTGAGCATCTGAATAATTATTTCAAACTATCACAGAATATGATAAAATATTACCAGATTACAAATTGTAATTAGCTATCAATCAAAATCATCTGAATGTGTCAGAATAAATATTTCTTTGTCTAATTCTGATAAATTAATCTGATTTCTTCAATTACTTGCTTGGAAATTATTGAGATATCATTTTTTGATATAGGAAAGACACTAAAATATGCTGAACAAAGATATTCGAGGGGGGTTATGCGTTTTTTAAATGCATTATATAGATCCCAATTCAAATCGGGATACTTAACCATCACCTTGCTTTGTGCCCAATGATCAATATTTACATCAACTTTACTTTCATCCCATTCGGACAATTCCAAAATCGTAGAATCTATGTCAATCATTCCACCTTGAAGTGTGTTGAGACAAAACCCAACACAGGTTCCAAATTCTGGTAATCCTTGTTTACTTGCAAAGTCCCCTGCTTGGTTATATGAAGAGCCATCCGCTATATATGAATAGGTAATACTTGAATTTTTACAAACTCTTCTGCAGTATTGAAGAAAAGATGCTATATCTGAAGCGTCATTAAAATTAAATGAATCTACTATCTTATAAATATACCAACCAGATTCATTGAAACCATCTTCAACTAATGGGGGACTGCCCCCAGGATAATGATGAAGATAATTTACAGAATTATATCTTATTAATATTCCAGCATGTTTGGGTTCATAATCCGTAGGATCGATCTGTACAGCAATAGATACGAAATTTTTAGGTAGATCGTGATCATTAAATCTTGAAAGAGAGTCGTGAATTTGCATCTATATTCGATTATTTAAACTTTCTGCTCTAAGCGTAGCGGATAAACTTTCATAACTTCTCATTAACCCTTTTAACTCTTTAGTCTTTATATATGGCTTTAATGTCATTAATACTGTCCTTAAAATTCCGCGTTCTGTAAAGGGGTTATTAAATATGTTAATCAGATATTTAATGGCTTTAATATCCCGATACTCAAGCAAAGTTTGTAGTTTATCGTAAATTGAATCATATTTACTAAGACTATCATCTTTCACAATTGATTTATAAAAATTCTCAATGCTTAATTGCTCTTTTGAGCTTAAGTAGTAATCTATTAATGTATAAGATGGTCTTTGGTTAAATTTGGTTGTTTTGATTGCAGAAATATGAATAACACTATACATGAATTGATTTATCTCCAATATTTCTTCCCGTGAACATCCAATTGTGAATTCTTCATTATTGGCCTCAATGTGAAGATTAGATATAGTCTTTCCACCTGCATCAAACAACCCCCCTTTCAAAAATACTATCTCAGATGAGTTCACATTCTTATGTCTTTTATAAGGAAAGTTCGAGCCTTTAAATACTTGTGTTAAGTCACTAGTTTTATTGTTGATTTTCCAAAATACTTCATAGTCTAGTCCATTTTTCTTAATCTTATCCTGTATTGATCGAAAGGCTTTAATTTTATTGACATCTGCTAGTTTGCCATCTATAATATCTTTGATGTCTTGACTAAATTCTTTACTATTAGTTGGAGCTATAAAATTACTTTCAACAGAACCCTCAGTAATAGACACTTTAAAGTCTGATGGATTATCATATAGATTAGCCAATGTGGTAAATGAGTCAAGGAATATTTTGAGTGACTCCACAGCCTCAATTGGAATAGAAGCTAAAGAAAGCTTATTTCCCTTTGAGTCCTTTACTATTCTGATTTTTAGTTCATTAGCCATTAGTGATTGATGTAGTCTTCGCGATTAGATAAGAATTTAACATATTGTATCGTATTGATAACGAACTGCTAATGAATAATAAGACATTGTATGTACATAGATGAGAGTGTATGTATTCGAGTTGTAAAAATCTAAGTTATAGACTTATTTCAACAAATCAAAACCAATAATTGAAAGATTTCTAAATAAAGAAACTTAAATTTCGCATTTATGCTTTTTAACTGCTTTAATACGCATTTAGGTCGTGAAGCGTATTTATTATATCTTTAAATCAATTATATCTTTAAATCATATGTTTGATAGACAACCGTCACCAATTTCATACTTAGATGAAAGTATTCATATTCTAAACGTAATTAATGACAAACTCAATGATTACTTTGAAGCGCTAACTAAGTTGGCGTTGTATAAGGTTCCATTAGACGTAGTTAGCCCTTTACACCAATTAACCTATGAGCACGGAGTAATTTTAATAAATAGCTATTTGGACGAACTTCATAATTACTTTAATCCATCATTATCTAATCAGGAGAGTAAAGCATTTAATTCGTATTATAAATTGATCAAGAAGGAAATCAATAGATTTTCAGATATAAAGAATTACAGGAATAACGTTTGTGCTCATAATCTTCGAAATGATGACAGAAGTGTTTATTTATATGGCAACTTACGAAAGTACAAAGTACCCCAAAACATCGCTGAATTCAAGTTTGCAAAGGATTGTATTAACTTAATGACACAAGTCGTTAATATGATTTTTCCTATTTCTTGCAGTAACGTTAAAGCAGTATTGGACACTAGAATTAAAAATGATAAGACACCATATATTACCAGCCTGCCAAAGGATAAGTTAGAAACACTCACGTCAGACTTATTAAACAAATTACGGATTATTGAGAGAAAAAATAAGCAGTAGCATAAAGGCTCGCATAGGAATGCGAAACGTTGCGAACTAAGAAAATGTGTGAGAATCAGCAGTTGCACCGCAACGGGATTCGATCTATGTTTTAACACAAGCGATTGGCGAGATACTTGAATCAAGTATCGTGACGATCGTGCAGCATTTTCGATTGCGCAGGTGAGCTGAAAAGTGGAATGCGATTGGATTTATCCAGGATGAAGCGAAGCAAAATCCTAGATAAAGATAGAGAAAGCATTCATGAAGCACTCCGCTTGCTCAAAATAAAAACCATGACAAAGCGCAGCGATGGCGTGCTGTTTTTCGTGAGCTTAGACAGTGCGGAATACCGATCTTCCTAATAATGTGAGCACTGCCTTAGCCGATAAACCACTGGCTAAAAGTAAAGCAGAAACTTAAAAGAAAGCCAATCATTGCCTTAGCACCTAACCGAATGACTAAAGGAATCCATTCCTCACTTAAGCCACTTTTTGAGTGAATGGATGGCTGCAAGGAATGATTGAATGTTAATAAATAGCATTTAAATAGTATGATAGGTTTCGTATTTTTAGCTCTATGGATAATAGCAAGGATTATATTATATCCCTTTTAAAAGATAAGTATGATTATGAGCAAAAACGCAAGGATGACTTCGAAAGCTCCTTGGGTACTCCTATCACGGTTTTATCGGCTTTATTTGCTGGGTCATACTTCGTTGTCAGCGACCCCAGTTTAAACGGTATTAATTGTTCATTAGTAACGATTAAATGGATTCTAGTTATTCTTTTAATGTCTGCTCTAATTATAACCCTTATCTTTCTATTCATTGTTTATTTTGGCTTCAAAAGGCGTTATTGTTCTTTTCCAGATAGTAATACAGTCTATAATGGTGATTTTAAATCACTTGAACAATATACCAAAGAGCATTATCCTGAAACCTATGAAGAGGTGTTAATGGATAGTCTAAAAGATAGAGCAATACAATGGTATTTAGACTGTAATAATAACAATACCTCAGTTAACGATACTCGTGGGAATTCTCTATTCCGTGCAAAACTTTCAATCTGTATATCTCTGGGTATTGGCTTGGCTCTTTTAATCTTAATTTGTTTCATAAAATCAATGTAATATGGCTAAAACTCCGCCACCACCACCTCCTCCCGCAAGTCCAGTAAGAAGGGAAAGAAATCTTCCAACAACTAGACCAACATCACCACCAATAAAACCAACTAAATAATATGGCTAAAGATCAAAAACCTAAACCACCACCTCCGCCACCATCACCGGTTCGGAGGGAGAAACAGGAACAATTTCCTATTAAAACCAAGTAATAATAAAGAGCCATAATTACGGCTCTTTATTGTTTTAGGCACGAACACCTCCACATGCTTTTAGAATTGTTGATGTGTATTTGCTTTCATTCTCCTGCCTAAACTCGCCATAAGATGACAGTAATATGCGTTTGTAAATAGCATTCTCCTGATCATATACTATAACATAGTTCCTTAAAATTCCAGAATCAGTACAGCCATGACCCACGCCATTTTTTACTTTAGATTGCATTAGATCATCAATCATAATCTGTGTAATTGGATTTCTTCTTCTGAGGAATTTAAACCATGGCTTAACTTCAACACAGTTATTTAGATTCTCAAACAGATCATTGGCACTCATTATTCCACAATCCGAGCTTGTAAATTGCTGGTATTCCTCAGTAAATTTATAATTAACGCTGAATTCATTCCAATTGCTGTTATTCTGATATTGGTAATCCTCTGATCTTCTGTATTTGTATTTTCTGCCTTTAGGATCAATAAAAAAACCGTAATGTTCATGTTCCCATGCCATATTTCTATAATCGCTTTGGTATAGAAATGGTAATTGTTTAATCTCAAATTTCATATCTCCAAACCAATTAGTTTCTATTCAGACTATAAATGTAATGATCACCATAGGTTAGCGGTTTCTGTGCATCGAGGTCAAGATTATTAGGAACATTACCATTATAAGCTGTTTTGTACGCATTTCTAACCAAGCTTATTTTGTTGCCATTAATTACACCCTTGTAAATCATTGCGTTATCCCGCTCTTCGTCATTGGGTGTTAGAGGATTCCAATTGCCATATTCTTTAGCTATAACATTATGTAAAAGATTCCCTGTAGCCAATCTGCTTTGTTTTTGATTTGAACTTGCTTGTGCATCAAAATCTTGAAGTGCGATTGTAATCCTAACTAGTATTTCACTATCAAAATCTAAGTAAATGTAATTGATTGGAAAGTGGTAAAAGTTGTAATTGCCGACATCATCAACCTGACAGGTGATCAGATTTTGGTTCTGGAAATCAGTACTATTATAGCTAATATTTGCAATGCCTTTTATTTGCTCTAAACTTGCCCCTAATTTGAACTTCCCCCATCCGTTCTCCTTATCAAGCTTTGAGTTTGACCTTGATATGATATTTTGCGGTTGAGCAGTATTTATATCTGTAAGTTCAGTTGTAGTTCGTTGCGTTTCTGTATTTGAGGACTCGAAGTTTTTCAGCAATGTAAAAATCTGGTACTGGCTGTGCCAAGATTGGAAATCTGCGTATTTCATAGCTTCTGATGCTTTCCATGATCCAATAACAATCCAATTGTCCAGTGAATCCTTGCCATATATGTCTTTATATAGATACCTAACCTTAATCAAAACATCATCGGAAGCTGGCTTACCACTAAGTTTTGATAATAGGCTTTTATTGGTTAGTTGGTTGTAAATGTCTTCATCTAATTGGTCAAAAGAAAAATCATTTGGATAGCTTATGCTGTTAAATCCAGTAATGCCTTTCCTTGGTAGTGGGAACTTGTCTATCAGTATTTCAGATTGTTCTTTAGAATAAGTTAATGATGTTTCGCTTTTGCTTTTTTCCTTGCAAGATGAGGTTATCAAAAGGACTATGAGGATTAGAGAGTAACCAATCGTTCTTTTATTGGTTTTAAGTTGCATTTTTAATTGAGTAGTTCGTATATAGACCATTTTATGAGTGTTAATTAATTACCATTGTAAAAGTAGTAAATACTTAGTAATAGCTAAGTAGACGCTTTTAAATTAATTTCTTCTTTCGTGTGTGGCTAAAGAAGTGTTAAAATCAGAGATTGAACTGTTTGTAATCAGCAAGGCAAAAGCATTGAGAGAACAAGCTAATCTTAGCCAATCTGAACTTGCTTTCAGGCTTGATGTTTCTAATGGATTCATTGGACAGGTTGAAAGTCCTAACTCTCCATCTAAATACAATTTAGATCATATAGATAAGCTTGCGGTAATATTCAACTGTTCTCCTAAAGACTTTCTTCCCGAAACCAACATTAACAAATAACCGATTTGTATAAAGCTATTTTATCGACTTCATATTATTATACGGGAAACCATAGAGAGATAAATTAAGGGCATATCTGCCCCTAATTTTAGGATTCTAACTTATCAACTGTTGCTATTGAAACGTAGTTGTTCTCTCCCTCAGCCACTCTCCTGTAAAAGAAGTTATGATGTTGATCTGCCTCTTTAAAGTTAACCCTAAGTGCATATTCAATCCCTCCTGTATTATCATGTGATTGAGTAATCTCATATGCTTTACGAAGAAAAATATTCGTCAAACCTGAGCCAAAACGCTCTAAAGCTTCAGAACCTAAGTCTATAAAAATAAATGAACGTCCATCCTTGCTATTGGATAAAGTAATGTTCCAGAAGTAGTTTAGATGCTCTGAAATCATGTTGCTTTTATATTCATTTTTCAAATGGTTAACAGTTGCAAAAGTTCTGTATTTGGCTAGATCGAACTTTCTTAGTTGTTCTGTTGCAGCATCAACGATTAGGTTATATGCTTTTTGTACTTCTGTGTTTACTAAAACCTGTTGTTCGTTAATAACAACAAATTGTGTTTGCGGTAGTGCTGCTTTTGCAGTCTTTGTTCTTGCTTGCATCTTAATAGAATTTTAAATGTAAAACTTGGATTAAATGAAAAATGCATCCGATTGGAAGCATCTGTTTGTAGATGGGTATATAATAGAAATGCACCGTTTTTAGGCGGTGCATTGTGATTTTACTGGTTTTGATAGTTAGGGTGGGTGAACCAAATGGACTGATTTCAGCCTTTCTAAAGTTGTTTAGGTTGGATTTGTCGAGGTTGGTTAACTGTATGAATTTCGATTTTGTCGCTTTTGACTTTAGTCTTTTAAATTTGAAAGTCGGTATTTCAGACAGGCTCTTTGTTTAATTCTCAGAGTGAATTTTAATGGTTAAATGCAATAAATCTTTTTAAGTTCACATCAGATCAATAGCGGGG
Organism: Pedobacter sp. GSP4; assembly: GCF_051857575.1. NCBI lineage: Bacteria > Pseudomonadati > Bacteroidota > Sphingobacteriia > Sphingobacteriales > Sphingobacteriaceae > Pedobacter > Pedobacter sp. GSP4. The sequence continues at coordinate 352,386 of NZ_JBPZIR010000003.1, read as the reverse complement.
GTTTGATATGATATAGGGTACTTGCGAAGAACACACAGATCCATCAAATCAATTGTAAAATCAAAAAAAAATTTTTTTTGAGAAGAGCTTTAGCATTAGTTTTAAGGGGCTGTGGCTAGAGATTCTAATTTAGTTTAATAAGAATGTCGCTTATCAACTTATCAGTAACCTATTCCAGTATTTAAAAAGATTCTTGCATAACCTTTATATAAGGAGTAGCATGACTTATACTGGAAATTGGAAATTATCATTTATCATCTATTCTCCAGACGTTTTCCCCTTGTTTGTTCTTTGTTTGTGTGACTTTATTAAATAGGCTTTTCAGTTTAGTAGCAGATGCTTTAATTGGTATTATTGGAACTCCTTTCCCCTTAATGATTGAATGTATCGTATAGCATTGCTGTAGATATAGTGATGCCTCTTTAGTCGACACCTCGTTATTCCCATATTTTAAAAAGTAGTCTTCTGCAACAAGTTTCATTCCTTTGATGTTCCTGGATTTCCGATATTCTTCTCTTAAGATAGTAGGTTCAAAATTGCAACTCTTCATTAACTCAAATCCAAGTTCTGTATAGTATTGGATAATGTCTTCGAAGTCCACCTTTAGTTCCGCTAAAATAAAACGGTAATCGTCTTCCTGAACTTTTGAATTATGTATATCATCTAGATATTTAGCAATTAGCATTATCTTGTGGGTTACTTTCATCCGTTTGTCAATCTCTGGAATTTCAGGAACATGGGATCGACGTATAATAACTTTATAATGTGATTGTTGCCATGCTTGGCTTATATAGTTAAGATGATTATATTCTTGATCGCAGTAATCCCTGTTAACAATGCGATCAACTTTGAAGTGATTTAATGTTATTTCATCTCTGCTTTTTATTCTGTCAGCATATTTAATTGGTGATCTGTAAATATCTTCATCGGGCTTGCATGCGTTCATTTTACAATCTTCAATATGGTCATTATAGCTTTTAATCGTTGATTCAGCAGTTTTAAAAGTTCTATCAGCAATTGATTTAAAAGATTCAAAATGAACCGTATTTCTGTCATTTGTAAGATGTATAAGTCTATTTGATTTTTTGCGGTTCCTTCCCATTGCCTGTATACACTTATTTGAAACACCTGTTCTTAAAGTTATATTATGAATGTCCGATACAACAATGGTTGTCGCATTGGCATCGTGTAAATCCCAACCCTCGAAATATTTGGTAGTATAAAAGTTAAACTTAGAGAATGTTGTGTCCTGTGGAATATCTTTAAAGTAAACCTGTAGTTCCTCCAGTGTTTCCCTATTCTCTTTGTCATCTTTACAGAAGATGCTGCAGTCTTTAAGATTTGCCATTTTTATTATATCGGTAATACCTTTCACAGCATTAAGGAATATGTGTACTCTATGAGGAAATTGTTGTAATTCTTTAAGGTATTGATACAGCTTTGTAATAACATTAGCAGTTGAGACAACCTCAACATTATTAATTGCCGTTGTAAAGCCGATTGTATACGTGTCAAAAAATTGGATTTGTGGTATAGAGAAATCATATGGTGTTGCACTAATCATCGCCTTGTTTCTGAAATTAAAGAAGAAGTTAAATGCATCTAGCATATTCTTTCTATAAGCGTCTGTAATCGTAGCATGTGCTTCGTCGAATAAGATGAACCAATCTCTATATAGCTCATCTGTTGGAAATCCACATGTTATAATTTTTCTCAACGATTCAGGTGTACAGAATACCTTTTTAAACTTAGAGTTATCTAGCATGAATTCTCGTAATTCAGTAAAATTAAAATCCCGTGTCTTACCTCTTGCAACGAAATAGCTATCTTTAAGATTTCCATTACTGTCATAACACTTATTATCTATTATTGCATTTGTAGGCACGATTATTATAGAGTTCCGTTTAGCGATAACCACTTCCAGATAAGTACCACCGATTCCGCATCTCCCTTTATTAATTATTGCATTTGAAGGAAGAATATCAAAGACCTTTTCAAGTGTATCGTTCGGATCAATCTCAAATGTATATTCTGTTCTGATAGGCGTTTTAAGAATTGTAACAGGCTCGATTATGTGTGTTCCTTGTATCATTTTAAGAAATTGTACCAGACTTTAGCGTCTTGTCGATACAAAGGTTCATTGTATTTTGGGGTGATTTCGAATAGGCCAGCTGCCGTATTTAAATCAATTTTATATCGCTGATCTATAGTTAATTAGAGTCTATTATTGCTTATGGGGTAATGAGAAAGGAGACAGCCATATGATTGTCTCCTAGGTTTAGATAAGTATTTCTGAATGCAGTTATGAATCACTATCGTCAATTGATAAATCGCTCTCACTGCTTATGACTTCAACAAGCTGTTCGTCGTCTGCTAACGACACATTCACCAAGTTAGCATCAAAGTCATCTTGCAAAGCTTCGTCTGAAAGTATGCTGTTGTGAAGTTCTAAGATTTCCATTTCTTGTAAATGAAAATCACAATCAATCGCACTCAGTTCATCGAACATCTCTCTATAATTCTGTTCATCTAGAAGCTCCCAGACAGCACAATGGTGCGGTTTATGTGGCTCTATCTCATTTGGTATGATAAGAAGATTTTGGACGTGAAGAATATACTTTTTTAAATCATTGTAAGGTATGTGTTTTGGTCCATCTGATTTCGGGTTGTAAAGTGATCCTAGTCTCACTTTGGTAGTTTGTTTCTCATAAAGCATACTTTTCTCACCTTTAAAAAGAACGTTTGCTATAGGATATTCTTTACCATTGTGGTATGTTTCCAAGTATGTTTCTAATACTTGATACAGACCTTTTCTTAAGCTAATTGCTTTCATGTCGATTGTATTCATGTTATATAATTAATTGTTGTGCGCCCTGTGGCATAGCACAAAATTGACCATAACAATTAACCCAAATCGAGTAGAGAAGCTCGCTAATAATTAATTATAATATATCACTAGAAGACAGTTGTTTATAGCAGTACTGTGTTTAACGAAGTTAGATGAGTAGAGTTTGTAATAACAGATCTTATATAGTTTATTTTCTCAATATCCATCTCATGTGGTAGATTGATTAATCCATGCAGTTTACAGGTTTCATAAATTACTCTTGCTTGGTCATTTGTTAGTGTGGCAGTTGGATGTCTCAAGGGTGAGTAGGTGTTCAGATAATTGCGAAGTGTTTTACAGATGGTATAAAGCATCTGGCTATTAAAAGCCTTGTTAGTGATAACAATAAGCTTTCTATTTAATGCCGTAATATCATCTAAGCTTGGTTTAAGATTCTTCACTTCCTCAATTAAACTAAACGGTACTAAATGTTCATCACGTTTTATTGCGGAAATTAAAGCGCCAATTGTGCCCTGTAATGCTGCTGATATTAATTCTTCATCACGTAGCTTGGTATATTCCTCAAACTCTTTGCCGACTAAATTGTCAGTTATCTCTAAGCTGATTTTTCCAGTGCATTTCTGAAGCTTTATTAGATTAGTAAGTAAACTTAGATTTGAACTAAGGATTTTATAACTAGTAGATTCCTCTAAAATGAAGTTCCCCTCAATTGACTTTAAGTAAATGGTAATGTATGCTAGGTGGCCAATATGTAAATGAACCCCAAGATCAGCTAGTTTTTCAGCATGAGCAATAAATATCGCTTTAGCTTCTTCTTCATTCTCAGCCTCTAGCAGCACTTGAAATTCATAATCTTCTTCTAATGATTGTCCTTTAGATTTTCTAATGTTGTAAACTCCTTCGGCAGCGGTATGAAAGTCTTTTAGTATTTCATAAGTAATTTGACTTCCTCCTGTAACTAAAACTTGTGGCATAGAATATTTAGATCGGTTATGTTCAGTCAGTAAATGTAAGGAGCTTCAACTCAATAATTAAAAAGATCGCTGATTCTAATCTAAAACAATCATTATCTTTACAACAATGAAAAATTCAATCAAGAACTATCATAGAGAAGAGTTGCTCAATCTTGCGTATGAGATGGGAATTCCTATCAGATCAACCGAAGATTTGAAGCAGTTCGAATTTGAACTTGTTATAAATGGTGATTTGCCTGAAGCAGTGTACGATCAGAGCAAAAATGAGATTAATCCCCATTCAAATGATATCAAGAAGATACTGGAATTGGTAACTAAGATGGATAGTTCAATAAATCCTGAACCGTCACCCTATCAATCTAAGAAAGAATTAATTAGTGCTCGTGCAAAGGCTGATATAAAAAGAGATAGTATTACTAATAAGAGAAAATAATCCTTATCTTTGCAAGCTTTAACAAAGGGCTGTTAGACAAACTTTAATAGCAATTTGCGATTAGATCAGTCCCAAATATAGCCCCAAAGTTAAGAAAATCAGACGTAAGTCGTTGATTAATAGAGTTAAAATACAAACCCCATAAATTACTTGTTTTAATGGAACAAACCGTAGAACAAAAGCTAAAGGCTTTATACGAATTACAAAATATCCACACAAAAATTGATAAAATCCGCCAGGTACGTGGCGAGTTACCAATGGAAGTTGCCGATCTTGAGGATGACGTTTTAGGATTAGAAACCAGAATTTCAAAAATCAAAGGCGATCTTGATGATCTGGAGGATTCGATCGTAACCCGTAAAAATACAATCAAAGATGCACAAGCTGCAATCAAAAGATACGATTCTCAATTAAAAGAAGTTAAAAACAACCGTGAATACGATGCTTTAACTAAAGAAATTGAGATTCAAGGTTTAGATATCCAGGTGTCTGAAAAGAAAATTAAAGAGCACGGTTTTGAAATCACTTCTAAAACTGAAGTTTACGAGGCCGCTAAAGCCGAACTAGATGGCAGAAAGAAAGATTTAGAAGTTAAAAAAGCAGAGCTTGACGTAATTACTGCAGAAACTGAAAAAGAAGAGCAGGATTTACAAAAGAAAGCAGATAAAGCTGAGCCTCAAATCGAAGAGCGTTTATTGGTTGCTTACAAACGTTTACGCAAAAATGCTGTTAACGGTTTAGCCGTAGTAACAATCGATCGTGATTCTTGCTCAGGTTGTTTCAACCAAATTCCACCTCAACGCCAGTTAGATATCCGTCAACGTAAAAAAATTATCGTTTGCGAGCACTGTGGCCGTATTTTGGTTGATGAAGCTTTAACCCACGAGGTAGCAGAAGCTTAATCAGCATCATAAATTATTGAAAACGTCCCGATCTAAAATCGGGACGTTTTTTGTTTAGGGCAAAACAACAGTGGCACTTTAACGTTAAATGTAGATATTTGTTAACAGGTGAAAGCCCTTGCCTACGGGGAATACCAAAAGAAAATACCATTTCCATATGACCAAAAGCTTGCGTTCCGTTGTCTTTGCCATTCTATTACTATTTCCATCTGCTTTATTTGCCAATTTCGATTACAATGCCAATTGCTTAAACGCCTATAAAAGTATATTTGAACTGAAACTCGGTAACGCCAAGGCCTATATTTCTACTGAAAAAAAGCAAAGGCCCAACAATTCCATCATTCTGCTTTTAGAAAACTATGTAGATTATTTTACCTTGATTACATCTGAAAGCAAGGCCGATTTTGACCGGTTGAAGGGGAATAAATCTGCACGGTTAGACCGCATTGCAGATGATGATAAAAATTCTCCCTATTATTTATATGCCCAGGCCGAAATTAACCTGCAATGGGCCTTAATTCATGGCCGTTTTGGTGAGTTTTTTAATGCGGCAATGGAAATTAAGCGGGCCAACAGCCTGCTGCAGGAAAACAGCAAGAAATTTCCAAACTTTCCATTAAACGCCAAGGGTTTGGGTTTGGTAAATGCTGTTTTGGGCAATTTGCCCGATGGCGCTTTGAAAAGCACGCTGGCCACTTTCGGCATTAAGGGCAATCTTCAGAACGGGTTGAACCTATTCGAAAAACTGGCCGAGGGTTTACCAAAATCATCATACGAGCCGTTTTATGAAGAAGTTGTTTTTTATTACGCCTACGTACTTACTGATGTAGCGCACAGTCCCTCGGCTTATGCCAAAACAATGAAATATACTGAACGCATTGCAGATACAAGCCTATTAAAGAGCTACCTGCAAAGCTACGTTTGCATTAAAACCGGGCATAATGAAGAAGCGATACAGATTTTGGCCAAAAAACCCGAAAGCCCCGTTTACCAACCTTTTCCTTACCTCGATTATTTGGAAGGCGTGGCACACCTCAATAAACTGGATTTAAATGCAGCCACCTATTTTAACCGCTTTTTGCAAACCAATAAGGGGGTAAATTATATTCGCGACACTAATATGCACCTGGCTTGGATTTCGCTCTTAAAAGGGGATAAAAATGGCTATACGGCCTATGCCAATAAAGCTGTTAACACCGGATACCTTTACCACGATAAAGATAAGCGGGCAAAAAGTGAAGCTGCAGATACACCTCCTGTGGTAGATCTCTTAAAAGCACGGTTGTTATACGACGGTGGATACTTAAATAAAGCCCTCCAAATATTGGATAATAAGAAAGCGGGCGATTTTGCTGCGGATAGAGATAAAACAGAATTCAGCTATCGTTTGGGGCGCATTTATGACGACCTGGGAAATGATGATCAGGCTTTAACCGCCTATCAGGCTGCCATTAATCAAGGCAAAGGGTTGAAATATTATTTTGCCGCTAATGCCGCACTGCAAATGGGCAAGATTTACGAGAAGAAAAAGAATGCAGCCAAAGCAAAAGAGGCTTTCAATACAGCTATTTCCATGAAAAATCACGAATTTGAAAGCAGTATCGAAAGCCAGGCCAAGGCCGGATTAAAAAGATTGTCTATTTAAAAACGGTACACAAAGGCATTGATGTGCATGCCCGCCCCTACCGAAGCAAATACCGCAACATCGCCCGCTTTAACTTTATAACCTTTAACTTCTTCTTTTAAAACCAGGTCTAACAGTGTTGGTACGGTTGCTACCGAGCTGTTTCCAAGCCAAGAGATGGTCATTGGTACTAAATTTTCGGGTACGGTATCTTTGCCGTATAACTTAAACAGTCTTTTCATTATGGCGGTATCCATTTTGCCGTTGGCCTGATGAACAAATACAATATTGATATCTTCTACGCCTAAGCCCGCTTTATCTATTGCCTTTTTAATTACCTGTGGTACTTGTACAACGGCAAACTCGTACAGCTTCCGTCCGTTCATTTTAAGGTAGAAATTTCCGCTGGTTTCGTCGGGATGCGATCCCTTGCCCATTGTTAACAGGTTGGCGTAATTCAGGGCGTGTGTTTCTGTTTTGTGGGCCAAAATCCCCTTTTTTTCTTCTTCGGCTTTGGCTTCAAAAATTACTGCTCCTGCACCGTCAGAAAAAATCATACTGTCGCGATCATGTGGATCGATAATGCGGCTTAAAGTTTCGGCACCAATTACCATAACACGTTTGGCATCGCCACTTTTGATGTAATAATCGGCCTGTATGGCACCCTGTACCCACCCCGGACAGCCAAAAATCAAATCGTAAGCCACGCAATCGGGGTTATGGATGCCCAGCTGCTGTTTTACTTTAGAAGCAAGCGAAGGTAAAATGTCGATCCGGTTACTGCCCAAAGGGATATCGCCAAAATTATGGCAAAATATAATATAGTCTAAGGTTTCCTTATCGATACCGGCATTTTCGATTGCCTTTTCTGCCGCTTTAGCCCCAATGTGGTTGCTCAGTTGCTCCGGACAGGCATATCGCCTTTCCACAATCTCTGTAATTTCCGAAAACTTATCAATAATCTCCGAATTTTCTTTCTCCAGGCGGTTTCCATTCTCAAAAAATGTCGAATTTAGAAACTCATTACCAGAAATAATATTCTGCGGAATATAACTTCCGGTACCGGCAATTACCGTATTTATTGCTTTGCTCATAATTATAATACCGCATACTAAAACGGTATGTAGTATAAAACTATCAATTATATTCGGTAATCGAAAATAAATTACATTTTAACGCAGCTTATTTTCGAAGGCAAATTTTAACAATCCTGCTTTTCCGGTTACGTTTAGCTTTTGTGCCATGTTTTTACGGTGCGTATCTACAGTATTTAAACTTATAAATAATTTTTCAGCAATCTGTTGTGAAGTATAGTCATCACTGATCAATTTTAGTATTTCCATTTCCCTTGTGGTTAAGTTATGGCTTTTTTGAAAATGATCGCTATCACTAAAAGCAGAAAAGGAATCTGCCGCTGGCTTAATTTTTTCGAAATACTTCTTCCCGTCCTGAATGCCGGTTATAATTTTAAACAAGGTATTGGCATCTGTATCCTTTTTAACAAAGGCCCTAACCCCTATTGTTTCGAGCTTGGTAAGCAGCTTGGTTGTATGGTACATGGATAAAACCATTATTTTTACCGATGGAAAGAACTGTCTTATTTTTTCGGAGGCTATTTCTCCATCCAGAACAGGCATATTCAGATCGATGATTAGAATATCGGGCTGCTGATGGTTTAACAGATGAAGCGTTTCTTTTCCATTTGCAGCCATCCCAATTACCTTAAAATTAGGCTGCTTAGAAAGGATTGCCGATAATCCTTCTGCAAATAGCTTATGGTCATCGGCTATGATTAAAGTGATCGGATTTTGAGTGCTGCTTTCCATTATTTTAGGGGTATATCTATTGTAGTTGTAGTACCGTTCTGGTTACTGTCTATCTGTATTTTGCCGTTCAGGTAATTTACCCGCGAAAGAATATTTTGCAGGCCAAGGCCCTTTTTATCGGTAACGGGATTAAAGCCAATGCCATTATCTTCAGCCATGATATTGATCCTTTCATCGAACGACAAGATCTGTATGGTTGCCTTCGATGCATATGCATGCCTTATAATGTTGTTTACCAGCTCGTTAACAATCCGGTAAATAGTAATTTCCATATTGCTATCAATGGGGTGCGCCAACTGAAATACAAAATCGAAAGCAATTTTGCCCGAATGGTTTAGGGATCTAAAATGCTCATTAAGGGTTTCAATTAAGCCTGTCTGCTCAAAGTTTTTGGGCATTAGGTTATGCGAAATTTCCCTCAAATCGGCGCAGGCTTTCTCAATCATACCAATGGTTTTATCGTAAAATATGCGCTCATCATCGTTTAATTTTAATGCCTTATGCTGGAAGGCCGTTATGTTGAGCTTAATGATCGAAAGTGTGCCGCCCAGGTCATCGTGCAGATCGCGGGCCAAGCGCGTTCTTTCATCTTCCTGGGCATGGAAAATACCATCGGCCAGATCTACCTGGTGCTTGCTCTTTTCTTCAAGTAAAATTTCTTTTTCCTTTTTTAAAAAGTTATACCGCTGGGTAAGAGCAAATGATAAAAATATAATCTCAGCGGTTAAGCCAACTACCAGGCCGTTGGGTTTTAGCAGGTTAAAGTTGGTAATGCCCAAGGTGTTGAAAACATAATTGAACACACCAAAAAGCAGCATCACCGTTGCAATAAAGTAATACCAGCCCAATTTATACCCTGCCCGTATCCGTTCTATTACGCAGATAATGATTACAATTACGGTTAACAGCGCTAAAAAGTTGTTGATGTAAAAAACTGTTTTTTCGAATATTATGAAGGATTTAAACAGCATGAGCACTGGAATTATGGCCATGGCCCAACAAAAGCGCTTGTAATAATTGGTAAACCTGTGCAGGCTGCTATTGGATGGGTTCTGATTAACAAAAAGCTGCATTACCTGTATCAGTAAACCACAACTTAAAGAGGCCATAATTAGCCTCATGTAATCTTGTAAGCCGGGTAAGTTTGGATAAAACCATTGAAAGGCCAAGCCTTCTTCTTCCAGGATAAAAATTAAGGTACAGAATATATAAATAGCGTAATATAGGTGGATAGTATCCCTGATCGATACAAAAAGCAGTAAATTAAATATCACCGCAAACACAAAAATGCCGGTGTAAAAACCAAAAAGGGTATGCTGGGGAATTTCGGCCTGAATGATATCAACATCGCGGCCTATAAACATGGGCATGTACATGTTCTGGCCCCTTTTATCGGCCCATAAGTAAAAGGAAGCTTTTTCGTGCGGTGAGAGTAAAATAGGATAAATGAAGCTCCGGTTGCGGTACGGACGCTGCTTAAACGGAAAATGATCGCCTGTTAAGCCTAAAGGATGTATTTTTCCTTGCTCATCTACCTTAAAAAGCTGGAGCCGGTTAATGCTCGAGCTCTGCTCTTTAAACATGAGGTGTACTGTATGGTTTAGCGTATTCTCCACGTCAAAAGCGATCCAATAATAAGATTGTGTGTAACCCTTACTAAAAACCTTACCTGGTATGAGCGGCGAAAGTTTATTGGCCTGTTTGTAGCGGATAACCGAATCGATAGTGAGGTTTAAATTCTGGTCTTCGTAAAAGTAGCCGTGTTTACTGATATTGAATTTAATGGCCGTATCTATTAATATGGGGTTATTGTGCTGCGCCGAGCAAATATTTGCATAGAAGCAAAAGAAGATCAAAATGCTGAATAAAATTTTATTCATTGTTGTGAGCGGTTTGATAGTAAAAATATCGATTAAAAAATGCTTTTGCCAATTCTGTTACAAAACTTTGGGCCCCATTATTCCCTTATCCGGAAAGTAGCTACATAGGCATAAAAGTAAGGGATAATGCAGGTAAAAAATATACCGCTTAGTAGGTATATAATGTGGTATGTGCAAGCGGTATTTTAGCAAAACCTTAGGCATTGCCATATCAAAGCCAGTAAGGAGAGTTTTTTAAAACCTATATTCGGAACAGCATATTAACAATTAACTGCTCTTATGAAAAATATTATTTTGCTGCTATGTACGGTTCTGGTAATTAACAGCGTGGTAAATGCACAGGGAACCGAAGATCCCATCCATCGTGTGGGGGCTATTCTTAATCAGGATTACTTTTTAAAATTTATCAACCCCAGCTTAAATCAAGATAGAAATTATACCATGGGCGCCGCCCTACCCGTTTTTCAGTACGCAAAAATGGGCGAAAAAGGCTGGGTATATGCGCCACATAGGTTCTTAGCCAAAGCGATCATAGGGAAATCGAAAGAGGATTACAAATTGATCGATGCGACAGTGATGCTTGCGAACACAACCTTTACCCCACTGTATCTTGGCAATCTTCATGATCCAGAAAGTGAGTATAAGCGCAAGAACGATAGGCCATTTGCCAGTTTAAATTTTATCGGTACAAGCTTAGGTCTGCAAAGCGAATCGGGCAACGAACTGTTAACCATCGGGATCAACATTGGTGCAATTGGACTAGATGTGTCCAAAGCAGTTCAAACAACAATTCACCGCGACCAATGGTTTGGCACCATTGCCCCAATTCCGTATGGCTGGGAAGACCAGATTTCTGATGGCGGCGAACCTACTTTATTGGTGTCGGGAAAGAAAGATTGGCTGCTTTTGGGTAAGGTAGATGGTATGAATAGCCGTAAATATTTTCAGTTAAGTGCTAATGCCGAACTCCGATTGGGCTATTATGTTAGTGGAGGTGTAGGCTTAAATACCAGGATCGGCCTTTTGGATAGCAGAAACTGGGGCATAAATGCTTTGCCCATGGCAAATGCCACGGGATTGATTGAAACAAAGAAAAATTTATTTGAGCTATTCCTGTTGGGTGGAATAAAAGGAAATGGCTGGCTGTACAATGCACTAATGATGGGACAGTTTAAAGACGGACCTTATCAGTTAAGTTTTAATCAGCTGAACAAAGGAACGCTCGATTGGAATTTAGGTATAGGAACAAAAATTCCGCTGTGTAAGAACCGCGCCATCAGAGCGTCTGTTATGGCTGTTGGCCGATCGCCAGAATTTAATACAGTTAAAGAATTCGAAAGGTGGCACTCATGGGCCGATATTCAACTGTATTACGAATGGTAATTAAGTAAAATCATCGATTAAAAACACAAATAGCTCCTTAGGACCATGCGCACCCAAAACCAGTGTTTTTTCAATATCGGCGGTTCTGCTCGGGCCGGTAATATTGCTGATCATGGAGGGGATCTGATTGCCATATTTGTTTTTCAGTAAGGCAAAGGCATCTTTCAAATCTAAAACCAACTGACTTGTTTTGGCAATTACAATATGGTGGTGCGGAAAAATACTCAACCTCCTGCCTGCTGCGCCCTGGTTGGTAACCATTACACTTCCGTTACGGGCAATTAATGCCTCGCAAAGGGTAATACCTACTTCAGCCTGTTCAAAATCTTTGTCTGTTTGGTAAAAAGGGAATTCGTATTTACTTAAAAATTGCTGCAGCTCAGGCTCCCAGCAATATATTTTGCGCCATTTAAACTTATCGGCAAGCTGTAACATGTTTTCAAAAAAATCTATCCCATCCTCGCAGAAGATAAAATTGCCAGAAATTGCTGTAAGCTGCTCGGCAAACAGCACTTCAAGCTCTTCTGTATTTTTTTTATACAGTATGCTTTCTTCTAAATTGGGATAAGGGTTTTCACGTTTTTCTAAAAGTGCTTTTCTTATCTTTTTTAGTATTTGTTCTTTCGCTGTCGTATTATCCTTCATTATAAAAAAAAAAAGCTACCCTAATGATGAACTAGGGTAGCAAATGTAATAATAGAAATTGTTTTTTATGCTTCTACAGGAGTAATATGTCCTGGAGTTCCGCTTTCTCCTTGGTTTTCGAATAAACGTTTTCCGAAAATCTCTTCTAAGTCATCCTTAAACAATACCTCTTTTTCAATTAAGATATCGGCCAATTGAACCAGTTTATCTTTGTTTTCTTCTAATAAATTAATGGCTCTTTGGTATTGTCCTTCAATTAACGAAGATATTTCTTTGTCAATCGTTAATGCAGTATCCTCAGAGTAGGGTTTAGAGAAATTATACTCATTCTGGCCTGACGAATCGTAATAGGTAATGTTACCTAATTTTTCGTTCAAACCGTAAATGGTAACCATGGCCCTTGCCTGTTTGTTTACTTTTTCAAGATCGCTCAGTGCTCCTGTTGAGATGGTATCGAACATTACCTTTTCGGCTGCCCTACCACCCATTGTGGCACACATTTCATCAAGCATTTGGTGCGGGCGAACAATTAAACGCTCTTCTGGTAAATACCAGGCTGCACCTAAGCTCTGTCCACGTGGCACAATAGTAACTTTAACTAAAGGTGCTGCATGCTCTAACAACCAGCTTACTGTAGCATGGCCAGCTTCGTGGATGGCAATAGCACGTTTTTCGCTTGGGGTAATGATTTTGTTTTTCTTTTCTAAACCACCCACAATCCGATCTACAGCATCCAAGAAATCTTGTTTATCAACTGCCGATTTGTTTTTACGGGCAGCAATTAAAGCGGCTTCATTACAAACATTGGCAATATCTGCACCAGAAAAACCCGGTGTTTGCTTGGCTAAAAATTCAGTGTCTAACTCTTCCGATTTTTTAAGTGGTGTAATGTGTACTTCGAAAATCTGTTTACGTTCAATAACATCTGGTAGGTCAACATAAATCTGTCTATCAAAACGGCCAGCCCTTAAAAGTGCTTTATCTAAAACATCAGCACGGTTGGTTGCAGCCAAAATAATAACGTGTGTATTGGTGCCAAAACCATCCATCTCAACCAGAAGTTGGTTCAGGGTGTTTTCGCGCTCATCGTTTCCGCCCATTACCCCGTTTTTACCACGCGCACGGCCAATCGCATCAATCTCATCAATAAAGATAATACAAGGCGATTTATCCTTAGCCTGTTTAAATAAATCCCGCACACGTGAAGCACCTACCCCAACAAACATTTCTACGAAATCAGATCCTGATAAAGAGAAAAATGGAACCTGTGCCTCGCCAGCAACAGCTTTGGCCAATAATGTTTTACCCGTACCCGGAGAGCCTACAAGTAATGCTCCTTTTGGTATTTTACCACCCAGATCGGTATATTTTTTTGGGTTTTTAAGGAAATCTACAATTTCCATTACCTCGGTTTTGGCTTCTTCTAAACCAGCCACATCGTTAAACGTAATGTTTACCTGGCTTTCTTTATCAAAAAGGGTTGCTTTCGATTTTCCGATACTGAAAATCTGTCCGCCACCGCCGGCACCGCCACCCATTCTGCGCATCATAAAAATCCAGAAACCGATTAAAAGCAATACCGGAAGGATAATGCTCAAGAACCAGCTTGCCAACGGATTGCTGCGGTTTTCAGAGCTGAAAGTAATTGCTTTTCTGCCTGCAGGCAATGCTTTTTGCGACTCGACCAAAGCAGCCCTTAAATCGGCAAACTTACCACCATAGGTAAAGTAAACCGTTGGTCCGTTTGATACGTTAAAAGAACTTGTGCTTTTGTATGCTTTATACTGAGGTTTGTTTAAGCTATCTTTTTTAATGTAAACTTCTGCCTTAACCAAATCTTCAGTTTGGTAAGCAACAATTTTATCTACATCACCAGTTAATAACATCTGGCTTTCGAAAGTATCGTATTTAACTTCTTTTCCACTATCGGTTGTAAATAGAAACTGGGCTGCAATAATGGCTATGATAATGGCAGCATAAACCCAAAAAATATTGAATTTTGAACCTTTTTGTGGTTTCTTGGGGATGTTGGGCAGTCTTTTTCCCTGCTTATTGTTTTCGTTGGTATTTTGATTGTCGTTCATTTGTCTTTGTCAAAATGGTTGTATAGGGTTATGCGCTCTGATAATTTGTGCTTTCGGCATCACCCCAAAGTTCTTCGATGCCATAAAAGTGGCGCTTTTCGGTTTTAAAAATGTGCACAACCACATCAAAATAATCGAGTATAATCCAATCGGCAGATTCAAAACCTTCTTTATGCCTTGGATCGGCCTGAGTGGCTTTATATATTTCTTTTTCTACACTATCTGCAATAGCTTTTACCTGCGTACCTGAATTGGCACTGGCAATAATAAAGTAATCTGCTACTGAGGAATGAATATTTCGAAGGTCTAACCGCACTATATCTTCTCCTTTTTTCTCCTGTATGCCATGCACGGCTAATTCAGAAAGGTATGTAGAAAGGGCTACTATTTTCTTTTTTACCATTAAAATGCTTTAATTTTGGAATTACAATATTATAAATTCAACACTTGCAAAATAACACTTTTTCGACACTATTTGTTGGTCAAAATTTAATCAAATTAAAAGAGGTTGATTCTACCAATAACTTTTTAAAAGATTTGGTGTCAAAATCCGAGCCATTAGCCGAAGGAACTGTAATTATGGCAGATAATCAGTTTGCCGGTAGGGGCCAGCAGCAAAGTGTTTGGCAAACACAGCCGGGTAAAAACATCAGTACCAGCATTTACCTAAAACCATCTTTTTTGCCGCTTGATAAACAGTTTTATTTAAATATAGCCGTTAGTTTAGCCGTTAGCGAAGCATTATCGTTTTTTGTACCCGCCGGAATACAGGTAAAATGGCCAAACGATATGTATTATTTAAGTAAAAAATTGGGTGGGATACTAATTGAGAACACACTGACAGGAAATTATATCAAATCATCGGTAATTGGCATTGGATTAAACATCAATCAGACTGAATTTGCTGAAGATATTAGCGAAAAAGCTACTTCGGTAATCCAAATTTTACATAGAGAAGTGTTTTTAATGGATATTATGGAGAAAATATTCATATTTATGGAAAAATACTACTTAATTTTGAAGGCAGGAAAGTACAGTATTTTACAAAAGGATTACCTAGCCAGACTATATAATTTTGATATTAAGGCTTTATATAAACAGGATGGAGAGATTTTTGAAGGTATAATAAAGGGTGTTGAAGAAAACGGAAGATTGATGGTAGCTACCACAAGCGGTTTAAGAACATTTAACTTTAAAGAAATAGAATTTACACACACAAAATAAACACATAATGAAAAAAATCAGTTTAATGCTGGCAATGGTGCTTTTTGCCGTTGTTGGTGCATTTGCGCAAATCGAAAAACCGGTTACCTGGTCTTATGGTGCTACAAAGATTAGTAAAACAGAAGCTATTTTATATTTAAAAGCTACTATTGAGGATAGATGGCATATCTATTCGCAAAATGTTAAAGATGGCGGACCGGTAAAAACAACATTCACCTTTGCACCATCCAAAGACTTTAGCCTGGTTGGAAAAACAATCGAACCAAAAGCAATTGTGAAATACGAAAGCACTTTTAAAATGAACGTAAGTTATTTTGAAAAGGTAGTTATCTTTCAGCAAAAAATTAAGCTCAACAGAAATACTACTGTTGTAAAGGGTAAAGTAGAATTTATGGTTTGTAACGATAAACAGTGCCTTCCGCCTGAAGAGGTTGAATTTAGTGTACCTGTTAAAGAAAAAAAATAATATTGAATTAAAAAGCTCTCAATTTGAGAGCTTTTTAATTATTCCATAATTATAGGATGCGTGTGCGATAAGTTAAATTATCCAAATGGGATAAAACAGCCGCTCCAGCCACCACCTGGACAAGAAGGATCCTCAACCCATTCACATCTTCCTTTTGCTTCTGCAGTTCCACACTCACTGCCTACAGCTAAACAAGTGCTTGAGCAAGCGCCGCTTCCCGTATCTCCACTCCCAGTACCACCCATTACTTTCTTTAATTGCGCTCTGGTTAACACTTCACCTTTATCAAAGGCATTAGGTTTTAAACTTAATTTTTTCATGTTTTGATTTTAAGATTTTGATAAATAATTGATTATAACTTGAAGTTGCGATTAGCCTCTCTTAAAATCAAACTTATTATGTAACCCCCCTCATTTTATTATTCAAACCCGATTAAGGAACTAATGTTAGCATTTTAAAATAAAACTAGGATACTGAAAGCGAAATTGAATTATAAGGGAATTATTCTTTTTAAAGTAAAATCTACGCGCGTTAGTGGTTTATAAAAAGCCGTTTATAAAATTATTCTTAATTTCACGGTTTCAAACACACACACACAATACACAAATGAAAAAGGTTTTATTATTGTTGCTAGCCGTTACAATGTTTATTGCATTGCCTGCGGTTAGAAGTTACGCCACAGTAACGCAAGATACCACAGCTACCGCCCCTCCTGAAGATATTGTTTTTACCGAAGTTGGCTCAGCGCAGGATAGCGCAGCAAACAGCGCCATCAAAGATTCGGTAAAGCAGGATACCGTTAAAGCAGATAAAGCTGCTGTTGTAGCTAAAAATGATGCGCCCAAACAATCGTTATGGGTTACTTTTGGTTTAGGCCTTTTGGCCGGTATTGCCGCATTCTTTCTTCCCTGTATATTTCCAATGGTTCCGCTTACTGTTGGTTTTTTTACCAAACGGGCCGAAAGCAGGGCTAAAGGAATTAGGAGCGCCATTATTTATGGCCTATCCATAATTGTGATTTATGTAGGGCTGGGTGTAATTATTACCTTAATCTGGGGCGCAAGCGCACTGAATGAAATATCAACTGATGGCTTCTTTAATATATTCATCTTCCTTATACTCATCGTTTTTGGGGTTTCTTTTCTGGGGGCTTTCGAAATTACGCTTCCGAGCTCTTTTGTAAACAAACTCGATGCAAAGTCGGATTCTAAAGGCTTAAGTGGCATTTTTTTTATGGCAGCTACTTTAGCTGTAGTATCATTCTCTTGTACAGGACCGCTCATCGGAACTTCGTTGGTTGCCATTAATACCGATCTGTTAACTCCTGTTGTGGTGATGTTCGGTTTTTCGTTATCGTTGGCCGTGATATTTACTTTGTTTGCCATTTTTCCAAGCTTGATGACAGGTTTGCCTAAATCGGGCGGATGGTTAAATTCGATCAAGGTTTTTCTGGGCTTTTTAGAATTGGGATTATCGCTTAAATTCCTTTCTACTGCCGATTTAGCTTACCATTGGGGAATATTAGACCGCGAAATTTTCTTGGCGATCTGGATTGTTTTGGCATTGATTCTTGGTGTTTACCTGTTAGGAAAGATCAAATTCTCTCACGATAGCGATCTTCCATATGTTTCTGTTCCAAGGTTATTTATTGCAACAGCAACTTTCGTATTTGCCATTTACCTGATACCGGGTTTGTGGGGAGCACCTTTAAAAGCTGTTAGTGCTTTGGTTCCGCCATTGTCTACACAAGATTTCGTTATTGGCCAGGATAGCGGATCAGGGTCAAATCAGGGTGCAGCTTCTGCCAGCCATTCGAAAAGAAAGTATGCCGATTTTCTGCACATCCCGCACAACATTGATGGTTTTTTCGATTATGAAGAAGCTTTAGCCTATGCCAAAGAAGTTAAAAAGCCTCTTTTCCTTGATTTTACAGGCCATGGCTGTGTAAATTGCCGCGAAATGGAAGCCAGGGTTTGGTCTGATCCACGGGTATTAAAAAAATTGAAAGAAGATTATATTGTGGTATCCCTTTACACCGATGATAAAACCGATCTGCCGGTTGCAGAGCAGTTTGAATCTAAAATACTGGGTACCAAAGTAAATACAGTAGGTAAAAAATTTAAACATTTACAAGCTGAAAGATTTAATACCATTTCGCAACCATATTATGTACTTTTGGGCACTGACGAAAAATTATTGGTTTCTCCACCAATTGGTGTAGAATTTAACATAGATACCTATTTGAAGTATCTCGATAATGGATTAGCAGAATTTGCCAAGAAACAAACAAATGAATAAGATTAAAAATATTGGTGTTTTAACCTCAGGTGGCGATTCGCCGGGTATGAACGCTGCAATCAGGGCTGTAGTTAGGGCCTCAATTTATTACGATATTGAAGTAACGGGGTTCATCCGCGGTTACGAAGGATTGATCAACAACGATTTTATCCCGATGGACCGTAAATCTGTAGCCAACATTGTACAACGTGGCGGTACCATTTTGAAAACTGCCCGTAGTGATGCTTTTAGAACTGTTGAAGGCCGCAAAACCGCCTATCATAACTTAAAGGATAAAAATATTGATGCTTTAATTGTAATTGGTGGAGACGGAACATTTACCGGCGCGAATATTTTTGCCAAAGAATTTGATTTCCCGATTGTGGGTTTGCCTGGAACAATTGACAACGACCTCGCCGGAACTGATTTTACCATCGGTTACGATTCGGCAATTAATACTGTTGTTGATGCTGTAGACAGGATCCGTGATACTGCCGAATCGCATGATAGGCTTTTTATTGTTGAGGTAATGGGCCGCGACTCTGGCTTAATTGCATTGAGAAGCGGTATTGGCGTGGGTGCAGAGGCTATTATGATTCCGGAAGCGAACATGAACGTAGATGATATCCTGCATAAACTAGAGCATAGCCGTAAAGACAAAGCCTCGAAAATTATTATTGTTGCCGAAGGCGATGATACGGGTGGCGCATTTAAGGTAGGCGAAATTTTACAGGAGCGGTACCCGCATTATGATACCAAAGTTTCGGTTTTAGGGCATATTCAGCGTGGTGGAAAACCAACCTGTATGGACCGCGTATTGGCCAGTCGCTTAGGTGTTGCTGCTGTAGAGGGTTTAATTAACGGAGAAGGCGGCGTAATGGCCGGCCAGGTAAACCGCGAAATAGTTTTTACACCTTTTGATCACGCCATAAAACATATCGATGCTGAAAAAGTGAGTTCTAAATGGCTAAAACTGATTGATATACTTTCGTTTTAAAAACACAATATAAAAAGAAAAGTCTTTCCCGCACCGGAAAGACTTTCTTGTTTTTGCTTAGTTTCGCTATAAGCAATTTCTTAATCTTCTAAAATTACGGCAGTGCCATTGGCGCTAACCATGAGCATGCTTCCGCCGCTGCCAACAGTTTCGTAATCTAAATCAACACCAACAATTGCATTTGCACCAAGGGCTGCTGCGTATTGTTGCATTTCATTAACAGCTGTATCTTTGCCTTCTCTTAAAACACGCTCGTACGAGCTCGATCGGCCTCCTACAATGTCTGTAATTCCTGCAAATAAATCTTTAAAAATATTTGCACCAATGATGGTTTCTCCGGTAACTAGACCAATATATTTTACAATTTTTCTGCCCTCAACAGTAGGCGTTGTGGTTACTAACATAGTTTCAGTTTTTTTATAATTAGAATACTATCTTTCTAAAATGTTACAGCTTTTTTTAACATTGGGCGCGTAAGGCTTTTTTAGCTTCAAAATAAATTTATGTAATTGTACAGGGTTTTGCATCACTATTAAAAATCAATAGTTATGAAACCATTTAAAACTTTGGCCCTCCCCTTTCTTTTGCTAATCACTCTTTTTGCTCAGGCGCAAATGCCTGTTCTTAAGGTTCAGCAGGCAGAAAACAATACACAAAGCGAGGCTGTAAAGCTTAAAAAGCTAAGCATTGATGTACAGATAACCGGAAATATTGCCACAACGGTAATGACCATGACTTTCTACAATAGTAGCAACCGCATTTTGGAGGGAGAGCTAACTTTTCCAATGCCAGAAGGTGTAAGTATTAGCCGCTATGCATTGGATATTAATGGCAAAATGCGGGAAGCCGTACCGGTAGAAAAAGCAAAGGCCACAGCGGTTTTCGAAAGTATTGAACGCCGGAGGGTTGACCCCGGTTTGATGGAAAAGGTAGAAGGAAATAATTTTAGGACCAGGATATACCCTTTGCCCGCCAACGGTAGCCGGACAATTGTTGTAGGATATGAAGAAGAGCTCAGCTTTAGCAATGGAAATGCACTCAGTTACCATTTGCCACTCGATTATAACCAGGCTATAGAAACCTTTGCATTAAAAACGACGGTTTACGAGAGTGTGCTTAAACCTGAACTTGCCGAGCAGCCCGATGGCAGTTTTGATTTTAAAGCCCGTGGCAACACCTATACAGGCGAAATAAATAGAACCGATTATTTACCAAAACATGGCCTAACCATCAAATTGCCTAAACGGAATGATCTGCCAGAAATACAGCTGCAAAAAGCATCAAGCGGCTATTATTTTCTGGTTAATCTTTTTCCTAAAAGCCAAAGCCGCGAAAAACAGTGGGGCAATAAAATCGGGTTGCTGTGGGATACCTCTTTAAGCGGTTTACAGCGAAATACCGAACAGGAAATGGAACTGTTGGATTTAATTATCAACCAAAAACAAAATTTAACCATCCAGTTGGGCCTGGTTAATCATACTTTTAAAAATGCAGGAACCTTTGTCATCTCAAACGGCAACTGGACCCAGCTAAAAGAGAAATTAAAAAACCTGGTATACGATGGTGGTACAAACCTGAGTGCCATAAATGCGAAAGCCATCCCTGCTGATGAATACCTTTTGTTCAGTGATGGCCTATCAACCTTCGGTAAAAATACAGTAAGCTTAAATAAGCCCGTTCATTGCGTTAATACCGCACTAAAAGCAGATTACAGTACTTTGAAATATGTTAGTTTAAAAACCGGCGGACAGTTTATAAACCTGAATGCACTTTCTGTTAAAGAGGCCTTTAATCAGTTAAATGTGCAGAACCTTCAGTTTCTGGGTATAAAAAATGGTGGCAATATCCGGCAAACTTACCCTGCAATGAAGGTAAATGTAAACGGTCATTTTTCTTTGGCAGGTATTATGAATGAGCTTAACACCGAATTTACCTTACAGTTCGGTTTTGGCAACACCGTTGTATCAGAACAGATAATCCGTTTAAATGCGAGAGAACATACGTTAAGCAGTATAGACGTAAGCCGGGTTTGGGCACAAAAGAAGATTGCCGAAATGGATATCCAGTACGAGGAGAATAAAGATGATATGGCTGTTTTGGGTAAACAGTTTGGTATTGTTACGCGCAATACGAGCCTCATCGTTTTAGAAAATCTGGATGATTATCTGCGCTATGATATTGCACCGCCCGTTGAACTGCAGCAGGCGTATAATTCGGTTTTAAAGCAACGAAGATTGGCTTTATTGGAGCAGAAGAAAAATTTATTGGATGCCGCTGTAGCCATGACCAAAGAACTGAAAACATGGTGGAATACTGATTTCAATTATAAAGAACCTGAAAAGAAAAAAGAAACTTATCCTGACCCTGGGCAAAGAGATGTTAAGGGAGATCCTACCGCAGATATTGCGATACCTGCTCCGGCTGGCCAGACCAGCAGAATAGAAATTGCAGCTAGTGAGGCCCGTGCACGGAGCCAGGCCAAATCGGTAAGCGAGGCGAGAGTGCCAGTACCCGCTGCCCGGCCGGACAGGGAAATGATTGGCAGCGGGAGCAATGCGCTAAATGAAGTTGTGGTAGTGGGCTATGGCACTCAAAAAAAACAAGTATTGGCAGGGGCAACGGTAACAATAAGCGGTAATGTTGCAAACAGTTTACAGGGCAGAGTTGCAGGTGTTGTAACTGGAAGTTCGGTAAGAACTGTTCGCCAACAGGCCGTCATTATTGTACCCGAATTTAAAAGCGATAAGGATTATATGAAAAGCCTGGTAGGAAAACCCGATAGTGCTTACCAGGCTTATTTAAAAATGAGGCCAAAATACATCACTACGCCAATGTTTTATTTTGATGTATCCAATTGGTTTTACCAGCAGAAAGATAGTGTAAGGGCCTTAACCATTTTAAGCAATATTGCCGATCTGGACTTAGAAAATGCAGATCTGTATAAAACGTTGGCCTATAAGCTAAAACAGGTGGGCAACTATGCAGATGAAATTTTTATTACCCAAAAGGTTGTACAGTGGAGGCCAATGGATGCACAAAGTTACCGCGATTATGCACTGGCCCTTGCCGATAATGGCCAATACCAGGCGGCGTTTGATAATTTGTATAAAGTGCTTACCCAAAGTTACAATGCGCAGATTTCAGATAGAGATGAGGGAATTGAAGAAATTGTAATTGCTGAAATGAATAACCTTATTACAAAACACCGCGATAAGCTGAGTACTAGAGGCATTGACCGCAGGTTGATACAACCATTGCCCGTGGATATACGCGTGGTGCTAAACTGGAACAAGAATGATACAGACATAGATTTGTGGTTAACCGACCCAACCGGGGAGAAAGGTTATTACGGCAATTCAAAGACTAAAATAGGCGGCAGGATCAGTAACGATTTTACTTCGGGCTATGGCCCTGAGCAGTTTATGATCAAGAAAGCCGCCAAGGGTAAATATAAAATCGAAGTTAATTATTATGGCGATAGGCAGATCAACATCAGCGGACCTACCACAGTAACCGCCGAAATTTACACACACTACGCCACAGACAAGCAGGAAAGAAAAATAATAGTACTGCCATTGGCTGCCGGATACTCTGGTGGCAATCTGGTTGGGGAGTTTAGTTTTTAAAAGATGATTACCCAAGATGAAAGGGTTACCCTGCTTGGGTAGTTCCATAATCTTAGCAATCGTCATTTCGACTGGATGGCAACGGAACGGAGAAATCTAATAAATGATTGAATTAGATTTCTCCGCTACGGTCGAAATGACGGCTCTCGGGCAACGTTGTTTTTTTAAATTACAGCAACAGCCCTGCTACCTCTTCCCAGGTGTTTACCCGTTCATAATCGGTAATTAAAAGGTTGTGCGGCGAAGTGAACAAAAGCGGCCGGCCTTTAAAATTGGCAAAGTTTTTAATCCTATCGTCGATCAGTATATCAACTTCAACAATTTTATTGCCGCAGAACATAATGTGCTGCCAATCGATAAAAGGAAAATGTTCGGCCAGCCAATCGTATTTATCGGTTAAGGAGTTGCGGAATTCCATTGCGGCCGAAACAATGTAAACATCGTATTTTTCCTGCAGCGCTTTAATTACGCGTTGGCTATCGCCAATTACTTCCAGATCGCGAAAAAAGCCGGGTTCGTTAATATATTCAAACCATTTCTGGTTGGCGTGCTGTGGTACATGGTGGTAAATTTCGTTCCCTGCATCTATTTTTAAATCGAGCGGAACACCGTAATCGCGGTTATAAAGTCTAATAAATTTTTCGAGGGCATCGGCAATTACCTCGTCCATATCAATGGCAATTCTCTTCATGCTGTATCTGCAAATATTTCGGCGCAAATATCCTGAAAACAAAGAAATTAAACTATGTTTTTAATTTACAGTATTTTAGTTATCTTTGCAGCCCCGCAGCATGAAGCTCCGGGAACTATGTTGAATACATAAATACGAAAAGAAATGGCAACTAAAATCAGATTGCAAAGATTCGGTAAAAAAGGAAAGCCTTTTTTCCACGTTGTGGTAGCAGATTCTCGCTCTCCACGTGATGGTAAATTTATTGAGCGTTTAGGTTCTTACAACCCAAACACCAATCCTGCAACCATCGAAATTAACTTCGAAAAAACTTTAGCTTGGGTAAACAATGGTGCACAACCAACTGATACAGCCCGTGCTATCCTATCTTACAAAGGTGTTTTATACAAAAAACACTTAGAAGGTGGTGTTAAAAAAGGTGCTTTAACTCAAGAGCAGGCTGACGAGAAATTTACAGCTTGGTTAGATGCTAAAGCAGGTAAAATCTCTGGTAAAACAGAAGGTTTAGCTACTTCTAAAGCAGATGCGCGTAAAGCAGCATTAGCAGCAGAAGCTAAGAAAAAAGAAGAAAGAGCAGCAGCTATCGCAGCTAAAAATGCACCAGTTGCAGAAGAAGTTGTTGAAGAAGAAGTTCCAGCTGTTGAAGCTGAGGCAACTGAAGAAGCTCCTGCAGCAGAAGCTACTAAAGAAGAAGGAGCAGAATAATTTTAATTATCCTGTTTTAAAAAATAGCGTTCCCATTTCCGGAACGCTATTTTTATTAATACCCCCTGCCCCTAAAGGGGGGTGTTAATAATTCCCCTTAGGGGATTTAGGGGGAATTATGAAACACGAAGAAGCATTTTACATAGGTTACGTTACCAAAACAAGGGGATTAAAAGGAGAGGTTCAGGTATTTTTCGAATTTGATGAATACGAACAGCTCGATTTTGATGTTGTTTTTGCAGATATGAACGGAAAACTGGTGCCCTACTTCGTGGCATCGGCAAAGTTACAGGCCAATAAAACAGGCTATTTTAATTTTGATGATGCCGATCATATTGATAAGGTACAGCCCTTATTAAAAAAGAAACTTTACCTCCCAATAGCGCAAATGCCTGAGCGTGATGAATCGGAGTTCTTTTATACCGATTTGAAAGGTTTTATGGCTGTTGATGAAACACTTGGCGAGCTGGGCGAAATTTTAGAGGTAAACGAGTACCCTCAACAGTTTGTAGCCACAGTGCATTATCAGGAAACCGAAATACTTTTTCCGCTAAACGAAGATTTCATAGTAGAAATTGATGATGAAGAAAAGGTTTTAACACTCAATCTTCCAGAGGGTTTGCTTGATGTTTATTTGGCATAATTTCTTTCAATATTTACCATGTTCATTTGATCAATATCCTACTGCTAAAAGTTAAAAGCGGTTTAATTATATTTTGTGAAATGCTTACTTTGCAAAGTAAACCTTCTGTTTGCAACATAGAAAGGAAAGAACAAGATCAATACTTTTAATAAGGGAAAAAAATGAAAAATCTATTAACAATCTCACTATCAATTTTTCTATTATCGGCAACTTCAGTTTATGCGCAAACATCTAAATTTTTTGGGACCTGGGAACTAATGAGACCACCCCTAACTGAAGAAAACAAAAACTTGATTTACCCAATACTTAGGAGTTATGATGAAAAAGGGAACTATACGCAGTTTGCAGTAACTAAGAATGGTACCTTTATTGAAGGCAAGGCAAGTTTTGAGCCCTTAACAGCGGATACAGTGAAAGAAGTAATTAATTTTGCTGCAAATGCGAGCCGCATTGGCAAAACCTTTACTTTTCATTATAAAATTGTAAATAATAATTCGTCACAATTTTTGATAACGGAAGGCAAGAAGAAAATAGTTGATGGCAAAGAAACTGTAGAGTGGCGGGAAGTTTGGAGAAAAGTTGAGGAGTTTAAAGGCAACTAATTTAAAGCCCTTATATTTGCGCATGCGTTTTGATATTATAACCGTTATTCCAGGCCTTTTAGAAAGTCCTTTTGCCCATTCTATTTTGCAAAGGGCCCAAAAAAAAGGCATTGCCGAAATTGTTGTCCATAATTTGAGGGATTATTCTACGCACAAGCAAAAAAGCGTTGATGATTATCAATATGGTGGCGGAAGCGGTATGGTAATGATGATCGAACCATTTGCCAACTGCATTGAGAAACTGCAATCGGAGCGTGAATATGATGAAATTATATTTATGAGCCCTGATGGCATAACACTCAACCAGAGCATCGCGAACGAATTATCCATTAAAAAGAATATCATCATTTTATGTGGTCACTATAAAGGCATAGATCAGCGTATACGCGATATCTATGTTACCCGGGAACTATCAGTTGGCGATTATGTTTTAAGCGGCGGAGAGCTTCCTGCGGCCATTGTGGTGGATGCCGTTGTACGTTTAATTCCCGGTGTTTTGAACGATGAAACCTCTGCCCTATCCGATAGCTTTCAGGGCGAGCTTTTAGATGCACCTGTTTATACCAGGCCAGCTGATTGGCGTGGCCACAAAGTACCCGATGTTTTACTAAGCGGGCATGAGGCAAAAGTGAACGAATGGAGGCACGAACAGGCGCTGGAACGCACCAAGGCCCGCAGGCCCGATCTTTTGGAATAAGAATCCCCTTGTTAATGATCAAGGTAAACCTTACTTTAGGAGAAACGTTCCAAGTTACAACCTTATGCCCAAACAGATCGTTATTTGCGACGACCATTTACTTTTTTTAAATGGCATTTCTGAATTGCTCAAAAATACCGGAAATAAGTATTTAATTACGAAATTTAGCAACGCACACTCGTGTAGGCAGCACCTGATGGAAAATAAAGCAGATGTGTTTATCTGCGATTTAAATATCAATAACTTCGATGGCTTCCTGTTGCTCGAAGAGCTAAAACCACAATTAAAGAACACCAAAACAATCATCCTCACCGCTTACTATGAGGATTTTCTGATTCAGAAGGCGAAAAGAATTGGTGTAAATGCATTCTTAAAAAAAGAAACTACCGCCGAAGAGCTTGTAGATGTAATAGAATCAGGATTAAATAAAGAGTTTTATACCAATAAAAGTTATAAAAAAGATGCTGGGGCCTACAGTAGCATTGATGATCAGATCATCAATAAATTCAGGATTTCTAAGCAGGAAAAGGAAATTATTAGATTGATTATTAAAGGTTTAACCAGTCAGGAAATAGCAGATACCTTATTTATCAGCAAAACAACAGTTACTACTCACCGGAAAAATATCCATAGGAAGCTGGAAATTAGCAACAGCAGTTCGCTTATCAAATTTGCCCATGAGAATAACCTGCTTCATTAGTTTTCTGCTACTGCCTTATTTTTTACATGCGCGGGTAATCAACAAACCGCCAAAGGTTACATCCAGTTATGCTATCGATACCCATTCCGGCTGGCATCTGGCCGATCTGAAACAGCAAAAATTCCTGTCATTTAAAGAAAATGATGATGTTAATATTGGTTACAACAAAGATGCTGCGGTATGGTGCGCCATCAAAGTTAAAAACACAGATCCATCGGAAAGCTTAAAAACATGGCTTTGCTTTAATAATAACCATATTGATAGCCTTACTTTTTACGACGGGGAAATCCTTAAAACAATCGGGGATAGAACTGTTGGCAAAAGCCCTTTTATTGAAACATTGGCGTTTGAGCTGAGTTTAGCGCCCGGCGAGGAAAGGCAGTTGTGGGTTAGGGTAAAGAAACAAACCTCCTACCTCTCTTTTTCCTACAGCCTCGAAAATACCGCATACCTTGAGGCCCGGTCTTCTCAAAAAACTGCTTTGGTTGCCTTTTTTATCGGCATCGTTTTTTTACTCTTAATGATTAACGGCATATTGTTTTTTATGACCGGCAATAGGTTGTACGTATACTATATCGCCTATTCCGTTCTGACCACTTTTTATGTCGCCATCAGCACCAATTTTGCCAAACATGTGCTTTTTCCCGGATTTAGGTTTTTTAGCGAAGGAAGGATTTATACAGGTGCGCTATGGTACATCGCATTAAGTTATTTTTTAAGTTTTTTTTTAAAACTGGCACACAATCAGCCCTTAAAATACCGGGCGATCAACTTTCTCAACGGTATAAATCTGGCAATTTTTTTAATGTCGATGTTCTTTCTGTTTTTCAATAAAGAATTTGATTTTAGGTACTTTTTTATCTTTGGTTATATTGTTTTTCTGATTTCTATCGTAACGCTTTTTTGGGCTTCTTTTACGCATTTAAAAATAGAGCGTACACAGGGCATTTATGCATTGTTTGCATTTGCGCCACAGCTTTTTTGGGGTGCCTGCCTAATTCTAAAAACCTTCGAAATTATTCCAAAATCGCTTGATGATAACTGGATGATGATGATAAGCCTTTACGAGGTGTTTTTGTTCGGCTATGTGCTCTCTAGAAACTACATACAGATTTTCGTCAAGAACAACGAGCTGATGCAGGAGGTAATTGCCGAAAAGGAAACCACGCTTATTGCCATCAGTGAAGTTCAGCTAAGGGAGCGGAGAAATATTGCCAATATTATTCACGACAATGTGGGCAGTAAAATAGCCCATATCCTTCATCTCTTTGATCTGAAAAATGCCGATCTGGCCAAGCAGCGAATGAGTGAGCTTGCAGAAGATATCAGGGAGATTTCTCATAAAATACTGCCTAAGGCGCTTGATGAGGGCGCATTGGAATCGAGCATACGCAGTCAGATCACCAACCTGAACGCGGGTTTTAAAGAGGCTGAAATCGAATTGTTTAATTACGGTTTTCCTGATCGGATAAACGAACCATGGATTTACGATGTATACCTCATTACCCTCGAAGTAATTAATAATGCCATTAAACATGGAAAACCGAAGCTCATCACCATCGAGCTGTATCAATACGATTCGCATTATCATTTTCAGTTTATTGATGATGGGAGCGGTTTCGATACTGGGCACACCAAAAAGGGTTTTGGGCTCGAGAACATGGAGAAGAGGGTAGCGTATTATGGCGGTAGTTTCGAAATCAGCAGTGCAAAAAATCAAGGTACCGTTGTTCAGATCAATATTCCCTCAAAACTTAAAACTTCTCACCATTTTTGTATTTGAAAATATACCCTTTATTGGGTATTTCTCTATGCATTTGTTTACTATAATTTAGGGTAGAAAATTGCCCGTTCTCTAAATTAAGGAATCAAACAAAATCGATATGAAAAATTTAATTGTACTACTTGTATTATTACAGGGATATTTCGCATTTGGTCAAACAAGTTTTGAAAACAAAAAATTAGCCCTTATCAACGATATTTTTTATAAAACAACAAGGCAGGATATCAATTCCTTTATGAAAGATAAGGGTTTCAAAAATGGAGAAGTTGTTGAAGGGGAAGGTGATGTTAAAGAAATATTGCCCTTTAATTCTCAGTTTGATATGATGGAGATCTCGTACGGAAAAGACAATAAAATTTCGAGCATATTATGCATTTTCGCTGGTGCGGTAAATACGGCATTTATTGAAATGGAAATAAAAAATAAAGGCTATAGCGCTAAACTGGTTAAGGAAATAATAGGTGGACAGCCGGTAAATAAGAATGTCTGGAGTAAATCAGGCAATAAGTTCAATTTTGTAACCTATGCCGATGAAAAAGAAAAAATTGGGGTTGTAGGCTATGGTGTGTTTTAAGATAGGGTATTGGGCCAACCTGTTTAATTAAAAAAATGAAACTCAAGGGCGCAGAAAAACATTTTTGGTGGCATTTTAGGCAAATTACCGATTCGAAGAACATTCCGGTAGAATTACCAGGCTTTACGAGTATAGATTCGGAAGTTGACGATGAGTTTATCGCGATGCTGGTGGCAAAAGTTTCGATTATACCCAGCATTTATTTGAAAGAAACCCAAATAACAGATGAAGGTGTAAAATTGATCAGCAATGTGAAGCAGCTAAAAGATTTAACCTTGATGAAGCATGAAAACATTACCAAAGAATGCCTCCCCTACCTCAACAAATTAACCGACCTGGAATACCTGGATGTTTGGAGAACCAAAATCAGGCTGGAAGATCTTGGTGCTTTAACCGACCTTAAAAATTTAAAAGAGCTTTACGTATCGGCCACTGATGATGACGATGAGTCAGATCGGGACGCGATTTTGGAGAAAATAATCAAAGCAGAAGAAACCTTGCCCGGATGCGCCATCCGCACTCATTATGTGTAGCGGAAGAAATAATTTTCGTGAAAATTTGGCGTTTAAATTGGAGGATAAGTGCGATCCTGATGTTTTGGAACATAAGCATTTAGATTCTCTCAATGTGGATTTCTAAAAGATTGTGGAAAAAATAAAAAAGGTTTTTTTAATTCAAAAAAAATCCCTAATATTGCAATCCGAATTTCACGGGTTGAAATATCGATTTAATAGCTTAAAATCATGGATTTAGTAAAATTTGTTGAAGAGCAGGCCATCGCGAAAAAAGATTTTCCTGCGTTCAAGTCTGGCGATACAGTGAGCGTACACTATAAAATTCGCGAAGGTAATAAAGAACGTATTCAAATTTACCAAGGTGTTGTTATACAACGCAACAGTGCAGGTGCTAACGAAACTTTCACAGTTCGTAAAATTAGCAACGGTGTTGGTGTTGAGCGTATTTTCCCTTTTAGTTCTCCAAACATCGAGAAAGTAGAAGTGAATAGCTATGGTAAAGTTCGTAGAGCGAAATTATTCTACTTACGTGCTTTAACTGGTAAAGCTGCTCGTATCAAATCTTTGAGAAAATAATATTCTTTATTATAAGATATAGCCTTCACGATTAATTTCGTGGAGGTTTTTTTGTTTATACCTTTGCTAAATGTTAGATTCTGCTTTTTTCGACCAGGTTTTTTGGGGTAATACTGTAAAAGCCTACTGCCTATTTGGGGGCATTCTTTTTCTGGGCCTCATATTTAAAAGAATTGTATCAAAGCTACTGAGCAAGCTTTTGTTCAAGCTTTTTAGAAACTTCTCCAGTCAATCGCACGATGAGGCTTTTGTTGCACTCCTGCTTAAGCCAATAGAGGTTTTTATCCTTTTCACCACACTTTATCTATCCATTAACCAGCTTAAACACCCCTTAGAGGTTGCTGTTTTTCATTACACCAAATTGGTCGGCAAGGTTAAGGAATCTATCCCTGTAAGTATCGGAGATTGTATAGACCGCATTTTCCTGTTTCTCATTATCCTCTCGTTTTTCTGGATCGTTTTAAGAATAATCGATTTCATCAGTCATGTGCTGCTGTATAAAGCCTCCTTAACCGAAAATAAGGCCGACGATCAGCTTGTGCCCTTTTTAAAGGAGCTGTTTAAAACCATTGTAATTTTTATCGGTTTCTTTACGCTTTTGGGCTTCGTTTTTGAAGTTAATGTTTTAACCCTAATTACAGGTTTGGGTATTGGCGGTATTGCCATTGCGCTGGCGGCTAAAGAGAGTTTAGAGAACCTGATAGGCTCCTTTACCATCTTTTTAGATAAGCCTTTTACCGTTGGCGATCTGGTAAAGGTTGATGGCGTTGAAGGAACTGTAGAAAAGGTTGGTTTTAGAAGTACCAGGATCCGTACATCTGAAAAAACGATGGCTACTATTCCAAACAGGGGGATGATCGATGGTGTGCTCGAAAACCTATCGCTCAGAAATTCGCGTAAGGTATCTTTTATCATTGGCCTTACCTACGAAACCAATTCAGGATCGCTGCGTAAAATTATTAGCGAAATAGAAAGTTATATCAATAACCACCAAGGCACCAGCGATGATGGGAATGCGTCGTTTAAAAGCTTTGGCGATTCGGGATTGAATGTGGAGGTTAACTATTTTGTAACCGTACTCAATTATGCCGAATTCCTTAAAATCAGGCAGGAAATTAACCTAGAGATCATGGATATTGTGATCCGTAATAAATCTGATTTTGCCTACCCTACGCAGCGTTTAATTAGCGATAGGCCGTTGGCAGCAGGTGATAAGGAAGAGGTAGGTAACGATACGACCGATTAAGCCTTAATCGTGATAAAACAAAAAAGCCTGCTTAGTTGATGCTAAACAGGCTTTTTTTATAATTTTATATGGCTTAGCTTAAAGTGGCCAGCGTGGTTATTCCGCCCTTTACAACCTGGTTAAGTTCTACGTTAACCTTTGTGCCTACAGGTAAGAAAACATCTACCCTTGAGCCAAATTTAATGAAACCGAACTGCTCGGTTTGCACTACCTGATCTCCTTCTTTTACATACCATACAATTCTGCGGGCCAAAGCGCCGGCAATTTGACGGAATAAAACGGGAGTACCGTTTTTGTGTTCAACCACAGTTGTGGTACGTTCGTTTTCTGTAGAAGATTTAGGGTTCCAGGCAGCAAGATATTTACCTGGGTGATATTTAAAGAATTTTACCACGCCAGAGATCGGGTTGCGGTTAATGTGAACATTGATCGGCGACATAAAAATCGACACCTGTAAACGTTTATCTTTAAAATATTCGCCTTCTTCCGTTTCTTCAATTACCACTACCTTCCCATCAGCCGGACATATTACCAGATTTTCGCCAGCAGCGAAACTACGGGTCGGATTGCGGAAAAACTGCAGTACGATAATAAACAGCGCAGCTGAAAAGATGTAGATAAACCAGCGCAGCCAGGTTATATCATGGTATTTATAATCAACTACTGCGTTGATCACAAAAATAAACAATATGCTCAAGGCAATAGTGGTGTAGCCTTCCTTATGTATGGTCATTGTGTTCGTAATTATTGGGCAAAGGTGCGAAAAATAAATTAATACAATCTAAAAATTATACCGCAGTTGCTCTATAAATATCGGTCAGGTTTCTGCCAAGGCCATTGTAATCCAGTCCGTAGCCTACAACAAACTCGTTGGGTATTTCAAAGCCCACATATTCAAGCTCTTCTATTTCGTGCTGTAGGGCGCTTGGTTTCAATAAAAGTGTACTTACTTTAATCGATGCTGGTTTCTTTTCTTTAATGGTTTTTAAAATGTGGCTAAGGGTTAGGCCGGTATCTACAATATCTTCTACAACAATAATATCCCTACCTTCAATATTTTCGGGCAATCCTATCAGTTCTTTTACCTTTCCGGTGCTGGCGGTACCCTCGTAAGAAGCTACCCGCATAAAAGCCACTTCGCAGGGCACATTAATTTCTTTAATTAAATCGGCCATAAAAAGAAAACTGCCATTCAATACGCCGATAAATAGCGGACATTTTTTCTCGTAATCTACATTCATCTGGATGCCGAGCAAACGGATTCTTTTGTTTAACGTATCGTTTTCCAAAAAAATCTCGAATTCTTTATCCTCTACCTGTATTTTGTGCATACTGCTTTGTTGTTGTTAGAAAAATGTTTTAATGTTGGAAGGCTGTAATGTTGTTACTGGTCATCGCTTTATTGTTCGATTGTTAGCAGAAATGGTTAATCGTATAAATTAGGTAACGGGTTAACTGTTTTAAGCAACTGTTAATTGTAAACTGTAAACCGGCCTCCCAACCCCAGCTCAAAACTACTGCCCCTGGCTTTTCTCCAGTTCCTTTTGCCTTCTCCGCTCTTCCCTCCGCTCCTGCCTCAACTGTTTTTTCGATTTTGTGGTATCTGTTGGCGTTGTGGTTTGCTTGCTGGAAGTATCTTTTTTAGAACCTCCGCCAAAAATACGGTCAAATAGACTTTTGTTTTTATCCTGCATGATTACCGGTGGCATGCCATCTTCATCATCATCAAAAGCAGCAGTATCAATTACAGCGGTATCAGGCGCCAGGTATTGG
The DNA here is from genome assembly GCF_051857575.1 of Pedobacter sp. GSP4. NCBI lineage: Bacteria > Pseudomonadati > Bacteroidota > Sphingobacteriia > Sphingobacteriales > Sphingobacteriaceae > Pedobacter > Pedobacter sp. GSP4. Next base: position 318,692 of record NZ_JBPZIR010000003.1, on the reverse strand, counting down.
CGTAATCCTTCCCTTAAACGAACGTTATAAAAACCATAACCAGAGGTATCGCTAGGTGTTAGTCCCCTTCTGGCCATAATGTTGCCCATAAACCTAAAATAGTTAAACATGTATGGTTTTAAACTTCCATCGGCCATAAATTTGTACATAGATGCTTTTGGCTTGGGTACAATGCTGGCTAAAAACAAGCCATCGCCAATGGTTAAATCGGCTGGTTGCTTGCCAAAGTAATACCTCGAAGCCTCGCCAATACCATAAATGTTCTGGCCGAGTTCCATAATATTAAAATAGACCTCGAGCATCCGGTTTTTACTTACCAAATGGTTGTGCTCAATAAGCCACACAATTAAAATTTCTTCGGCTTTACGGGCCAAGGTTTTTTGACGGCTTAAATAAACGTTTTTAACCAACTGCATGCTAATGGTACTCCCGCCACGTTTAAATTTCTTCTCCTTAAAATTTACGGCAATTGATTTGCGGATGGATTCTTCTACAAAGCCGTTATGCGTAAAAAACGACGGATCTTCGGCCGTTAAAACCGCATTTATAAAGTTTTTAGAGATCGCCGTTAAGGGCGTAAAGTTCGGGTTTGACGGGCCAATGGTAATGTCGCGCATCGGTTTTCCGTACTCGTAAGGTGTGTATATAAAGGGGCTGTTAATTTTTTGAAGGTTGGTTTTGCCCCACTGCAGAATCTTAAAATCAACTGGGGTAAGGGTTGAGCTAAACCTTACGCTATCGGGTACTTTGGTATCCAGATAGAAATTAAGGTTGTATTTTACCTTACCCTGTACCTTTAAGCCTTCTAAAGATTCGAATAAGCCCTGTGGAAAAGCATTTAAAACAGATTGTGCATCTTGTTCCTCCGCATTTAATTTCAGCTCATAAATTTTATTTTTGCCCAGTGTATATTTAACATAGGGATGGATCTGCGCATTTTTTAAATAAGCAGTAGAGGTACTGTCTAAGGCAATGTAGTTAGGCCCGACTAAAATATCGGCATCTAGTTTAGCGCTTTGTACAATAATATCGTTCGATGCAATTCGCGGCTGGTTGATGAGCATATTCTTAACGGACCACGATCCCGAAATCTTATAATCATCGCCGCTATATTTTGCATTTTTAAGCTCAGTTTGCAGCGTATCGAAACTCAGTTTGGCATGCAGTTTATTGTTCAGGTAGGGTAACTCCAGTTTTTTCCCATCGGCATATGCCGTAAAGCTTAATTCTTTGCTGCCTGGATTTACATAGCCATCAACATGCCAGGTAGATTCGCCATTATTTACATTGATCCTCGATTTGAGGTCGCCCCCATCAATGGTAGCTTCCGTTGCGAAGCTTAATCTTGCCGTATCATGGTCGTTAAATTTAAACACCATGTTCTTTACGTCCATATCATCGGGTATTTTATACAGTACCTGATTTAGGATATTGCTGGCAATTTCTGAAAGATTAACCTTGTTTTTGTTCTCCGTGCTGTCTTTTTTCTTTCTTTTTAAGATAAAATCGATGTTTGTAGTCGAATCTTTAAGCACTACACTAACAAAACCATTATTTAACTTTACTTCCGAAAGTTTTACATTGCCAAATATGAGCGGGAATAATTTTACGCCCACGCTAAGTTCGCCAATGTTCGAAAGCGTGTCCCTATCTTTTGGAACCACAGAAATAGCGGTCATTTTTACTGTACTTAAGCCGGTAAAGCCTGCCGATCCAATTTTTACCGATAAACCATAATCTTTATCTGCCTTGGCTATTGCTTTGGCAACCATCTTTTTAAGGAGGGCTTCGCGTTTACTATACGCTACCGCACCCAAACCAATACAAACAACTAAAAAAACACCTAAAACCCAGGCTCCGATTTTTAAATATTTTTTGGGGATCTTAATTTTTGGTATTCGCATATAGTCGTAAAAATGGTTAATTGCTTAAACGTAACAATTAAATGTTTATTTCGTGTTAAAATTACAGTTAAAAAGGCTAAATAAAAGTATTTATGGCTATGTTTTGTTAATTTTGAATTTAAATTAATACGATGCAGATTAGCCCGCAACAAGTTTTAGATGCGCTTAAAAATGTTGAGGATCCCGATCTTAAAAAAGATCTGGTTACCTTGAACATGATAAAAGATTTACAGATCACGGATAACCAGGTCAATTTTACCTTGGAGCTTACTACGCCAGCATGCCCGATGAAGGATATGCTCAAAAATGCCTGCACAAATGCCATTAAGCATTTTGTATCGGCAACGGCAGAAGTAAACATCAATGTAACTTCGAGGGTTACCCAACCAACCAATTCATCATCATTGGATAACATCAAAAACATCATTTTGGTTTCATCAGGAAAAGGCGGTGTCGGAAAATCTACTGTATCGAGCAATCTGGCGGTTGTATTAGCAAAAGATGGTGCCAAAGTTGGTTTGATTGATGCTGATATTTATGGTCCATCAGTACCAACCATGTTTGATCTGGTTGATGCAAAACCTGGTGCAGAGGAAACGGCAGATGGAAAAACCAAAATTTTGCCGATTGAGAAGTATGGCATTAAATTGCTTTCTCTTGGCTTTTTTGCCGATCCGGGACAGCCTGTGCCTTGGCGTGGGCCGATGGCTTCGAATGCGGTAAAGCAGCTTTTTAACGATACGAATTGGGGCGAACTTGATTATCTGATTGTAGATCTTCCACCGGGAACGGGCGATATCCACATTACGATTACGCAGAGTTTCCCGATTTCGGGAGCGGTTGTAGTTACCACACCCCAACAGGTAGCCCTTGCCGATACCCACAAAGGTTTGGCAATGTTCAGGATGCCCGGAATTAATATCCCTATTTTAGGAGTTATTGAAAACATGTCGTATTTTACACCTGCAGAACTGCCAGAAAATAAGTATTACATTTTCGGAAAAGGTGGTGGAACTGAACTGGCGCAGCGTTTTGATGTGCCGTTTTTGGGCGAGATTCCGATTGTTCAAAGCATTTCGGAAGCAGGAGATCAGGGGAAACCCGTGGCTTTAAACCAAAATCCTTTGTTGGATGCTATATTTGGAGACATTGCAAGTAAAATTGCACAACAGATATCCATCAACAATGCGCAAATGGCGAATTGCTAAAAAATTACTATTTTTATACTTTAAAAAACATATAATGAATTTAACAGAGCAAGTAGAACAGGCATTGGAAACTATCAGACCGTATTTGAAGGCTGATGGAGGTGATGTTTCTGTTGAAGAAATTACATCTGACGGAACGGTTAAGCTTAAGCTATTGGGTAACTGTGGTTCTTGTCCTATGAGTTTCATGACCATGAAATCGGGCATTGAGCAGGCTATTATGAAAGCTGTACCACAAATTACATCGGTAGTTGCTGTAAACATGGCCGAGCAAGATTCACTTTAACACTATTTAACAAGGAAGTTTTATTAATAAAATTACTTTTGTCTTAATGAGATATTGTGTTGCCCTAATCTGTTTAATTTTTTCTGTTACCGCTTTTGCACAACAAAAGCCGGCACAGGATAAACTCATCCAGTTTTCTGGGATTATTACCGATATCGATAGTTCAAATGTAATTCCTTACGTTACCATAACCAACCTATCGGCCAAAAGCAAGCGTGTGGCGGCCGATTACAGGGGTTATTTTACTTTTATTGTAAACCCTGGCGATACCATTTTATTTACCGCCATAGGGTATAAAAAGTTTTCCACCGTAATTCCCGAAGGCACACCCGATAGTAAATATACCATTATGGTTAAGTTGAAATCGAATGTGATCGATCTGCCATCGGTACGCGTTTTCCCTTGGGCAACCACCGAAGAATTTACCCGCGAGTTTCTATCGATGAAACTGGCCGATGATGATATGGCCATTGCCAAAAAGAACCTTTCGCGTTCATCTATTGATGGCCTGATCCAAACGCTGCCACGCGATGGACAGGAAATAGGTAGCCAGAATTACCGCTATAATTTTGATAGGATGATCAATAAAAATATGGTGCAAACCAATCCCCTGCTCAATCCTTTCGCTTGGGGTAAGCTAATGCAGCAAATCTTTGACGGGGATAAAAGCCGTACCAATTAATTTAGAATCCTAAGTTCAGTACCTCTCGTCTAATTGGGTTTTTCGTTTGAATGACCATAACAAGCTTCGTTTCTTATACCTCTGCTTATGTGCTTTGTGCTTAAAAAAAGAGCAGATCTAAAGCATTTGTAAAAACTATAAATAAATAAAAATAAATAGTTTTTAACTATAAGGGTTTGTTTCCGCGCTTAAAAATCCCCTCAAAATGTTATGCTCCACCAATAGCGTAACGCGCAGATGTACCGCGTAATTTTATTTTTTTATTTGCATTCGGAATATAATCCTATATATTTACAAAAAACTTTAGGGGTGCCTAGTGCTGAGAAATACCCTTTGAACCTGATGCAGTTAGTACTGCCGAAGGGAAAAGTGAGCGCAATACCATTGCTGTCTTTTCATACTCCGTTACGGGGCAATCGCTATAGTTTTTCCAAATTTTTAACCTATGGAAGTAACTATAAACAACCAACCTTACCTGCTTGATGAAGCCAGTTCCATCGAACTGATGCTTGCTAAAGTTTCTGTTGCCGAAACCACTGGCCTTGCCATTGCGGTAAACCAAACCATTATTCCCAAATCGGGCTGGTCTACACATCCGCTGCAGCAGGGCGATCAGATTATACTCATCAAAGCCACTCAGGGTGGGTAACAAATACTTAAATGGTTGGATTTTGAATAACTGAATGGGATATGTAGTCCGATCATTCTTTCCTTCAATAATTCCTTCCCCCCACTCATTCAATCTATCATTTACTCAATCTACCATTCAATCATTTTAAATATGAAACAAGAAAAAACCCCAAATGCTGGAGTCATCAGCCGTAGCCCTTTTCCGGCATCGAGCAAAATTTTTGTGCCTGGCAAAATCCACAACATTCAGGTGGCCATGCGGGCAATTACCCTAACCGATACTAAAATCCACAACGGTTTCGGATTAACTGAACCAAATCCTCCGGTAACAGTGTACGATACCAGCGGACCATACACCGATCCAAATGCTGTTATTGATGTTAAAAAAGGGCTGCCGCGCCTACGCGAAAAATGGATAACCGACCGCGAGGATGTAGTGCAGCTCGATCAGTTATCATCGGCCTATGGCCAACAGCGTCTGGCAGATAGCAAACTCGATAACCTAAGGTTTAACCACATTAACAAGCCTTTCAAGGCAGAGCCGGGTGCAAACGTATCGCAGATGCACTATGCCAAAAAAGGCATTATAACCGCCGAAATGGAATACATTGCCATTAGGGAAAACCAACAGATAGAACTTTTAAACGAACAGCTGGGCAATCAGCATACGGTAATGAACCACCAGCATCAGGGCAATAGCTTTGGCGCCAATACCCCAAAAGGATATATCACCCCCGAATTTGTACGTGCAGAAGTAGCTGCAGGCAGGGCTGTAATTCCCTGCAACATTAACCACCCGGAACTCGAACCCATGATCATCGGGCGTAATTTTCTGGTTAAAATTAATGCTAATATTGGTAATTCGACTGTTACCTCAACCATAGAAGAGGAAGTAGAAAAAGCCGTTTGGGCCTGCCGTTGGGGTGCCGATACCATTATGGACTTATCTACAGGGAAAAACATCCACGAAACGCGCGAATGGATTATCCGCAATTCGCCAGTGCCGATTGGTACGGTACCTATTTACCAGGCACTCGAAAAAGTAAACGGTAAAGCTGAAGACCTTACCTGGGAGATTTTTCGCGATACCCTGATTGAGCAGGCAGAGCAAGGAGTTGATTATTTTACCATCCATGCCGGAGTATTGCTCCGTTATGTGCCATTAACTGCCAAAAGGATTACGGGTATTGTTTCCCGCGGGGGATCAATTATGGCCAAATGGTGCCTGGCCCACCACAAAGAAAATTTCCTGTATACCCATTTTGAAGAAATATGCGAAATTATGAAAGCTTACGATGTGGCTTTCTCTTTAGGTGATGGCTTGAGGCCGGGCTGTATTGCCGATGCCAATGATGCTGCACAGTTTTCGGAACTGGAAACACTCGGCGAGCTGACCAAAATAGCCTGGAAACACGATGTACAGACCATTATAGAAGGACCAGGCCATGTGCCCATGCACCTGATTAAAGCCAATATGGAAAAACAGCTGGAGCATTGTGCCGAAGCTCCATTTTATACCTTAGGGCCGCTAACTACCGATATTGCGCCGGGTTACGATCACATTACCTCGGCCATAGGTGCGGCAATGATTGGCTGGTTCGGAACGGCCATGCTTTGTTATGTTACACCCAAAGAACATTTAGGCCTGCCGAATAAGAAAGACGTAAAAGATGGGGTAATTACCTATAAAATTGCGGCACATGCAGCCGATCTGGCTAAAGGGCATCCGGGTGCACAGTATAGAGACAACGCGTTGAGTAAGGCCCGGTTCGAATTTAGATGGGAAGACCAGTTTAACCTTTCGCTGGATCCGGATACCGCTAAGGAATTCCATGATGAAACACTTCCGGCGGAGGGCGCCAAAATTGCCCATTTCTGTTCGATGTGCGGACCAAATTTCTGCTCGATGAAAATTACCCATGATGTACGCGAATATGCCGCACAGCAGGGATTGGAAACTGAAGATGCGCTCAGTAAGGGTATGGAGGAAAAATCGAAAGAGTTTACCGAAAAAGGAAGCGAAATTTATTCTTAAACCCTATGGAACTGATTGTAATTGCTAAGCCCAAAAGTTTTAATGGCGAAACCCAGATTGTAAATCAGCTTTTCGAAGCGGGCTTACAGGTTTTTCACCTGCGCAAAGAAATCAACGAACGCAGCACTTACCAAAAGTTCCTGGCGGGTATTTTACCCGAATATCACCATCGGATTGCGTTGCACCATTTCCATGAACTCGCCGGCGATTACGGGATCAAAAGAATCCACCACACCGAAAATTGTAGAAAGCGCAATGCAGGTATGGATTTTTCGGGGAACAGGATATTCAGTACTTCTATCCATCGGGTTGAAGATATTCCGTACATCGGCCAGTACCATTATAGTTTCCTTAGCCCGATATTCGACAGTATTTCTAAACCCGGCTATATGGGTATTATAACGCCAAAGTTCATGCTCAAGAAAACTCATCACACCAAACTGATTGCTCTTGGCGGTATTGGTTTAAACGAGGTGGCGCTTGTAAAAGATATGGATTTTGATGGACTTGCTCTTTTGGGAAGTATCTGGAAAGAGCCAGCACAAGCATTAACAAACTTTAAGCAAATACAATCCAAATGCGAATTTATAACCTAGCAAAATGATTAACCCATTACAATATATATCACAAAAGCCGCAAACCGGCACACACATAGATGCCATTGAACAAGTGCTCAAAGCCGGAGGAAAATGGATTCAGCTCCGTATTAAAAATCTGCCCGAATGTGAGATTTTGCCTTTCGCACAGGCCGCTCAGCAGCTCTGCAAAAGCTATGGCGCCCAATTGATTATCAATGATTTTCCACATCTTGCCAAAGCGGTTGGCAGTTATGGGGTACATTTGGGCTTACAGGATATGCCCATTGCCGAAGCCCGTAAAATAATCGGTCCTGATCAGATTATTGGTGGTACGGCCAACACTTTCGAACATATTCTTCAACGCGTTGCCGAAGGTGCAGATTACATAGGTCTTGGCCCGTTCAGGTTTACGCGGACCAAAGAAAACCTAAGTCCTATTGTAGGCTTGGAGGGCTATCAAAAGTTAATGGAAAAGGTAAAAAAGGCAGGGATAACTACGCCAATAATTGCCATTGGGGGCATTGAAGCTGCAGATATCTCTTCTATCCTCGAAACAGGTATTTATGGCGTAGCGGTATCAGCAGCGCTAACCAACCAAACGCAAACAGAGGCCATCCTCAGCCAGATCAACGATAAACTAAGTATCAACTCTATTCAAAACTAGTATGTTAACCATAGCCAATCAAACCTTTAGCTCTCGCCTTTTTACCGGAACAGGAAAATTCAGTTCGGCAAAAGAAATGGAGAGTGCCTTAATTGCCTCGGCTTCCGAGCTCGTTACGGTGGCACTTAAACGTGTTGATTTAAAAGGTAAAGACGACGATATCCTGCAGCACCTTAAATATCCGCACATTAACCTCCTGCCCAATACATCGGGCGTGCGCAATGCCAAAGAAGCCGTTTTTGCTGCACAGCTGGCACGCGAAGCTTTAGAAACGAATTGGATCAAGCTCGAAATCCATCCTGATCCTAAATACTTAATGCCCGACCCCATTGAAACCTTAAAAGCAACAGAAGAACTGGTTAAATTGGGCTTTGTGGTGCTGCCTTATATCCACGCCGACCCTGTATTGTGCAAGCGGCTGGAAGATGTGGGCACTGCAGCGGTAATGCCATTGGGTTCGCCCATAGGCAGCAATAAAGGATTAAAAACGATCGACTTTTTAGAAATTATCATCAGCCAGAGCAGTGTTCCGGTAATTATCGATGCTGGTATCGGCGCTCCATCTGATGCAGCAAAGGCGATGGAAATCGGTGCTGATGCTGTTTTGGTGAACACGGCCATTGCCATTTCTAAAAATCCCACGCAAATGGCTGCCGCATTTAAACTGGCCGTAGAGGCTGGTCGGATGGCCTTCGAATCGAAACTTGGCGCTCAACAACATTATGCCGCAGCAAGCAGTCCACTAACCTCATTTCTTGATGAACAGTTTTAACCAGGTATTCGAATCGCACAATTGGGACGATACCAAAGCCAGTATTTACGATAAAACAAGTGCCGATGTGGAAAATGCATTAGGCGCTCAAAACCGCAGCCTCGAAGATTTTAAGGCGCTTATTTCTCCCGCAGCTTTGCCCTATCTTGAAGATATGGCGCAGATTAGTCAGCGTTTAACCCTCGACCGTTTTGGCCGTACCATACAGATGTACATTCCGCTGTACCTTTCTAACGAGTGCAGTAATATTTGTACCTATTGCGGTTTCAGCTACGACAATAAAGTAAGAAGGAGAACGCTTACACCAATTGAAATTATGCAGGAGGTTGCGGTAATTAAAGGCATGGGCTACGATCATGTGCTGTTGGTTACCGGCGAAGCCAATCAAAGTGTACATACCGATTATTTTAAAAAGGTACTGGATCTGATCAGTCCACATTTTTCGCACATTTCTATGGAAGTGCAGCCCTTGGATGTAGCAGATTACGAAACCTTGATCCCGCATGGCTTAAACACTGTTTTGGTTTATCAGGAAACTTACCATCAGGACGATTACCGCAAACATCATCCCAAAGGGAAAAAATCGAACTTTTTATACCGTTTGGAAACTCCCGACCGATTGGGGCAGGCTGGCATCCATAAAATGGGATTGGGCGTGTTAATTGGTTTGGAAGACTGGAGAACCGACTCGTTTTTTACCGCTCTTCACCTCTCTTACCTAGAAAAGCAATACTGGCAGAGTAAATTCAGCATATCTTTTCCACGGTTGCGCCCTTTTAGCGGTGGTTTAGAGCCCAAAGTAGCCATGAACGATAAGGAACTTGTTCAGCTGATCTGTGCCTATCGCCTATTTAACAGCGAAGTGGAACTTTCTATCTCAACCCGCGAAACCGTTGCTTTTAGAAACCAGGTGATTAAACTGGGTATAACGGCCATTAGTGCAGGCTCAAAAACCAATCCGGGAGGCTATCACGTAGAGCCACAATCGTTAGAGCAGTTCGAGATATCCGATGAGCGTTCGGCGCAGGAAATTGCCGCAATGATTAGAAAACAGGGTTACGAACCCATCTGGAAAGATTGGGATATGGCTTTAATCCGCAAATCATGTTAGCAAAAGAAGAAATTGGCCGTTACAACAGGCAGATGATATTGCCTGAAATTGGCCTTTTGGGACAGCAGAAATTAAAGGCAGCAAGGGTATTGGTAATTGGTGCGGGTGGCTTGGGTTGCCCCGTGCTGCAATATCTTGCTGCTGCCGGCATTGGAGAGATTGGAATTGTAGACGACGATTTGGTGGCCTTAAGCAATCTGCACAGGCAAATTCTTTACCATATGGCCGATATTGGCAAACCTAAGGCAACCATAGCCAAAGAAAAACTGCTACAGCTTAACCCACAGCTCAGTGTAAATAGCTTTAACGAAAGGTTTACGGATACAAGGGCTACAGAAATTTGCCAGCAGTATGATCTGGTAATCGATTGCTCTGATAATTTTGATACGCGGTATCTGGTAAACGATACCTGTGTAGCCTTGGGCAAAACCTTGGTTTTTGGCTCTATTTTGAAGTTTGAAGGTCAGATAGCTGTTTTTAACCACCAAGGTTGTGCAAATTACAGAAACCTTTACCCTGAGCCGCCCACCGAAAACATCAGTTGCATTGAAGGTGGCGTTATTGGCATTTTACCGGGACTTATCGGCTTATATATGGCCAACGAAACCATTAAGCTTATCTGTGGAATCGGCGAAACCCTGGCTGGTAAATTAATGACGGTTGATGCACTAAACAATACCCATTATGTGTTTCAGATTAAACGGGAAAAACCTGTTGAAAAACCAGTAGTCCAGGCCTTAAAAAATAGTATATCGATAAAGGAAATCGACCAGCAAACCCTTTCCCTATGGATAAGCGAAAGTGCAGAAACTGTTTTTCTGATTGATGTACGCGAAGATTATGAACATGAAGAGCATCATATTGGCGGGATTAATATTTCGCTCTATAATTTAGCTGAATCGGTTGCCCTTATTCCAGAAAACAAGAAAGTGGTATTTTATTGCCAAACTGGGCAAAGGAGCCAAATGGCAGCTCAGCTATTACTTCCAATTTATGTTGGAGAGGTGTATAGCTTAAAAGGTGGATTAAGCACGGCGCGAAAAATTTAACTACAACAGCCCACTGCGTTTTGTACTGAGCATCACTTGCTGAATTAATCAACCGCTTTGGTTTCTCTGTGCCTTTTCTTTGTGCTCTTTGTGGTTAATGTGAAATGCTCATTCGATAATGACCATTTCAAGGCTGACGTTTTAATTAAATGTTTCGTTAAGCTGAATAGCATGAGATAAAAACAAAAAAGGGAAAACGTTTCCATTTTCCCTTTTACATCTTCCATCCAAGCCTATCTTTTCTTGCTTTTGTTCGGAAACTTCATTTTGTAATCTGTTTTGATATTTCCTTTCGAAATCGCATCCAGTTTACTTTTTAGCATCGTTTTGCGGAGTACGCTAACTTTATCGGTAAATAATTTTCCTTCAATATGGTCGTATTCGTGCTGAATAACGCGTGCAGGCATTCCATCCACATCATCCGTATGCTCTACCCAGTTCTCATCGAAATAGGTAATTTTAATATTTGGCTTGCGCGAAATATTTTCGCGGATATCGGGAATACTTAAACAGCCCTCGTTAAAAAACCATGGTTCGCCGGTTTCTTCTAAAATTTCTGCATTGATAAAAACTTTCTTGTATCCTGGCTTACCATCTTCATCTTCGCCGGTATCAACAATAAACAAACGTATTGGAAGGCCTATTTGCGGTGCAGCCAGTCCAACGCCATTTGCATGGTACATGGTATCGAACATGTCGCTGATCAGTTGCTTTAATTCTGGATAATCTTTATCGATATCGGTACCTACCTTTTTTAAAACAGGATCGCCGTAAGCTACTATTGGTAATTTCATTGTATTGTATTTTTTTTCAGATCTGGATCTGAATTTGTTAGTGTGGGCAAATTGTTATTCTGAATGCAATGAAGAATCTTCTTTTTAGCATTATCGAACAAGTTACCACTGTATTTAATAGAACTGCTGATCGAAATGAGATGCTTTGTTCCTCGGTATGACAGCAAATTCTTTACAAAAATAAGAATTATTCCTCTATTGGGCAGAAAGTAAAGATATTCAGTTGATCGATCGCTAACACTTCTTGTACCACATCGGCCATCTGAGCAGTATTAACGGCATTAATTTTCTCAAAAACAGTCTCCAGTGAATCTATTTTATCATGATCGATGAGGCTCTTGGCCATGGAAATGATTAAACCGATCCTGTTTTCTTCGCCGAGCGCTATCTGGCCTATAAATTTATTTTTGGCCTTTTGCAGCTGCAGTTCATTAAGCGGGTTTTCTTTAAGCTTTTTGATTTCCTTAAAGATCAACGAAAGTGCTTTTGCCTGCTTTTCCTTATCTGTACCAAAGTAGATCGAAAAGATGCCGGTATCGCTCAACGGCGAAAAATTAGATTCTATGGTGTAAGCAATGCCATATTTTTCTCTAATCTGCAGGTTCAATACAGAGCTCATTCCGTTGCCGCCGAAATAATTATTCAACAACATTAAAGGCACCTTCTGGTTTTCGTGTGTAGAGTAAGCCTGTGTGCCCAAAATACAGTGTGCCTGCATAATGGGTTTGTAAATGGTAGTGTTGGTTTGTGGCAAAATGCCCGGTTTAATCCTTTCTTTTGGCGGATTATTTTCTTCAACCCCAGCAAAATGCTTGCTCCCTTTATTTACGAAACTATTAAAAGTATAATTGCCTAAAACAGCAACCACGATTTCGCTGGTGCGGTAATTCGCCTTTCTGAAATTGATCACATCCTCGCGGGTAAATCCCTGAACAGAGGCTATTGTGCCCAAAATATTATTGCCCAGCGCATGACCAGCAAAAAGCATATCTTCAAAGTCATCGTTTATGGCTTCTTCAGGTTGATCGAGGTAGGAAGCAATCTCATCTAAAATAACACTTTTCTCTTTGTCCATTTCCTCCTCTGGAAAAGTAGAATGGAAAATAATATCGTTAAAAAGATCTAAGGTTCTATCTAAATACGGGTTTAAAAAAGAAGCATGTACGCAGGTGTATTCCTTGGTTGTATAGGCATTTAAATCGGCCCCAACACTTTCCAATCGGTTTAAAATCTGGTTGGTGCTCCGCTTTTCGGTACGTTTAAAAATCAGGTGCTCTATAAAATGTGCTAATCCAGCTTTATGAATGGGCTCATCGCGGGAGCCTGTATTGATAATGATGCAAGCATGAGATATTGCCGAAGCCGAAGGCACATGCAGTAAGCGTATGCCGTTTGGCAAAGTGTGAACATTGTATTCCATTGGTGGGCAAAGATAAGGCTAATTGCTTACAATGCCTCTGTATCTGGATATTGCAATTGTAAAGCGGATATCAATTTATCTTTGGTTGGCCTGTTGAGTACCATAAAAACGAAATTGCCGAGTGCAAAGATCAGGAAAAATGAATTGTGGGTAATAAAAAAGCCTACCAGGTTAAAAAGTGCACCTGCTTCCAATAATGCCGAACTGATGATAAACGCACTTTGATAAAGATTAATTTTTACATCAGCTGTAGCGGTTTTATCAATTTTTGAAAGGGTGTTTCTGAATAAAAAAATAGCCGAAGAGATAGTGATCAATCCCATGATCGGAAATATAGGGTTAAAAGGCGAAGTGGTTTTGGGATTGGCATCAAAAAACATGATTTCGCGGTTTAGGAATATGGTTACGAGTGCAAAAAGGAAAACGCCAGCGCATAAAGCCAGGTGAATAGTTTGAAGTGTTTTTAATTTAGTGTTCATTATATAGTTTAAAAAGTTTTATTGTTTGGTTTAAAAAGGTCCGTCATCTCGACCGTAGCGGAGAGATCTTTTTAGATTTATACTCGAAGATCTAGCTTTGCTGAGCACTTGGTGGTTCTCGACTTTGTTTCACCCGATAGCTATCGGGTCCGCTCGAAATGACGATCCTGATAAATTTATTTCTCAATCCCCTCCAATGCAAATAAAAAGGCCCATCTCAACGAAACATCTTTTAAGTAATCGAAGCGGCCAGAGGCACCGCCATGGCCAAATTCCATATTGGTTTTTAGCAAAAGCACGTTTTTATCTGTTTTGGTTGCCCTAAGTTTGGCCACCCATTTGGCTGGCTCGAAATACTGTACCTGACTATCGTGCAGGCCAGTGGTAACCAGGATATTTGGATAGGCTTTTTTCGCTACGTTTTCGTATGGCGAGTAGCTTTTCATGTATTCGTAAGCTGCCTTTTGCTTCGGGTTTCCCCATTCATCAAATTCATTGGTAGTTAATGGAATGCTTTCATCGAGCATGGTATTCACTACATCAACAAAAGGAACATCGGCAATAACACCGTTCCATAAATCGGGGGCAAGGTTCACAATAGCGCCCATTAAAAGTCCACCAGCACTTCCGCCGTGTGCATATAAATGCCCTTTCGAAGTGTATTTCTGATCGATCAGGTATTCGCCAGCCGCAATAAAATCGGTAAAAGTATTTTTCTTTTTCATCAGTTTACCATCTTCATACCACTGGCGGCCCATTTCCTGTCCACCACGGATATTGGCAATGGCAAAGGCAAACCCCCTATCCAACAGGCTCAGCCTTTGTGAAGAAAAATAAACATCAGAATTTGCGCCGTAAGAGCCATAACCATAAAGTAGCAGAGGTGATTTTCCATTCTTCTCGAAACCCTTTTTATATACCAAAGCAATAGGAACCTTGATGCCATCTTTAGCCGTGGCAAAAACACGCTCAGTAACGTAATCTTTAGGGTTATAACCGCCTAAAACCTCTTGCTGTTTCATCAGCTTTTGGTCTTTTTTAACCAGGTTATAATCGTAAATTGAATTTGGTGTGGTTAGCGATGTATAAGAGTAACGCAATGTACTGCTGTTATATTCCGGATTTGAACCTACACCGGCGTCGTAAACAGGTTCATCAAACTTGATATAATAATCGCTGCCATCTTTTTTTAATACCCTTAGCTCGGTAAGGCCGTTTTTGCGTTCAGATAAAACGGTATAATCTTTAAATTCTTCAGCACCTTCAAGCAAAACATCGGCGCGGTGTGCAATTACCTCTTTCCAGTTTTCTTTGTCGGTTTTATCTAATGGGCATTCCATTAAACGGAAGTTTTTGGCGTTCCAGTTGGTTAATATTAAAAATTTATCGTCAACAGCCATTACATCATACAAAACATCTTTAGCACGGGCTGCAAAAACCTTAAACGGTGTTTCTGGATGGTCGGCATCGATCAGTTTGTATTCAGACGTTAGTGTACCCTGCGATACGATAAAAATATACCTGCCGTTTTTGGATTTACCCACCCCGATGTAATTCGTATTGTCTTTCTCATCGTAGGCTACCACATCAGTTTTGGCATCAGCACCAAGCGTATGTTTTTTAATTTTTTCGCTTAATAAAGTTACCGGGTTTTTAGAGGTATAAAAGAAAGTCTTGTTATCGTTTGCCCAAGCTACAGCGCCTTCGGTATTGGCAATGGCATCTTTTAAAATTTCTCCTGTTTCTAAATTCTTGATGTTAATGGTATACTGGCGGCGCGATACCTGATCTACACCAAAGGCCAGTAACTTATTATCAGGACTAATGCTAAAACCTGTTGTACTGTAGTAGGCATGTCCTTCGGCAAGCTTATCTACATCCAAAAGTATTTCTTCGGGTGCAGTTAGGCTACCCTTTTTACGGCAATATTTAAAATACTGTTTTCCATCTTCCGTTCTGGAATAATAAAAGTATCCGTTTTTGAAAACCGGAACAGATTCGTCTTTTTCTTTAATCCGGCTTTTCATTTCTTTAAACAGATCGGCCTGAAACTGATCTGTACTTTTCATCATGGTACTGAGGTAGGTGTTTTCTGCTTTCAGGTAATCTACAACCTTTGTACTATCCGGACCTTTTTTAAAATAATCAATCATCCAGTAATAGTTATCTACAACAGTATCGCCGTGTATAACTCTTTTGTGTGGAATTACTTCGGCTACGGGCGCTTTGGCATCAGGCCATTTTATTGGTTTCATTTCTTCTTTTTGTGGTTGGTTACAAGCCGTAACTGCACTGAGCAATATAAGGGCAGGTAAGATACGTTTCATAGTGGTGGGATTTAGGTTCAATGCAATTTAATTAATTTTTTTGGTTCATTAGTTCATTGGGGGTTAATCAGATTGTTTGATTGTTGAATGGTTAAATTGTTGCTTGTAAATTGTTAATGGGGTTAATTGTTTAAATCGGTTAACTGTCTAAGGTATCCCGGGCTTCAACGCCAAACGCTTATCGCCATGCACCAAACCAAATTATCATTTTCGTAAAAATCCATTATGCCCATAGATAAATATCTTAATTATAAAAATTGATGGTAAATTGCCGCATCAAATTGCTTTTTAGGATAAAAATGAAACCGGGGTATAAAAAAATAGTTGTAAAGGTTGGTTCGAATGTAATTACGCAAGAAAATGGATTGCCTGATGAAGCGAGGATTAAACACCTTGTCAATCAACTGGCTGATATTAAACAACAGGGTATTGAAGTTATTTTGGTTTCTTCGGGGGCAGTGGCATCGGGCAGAAGCTTAATTAAAGTATCCGAAAAGCAGGATGCTGTAACTACCCGGCAACTACTGGCAGCCATTGGTCAGGTAAAACTGATTAATACCTATGCCAATTTCTTTGCAGCACATCGCATACAATGCGCACAGGTTTTAGTAACGAAAGAAGATTTCCGCGACCGTGCCCATTATTTAAACATGAAAAACTGCCTGCAGATTTTACTTCAGAACGAGGTAATTCCTGTGGTAAATGAAAATGATGTGGTTTCGGTAACAGAGCTGATGTTTACCGATAACGATGAACTGGCGGGCTTAATTGCTTCGATGTTAAATGCCGATGCCTTGATTATTTTATCGAATGTTAACGGAATCTACAACGGCGATCCGAAAATTGAAGGCTCAGAAGTGATCCAGGAAATTAATGGTTCGGTTGCTAGTTTGGCTTCGTTTATACAAACCGGTAAATCGCAGTTTGGACGTGGCGGCATGATCACCAAGTCTACCATGGCCCAAAAGGTGGCCAAACTGGGTATTACGGTTCACATTGCAAACGGCACACAGGATAGTGTACTTCTTTCTTTGCTCGATAACCAACTGGTGCACACCCGTTTTGTGCCCGAAAAAATTAAATCGGGTAAGAAAAAATGGATTGCCCATTCGGAAACCTCTGCTACTGGCATTGTTAAACTGAACGATGGTGCGAAAACAGTATTAACCTCAGGTAAGGCGACCAGTTTATTGCCTGTGGGGATTATCGAAATCCAAAGCGATTTTTTAAAAGGCGACATCATTAAAATTGTTGATGAAAAAAATAACCTGATCGGATTGGGAATTGCTGAATACGGATCGGATAAAGCCAGAGAACGTATTGGCCAGAAGAAACAGAAAGCTTTGGTGCATTACGATTATTTTTTTTCAGCTATTTAGGCTTACCAGTTCGTCATCCTGAACTTGTTTCAGGATCTTAAAACCAGATGCTGAACTAAATTCAGCATGACGGATCTTAAACTACTAAAATGGATTACAAACAATACTTCGAAAAGGCACAACAAGCTAGCCGAACCATGGTT
The DNA here is from genome assembly GCF_051857575.1 of Pedobacter sp. GSP4. NCBI lineage: Bacteria > Pseudomonadati > Bacteroidota > Sphingobacteriia > Sphingobacteriales > Sphingobacteriaceae > Pedobacter > Pedobacter sp. GSP4. The sequence goes on along the minus strand of NZ_JBPZIR010000003.1, from coordinate 301,231 downwards.
AGCCTGGCTAAAGAAACCATCAACACGGTTTTAACAGATGTGGCTGCTGCTTTGGTGGCCAATGCTGATGAAATTCTGACTGAAAACGTTAAGGATTTAGCCAGAATGCCTATCGAAGACCCCAAATACGACCGGTTAAAGCTAAGTAAAGATCGCATCGCGGATATTGCAAACGATCTTAAAAACGTTGCGGGTTTAAATAGTCCGTTAGGTAAAATCCTTTCCGATAAAACGTTGGATAATCAACTGCATATTCAAAAAGTTAGTGTGCCGCTAGGCGTTGTGGGTGTAATTTACGAAGCGCGCCCAAACGTTACTGCCGATGTATTTTCACTATGCTTTAAAACGGGAAACGTAGCTGTTTTAAAAGGCGGTAGTGATGCAGAATTATCTAATTTAGCCATTACCAAGGTTATTCATGGCGTATTAAAAAAACATGGCATTAACCCTGATGTGTTGACTTTATTGCCGGCAGATAGGGCTGCTACCGAGGCTTTATTAAACGCAAGGGGCTTTGTTGATGTTTTAATCCCAAGGGGAAGTCAATCGTTAATTAATTACGTGCGCGAAAACAGTAAAATTCCGGTAATTGAAACCGGTGCAGGAATTGTACACACCTATTTTGATGAATCGGGCGATCTGGAGAAAGGTAAAGCCATTATTTTCAATGCAAAAACCCGAAGGGTAAGTGTTTGTAATTCTTTAGATTGTGTACTTATTCATGCAAACAGACTGACTGATCTTCCTGCACTTTTATCTCCACTGGCTAAAGGGGATGTGGAGCTTTATGCCGATGAGCAAAGCTATGGGGTTTTAAAAGCGACCTACCCTGCTAAACTGTTAAACCCAGCTAAACCCGAACATTTTGGCACAGAATTTTTATCCCTTAAATTGGCGGTTAAGGTTGTAGAAGATCTGACAGCAGCATTAAACCACATTGCTGATTATAGTTCAAAGCATAGCGAAGCGATTATTTCGGAAGATGTGGCCAATATTGCTCAGTTTTTAAATGAAGTAGATGCCGCTGCGGTATATGCCAATGCCTCTACCGGATTTACAGATGGCGCACAGTTTGGCCTCGGTGCCGAAATTGGCATTAGCACACAAAAGCTCCATGCCCGCGGGCCCATGGGACTGGAAGAACTAACCAGCTACAAATGGGTGGTAAGGGGCAATGGACAGGTGAGAAGATGAAAGATTGAAGATGTAAAATGGAGTTGAATAACCAATGATCAATTTTCAATAACCAATAGCTAAGCCATTAAGACCTTAATATTCTTAATTTCTTAATGGTCATAGGGTAGACGATTTAAAATGGAATTGAATAATCAATAATCAATTTTCAATAACCAATAGCTAAGCCATTAAAATCTTAATGTTCTTAATTTCTTAATGGTCATAAGATGTATGATGGAATTGGATAATCAATTTTCAACGACCAATAGCTACCATTTGACAACCTATCTATTACAGTTCAAAAACCTCGCCCCTTTCCGGCACTTCAACATGAAAACCATCTTCCTGCAATGCCAACGATAAACTTTGTAGGCTTTTATCTTCACCATGCACCAAGAAAACCTTTTTAGGCTGGCCCGTTTGTTTCACTGTTTTAACCAAGTCGTTATGATCGCCGTGACCACTTAATAAATCAGTTTGACGGATGGTAGCATACACCATCATTTCGCGGTCTTTGATGCGTACAATCGGCGCCCCGCTTAACAATTTATAGCCAAGTGTACCTTTGGCGCAATAACCAATAAAAAGAATGGTGCAGTAGTAGTTTTGGATGTTGTAATACAGGTGATCTTGTATCCTGCCCCCTTCGAGCATACCTGCCGAAGAAATAATAATGCAGGGATCGAAATAATTAGAAACATCTTTACTCTCTTTCATGGTTTGAACGTAAGCCAGGTGCTCAAATTCAAATTCATCCCCCATGGTCTGGTAAAAGTCTTTAGCTTCTTGGTTAACCAGATTGTGGTGCTTGCGGTAAACATCAGTAGCTTGTATAGCCATGGGGCTATCTACAAATATCTGTACAGGAGGAAGCAGTTTTTTGGTAAATATCTGGTTGAGTGCAAATACCAGCGATTGTGTCCGGCCGATACTGAATGCTGGGATAATTAAGCGCCCGGGTGTTTTAATGCAGGCTTCGGTTATTTCCTCTACCAGTCTTTCCTCTAGGGTTTTATCTTTGGTGTGCATCCTTCCGCCATACGTGGCCTCACTTACCAAATAATCCACTTCGGGCAATGGTTCGGGGTTTACCAGTACTGGGTAGTTCTCACGGCCTATATCTCCGGTAAATGCAATTTTCTTTTCTTCGCCATTATCATTTATGGTTAAAACTGCAGCTGCAGCACCCAATAAATGCCCCACAGGTATAAATGTTAAACTAATGTCGCCATTAATTTTAAAAGGTTTATTAAAAGCAATGGTTACAAACCGATCGATGGTATCCATTACGTGTTTGTGCAGGTACAAAGGTTTTGGTCCGCTAAAATTGCCTCTTTTAGTGCGCGGTTTACGACTTTGCTTGCGTAAAAAAAGCTCAACGGAATCAAATAACAATATAGAAGTTAAATCGGCAGTTGGTGGGGTACAAAGTACTTGCCCATCGAAACCAATGCGTACCAGTGTAGGTAAATTACCTGAATGATCGATGTGTGCATGTGTTAAAATAACCAGGTTAATTGTGGCCGGATCGAATGGAAAGTGTTGGTTTTCTTCCTGATAGGTTTCCTTTTCGTAATCCAATCCACAATCTATCAATATTTTATAATGCCCAACTTCGAGCAGGTGCATACTTCCTGTTACCTGTTGTGCAGCACCCCAAAACGTTAACTTCATCTTCTTTTCTTTCGCGTAAGTTCTTTAGGCGTAAAGTAATATAATTGATGGGATTTTTTAAACAATGTGAAGTAATTTTTTGAACGACATATTTTATCATCATCAGGGAGATAGTTTATCTTTGCAAGAAAACAGCAAACATGCAAGAACCTTTTGACATAGAAATCGGAACAGTTAACTATTCAGTTTTTCCGGAACGAAATGATTCGTATACCATTTTTAAGGATGGAAAAGAATATATTCAGATTCAAAAAGATACTTCATCTATCTGGCTAAAAATGGATTATAAAACAGAGCTTCCAATTTTTGAGGAAGATGAAGAAGTGAATGCCATTGGCCAGGCAATTGAAAATTATGTGCCTGAAGTGGAAGATGAGGAAGAAGACGAGCTTTAAGCATCTTTTAATACTGGCCGACAATGCCAGCCAGTATTATTCTGTTAAATTAGGCAATAAGTTTTAACAGCTCTTCGGCAACTTTTTCTGATGAGGCTGGGTTTTGTCCGGTTATTAACAATCCATCAACCACAGCGTAAGGGTTCCAATCTGCAGTTTTGCTATAATTTCCGCCATTTTTTACCAACATATCTTCTACCAGAAAAGGCACTATGTTTGTTAATTGAACAGCTTCTTCTTCGGTATTGGTAAATCCGGTTACATTTTTACCCTTTACCAAATACTCGCCATTTACTTTTACATCCTTGAGCACCCCTGGTGCATGACATACAAAGGCAACAGGTTTATTGGCCGCGTAAAAATCGGTAATGAGCTGCTGTGATGTTGTACTTTCTGCCAAATCCCACAACGGCCCGTGACCGCCTGGATAAAATATGGCATCATAATCATCCATATTTACATTGGCCAATGGGATGGTGTTTTTTAATTTATCTAAAAGAACAGCGTCTTTTTCCATTCTTCGGGTAGTATCGGTTTGGAAAGATGGATCTTCACTTTTAGGGTCAATTGGCGGCTGGCCACCTTTCGGCGAAGCCAAAACAATATCAATACCTTTATCGGCTAAGGCATAATATGGTGCAGCTAATTCTTCTGACCAAAAGCCTGTTTTTAAGCCTGTGTTTCCTAATTCGTCGTGGCTCGTAAGCACGAATAAAACTTTCTTATTCATATTTTTTATGCTAAGTGTATCACAAAATTAGGTCTATCTACTAGGCAAACAAAGGACTTGAATCACAGAATTAGTGTGCGTTAAATCACATTTTTGCAGAAAGCCGGCTAAGTGTTTCTCTCGAAATGCCCAGATATGCTGCAAGTATTGTTTTAGAAACCCTTTGCATTAGTTTTGGATATTGCTGTGCCAGTTGTTCAAAACGCTCTTTGGGGCTTGTGGTAAGCAGCGATAAAATCCTTTGCTGTAAAGCTACGTAACCAAAATTGCCTTTTACCCTAAAAAAGTGCTCCATTTTATGACTTTCGTTGCACAACCTATCCAAATTTTCTTTGGAGATATAAAGTAATTCTGAATTTTCAAGGCAGCTGATATTGGTGATGGATTTAAAATTACCGTAGAAGGCGCGGAAATCTGATAGCCACCAATTTTCCATTGCAAACTGGATGATATATTCTTTACCATTTACGTCGGTAAAGGAGGCTTTTAACAATCCTTTAACTACAAAATAGATATTGTTTACCCACTCATCTTCCTGAATAAGATACTGATGTTTTTTAAGGCTTTTGGGTTTGAAATGGGTAGATATATGTTCAAACTCCTGATCGCTGAGCGGAACGATTTCTTCGATGTGTGTTTTTAATTCAAAACTCATGCTATAAATTTAGCTAAATAAGCTTCAAACTTGTTTTATTTTTTGATTTGCTCACTGGAGCAATGGAAATAAATAAGGCCCGATGATTAACCGGGCCTTATTGTTTAATAATTATCTGGTGCAGTCTGCCGTCCAGATTTGACTATCTTTAGCTACCCTAATGGTTAGGTTGCTGGCATCGATACTAATGCCTGTTAATCCAGAACCGATACTCACGTAACTGTTATCGCCTTTCTTCTCAAATTTTACTCCAGTAATATCCGGAATGTTGTTGCCAAAATAAAAATTATACGTTTCGCCAACTTTACTCACGGTTACTTTTCCATCGCTGCTGGTAATGGTGCTTTCGCCATTGCGGTAAGAAACTGATCCTTTGTAAGTGCCTACAAAGAAATCTCTGTCAGCAGGATCTGTATCTTTTTTACACGATACCATTACGGTTAATGCTATTAAAAGCATGCTTAAAATTTGAACTGTTTTTTTCATCTCTTTCACTTTTTAGTTTTTTAATAGGTAATAAATGTAACAGTGCTATGACAATGACTATGCCAAAGAAGGCCGACACTCCTTAATAATAGTGCATTTTAACCTTCTTGAATAAATTTTAATTGTCTGGTATTAAGTGTTTTGTGTGATTTTCTATGTGAAATTTGTTTTTGTTTTCAGCAAGAGGCTGGATACGATTTTGCAGGAAGATTTCTTTTTGACAAATCGTAATTATAGGACAGTCGTTTTTAATATCTTTCTAATTTGGTTGGATCGCTTTCATCAAATCATTAACAAATGTTTTTTGTCCATCATTACAAATGTTTAGGCAGTTAAAGTTTATGATCAATCCCTGTGGCGCTTCAAATAACTTCATGTAGGTTAGTATTTGTGCCTCTACAATAGGTTTGATGGTTTTTGAGGCCTTTATCACCACTGTGAGGCAATTTTCAATGAGTAGATCACAGCGTAGCGTTGTTGCAACAGTGATATTTTTATAACTCACTGGCGTTTTCTATTTTATTTTCACGATATATTTGTTGATTTCTCTATATTGAGGGTTTCTCTTCTTCTAAGCCATATATATAGACCATATAGGTAGAGGTTTTTTCTAAGTCATGTAGATATATGGTTTTTAACTAAGCGGTATAAATTATCAGCTATATGTACTGTATTTCTATATGGCTAATTTGTAATTCAAAGCTTTAACCCGCCCAACCATCTCTATCCAAACTCCTGTAGTTAATCGATTCTGCCAGATGTTCTATTTCTACATTTTCGCTCCCCGCTAGATCGGCAATGGTTCGGGCTACTTTTAAAATCCTATCGTATGCCCTGGCCGATAATCCCAGCCTCTCCATGGCATTTTTTAGTAAAATTGTACCTTCATTACTGATCTGGCATACTTTACGCACCATTTTTGGGCTCATCTGTGCATTATAATGTAGGTCTGTTTTATCTGCAAAACGGATATCCTGAATTTGGCGCGCCCTGATAACCCTTTCTCTAATATGATCGCTTTTTTCTGCCTCCTGTGTGGAGGCCAGTTCAGTAAAATTGACCGGGGTAACTTCTACATGCAGGTCAATCCGATCCAGTAATGGCCCTGATATTTTACTCAGATACTTCTGAACAATGCCGGGAGCACATACACAGTCTTTTTCGGGATGGTTGTAAAAGCCACATGGGCAAGGATTCATCGAGGCTACCAACATAAAACTGGCCGGATACTCAACCGAAAACCTTGCCCGTGCAATAGCAACTTTCCGATCTTCTAAAGGTTGCCGCATTACCTCCAAAACCGTCCGCTTAAATTCGGGCAGTTCATCCAAAAACAGCACACCGTTATGCGCGAGCGATATTTCTCCCGGCTGTGGATTTATTCCTCCACCAACCAAAGCTACATCGCTAATGGTGTGGTGCGGCGAACGGTATGGCCTAATCGTCATCAGTGCATCTGCTGCCGAAAGTTTACCCGCTACCGAATGGATTTTGGTGGTTTCTAAAGCCTCATTTAAATTTAGTGGAGGTAAAATGGTAGGTAGGCGTTTGGCCAGCATGGTTTTTCCTGCCCCCGGTGGACCAATTAAAATAACATTGTGGCCACCTGCTGCTGCAATTTCTAAAGCCCTTTTAATATTTTCCTGCCCCTTAACATCTGCAAAATCATGCTCGTAGTTATTGATGTTTTTTAAAAACTCTTCTTGGGTATTAATTTTTACAGGTTCAATTATTTCAGTTCTATTAAAGAAAGCAATTACCTGGGCGAGGTTTTCTACTCCAAATGCATTCAAATCATTAACAATAGCTGCCTCGCGAACATTTTGCTTGGGCAAAATAAATCCGGTAAAACCATCCTGCTTGGCTTGTATGGCTATTGGTAAAGCGCCCTTAATAGGTTGAATAGTGCCATCCAAAGAAAGTTCGCCCATGATGAAATACTTTTCCAGTTCGTCATGCGGAATTTGCCCTGAGGCGGCCAAAATACCGATGGCAATTGGGAGATCATAAGATGAGCCTTCTTTTTTGATATCGGCTGGTGCCAGGTTTACCACAATTTTTTGCTTGGGCATCCTAAAGCCCGAAACATTTATGGCACTGGCCACACGCTGTAAGCTCTCTTTTACAGCGTTATCTGGCAGGCCCACCATGTAATATTTGGTGCCAGAACTGATACTCACTTCGATGGTTATGGTTAGTGCATTTACGCCATAAACAGCACTCCCGTATGTTTTTACAAGCATTTAATTTTTTAATTAAAATAAAGTGGGATGTAAATTTATTCGGGATGAATATTATTGACTAATATAAGAATTGTTTTAATAAAGTAATTACCATACTTTAGTTAAAAACACTTTTTTTACCATGAAAAAAACATTGATTACTTTTTACTTATTAATCCTGACACTTTGCAGCTTAGCTCAAAAAAAGAACGAATTTATTGGAGTTACCGGACATATTTTTTTAGATGGTAAAAACACTTTAAAAAATAGTTCAATTAGATTATTAGGTTTGAGGGATAGGAAGAGCGGTATAAATGAAGACGGTACTTATTATTTATTGGTTCCAAAAAACATGGATCTTTTTGTGATAGCAGATGAAAAATACGTTACAAAAATTAATGCCAAAGATAAAAATGTCGATGTGTTCTTTTTTTCTGGAGAGAAAGATTTAACTAAACAGTATCTAAATGAATGGAATAAGACAAAAACTTTTTTTGATAATGTATATAAAAGCCTACCACCAGAAGAAGATTCAAATATTATTGGATCGCCAAGAGTAGATATTGCCATTCCAAATACAGCTACTAAAAATACACCAGTAGATTTTGGGAATAAAGTTTTTGATTTTATTAGTCTAGATTCCCAGCCTGAGTATCCAAAAGGCTATACTGAATGGAATAATTACATTAAAACGAATCTAAAATATCCAAAAGAGTCTGAAGCAAAGAATATTAAAGGAACTGTAATTATGTCATTGATTGTCGAAAAAGACGGTAGCTTTTCTGATATTAAAGTTAAGAAGGGACTCGATATCTATTGTGATAATGAAGCCAAACGATTACTAACAAGTTCTGAGAAATGGAAGCCAGGTGTTTTTCAAGGGAGTAAAGTTAGAACTCAATTAGATATCGCAATCAAATTCAATTAGTCACTTTTTGGAATAAGAGTTCGTTAACTTTATTATATGGAACGGCTTTTTACCTGCGTTACTGGATTAAGCCTGGGGCAAGGCTTTAAATAAACAAGAATGTATAGCACATAAAAAATCCCAACCATTTCTGATCGGGATTCTTTTCTACAATATTCTTTTCGCTTTCAGCTTTGGTTTTTAACCTTTCAGCTAAAGCCTATCTTCCAAACGGCATTTTAGGCATACCTTTCATCATGGCTGCTGCTGCGGCCGGGTTAGAAAACTGCTTCATCATTTTGCGCATATCTTCAAACTGTTTAATCAGCTTGGTTACTTCCTCAACTTTGCTTCCCGAACCTTTTGCAATACGTAAACGGCGGCTCTGCTGTATGGCATCAGGGTTTTCCTTTTCAAACGGGGTCATCGAATTGATAATTGCTTCGATTGATTTAAAGGCATCATCCTGGATATCCACGTTTTTCATCATTTTACCCACACCCGGAATCATCCCCATCAAATCTTTCATGTTACCCATTTTCTTGATCTGTTGAATCTGGTTGTAGAAATCGTTGAAATCGAATTTGTTCTTGCGGATTTTTTTCTGAAGTTCTGCAGCCTCTTTCTCATCAAACTGCATCTGCGCACGTTCAACAAGTGAAACCACATCACCCATACCCAAAATACGCGAAGCCATACGGTCAGGGTAGAAAACATCAAGTGCTTCCATCTTCTCGCCGGTACCGATAAATTTGATTGGTTTGTTAACCACCGATTTAATCGAAAGAGCCGCACCACCACGGGTATCACCATCCAGTTTGGTTAATACCACACCGGTAAAGTCCAATCTGTCGTTAAATACTTTTGCCGTATTTACCGCATCCTGGCCCGTCATCGAATCCACAACGAATAAAATTTCGTGTGGCTGTGTTTTGGCTTTAACTTCAGATATTTCGTTCATTAAAGATTCGTCAATCGCCAAACGACCGGCCGTATCAATAATAATTACGTTATTTCCGTTTTGTTTACCATGTGCAATACCTTCTAAGGCAATACCTACCGGATCATTCGATTCGCGGTTAGCATAAACCGAAACACCAACTGAAGTTCCCAATACCTCCAATTGATCTACCGCTGCCGGACGGTACATATCGCCTGCAACCAATAAAGGTTTTTTGCCTTTGCCTTTCAAATGCAAGGCCAATTTACCTGCAAAGGTAGTTTTACCCGCACCGTTTAAACCTGCAATTAATATAATGGTTGGGTTTGCTTTGGTATCTAACTCCGTAACTTCACCACCCATTAAGGCAGCAAGTTCATCGTTCATTATTTTGGTAAGCAATTGGCCTGGCGAAACGGCTGTAAGCACATTTTGCCCCAAAGCTTTCTGCTTTACATCATCGGTAAACGATTTTGCTGTTTTATAGTTAACATCGGCATCCAATAATGCTTTACGGATTTCTTTCATGGTTTCTGCCACGTTAATTTCCGTAATGCTGCCTTGTCCTTTTAGTACTTTAAATGCTCTGTCTAGCTTGTCCTGTAAATTATCAAACATCTTTTTTTAAGCTAAAAGCCTAATGCCATGGGCAAAAAGCCAGTTGTTTTTAATAAAGGGCAAATGTATCAAATTTTGCTTGTAAATCTTAGCAACTCAAAGTCAAAACTTTAGGTTAAATGAATATTATATTTCTGCCGGGGTGCAACATTTTCGTATCCCTAGAGTCTTATGCTTAACTAACCTAAACCAAATGAAACGCTGCATCCCACTGTTTTTGATATTTATCTGTGCTTTTTGCCACGCTCAGGATGCTACCAAGCAAAAACAATTAGCCGCTAAAAGAACACAGCAGAGCCCTAAAATAGATGGTATTCTGGATGATGAATGCTGGAACGGTGTGCCAATAGCGACCGATTTTTACGAAATCAGACCCGTTCCGGGGCGCCTTGAAAGAAATGATAGACGTACGGAAATGAAAGTGCTTTACGATGATGTGGCCATTTATGTTTACGCCCGCATGTACGATAGCCCCGATAGTGTTTCGCACGAACTGGTTTCGAGGGATAATATTGGAAATGCCGATTTCATCTCGATCATTGTCGATCCCTTTTATGATAAAATGAATGGTAACGGTTTTTTTGTTACCGCTGCAGGTGTTCAGTTCGATGCCAAATATTCGCAGGTGGGCGATGAAGATCCCAACTGGAATGCGGTATGGGAAAGCGCCGTTAAATTAGATAATAAAGGCTGGACCTGCGAAATGAAAATCCCCTATTCTGCTTTGCGTTTTTCGGGCAAGGATGTACAAAACTGGGGATTGAATTTTAGCCGGAGGATACAGCGTAAGAATATACAGACCTTTTGGAATTTTGTTGACCCAAAGGTAAATGGTTTTATCAATCAGGAAGGCTTGTGGATGGGCATCAAAGACATTAAGCCGCCACTTAGGCTCTCGTTCTCGCCCTATATTTCGGCTTATGTAAACCATTACCCCGTTAATTTGCCGGGGGTTAAAAATACAACGGCCCGTTTTAATGGTGGTATGGACGTAAAGTATGGTATTAACAATAGCTTTACGCTGGATATGACCCTGGTGCCCGATTTTGGCCAGGTACAATCTGATAACCGCATTTTAAACCTCACGCCTTTTGAAGTAAAATTTAACGAAAACAGGCAGTTTTTTACCGAAGGTACAGAGCTGTTCAATAAAGGCGATTTATTTTACTCAAAGCGTATCGGTTCTATTCCATCATATTATAATTATAGCGGAGTAGGTAGCGATAAAATTGTTAAAGACCAAACCGAGGCCAAGGTGCTAAATGCAACTAAAATATCGGGCCGAACCGCAAAAGGCCTGGGCATCGGAATTTTTAATGCCATAACCAACAGCATGCAAACCGAAGTGGAAGATGCGCAGGGCAATTTGCGGCAGGTAGAAACACAGCCCTTAACCAATTACAATATCCTGGTTTTCGATCAATCTTTAAAAAACAACAGCTCGGCCACTTTTATCAATACCAATGTGCTACGGCAAGGTTCTGCCTACGATGCAAATGTAAGTGCCCTCTTGTTTAACCTCAATAATAAAGGCAATAAATATTTTGTAAATGGCGGGGCCAAAATGAGCTATTTACGGGGCGAAGAAAGCAGTACAGGTTATAGCTATACCCTCCGGTTCGGAAAACAGAGCGGCAATTTTACCTGGAGCTACAACCAGGTATATGCCGATGATAAATTCGACCCATCAGACATGGGCTTTTTTACCAATAACAACTTTTTAGATCAGCGCATTGGCATTGGTTACAACATATACAAACCCAGTAAATGGTATAACCAGTTCGAAAGTTGGTTTAATTTAAACTATTCGCGCAGGGCAAAGTCGGCGGCTTACCAAAAATTAGGTTTTAATGGAGGATATTGGGTGCAGTTTAAAAACCAGTGGTCGGCAGAGGTAGATTTGAGCTGGGATAGAAAAGGTAACGACTTTTATGAAGCACGGAACGGACAGCTTTACCACACCCCTGAAAATTATGGTGTGAGCCTGTACATTAACCCCAACCGCGCCAAAGCCTATAATTTTGGCGGAAACATCCGTTTTTTGGAACAACAGCTTTTTAAAGGGAAAATGTATAATTTTTACTTTTTTCAGAACCTAAGGGTAAATGATAAGCTTGCTTTTGGACTTGATTTAAACTTTAACCCGAACTACAATTACGTAAACTGGGTAACGGCACAGGGCGGCCAGGCTATTTTTTCGAAGTATGACCGCAGAACCGTAGAAAACTCGTTCGATGCCAAATATACCTTTAGTAATTTAATGGGATTTACAGTAGTGCTGAGGCATTATTGGAGCGATAGGCGGAACAAAGAATTTTACCTGCTTAAGCCTGATGGCAATTTAACCGATTATACCGGGACGCCATTAAACGGACTGGATAGAAACTATAATGTGTTCAACATCGATTTAATTTATACCTGGCAGTTTGCACCGGGCAGCACTTTATCTGTTTCGTATAAAGATGCGGCAGAAACCTACGACACCTATTACACGCAGCGTTACAATAAGAACCTAAACGGAATTTTGAATGCACCGCAAAATAACAGCCTATCGGTTAAGGTTTTGTATTACGTTGATTATTTAGACCTTAAGAAAAAACGGAAAAAAAGTTAAAAGACTATTTTCCTTGAGTTTAATTTAAGGAAAATTACCTTGCCTTACCTGGACTTACGCCAAATTTCTTGCTAAAAGCTTTGTTAAAATGCTGTACCGATGAGTAACCCAGATCGTCAGAAATGTTTTTGATATCGATATGCCCGCTGGCCAAAAGTTCTTTGGCTTTCATTAAACGGTAATCGCTCAAATAGCCGAAAACCGTATTTTGAAAGGTTTCTTTAAAGCCCTGTTTTAATTTAAATTCATTGATGCCCGCAACCTTTGCAAGCTCGGTTAGAGAAGGCGGCTTACAGGCATTTTGCAATAAATATTCTCGGGCATAATAAATCCGCTCCTTATCATAAGCCGATTTAACCGCAGGTTTTTCCGGTTTCTTTGCCGCCATTTCGAAGGCCTGTGCCTGCAGGGCCAGAAGCTCAAGGCATTTAGATTGAAGAAACAACAATTTTAAACCACCGGTAAACTGGCAGTTCATAATATCGTTAATGCAACTGTGCATGGCAAGGCTAATGGGTAGGTTTTCTGATGAAATCTCTACCGAGCGCTTGGTCATGATGTTTTCTGCAAAACTTTTTAACAGGGTACCACTTTCGCCCGTTAAATCAATAAACCGCTCCCGTTGAAAATTTACCTCAAAAAACTTTAAGGGTTCATTGGTCGGGAATTCGGCTGTTCCATCAAATTCAGGACTGTAAATAATGTTGTGCTGGTTGGCCTTAATATCCAGGCGCTTATTGGTGAGGTGGTTCTCCATAATACCGCCACCTGTAAGCGAAAAGTGAAGTTCTACCAGTTCAGGTTCGTCAAAAGCTTTTATGCGCAGGCGGTTTTGCTTCACCAGCATATCGCCATAAATAATGTAAATTCCAGAAAAAGATAGCTGTACAATCTCCGCATCGCCAAAGGGGAAGCTGTATTTTTCTCTCGTTTCGGTTACAAGAGGCCGGTTGAATTCATTCTCGTCGAACTTGGTGCCAACAATGTAATGTTTATTGTCGCCATCGTAAATGGTTAAGGCCATAAAATCCTTTTGGTATAAATTTTAATCCCTTTGATATAAAAAGACCTTTTTGTTAGACAACTACTTTTGTTCAAAGTTACTAAACAAATTAATACAATGCCCAAGTTACCATCATGGCTGGTCAACACTATGGAAAAGGTGATCAGCAATAAAATATACGCCGTAGAAGTTACAGCAACCAAAATGTTAAGCAGCAACCTGAAGTGTATCACTTTTAAAGGCGATTTTTTCGACGCGAAATTTATACCTGGCAACGAAGTGCTTTTTCGGGTTAATGCCAACGAATACAGGCATTATACTTTATCTGGTTACGATAGGGAACAGCAAACCTGCGAGGTTATTTTTTACTTAAACAGGCAGGGGCCGGGATATAATTTTGCTGTGAATATTCAAAAAGGCGATCATTTAAAGCTCATTGCCGACCGGGCAAGGGTGAAATACAAAGAAGAATCCAATCAGCATTTCTTTTTTGGCGATGAAACCAGCATGGGCCTGTACGAATCGCTGGGAAAAAAAGCGGTTGATGAAGACGTAGAGTATTTTGGTATTTTAGAGCTTCAGGAAGAAAATTTCGATTCGGTTGATCACATTAAACTCTTGATTGATGTAGTGCCCAGTGATTTAAGCGCGCCAGCAAAAAATGCCATCAACTGGATGGAAAATATGCATCCCCTGTGCTGGGAAATGTGGCAGAATGCTACCTTCTATTTAACGGGCAGGGCCCAATCGGTACAGCAGTTTAAGAAATACCTGAAAAAGCGGGGAGTTGGTTTTAGCCAGATCATTACCATGCCCTATTGGGAAATGGGTAAAATTGGCGGCGGAGCCTAAAAAAAGATTGTGCTAAAAAAAGGACCATAGTTTATACTGTGGTCTTTTTGTTTAATTGATGCACCGCTACCTCGGAAAGGTAAAGGCAAAACCAAGTGCCAGAGTTTGACTGGCCTGGATTTTATTGGTACCGGTATCATCATCAAATAACAATACGCCTGTTAAGCTGGTATTCATAAAACGGTTAATTTTTGCAGTTAAAGCAACATCCAGCCTGTGGTCAATTTTACTTGCCTTAAAATCCTTATAGGGGATAAACATGGCATATCTGGCCTTCAAATTGGTATTGGTGAAAATATCTTTATCAAAAGCACTTACAATCTGGAAAGCCAGTTCATTTTTAAATTTTTTACCTTTTTCTACAGCATACACTTCTTTTTTACTGTCGTATACCGCTGTATCGAGCACAAATGTTTGTCTGGCCGTACCCGTACCGATACGTGTAGAGAAATATTTAACAGGTTTATATTCAAAACCGATTGATTCTGTTAAATAACCGGGAGCCATAAATCTCGAAATCAAAATTTTTTGTTCGTCTCCATTACCATCTCTATAATAGCGGAATCCTCTGTCAAACTGAGATTCAAAACTCACCGATCCGAAGAAATACCAGCTTTTAGACAATTGGAAAGAAGCCTTGTTATCCCAAAAAATACGGTCGTTGGTTTTTTTCTGTAACTGATCCTTGTTTTTTATTTTACCGTATTGCAAAACGAGCTCACTTACGTAGCTGTAACTGTTTTTATTGTACTCGGCTTTCCAGTTAAGCAAACCGCCCACTGCAATAGAGTTGGTACCACCACCCTTCCAGTTATCGCTAAATTGCGCCTGGTTAATGTTAATGCCAATATTGGTCCGGGTTTTCCAGTAATTTACCTTTGCATTAACCACAAGAGGCTTAATTTTTACTGGCTCAAAGTTTAGGGGCCCCTGTCTGCTAGGCAGTGGACTACGTTTTAATTTTATGTTCAGGTCTTTAGTATTGATCGGAATGGTGTCAATTTCCTGTGCATATAATTGTGTAGAGCAGAGACTTAGAATAAGGATTATGGCAGCTAAACAGTTCTTCATTACCTACAAAGAAAAAGAAAAATTTTAGAGATAAAAAGCATTTAACAAAATGATTGTCGGATTGACAATTGCTTTTATGGGTAAAAATGAAGTTTCAGATCTTTTTTAACCAAGCATACCAACTGCGGTTTTTAAGGTATTTTAGGTCCTCTTCATTATCGTAAGCTTCTTTTTCGAAAAGGATATTGCGGTATGCGGTATGGTGGTTACGGTACCTGGCCAGATTGATTAAATAATTGAGTACATAAAGAAGATAAAAGGGAACAACCAATAATTCGAGCTGCTGGCGCAGGTGTATTTTTTCGTGGTTAATGAGTTCTTGGTCGTTTTTAAGCCCTGCCGATTTAAGGAGTACAAAAGGGAATATGGCCATTCCGGCAGCGGGCAGGTTTTTAACGATCAGGATTGGGGCCTTCACAGCTTTTCGATGGTTATTTTAGGCAGTGCTGGCAATTGCAGTGCTTTAGGGTTAAGCCTGTAGCTTTTATAGGCGTTTCTGATAAATAAATTAAAGGCATAATCTGTGGCATCGAGCACAAATTGATAGGTTGGCCGGTACTGCTGCATAAAATCGGTAAGTTCGGCATCTTTTATCCCTAAAACCTGGCGCACCAGGTTGGCATTAAACCGGTAATCTATCAAATCTTCGCGGTAATCTTTTTCGAGGATTTTCTGTAAATGGCGTGCGTTTCTGCCCTGCCTACTCAATAAATTATAAATCGCATCAATACCCAGGCCTACCCCGCCATTGCCTAAATTCAATAAATCTTTACTGCTTCCTTTCATGGTTTGGTAACGGTACTCCTGCACATTTTTTTCGTACAGCTGCTGCGGGCTTAGCCGTTTTTGCTGGATAACCACATCGCGCAAGCGTATACCTAACGATTTTAACTGAAAATAAGCTGCAGTTTGGCCTTTAAAAACCATGGTATCCACACCATAGCCCGATAAGGCTGCAACCAAGGTATCGCCCGGAAGGGCAAAAGTGCTAAACTCTCCTTTGGTGTTATTGTATAGGCCATCGCCCGTACGGATATTGTAGATATAAACCTTTGCCAGCCGCTGCTTGGTTTCTTTATCAATAACGATTCCCTGCACAGGTTTTGTTTGTGCATAAAGCAGGGTAGAGAAGCCAAAAGCCAGGATGAGGGTGAAAAAAAACTTCATTAGATTACAAAACTACAAATATCTGGCAGGCAAAGTTTGCACTTAACATTATTTAACCTTAAGCACCTGGCCCAATTTAATGCCGTCAGTACTCATTTCGTTTAACATTTTTAGTTGATCTACGGTTAAGTTAAAACGTTTCGCAATATTATACAAGGTATCGCCTTTAATTACGGTATAGGTTCCGTCAGCTAAAATAGGTTTAGCGCCGGCCGGTGGTGTTTCAACCGGTGTAAATTTGGCTTTTTCTTTAGGTATATTTTGGTTTATCTCGGTAAATACCCGGTCTTCGCGTGCAATTTTCTGTTTCTCGCTCTCGGGCTGGTCGTATTGGTAAAGCTGGTATTTTTCTATCGTATTGATCAATAGATCGGGATATTTGGGATTGGTTGCGTAACCAGCGGTTTTTAATCCCTGTGCCCAGCTTTTGTAGTCGTTTTTATCCAGCTGAAAAAGAAAGCTGTAGCGCTTGCGCTTCAAGAATTCTGAATGATCCCTAAACGATTCGCGCGCATCTTTGTACACCCGAAAGCAATCGTTCTTCTGGTCGTCATCGCGGAAGTAGTTTTTTCCTTTCCAATCAGAAGTACATTTAATGCCGAAGTGGTTATTGGCATATTTAGCTAAATCGCTATTTCCACTGCCTGATTCCAAAATACCCTGTGCAAGGGTAATACTGGCCGGAATACCGTTTGCATTCATCTCTTCTACCGCTACCCCTTTAAACTCATCGATATAACTTAATGTGTTATAACTTTTATAGCTGTTGTTGTTGGCCTTATTTGCTTCTTTTTCTATCTGTTTGTTGTTTTTAGAGAATTTTCGCGAGGCACATGAGCTCAGAAAAAACAGGATTACCGCTAATAATATGAAAGGATTGTATGAACGCATTTGTATGGTGATGTTTAATTGTTTAAATCGGTTAATTGGTTAACTGCGAAACTGCTAGCTGAAAAATACAAACAGGCTCAAAACTTCAACTTCTGTCCGGGTTTTAAGTTTACTTTTTTCATGCCGTTTTTCTGCATCAGGGCTTTAACGGTGGTACCTTTCTTTTTGGCAATTACGCTTAGGTTATCGCCGGTTTTAACGGTATAGCTTTTGGTACTCTGCCTGCTTCTTTTGCTGTGCCTAACAGGGGCTGCGTAAACCGGCTCCTCGTAGCCTTCCGGTCTGTCATCGTACTGATAAAGCTCATATTTTTTAATCAGGCCAATTACCTGGCTGGCCCAGCTCCTGCTGCTTGCATAGCCACAGCGGCGTATGCCATAGGCCCAGCCCTTATAATCGTATTGATCGTATTTGGCGAAAAGATTGTTAAAAGGCTCACGGGTTTCCATAATTTCGACAAAATGGCTGTAAGATTCGTCTGCATTTAAATAATCGCGGTAAGAAGAACGGATTTCGGCGTTGTTATTTGGGCCTTTAACACCAAAATGGTTATTGAGGTGCTGTGCAATTTTACTGTTACCGGCTGCCGATTCGTGGATGGCAACTGCAAGGATTATACTTGCCGGAATTTTATGCTCGTGCATTAAACCCTGTGCATATTCTACATGTTCTGCTATATAATCTTCTGTATCTTGTGCTTTCGCGATAAATCCGGTTAAGATTAGCAGGTAAAAAGTAAAGAGTTTCTTTATCATGGTTAACTGAACAAATTATTTAATTGTTTAAAGTACGATTAACCGATTTCAACAATTAACCGGTTAACCCTTTATTGCTAAGATTTCTTTCTAATCACAAACAGGCCATCGCGCACAGGTAATATCAATTTCTCAACCCGCTCATCTGCAGCTATTTTATCATTAAAACTACTGATATTTCTGGTGTCTTTATCTTGTTTCTCCTGAAGTACTTTTCCACTCCACAGTACGTTATCCACAATAATAATTCCTCCGGGCTGAACGCGGTCGAAAATCAGATCGTAATAGGTACCGTTGTTTTTTTTATCCGCATCGATAAAAACAAGGTCGAAAACTTCGTTTAAACCGGATAAGGTTGTATTCGCATCGCCGAGGATATATTGAATCTGATTGTTATATGTCGATTGTGCAAAATGATGCCGAACCATATCTTCCAGCTCAACATTAATATCCAAAGTATACAATATCCCGTCATTGGTTAAGCCTTCGGCCAGGCAAAGGGTAGCATAACCGGTAAAAGTGCCGATTTCCAAAATCCGCTTTGGCGAAACCATTTTGCTGAGCATGCTTAAAACCCGGCCCTGATAATGGCCGGAGAGCATGCGCGGCATTAAAACTTTAAGGTTGGTTTCGCGGTCTATCTGTTTAAGCAGTTCGCTTTCGGGCTCGCAATAGGTAATTAATAAATCTTGTAAATCGTCGTTTATCAGGCTCATTTGTTGGTTATAAACGGTTACTTTCCATAAAATATTGTAAAATGATGGTTGCTGCAATGGTATCAACCCTGTCTTTATCCCTTCTGTCCATTTTTTTTAGCCCGCTTTGCATAATGGTCTGATGTGCAATTTTTGAAGTAAAACGCTCATCAACCCAATGCCTCGGAATATCGGGAAATGATTTTTTAAGCAGGGTGGCAAAGCCTTTAACGTGTTGTGCCGAATCAGAAGGAGATCCGTCCATTTGTTTAGGATTGCCGATAACAAAGGCCTCCACCTGTTCGGTAAGCATATATTTTTTAATGTACGCAATCACATCTTTTGGATGTACGGTATCCAAGCCGGTGGCAATAATCTGCAAAGGATCGGTTACTGCAATGCCGATGCGTTTGGTGCCATAATCAAAAGCTAAAATTCGCGCCATATCGATCGTTCAACGTAGTGCGTTTGGCGCTGAGCGCTTCATCGCGATTTAAAAATAAAAGTCCAAAGGTAATGTTTTTTGCGAAATGGGTTTTTGAGGCGATAGTTAAGTGTTTAACCAGTTAATGTTTTAACTGTAACTATTTGAAGAAACTGAAAACTGCGAATTGAAAACTGTAAACCGAACTAGCCTGCCCTGTTAATTTCATCTGCAGCACCTCCAGCCGATCTTTTGGAGTTGTAGGGTAGCATTTTCTATCCCCTACATTTTGGGTTAAGCACAATAATTTTAACTGTCTTATCCTGGGCCAGACCAAAAAACGGGTAAATGCTCAGGCCCAGCAGCAAAAGGTATTTTGAGAAAGCCAATCAGTTTAATCGCTAGTTGGGTAACTATATTCATCTATCCCGATAAATAGGATAATCTGCTCTGAGATAAGAATTTAATCCAAAATTAAATTTGAAGCCGGGTTTTTTACAGCAGGTAACCGAATGTCTTTACAATCTAAAAAAGAATGCCCAGCAAAGAAGTTGATCGCTACTAATGTGTGAATCTCATATCTATTTCTTATTTTGCACCAAATGCAGTTTAAAGAAATCATAGGACAGGAAAGAATTAAGCAACAATTGGTGCAAACGGTTAAGGAAAACCGCATTAGCCATGCCCAGCTTTTTTTATCGCCGGCCGGCTCCGGGGCTGTTCCTTTGGCAATTGCCTATGCGCAATACATTAATTGCCTTGATAAGGGAGAAAATGATAGTTGTGGGGAATGCTCCAGCTGCAGAAAGTATGAGCGTTTAATCCATCCCGATCTGCATTTTTCGTATCCATTTTTTGCTTCGGCCAGTGTAAAAACGGCTGTAGATGTACTGGAAGAATGGCGCAATATGCTAACCGCCGATCCTTATTTTGATATGGATATATGGCGTTCTAAATTAGATGCTGCCAATAAACAGGCCAATATCAACATTGCCGAGTGCCACGATATTATTAAAAAACTAAGTTATAAAGCCTTCGAGGCCGGCACCAAGGTGCTGATTATGTGGTTGCCAGAGTATTTGGATAAAGCCGGCAATGCTTTGTTAAAATTAATTGAAGAACCGCCTGCAAACACGCTGTTTATTTTAATTGCGCAAAGTCAGGACCAGATTTTAACCACTATTTTATCGAGGACACAGATTGTTAAGATTCCTAAATTAACTGCCGATGAGGTTACGGGATACCTGCTCAATACCAGTGGATTAACCGAGCATCAGGCAATAGATTATTCTTTTTTGGCCGATGGAAATTTAATTGAGGCCAAAGCATTGGCTGCCGATACTCAGAGTGATAGCTCGGGTACATTTACGGCCTGGTTAAGAATGGGTTTTGGAAACAAAGTGCCCGATTTAATCGATTTTACAGATGTAGCAGCAAAGTGGGGAAGGGAAAACCAAAAGAATTTTTTAAAGTACGGTGTAAATTATTTACGCGAGTGCTGTTTAATATTAAGCGGAGCAGAAGAATTGGTAAAATTACCGCCCCTAACCTTCGAAACCGCTAAAAAGCTAAGTATGCACGTGCTAACCCTGCCCATGGCAGAAGCCATAATTGGCGAACTGGAAAAGGCACATTACCACATAGAAAGAAACGCTAACCCTAAAATTCTGTTTTTAGATGTATCTTTACAACTGGTAAAAATTATCAAGTTTAAAACGCTCCCTGCGGGGACTCAATATATATACAATTAATATGGGATGTGGAAGTTGTTCAACAGGTGGTGGTTGCACCCCTAATGGATGCAAGAGTAATGGCTCATGCGGCACCGGTGGTTGCCAAACAATGGAAGTACACGATTGGCTATCTAATTTGGATATGCCTTCTAATTATAAACCTTTTCAGGTTACCGAAATCAAATTTAAAGGCTCACGTAAAGAATTCTTTTTAAACAGCGATAATATTTATCTGGAGATAGGCGAACTGGTTGCCGTAGAAGGACCAACTGGCGGCTTTGATGTAGGCCATGTTTCGCTTACCGGCGAACTGGTGCGTATCCAGATGAAACGCCGTAAAACCACTTTAGATCAGGTGGTGAAAAAGATTTACCGCAAAGCTACCGAAGCTGATGTAGAAAAATGGAATGCAGCCAAAGGGATGGAATGGGAAACCATGCACAAAGCCCGTAAACTGGCCCTCGATCTTCGTTTGCAGATGAAAATCAGCGACGTGGATTATCAGGCAGATAAAACCAAGGCCACTTTTTTTTATACTGCTGATGGACGTGTAGATTTCCGTGAGCTGATTAAAAAGATGGCCGAGAGTTTCCGCATCAGGATTGAAATGCGCCAGATCGGAATGCGCCAAGAAGCCGGTCGTTTAGGTGGTATCGGATCGTGCGGAAGGGAATTGTGCTGCTCTACCTGGTTAACCAATTTTAAAACAGTTTCTACCGCTGCGGCAAGGTATCAAAACCTATCGCTTAACACGTTAAAGCTTGCCGGCCAATGCGGAAAGCTAAAATGCTGCTTAAATTATGAGCTGGATACTTATCTGGATGCTTTAAAAGACATTCCGGATCGAATTGAAAACTTAGATACAGAGGCTGGCTATGCCCGCCACCAAAAAACCGATATTTTCAAAAAAATTATGTGGTTTAGTTACCAGGGCGACGAAAACTGGATTCCGGTTAAAGCGGCCCGCGTAAAAGAAATCATGGCCATGAACAAAGCCGGTAAAAAGGCGCCCAACTTAAAAGAAGAGGCTGTTCAGATTGCTGCACCAGTTGTGGTAGAAAAATCGTTCGATTATGAAAATGTGGTTGGTCAGGATAGTTTAACCCGTTTGGATGAGCGTTCGCGCGGTAAAAACAACCAGAACAAAAACCAAAAAAATAACCGCAACAACCAGAACAGAAGAGATCGGGTTACTGGCGGCGAGAAAAATACAGGTCCGAATAACAATAATAGGCCTCAGCAGGCTCAGCAAGGCAATCAAAAGCCACAACAAGGCGGAAAACCACAGCAACAGGGCCCTAAGCCTCAAAATGCAGGTCAGAAACCCCAACAACAGGCTGTGCCAAAACCACAGCATGTTAATGGTCCGAAGCCTCAAAATAATAAACCAAAACCACAGCAGCCACAAGCTCAAAAGCCGGTGGTAAAGGCCGAAGCTGGTGCAGTTGTTGAAGGAGCAAAGCCAGAACAGAGCAAAAATAAAAACAGAAATAACCGTAGGAAAAACAATAACCGCCGAAACAATAACAATGGCTCAGAAAATAAACCTACTGCCGAATAAAAGACGTAAACTGGCGTTCGGCTTTTTACTGGTTGCTGCGTTATTTGCTGGTTGTACCGCCAGTGTAATAGATAGCAATGTAGAAATTGCCGATCGTAGGTGGACATATCGGAACCATATTTCTACACCATTTGAAATTAAAGATAGCAGTAAGGCCTATAATATTTACTTTAAACTTAGGCATACTGCCGATTATAAGTATGCCAATATTTTTATCCTCGCACATTTTAAGGATGGGAAAAAAGTAATTACAAAAAGGTATCAATATAAACTGGCCAAAAACGATGGCGAGTGGCTGGGCAGCGGTTCTGGCAATGTATTTAGCTATACCCTACCCCTGCTTACCAATTACCATTTTGCTCATGCAGGGAAATTTGATGTCGAAATAGAACAGAACATGCGCGATAACCCTTTGTTGGAAGTTAGCGATGTTGGAATTTTGGTCGAATAATAAAACCGCTGTGGCTGAGCAGTTACAGATACTGCAACAAACTTTCAAGTTTCATACCCCTCGATCCTTTTAAGAGTACCAAATTGTTTTTAACCGGGTTTTGCTGTAAGTAATCGGCTGCTTCTGCCGGTGTTTCAAAAAATGTAGCCTTTAGCGTGTCCTTTAGCGCGAAGAAATACTTCCCAATAAAAATAATTTCATCCAAACCGCTTTCGGCAGCCTGTTTAACAATCAGTTCGTGCTGTGCAGCCGATTCGGGGCCCAATTCGAACATATCGCCCAAAATGGCTGTTTTTTTAGCTGCTGATAATACTGCAATGTTGTTTAGCGCGGCCGTCATGCTGCTCGGGTTGGCATTATAAAAATCGCAGATTACCGTATTATTTTCCGTTTTGGTTAACTGCGAGCGGTTGTTTTTTGGCTGGTAACTGGATAGGCCGTTATTGATTTCTTCTGGTGCCATGTCAAAAAAATCGCCAATGCAGATGGCCGCCAATATATTTTCGAAATTGTAACTGCCAGTTAAATTTGTCTTAACAGCCGATGAAAGCTCGTGGTTGGTCCAGGCTACCTCAATAAATGGATCGCTGCTCAACAGCTCGCCTTTAATGGTGTTGCCGTTTTCAGTTCCATAATAAATAAGCTTGTTTAAGCCTGCCGTAGCACTCATTTCGAGCAGGTAGGCATTGTTCCGATTGATAAAAGTATAGCCCAGGGTTTCTTTAAGGTAAGTATAAAGCTCTGCTTTTCCTTTTTTAACCCCTTCAAATCCACCAAAACCATCTAAGTGTGCCATGCCTACATTGGTAATAATGCCATGCGTTGGCTGGGCAATGGTGCACAGCATCGCGATTTCTTTTTGGTGGTTTGCCCCCATTTCTATCACCGCAATCTGTACATCGCTACTAATCGATAAAATAGACAAGGGAACACCGATATGGTTGTTTAAGTTGCCAAAAGTGGCAAAGGTTTTATACCGCTCGGCCAAAACAGCATTGATAAGTTCTTTGCTGGTTGTTTTTCCGTTACTTCCGGTTAAGCCGATAACAGGTATATTTAACTGCCTGCGGTGGTGGCGGGCAAGATCCTGTAAGGTGCTTAACACATCATCTACCAATAAGCATTTTTCGTGCTGTGCATATGCTGCTTCATCTATAACGGCGTAGGCAGCTCCTTTTTCAATAGCCTGAAGGGCGAATTCATTGGCATTAAAAAGATCGCCTTTCAGCGCAAAAAAGATACAACCGGGCGTAATGTTTCTGGTATCGGTAGAAACAACTGGATTAGCAATATAGTAATGGTATAGTTCTTCGGTGGTAATCATGCTTATCGTAAAAAATGTGATGTAAAATTAAGCTTTCGCAACAACAAAAAACAAAATTAGTACATTAGGTAAAAATATTTCCCTATGAAAAGACTGTTAACGTTCTGTTTAATCTCCCTCAGCTCTATTCTATTTGTACAGGCGCAGCTTAAATCGCCCGATGATTTTCTCGGATACGAGCTGGGAACTCACTTTACACCCCATCACAAGGTAGCCGAATACTTTAGGCAAACTGCTGCTGCGGCCAATAAACAGGTAAAACTGGTTGAATATGGTAAAACGAACGAAGGCAGGCCTTTGCTGGTTGCTATTGTTTCATCTGCAGAAAATATAAACAGACTCGAGCAGATCAAAAATAACAATTTGGCCCTTGCTGCCGGTACAACCAACAGTGTAGATTTAAATCAGCAGCCCGGCATCCTCTGGTTAAGCTATAATGTGCACGGTAACGAGGCAAATTCTACCGAAACCGCAATGAAAATGCTTTATACATTGGTTTCGGGCATAAATAAGCCAGCTGTCGAATGGTTAAAAAATACGGTTGTGGTTATCGATCCGTGTTTAAATCCTGATGGAAGGGACCGGTACGTGAACTATTTCAACAGTGTGGTGGGAAAAACACCAAATTCAGATCCTTCATCGCGCGAGCACATAGAGCCATGGCCGGGGGGAAGACCGAACCATTACTATTTTGACCTGAACCGCGATTGGGCCTGGCAAACACAACTGGAAAGTAAACAAAGGCTGGCCTTATACAACCAGTGGATGCCACAGGTTCATGTAGATTTTCACGAACAGAGTTATAATGAGCCTTATTATTTTGCACCTGCAGCCGAACCTGTTCATCAGGATATTACCCCTTGGCAAAAAAGTTTTCAGGTAGTGGTAGGGAAAAACAATGCCAAATATTTCGATGCAGAAGGTTGGCAATACTTTACCAAAGAGCGCTTCGATCTGCTTTATCCTTCGTACGGCGATACTTATCCATTGTATAACGGATCAATTGGTATGACTTACGAGCAGGGCGGAATCAGGGCGGGTTTATCCGTAGTAACCAATGACGGGGATACTTTAACCTTAAAGGACCGTATTGCACATCATTTTACCACCGGCATGTCAACCCTTGAGGTTACCTCTTTAAACCACAATAAGCTTTTAGAAGAATATAGAAAATATTTTCAGCAGGAGCTGGCCAGTGCGCCGGGCATTTATAAAAGCTATATCATTAAAGCAACCAACCTTTCGCGCTTAAAAAAACTGGCCGAGCTGTTAAGCAAAAACAAGATCGAATTTGCATTTGGAGGAGATAAAGCTGGCAGGGGCTATGATTATGATACCCAAAGGGAAGAGAATTTTACCATTGGCCGTAACGATTTAATTGTAAACATACAACAACCAAGGGCTGTATTGGCCAATGTGCTGCTAGAGCCGCATACCTTTGTAACCGATTCGAACACTTATGACATTACTGCCTGGGCATTGCCATATGTATATGGCTTAAAAGGCTATGCCAGCAAAGAGAGTATTAAAGGTAGATTTTCGGCTATTGAAGAACAAAAAGCTATTAATAATGAAGTAGATAAGCCATTGGCCTGGTTGTTTACCTGGGGTACGAGTGAGGATGTACAGGTTTTGATTGCACTGCAAAAAGAAGGCATAAAAGTTAGGCAGGCCGATCAGCCATTTGCTGTAAATGGAAAAGACTATCCTGCCGGAACCCTGATTGTATTGAGGGCAGAAAATGAAAAATCAATAAAAGGCGTAAAAGATAAAATTGCTTTTGTTGCCAAAATGCTCGATAAGCCAATTCTGGCCGTAAGCAGTGGCTTTGTAGAAAAAGGTAAAGATTTTGGTTCTAATGTTTACCCTTTACTAAAGCAGCCTAAAATTGCCATCGTATCAGGTATGGAGGTTTCATCTCTAGCTTTTGGTGAGGCCTGGTTTTACCTTGAACACGATTTAAACCTTTCGCCGAGTATTATCAACGCCAAGGATATTAACAATCTGGATATTAATAAAGTAAACACACTTATCCTACCCGATGGTAGTTATAGCCCGTTTATTGGCGATGGTTTAACCGCTTGGCTAAATAAGGGAGGTAAGCTGATTTTAATGGAAGATGCCATTGAAAGTGTTTTAGAGAAAAAAGGCTTCGATATAAAGAAAAAAGAGGCTGTAGTTAAGAAAGACGAAAAGCCAGAAGCAAACAAACTGCTGTTTAAGGATAAAGATAGAGATGATTTTGAAACCACCATACCCGGTGCAATCTATAAAATTAACCTCGATGCCACCCACCCTTTTTCTTATGGGCTGGGCAAAAGCTATTACAGCTTAAAAACCGACCGTAAAATTTACGAGCCTTTTGTAAAGGGCTGGAATGTTGGGCTAATTAATGAAAAAAGTTTGATGGCCGGTGTGGTTGGAAAAAAAGCCAGAGAAGAGCTTAAAACAGGGCTTTTAATTGGTGTACAGGATTTTGGCCGTGGCCAGGTTGTTTATCTCGCTAACGATCCGCTTTTCAGAAATTTTTGGGAAGGCGGAAAGACACTTTTTGGCAATATTGTGTTTTGTAGCTACTAAAATAAATCCAAGCCTTTAACCACGTTCTTGGTTAAAAGCAGCGTTTTCTTAAAGTTTTTGTTTATTGAAAAATGGCTTTTTAAGCCGTATAGGAAGGGTTTTGTTAAAAAATGTTAAAATAAATTTGGCTGCAAAACGAAGTAGTTCTATTTTAGTGCCATTCTATCATTACATTAACTAACCTATTCTACTATGAAAAAACTTCTACCAAGTTTGATCATCTGTATGTTTTATGCGACATTTGCATGGACTCAGGATCGAACAATCACTGGAACAGTTACGTCTTCAGAAGACAAACTACCAATCCCTGGAGTAAGCGTGAAAATTCAGGGCACAGCGGGGGGAACCTCTACAGATGCTAACGGAAAATATTCCATTAAAGTGTCATCCGAAGCAAAAACAATTGAATTTTCATCAATTGGATTTACCACACAATCAAAACCGATCGGCGGTGCCAATGTAATCGACGTAGTTTTGTCGGCCGATGCCAAAACCCTGGGCGAAGTTGTAGTAACGGCACTGGGTATCCAAAGAAAGCGGAATGAGGTAGCGTACGCGGCCCAATCGCTTGATGGAGCTGCGGTGAGCGAAAACAGATCACCAAACATTGGGAGCAGCTTATCGGGTAAGGTTTCTGGTTTGGAGATCCGGCAGAACAACACCATGGGCGGTTCTACAAATGTTGTGGTGCGTGGTGTTAAGTCGATAACGGGAAACAACCAGGCACTTTTCGTTATTGATGGAGTTCCTGTAGCCAACACCAGTATGAACACAACCGGGCAAACGAGCGGAGTTGGCGGATATGATTATGGTAATCCAGCATCCGATATCAATCCCGACGATGTTGAGAACATAACTGTGCTAAAAGGAGCTGCCGCATCGGCCCTTTATGGTTCTAGGGGTAGTAATGGGGTAATCTTAATCACCACCAAAAAAGGTAAATCAGGCTTAAACATTACCTTTAACGCCGGAATCAATTATTCGATAATTGATAAATCAACCTTTCCTAAATACCAAAAAGAATATGGAGGTGGTTATGGTCCATATTATGGCCCGAATGAAGATTCGTATTTCAACTCTGCCGATATTAATGGTGATGGCGTACCTGATCTGGTAGCACCATTAACTGAGGATGCTTCATACGGGGGGAAATTTAATCCAAGCTTATTGGTTTATCAATGGGATGCTTTCGATCCTTCATCTCCAAATTACCGCAAGGCAACACCTTGGGTAGCAGCAGCAAATGATCCGACCACATTTTTTGAAAAACCGGTTTCCAATAACCAGAGCATTATTTTAACCAACAGCTACGAAAAAGGAAGTTATAAACTTGGCTTTAACAGAGATGATCAGAACGGGATACTGCCAAATTCCCAAATTCAAAAGAATGTTTTCAACTTTGGCGCAACCTATAACATCACCAGTAAATTAACGGCCGGTGCTGAGGTTAATTATTTTAATGTTGAAGGTAAAGGAAGGTATGGAACAGGATACAACGGAAACGGGGTTTACAATCCGGCAACTAACTTTAGGCAGTGGTGGCAAACCAATGTTGATGTAAAAGAGCTAGAGCAGGCTTACCTCCGCACAGGTAAAAATGTTACCTGGAACTGGTCTGATCTTACCGGAACAAAGCCAATTTATTGGGATAACCCTTATTTTTCGCGATATGAAAATTATGAAACAGATGCGCGTAACCGCTATTTGGGCAATGTTAACTTAAACTACAAAGTAACCAATTGGTTAAATTTATTAGGCCGTTACTCCATGGATACCTATAACCAGGTGCAGGAAGAAAGGCAGGCCATAGGTAGTTTAGATGTTCCTTTTTATTCTAAATATCTGGAAGATTACAAAGAAACCAACGTTGATTTCTTGGCCAATGTAGATAAAAACATATCAACTGATCTGAACTTCAAAGGTCTTTTGGGTTTAAATATCAGAAAGCAGAGAACCCAATCTACCTTTGCGATTACCAATGGCGGTTTAGGTATCCCGGGTATTTATTCTTTAAGCAATTCATCTAACCCGATCGAAGCCCCAGTAGAGCTCGATCAGAATAGAGAGGTACATGGGTTGTTTGCCGGAGCATCTTTTACCTATAAAAATATGCTAACATTGGATGGAACCATCAGAAGAGATGTTTCATCTACCCTCCCTAAAGGAAATAATGTTTATTACTACCCTTCTGTTTCTTTAGGTTATGTTTTTTCAGAAATGCTTAAAGATTATAAGTGGCTATCTTACGGAAAGTTAAGGGCCAACTATGCAGAGGTAGGATCTGATGCCCCTGTTTACAGTTTGTTGGATACTTATAGTTTAATAACCCCTATTGACGGACGTTCGCAAACCGCAGTGCCAACCACTAAGAATAACCCTAATTTAAAACCCGAAAAAACAAAAAGTAAAGAGGTTGGATTAGAGGCTTCGTTTTTAAACAATAGGTTAGGTTTCGATTTTACCTATTACAATACCAAAACCGTAAACCAGATTATACCGGTAAGTTTATCAACATCAACAGGTTACAATTCCCAGTACCTGAACTCGGGTAGTGTGGTAAACCAAGGTGTGGAGCTATCATTAAACGGATCGCCATTTAAAACAAGCGATTTTGAGTGGAAGATTAATGTAAACTGGACAAAGAACAGCAATAAAGTAACCGAACTGTTTAAAGATGCAACAGGAAACGAAGCCCAAAACTTATTAATTCAAAGCTTTCAGGGCGGGGTAAGTGTAAATGCAACGCTTGGGCAGCCCTACGGAACCATAAGAGGTAAAAACTTTGTTTATCTGAATGGCGAAAAGGTTGTTTCGGCCAATGGCAGGTATGCGCAGTCAGAAACCTCTAATGAAGTTATCGGGAATATGAACCCTAAATGGATTGGGGGGATTAACAACAGTTTCCGCTATAAAGATTTTAATCTCAGTTTCTTAATTGATATCAGGCATGGTGGAAGTGTATTCTCGCTCGATCAGTACTATGGTTTGGCTACAGGAGGTTATGTAGAAACAACAGGTTTAAATGATCTGGGAAACCCTTCACGTAATGAACTTAGCCAGGGCGGTGGTTTTATTAATCCAGGTGTTAAAGCCGATGGAACGCCGAATACTACCCGGGTTACCAATGCCGAGTTTGGTTCGTATGGCTACAGGCGCTTGCCAGCTGCAGCATTTGTATACGATGCCAGTTTTGTAAAATTAAGAGAAGTGGTTTTAGGTTATTCACTGCCTAAAACATTTGTAAGTAAACTAGGCCCGGTTAAAGGGGTCGATCTTTCTTTGATCGGAAGAAATTTATGGATTATCCACAAAAACCTACCAAATGCCGATCCGGAAGATGGATTGAGCTTTGGAAATGTGCAAGGATACCAAGTAGGTTCTTATCCGAGTGTTAGAAGTTTTGCCTTCAATTTAAAAGTTAGATTTTAATTACGAACAGTTATGAAAAAGATATTATTAGCCTTAATACCGGTGCTATTATTTGGTGCGTGTAAGAAAGATGTAACTTCGGTTAACACCGATCCCAAACGCCCGTTAAATGTATCATCAGCATCATTATTTACAAATGCTCAGCGTAGGTTTGTGAGTACGGTTACTTCATCCAATGTGAATTTAAATATATTCAGATTAATAGAGCAACAGTGGCAGGAAACCACATATATAGACGAAAGCCAGTACGATTTGCAAACCAGGACAATTCCGGATAACTTATGGAATGCCTTTTATAGAGATGTTCTAAAAAACTTTAGCGAATCGAGAGCGATTGCCGCAACAGAAGGAAAATCTGCAGTTGACCTTAAAAATCAATTGGCTATTACTGATATTATGGAGGTTTACACTTGGTATTATATCCTTACCACTTATGGTGATGTTCCATATTCAGAAGCGTTAAATATTAACAATGCGTTTCCGAAGTATGATGATGGCTTAACCGCTTTTAAAGATTTATTGAAAAGACTGGATGCAGATATAGCTGGTCTTGATCCCAGTTCTACATCATTGGGCTCGGCCGATGCGATTTATTCGGGAAATGCGCAGAATTGGAAGAAACTGGCCAATTCCCTGAAGCTGAAAATTGCATTAACCATTGCAGATGCGGATAATACCACCGCAAAAACAGCGGCCGAATCGGCAGTTGCATCGGGTGTATTTACGTATTCGGTGAGTAACCCCAATACCGATAATGCAAAATATCCTTTTACCACCATTACGCCAAATACAAATCCAATATGGGTTGATTTAGTACAGAGTGGGCGTTTGGATTTTGTGGCCAACAATAGCATTACGACCCGGATGAATACTCTTGCCGATCCAAGACGGCCATTTTTCTTTACACTTGATGGAGACGGCTTGTATTCGGGCGGTAACCCGGGAGAAAGCAGCCCCTATGCAAACTTCTCGGCACCTGCAGTAAAGATTACCAATGCCGATTTTCCAGGGGCACTGATTGACGTTGCCGAAGTACAGTTTTTGCTGGCAGAAGCTACCGAAAGAGGTTACAGTGTTGGTGGAACTGCTGCTACCTTTTATACCAATGCCATTACGGCATCAATATTAGATTGGGGAGGTTCGTTGGCAAGCGCTACTACCTACCTGGCGCAGCCAGCTGTGGCTTATGTAACGGCAGCGGGTACATGGAAGCAAAAAATAGGCACACAGAAATGGTTAGCACTTTATAATAGAGGATTAGATGCTTGGGTAGAAAATAGGAGATTGGATTTTCCTCAGTTACCAAAGGCTACAGATGCTAGAACTGATTTTCCCGTTCGGTTTACCTACCCTGTTAAAGAACAAAATGTTAATAATGTAAACAGAGCTGCTGCTGCTGCCAAAATAGGTGGAGATAATGTAACCACGAAGTTATTTTGGGATAAGTTCTAAATTGACCCAGGATTTTTTAAAAGCCCGTAAACAGCAATTGTTGTTTACGGGCTTTTGTTTTTTAAGGCCAATTCAATTTGATAATTTTTGCCAATTATTGCTTCTCTCTTACAGTATCTAGTACTTGATTATTTCAGTATTTAGACTTTAGCCTACGAACGAAATGTCAGATAATATAGACTATTAAAAGGTTAAAAAGTTGTAAAATCGTACACAAAAAGTTTACGGAAATTTTTAATTTGTCTATTCGAAAAGACGGACTTAGTAAAACTAATTACATAGTTTAAATATTTTTTAGCTGTTTTTAAGGCAGAAACACGTTTTATGACATTATTATGTGTTAAATGTTAAAATTTGTTAAAATAAATTTGGTGTTGATCATAACTAACTCTATTTTAGCGATTAAATAATCATTAACTAACCTATTTTCAAATTATGAAAAAACTTCTACAAAGTTTGTTCATTCTCGTGCTTTGCGCATTTTCTGCCTTTGCACAAGAAAGAACGGTAACTGGTACAGTTACTTCTGCGGATGACAAATTGCCAATCCCTGGTGTAAGTGTTAAGGTACAAGGTACTCAAAGTGGTGCCGTTACAGATGCCGGCGGTAAATATACCGTTCGTGTTCCTTCAGGATCAACAGTATTAACATTTTCTTTTATTGGTTATGCTCCTCAAAGCAGAACTATCGGAAATTCAACAACCGTTAATGTTGTTTTGAATGCAGATTCAAAATCATTAAGCGAGGTTGTTGTAACAGGTGCTGGTTTAACGGCCCGCAAAAAGGAGCTAGGAGCTGCGCAAACAACTTTAAATAATGCTTCATTAACACAGGCTAAACCAACCAATATCGTGTCTGGTTTAACCGGTAAGGTAGCTGGTTTAAATGTTCAGGGTGTTGGTAGTGGTGTTAACCCTAACTATCGCGTTGTTTTACGTGGTATGCGTTCGTTAACGGGTAATAACCAAGCGCTAATTGTAGTGGACAATGTAATTGTACCAAACTCAATCTTAAGTAACATTAATCCAGATGATGTTGAAAACATTACTGTACTTAATGGTAGTAGTGCAGCAGCATTGTATGGTTCTGCGGCTTCAAATGGTGCATTAATCATTACCACTAAAAAAGGTAAAAAAGATGGTTCTTTCGATATTAAAATTGGAAACACAACCACTTTAGAGCAGGTTGCATTTTTTCCTAAACTACAGAAAGAATTTGGTTCAGGATCTGATAACGATCTTCAAATCTATCTTCCTTACGAAAATCAGCAATACGGTCCTCATTTTGATGGTATAGTAAGACCAATTGGCCGTCCATTAGCTGATGGGTCTATCCAAAACGTTCCTTACTCTTACACAAACAGTAAAGATGATTTTTGGGATACTGGTGTAACTAACTTTACTGATTTCTCTGTTTCTTCAGGTAATGATAAAGGTAGTTTATATGCTTCTGCTCAGTATTTGAAAGCTTCTGGAACTACTCCTGGAGATAAATACAATAGAGCTAACGTTAAGATCGGAGGAACAAGAGCTGTTTCTGATCAGATTACTTTTAACTATTCTGCAAACTATATTCAAAACAGACAGAATTTAACAACACAAACAGGTGCAATCTATAATGGATTGTTAAACGCTCCTTCACAAGCATTAATTACTGATTATAGCGACTGGAGAAATAACCCTTATGCTAATCCAAATGGTTATTACAATGCATATTACAATAACCCTTACTTCTTAGCCGATAATTATAGACAACAAGTAAGAAACGATTATTTCTTGGGAAATGCCGAATTGAAATACAAGCCATTAGAATGGTTAGATTTTACAGGCCGTATTGGTTTAACTACTCAAAACCAATCTTCTAAAAATTATTCGGATATCTTTAAATATAGCGATTATACAAAATCTATTTCTGGTTCTAGTGAGTACAAACAACAAGATATCCTTGGTGGTGTAAGTGATAACTTGAACTACGAAACGAATATTGTTGGTGATTTCATTGGTCATGCACAGAAAAAAGTTGATGACTTTAAATTTGATTTCACTGTTTTAGGACAATTAATTCAGAGACAAACAAAAACCACAACTGCTGCAGTTAATGGTTTGGTTACTGCTGGTGTATTTAACTTAGGTAACAGTACAAGTAATCCGACAGCGAACGAAAATAATACTTTAACCCGTTCTTATGGTTTAACAGGTAAAATTGATATCGCTTTCAAAGATTATTTATTCTTGAGTTTATCAGGACGTAATGACTGGGTTTCTATTTTATCTCCAGAAAACCGTTCATTCTTCTACCCTAGTGCAACTTTATCTTTTGTAGCTTCTGATGCAATCGAAGCAATTAAAGATATTAAAGAAATCGACTTCATTAAATTAAGAGGTGGTTGGTCTAAAGTTGGTCAGGTTAACATTGGTGCATATAGTTTGGTACCTACGTTTGGTCAAGGTGCTGGTTATCCTTATAATGGTTTAGGAGGTCTTTCTGTTGGAAATACTTTAATCTCTAGAGATCTAAAACCAGAGATTACTTCAGGATTTGAGTATGGTATTGAGACTAGTTTCTTCAAAAGCCGTATTAACTTAACTGCAAGTTATTATAATACTAAAACCAAAGATCAGACAGTTCCAACTGGAGTTTCGAGCACTACTGGATATACAAATTATTTAGTTAATGCCGGACAAACTACAAGTAAAGGTATTGAAGCAGGTTTAACTGTGGTTCCTTTAAGAACTACTGATTGGGAAATTTCATTAGGAAGTACTTATGCTTACTACGATAACTCAGTTGATTTCATTAGTGCTGACTTAAGTCAATTAACATTAGGTGCTTATGGTGGTACTGTAGGTTCTTACGCAATTGCTGGCCAACAGTTTCCTGTAATCCAAGGTAGTACTCACGTACGTGATAGCCAAGGAAGAATCATTGTTGATAGAATTACCGGTTATCCTTCAGCAACTTCTGGTATCACTATATTAGGCCAAGCAAATGCAAAACACATTTTAGGTGTAAACGTTAATGTGGCATACAAAGGCTTTACGCTATATGGATCGGGCGAATACCGTGGTGGTAACGTAATTTATAACGCAGCAGGTGGTACTTTTGATTTCAGTGGTGCTGGTATTAATTCAGCAGCATACAACCGTGATCGTTTCGTTATCCCTAATTCATCTTATTTAGATCCTGCAACTAACACTTACGTACCGAACACCAATATTACTGTTCGTGATGGTGGACCAGGTTACTGGACTATCGCAGGACCAAGAACTGGTATTAACGAAAACTATGTAACATCTGGTGCGTTCTGGAAAATCAGAGAGTTAGCGTTATCTTACGATGTTCCTACAGCTTTCTTAGCGAAATCAAAAGTTATCAAAAGAGCAAGAATTAGTGTTCAAGGTAGAAACTTATTCATCTTCTTACCTAAAACTAACGTATATACAGATCCAGAGTATAGTGATGGTAACGGATCGAGCAGTGGTAATGCTATTGGTTTAACAAACCTTAACCAAACTCCACCATCAAGATATTATGGAGCTACTTTAACATTAACCCTATAATAATAAAGACATGAAAAGTATTTTTAAATATATATTCGGATTTTCGATGTTGGTATCTCTTTATTCTTGTAAAAAAGATTTAGATATCAACACCAATCCCAATTCAGTTACTGTTGCGACGGTAGATTTAGTTTTGCCCAATTCAATTGTAGCCACAGCTAATAGCTTAGAGAGATATAACTTTATGGGCGGCCAACAAGTTGGTTATTTCGCAAATGGTGGCGGTGTAAGTGGTTGGGCAGGTATTATTTCTTACAACTGGACAACTGGAGATTTTGCTGGTAACTGGGCTACTACTTATGATGTATTAACTGACGTTCAGTACGTAATCGCAAACAGTGAAGGTAATGCAAGTTTTAAAGAATTTAATGCTGCTGCTAAAGTGCTTAAAGCATATAACTATTCTTTATTGGTAGATACTTATAATGATATACCATATACTGAAGCATTACAAGGTGATACAAAATTGCAACCTAAATACGATAAAGCTACAGATATCTATAAAAGTTTAGTAGACCTTTTGGATCAATCGATTGCTACATTCAAGGCTGCTGGAACTGGAGCTGGTTCTAAATTATTTGTTACTGCTGATCCTCTTTTTGCAGGTAACTTAGGCAAGTGGGCTGCCTTTGCTCAAACTTTAAAACTGAAATTAGTGATTAAAGGACAGGGTAAGGTAACTTTTAGCAATACCACTTTTGATTCTGCAGTAGGCTTTATTACTGATGATGCAATTGTTCAGCCTGGCTACACTAAAGTGGAGAATAAGCAAAACCCTTTTTGGAATGCTTGGGCTTATAATGCTGCTGGAACTGCTGTAGGTGCAGCTAGTAATTATGCTGTTACCAGCTGGATGTTAACCTTTTACAACGGAACTAAAATATCTGATCCAGCAAGGGCAGGTGTAACTTACCAAACTGGTCTTTCTGTTCCGACCAACCAACTAGGCTATCAACAAGCTGATGCAGGTAGAGGTTTAGCGCCAAGTTCTTGGTTTAGAGGTTCGAGTGCTACCACCTACGAGAAAATAGGTATTTTAAAAGGTCCTGATGCAGGCCAACCAATTATGCTAGCTGCTGAAAGTTATTTTTTACAAGCTGAGGCTAATGTTAAAGGTTTACTTGCTGGATCAGCTGCTACTAACTTTGATTTGGGTGAAAACGCAGCCTTTAGATATCTTTATAAAGATAATACAGGTGCTGTAAATGCTGGAAAGGACGCTGTTGCTGATGCAACAACCTACAGAACTACAAATACTGCAAACCCTTTGGCTAACTTTGCTGTAGCAACAACTGATGCGCAAAAACTTGAAGCCATCATTACTCAGAAGTATATCGCTTTCAATATGCTTTTTGGGCATGAGGCTTGGAATGAGTACAGGAGAACAGGTTATCCAACCATTGTTGTTTCACCAACTCCAAATAGACTTACATCATTTGTATCTATTGTTTCTCAATCTACAGCTGCTGATAAATTGCCAACACGTGTTCAATATCCAGCAAATGAGTTTAAATACAATGCATCGAATGTTCCTGCAGTAAATGTATACTCAAGTAAAATCTTTTGGGCTAAATAATCCCAGTATTATTTAATATATAATTAAGTAAAGACATGAAAAAAGTTATAAATCTATTAATCCTTGGATTAATTGCAACAGGATTCAGTTCCTGCCTAAAGGACGATTCTATAATCGGTCCTGATGCACCTGGAGCAACTAAAAACATAGTAGAGTTCTTAAACCCTGATTTTATAGGGTCTGGAACATCTAGCACCTATGCATTATATGTAAAGTCATTTGATATCGCTGCTTCTGCAACTACAGTTGTTCAGGTAAGTTATTCTGGAGCTGATGTAGCGCCAGAAGATATCAGGGTTAAAGTAGGTTTAGACCCTGCTGCCTTGGCAAAATATAATACTGAAAATGCTGCACACTATACCGATATGCCAACTAGTCTTTATAGTTTTTCAACTACGGATTTAGTGATTCCTAAAGGGCAGAGAGTAGCAAATTTAACCATCACCGTTAAACCAGATCAATTTGATTTTTCAGCGTCATATGCGTTGCCTTTAAAAATTGTTTCTGCATCAACTGGTGTAATCAGCGGTAATTTTGGTACAATAATCTTAGCATTAGCGGCTAAAAACAAATATGATGGTATTTATACCCCTCAAGCCGGTAGTTTCGTTCAGCGTTACAGCAGTCCTACAACACCAACTGTTGGTGATGCATTAAATGGTAGTACGGCTTCTAACCCTGATTTAACCTTTACTACAATAAGTGCCAATACAGTTCAGATCGGTAATTTGAGATGGGCTGGTGGTACTTCTAATGTTGCTGGTATAGATAATCTTCAAGCTACTGTTGATCCAGCTACCAATTTGGTTACAATGAAAGCAATTGGAAATGCTACACTTGCAATCATTCCTGGATCAATTAATAAATATGATCCTGCAACCAAAACCTTCACATTGAATTTCGATTGGAATCAAACTGGATCTAAAAGGGTTTATTCATTAGTGGCTAAATATAAAGGCACTAGATAGTTTATTTGCTAAATAAACTCATAAAAGGGGCTGTTTCAAAAAAACAGCCCCTTTTTTTATTTATTACCGACAGTATTAATCTTCTTTCCTGAATATTAGGTGCTACTTTGATGTTTAATAAATATTAATACTCTTTTTCTAACCTTATTTTAATGTAATTGTATTTTTTTTGTAGAAATTTTCCTGGTTTACTATTGGGTTTCTATGTCTTTTTATCCATTTAACTTCTGTAGAGTTAAATGCTAATCAATTATTCTGCTTTTTTTCTTTTTAAGAAATTTTTGGTTGTTGTTTTTTTGGTCTGTAAAATTTGCATTACAGAATACTAAGTTTTATATTGGGATATTATTAACCAAAAACTAAACTATTTTTTTATGAAAAAACTTCTACAGAGTTTGTTCATATTGCTGTTCATTGCCACAGGTGCAATGGCGCAAAATCGAACAATCACCGGTACAGTTGTATCAAGTGATGATGGCCTGCCACTTTCCGGTGCTAGCGTAAAGGTGAAAGGAACCAACATAGGAGCCTCTACTGGGGCCGATGGAAAGTATTCCTTATCTATTCCTACATCAGCCACAACATTAGAGTTCAGCTCTATTGGCTACATTACTCAATCATTATCTATTAGGGGTGCTGTGGTAAATACCTCTTTAGCGCCTGACCCTAAAGTATTGGGTGAAGTGGTGATTACCGGTTACGGTGTGCAGAAAAAAAGAGAGGTAACCGGATCTATTTCTCAGATTAAAGGAGATGCTTTTAGAGATCAGCCTATCCAATCGTTTGATAAGGCTTTGCAGGGAAGAGCTGCTGGTGTTCAGGTAAACTCAACAAGTGGACAGCCAGGCGGTGGTATATCTGTGAATATTAGGGGTGTTGCTACCATTAACGGCCCTACGCAACCCTTATATATTGTTGATGGTGTTCAAATGAGCTCGGGAGGTGTATCAGGTCAAACTTCTGTTAACTCATTGGCTTCAATTAATCCAAACGATATCGAATCAATCGAAATATTAAAGGATGGAGCTTCTGCGGCTATTTACGGTTCGTTGGCGGCTAATGGAGTTGTATTAATTACCACGAAAAAAGGTAAGTCTGGTCAATCTGTAATCAGGGCATCTGCCCAATTTGGTAATGCAAAACAGTACAATCCTTACGAGTTGCTGGATGCAGCTACCTGGTACCAGTTGCGTGTAGAATCTTTTGTTAACAGATCAGTTAGACAAGGTTTATCTGCTGCTCAAGGAGCTGCAGATGCTGCTGCTTCTACATTTCCAGGTGGTGTTCCGGCTGTAATTGATAACTACAACTGGATTGATGCCGTTTCTCAAACTGGTAAAAACAGCCAGTACGATTTGTCAGTTTCTGGAGGAGATCAAAAAACGAAATTCTTTATTTCTGGCTCTTTTAATAATAATGATGGTACAATCTTATCATCTAACTTTAAAAGAGGAACATTTAGGGCTAACTTGGATCATGCTGTTTCAGATAAATTTTCTATCTCTGCATCATTAAGTTTAGCGGGCAATAAAGCCCTTGGTCCAAGTACCAATGCAGGTTTCTTTACCAATACACCATTTACCGGCGTATTGCTAACCGCGCCTGTTAACAAGGTATATAATCCCGATGGTACATTTAATACAACTTTTGTAGGAACAAACAATCAGAATTCAGTTCAAAACTTAAAACAGGAGATTAGAAAAGCAGGTACTTTTCAAACGGTAAGTAATTTGGCCTTAACCTATAAAATAATACCTGGCTTAACGGCTAAGGCATTTGCAGGTATCGATTTTTCTGACGTAAACGATTTAAATTACAGGCCAGCTACATTATCTACAGCGGCAGCAACAGTAGGTTCGGGCAGTGAGGTATTCAGAAGGAATATCAACTATACCACAACGGGAACCTTAAATTATAATAAAACGCTGGGCGACCACAATTTCAGTGCACTTGGTGGTTTTGAATTTAGAGAGGTTACAGGTACTATCTTAACCGCTACTGCTCAAGGTTTCGCCAGTCCATTGCTTAGCTTATTAAGTAATGCTTCTACACCTACAGGTACAACTTCAACATTTACAGGTTACAGATCGGCAGGTGTTCTGGGTAATTTGAAATATGATTACAAAGGGAAATACCTGTTCTCTACCAACTTGAGGTATGATGGATCTTCGAGATTTGGAGATAACAAGAAATTCGGTCTGTTTTATGGTGTATCTGGTGGATGGAGAATTATTGATGAAGAATTTATGAAAGGCTTAACTTTTGTAAGCGATTTAAAGCTTAGAGCAAGTTATGGCGAAACCGGTGTACAGCCACTTGATAACTTTGGCTCGTTAGCACTTTATGGAAACGGGGGTCAATATGGTAACCCTGGCTTGGCTGGAGGTTTAAGACCTACTCAATTGCCTAATCCAGATCTTACCTGGGAGGTATCAAAGCAGTTAAACTTTGGTTTAGACTTAGGTTTGTTGAAAAACAGAATTACCCTATCATTTGATATTTACCGCAAAACAAATTCTGATCTGATCTTGGCCAGAACATTACCCGGCGACTCTGGTTTCGGATCGATTAACGAAAATGCCGGAGAAGCTAGAACAGAAGGTATTGAGTTTGATTTAAATACGGTGAACTTAGAGGGTGATTTTAGATGGACAACTAATTTTAACATTGCCTTTAACAGAAATAAACTGTTAAAATTGAACAATGGTTTAACTAATATCCAGGATTTTGTATATACTGTAGGCATGCCATTATCGCAGATTTACACTTTTAAATATGCAGGTGTTAACCCGGCTGATGGAAGGGCAATGTTTTATGATATCAACAACAATATCACCTATAACCCAACCAATGCAGATAGATTTTTTATCGGTGACCAAAATCCTGATTTTTATGGAGGTTTAACGAATAACCTAAGCTACAAAGGCTTCTCGTTAGATTTCTTATTCCAATATGAATACGGTAAATCTGCATTTATACAGGCTGGCCAATATATTGAGCAAGGAGGTAGTATAGCCAATAACCAATTGGTATCGCAATTGGACAGATGGACTACACCTGGCCAGTTAACCGCTGTTCCAAGACCATATGAAGGACGTGTTGAACCAGGATCGGCAAATACATTGAATTTCTCGAGCAGATTTGTTGAAAAGGCATCTTATATCCGATTAAAACAAGCCAACTTAAGCTATAGGATACCAGAGAAAATTACTAGAAAAGTTAAGATACCAAACGTTACACTTAGTCTTCAAGGTTTAAATCTATTGACTTTTACAAATTACAGAGGAGATGATCCGGAAAACACAGGCCAAAACTTGAATTTCTATCCTAATCCAAGAACAATTTCTGGTGGTATAAGCGTTCAATTTTAAAAAAATAGAAATGAAAAATAAACTATATA
This sequence comes from Pedobacter sp. GSP4, assembly GCF_051857575.1. Taxonomy (NCBI): domain Bacteria; kingdom Pseudomonadati; phylum Bacteroidota; class Sphingobacteriia; order Sphingobacteriales; family Sphingobacteriaceae; genus Pedobacter; species Pedobacter sp. GSP4. The sequence continues at coordinate 259,921 of NZ_JBPZIR010000003.1, read as the reverse complement.
TATATGTTGTTGCGGTAATGTTAATTACGACAGCATCATGCAAGAAAATTGTAGAGATCAATCCGCAGAACCAAGTTACACCCGAAGTTGCGTTACAAGATGTGGATGGATACCAAACTTTGTTAATTTCTGTTTATGATAGATTACAGGCTTATGGATATTACGGTAGAGACATGGCTTTAATGGGCGATGCTTTAGCCGATAATATATTTACGGCAACAGCTGTTTCGGGAAGTAGGTATGATGGACAGAATCTAAATAACAGAAATGCGCATTATAATATTTGGGGAAATGCTTATGCAGCAATTAATGAACTGAATAATATTATTGCAGGTATTGATGGTTTAACAAGTGTACCAACAGCGAAAGTAACCTTACAAACCAGGGTAAAAGCAGAAGCTTATGCGCTAAGAGGATTAATTTATTTTGATATTGCCCGGATTTATGGCTATGAGCCAAACCGGATTCCAACCACAGGAACAAATGCTAACTTTAATAAGAGTGCGGTATTAAGGTTATTACCAACAAAGCAGGTAGGAGAAGCTGATTTAAAACCACGTTCCACGGTTTTAGAGGTATATACCAGTATTGAAAAAGATCTGCAGACTTCAATTACCACATTTGCTAGCTTAGGTGCTTCAGTTCCAACCAATCCTTACAGAATTACCGAAAGTTTTGCGCACGCACTTTTGGGCAAAGTATACCTCTATTGGGGAGGAAAAGATGCAGCCGCAGTTCAGGAGTTTGATAAAGCACTTGCAACAACCATTGCTTTTGCCAAACTATCTGGAGCTGGAAATGCTGCCAACGACTTTAAAAAGGTTCCGCATCCAGAATCATTATTTGAAATAAACTACGTGCAATCTGTTGAGGTAGTTGGTGTTACTGGAAGTAACGATGGTTTATTTACCTACACACAGCCAACTGGTACCAATGCCAGTAACCTAGCTACTTTTGCCGGTCAAACCGTATCAAATGAGCTTAACGCGTTGATTGAAACCGCTGATGATAGAAAAGCATTGCTTTTTAATGCGAGAACATCAACTAACGCAACGATTTTCCGCTGGGCCAACAAGTATCCAGGCTCTAACGGTGCTTATACCGATAACGTAAAAGTTATGCGTTATGCAGATGTTTTATTAATGAAAGCAGAGGCATTGGCTAATCAAGGGCTTTACCCTGAAGCTGCAGCACTTGTTGTTCAGCTGCGCAGCAACCGTAATGCTACAGTTGTTGGCGTTCCTATAACCTCAGCAATTGTTGATTATATCCAGGATGAAAGAAGAAGAGAATTGTTCTTTGAAGGCCACAGGTGGTTTGATCTTAAGCGTTTAGGCAAAACCATTACCAAGCCGGCTCAGGCCAGTTCTGCTTTACCAGTGCTTTATACTGATTATAGATTGCTTGCACCAATACCTACAGGCGAAATTTCTTTAAATCCGGCATTGCCACAAAATCCAAATTATTAAAAGAAAGTTATGTTAAAAAAATATATGATTTACCCTATTTGCGCATTTGTTCTAGGAACAATATTAGTAGGGTGCCTTCCTGAGAAAGCAGAAACGGCCTTAATTTATAAAGGACCAACAGTGGTGGAAGTAAAGAATTTTACACTTGGTCAGGCATCAACGGTACTTACCGCCAAAGGTGTTTCTACTGCTGCCGGTACACAAACCGACTCTACAAGAACTGTATTTTTAAATACCAGGGGCACAGATAGCGTTTTGGTTCAGCTTGTTGGCCCGCAAAGTGCATCGCCAATTGATGTTAACTTTGCCGTGAGAAGCACCAGTACAGCGGTTGAAGGCACGCATTACGCTTTCATTCCTGCCGGAATTAGAAAAGTAACTATTCAGCCTAATACATCATCAGCATACATTAGGCTAAGTGTGATCGCGAACAGCTTACCAACTGTTGGAGACCAGCGTACCGTATTTATTGATTTATTAAGCAATGGTACCGTTAATCCTAACCCTAATTTTAGCAAGTTTTTTGTAACCTTGAGAAGATAAGATTACAATAATCTATTAATGACAAAAAGATCCATTGATATTATCGATGGATCTTTTTAGTTTTATACATTAAATGCTGAAAAAAGCTTAACGATATTTCAGCTATTCCTTTTAATATGGAAATAGAAAGTAGTATTTAAAGGCCTGCTAGAGCATTATTTCTTATCCACACTGTATTTTCCAGGTCCGATAAAAATCAAACTAAAAAATACAATTCCCAGTTCTATGGCATGACTGGCGCCGGCTAAACCATCGCCTTTTGAAAAATGTACCAAAGCGGCAACAATCATCGTAAAAACCAGCAAAATGCAGGCCGGACGGTAAAATAAACCCACAATTAATAAGAAACCGCCAAAAGTTTCGGTAGCGGCGGCCATAAAACCCCAAAATATGGGTAAAAAGTTAATGCCAATTACTTTCATGCTTCCACCGAGGCCTGTCCAGCCATCTGGTCCGCCTGCAAGTTTGGGGAAACCGTGAATGATAAACATTACACCTATGCCAATGCGTAAAAGCAATAAACCTGTATTGCGGTATTTTCCTAAATTATCTAAAATCGCCATCTTATAAATATTTAAACTGAACGTTATTTGTTTCTACTTTTAATGTTACTTCTGCACCTAATGTCATGCAAAGATTGTTTTCGATATGCCCCGTTGGAAAATTAAAGCAAACTGGGTAATCGTATTCTTTAACAATATCCCATATTACCTCATCGGCAGTTTGACCGAAAGAAATTTTTTCTTCAGTTATTTCATTAAATGCGCCCACAATCAAGGCCTTTAAATTTTTTAGTTTTCCTGCCCTTTTTAACATCCGCAACATCCGGTCTATACTGTATTCATGTTCGCCAACATCCTCCAGAAAAAGAATTTTATTGGTAAAATCCATTTCAGAAACCGAGCCTTGCAGCATGGCCAATAGTGTTAAATTACCACCAATTAGAATGCCGCTGGCCTCACCTGTCCTATTTTTAAATGTGCTTTGGTAAGTATATTCCTGTTTTTCTCCAAATAAGGCTTTGCGTAAAGAGCTTAATGCCTCTTCGGTCGAATCATCAAAGGTATAAGGCATCTGCGCGTGCAGGCACTGTGTTTGGCTTTGGGCTATAATATGCGAAAGAAGCACGGTAATATCGCTAAAGCCAACAAACCACTTAGGGTTTTGGTTAAACGCTGTAAAATCAAGCTCATCAATTATGCGGATGGCCCCATAACCACCCCTGCCCGAAATAATGGCTTTTATATCCGGATCGTCTAAAAATTTTTGGATATCTTTTGTTCTCAGTTTGTCTGTTCCGGCAAACTGGTGGTGGCTGGCGTATACGCTATCGCCGATAATAACCTCTAGGCCCCATTGTTCCAAAAGCGCAATGGCGTGGTCAATTGGTTTGGGCAATTTCTTCGCCGGGCAAACCAGGGCAATCTTATCTCCTTTTTTTAAATACGGGGGCTGCTTAATCATCTTCAAAACACTTATCTTTGCCAAATTAATAAAAATTGTTTTGGATAATAGTAAAATAAAAAGATATACCGTAACTGCGGCGCTTCCATATACCAATGGACCGGTTCATATTGGGCACCTTGCTGGTGTTTATATCCCTGCTGATATTTATGCCCGTTACTTGAGGTCGAATAAACGCGACGTCAAGTTCATCTGCGGATCTGACGAAAACGGCGTTCCAATTACTTTAAAAGCCAAAAGAGAAGGGATTACCCCGCAAGAGGTAGTAGATAAATACCATAAAATTATTGGCGATTCTTTTAAAGAGTTTGGGGTATCATTCGATATTTATCACCGTACATCATCGCTTACGCACCACCAAACTGCAGCCGATTTCTTTGAAACTTTATATAAAAAAGGAGTTTTTACCGAAGAGGTTACCGAGCAATATTACGATGCAACCGCAAAGCAGTTTCTGGCCGACCGTTACATTACAGGTACCTGCCCAAAATGCGGTAACGAAAATGCTTACGGCGATCAGTGCGAAAATTGTGGTTCTACCCTCAATGCAACAGATCTGATCAATCCAAAGTCTACGCTTTCTGGTGATAAACCGATTTTAAAAGAAACCAAAAACTGGTTCCTGCCATTAGATCAGTATGAAGACCGGTTAAGATCATATATAGAAAGCCATAAAGAATGGCGCCCGAATGTTTACGGCCAATGCCAAAGCTGGCTAAATGCCGGTTTGCAGCCAAGGGCAATGACCCGCGATTTAGATTGGGGCGTACGCGTGCCCCTGCGTGATGCCGAGGGTAAAGTACTGTACGTTTGGTTCGATGCCCCTATCGGCTATATTTCGGCCACTAAAGAGCTTTGTAATTATGCTAAGCTTGATGTGTGGAACCCTAAGGCAGAAGAATACTACATTAGCAGTTACGAAAACGATAAATGCGGTTGGGAGGAGTACTGGAAAAGCGACGAAACCAAACTGGTTCACTTTATAGGGAAAGATAACATCGTTTTCCACTGCATTATTTTCCCTGCAATGCTAATGGCACATGGAGAATACACTTTGGCCGACAATGTTCCGGCCAACGAATTCTTGAACCTGGAAGGACAGAAAATATCGACTTCTAAAAACTGGGCTGTTTGGCTTAACGAATACTTAAGGGAGTTTGAAGGCAAGCAGGATGTACTGCGTTATGTATTAACGGCCACTGCGCCCGAAACAAAAGATAACGACTTTACCTGGAAAGATTTTCAGGCTAGAAACAACAACGAGCTGGTAGCCATATTGGGTAACTTTGTTAACCGTGTGGTGGTACTTACCCATAAGTATTTTGACGGCACGGTTCCTACCTGCATGGATATTACACCGGTAGATCAGGCGGTGATAGATGAACTGGCAGAATATCCGGCAAAAATATCAGCTTCTATCGAAAATTACCGCTTTAGGGAGGCTTTGGCAGAAGTAATGAATGTTGCCCGCTTAGGGAATAAATACCTGGCTGAAACGGAGCCTTGGAAGTTGATTAAGACCGATGAAGACCGGGTAAGGACTATATTGCACATTGCACTTCAAATTGCAGCAAATATCCAGATCCTGATCGAACCCTTTTTACCATTCACCGCCGAGAAGCTGATGAAAATGCTGATAAATGGCGGCCATGATTGGGAAGATGCAGGAGGTGTTAATTTATTAAAACGCGGTCACCAAATTGGTGAGGCTGCGCTGCTGTTCGAAAAAATAGAGGATGCCGAAATCGATTTCCAGATTGAGAAACTGAACCAGAGCAAAGCCAGCAACGCTGCGAGCACGGTTGTAGCTACCCCAGCTAAAGATAATATCCAGTTTGATGATTTTTCTGCTATCGATATCCGTGTAGCCACCATTGTTGCTGCCGAAAAGGTAGAAAAAACCAAGAAACTGTTAAAGTTAACGGTTAATACCGGTATCGATGAACGTACTGTGGTTTCGGGAATCGCCGAATATTACATGCCTGAAGATATTGTAGGTAAACAGGTAAGTATAATTGTTAACCTGGCACCGCGGGAGATCAAAGGCATTTTATCGCAAGGTATGATACTCATGGCGGAGGATGCAACTGGTAAGCTTACTTTTGTAGCCCCGGTTGATCAGTTCAAAGAAGGCAGTACAATCCGGTAATTATGTTAAAAATATCCAAAAGTGCTATAAGGTAATCCCTATGGCACTTTTGTGTTTCTAGTTTGTTCAATTAATTGTGAATTGGCGATAAAACCTCTATTCAATTCACTAACTTAATTTCGGTAGTACACATTCGTTTTTACAGCTAAAAACTTTTGTTATATTTGCCCCACAATTGGTAGCAGTACCAAAAATAAATTGGCCCCGTAGTTCAACGGATAGAATAGAAGTTTCCTAAACTTTAGATAGCAGTTCGATTCTGCTCGGGGCTACTTACTTAGCATCAATCATGAAAATGGTTGATGCTTTTTTGTTTATTAGAAGCTTTAATCTTTGCAGAAAGACAAACTCAACTGCTTAATTCAAGTGTTTTTTATTCTGACTGAATATCATTTCGGCTCACAATGAATCATGAAACTTCATAATTACTTCCCCTATAACTTCCCCTTTTTTAGAGGTCTTCCGATCTGTTTATTGCTAAGCTTTTATTTTGAAAATATTCTCATCGCTGTGGTTGGAATCCGACCCTTTACAATTAATTGGCTCAGAATGAGTCATTATTTTTCTTTGGAGAAAATCGACCCGCTATATTTACCTAAAATACTCCCTAAAGTTCCGCTAAATAAAAGCTTATCGAGCGTCTGTATTTGAGAATCATTCAGCCATTGCCAGCAAGTTGGAGTTAGAAAATGGTAAATCCTAATCAAAAGCAAAAGGAGTCCTGCTGTTCCTAAAACCCAAATCGACAATATTGTTAAATTCTTTGTGTGCTTTGATTTAGCGGTTTCTGAAGTAATGTCGAATAACTCCTTTTCTTCCTTTGCATTGGAAACTTTATCTGAGCTAGGAATATTTGCTGGCGCAACTATCTTGTCAAGAAGTTCGGATTGAGGCACGTCTAGAGATATTTAGTTATAGATTGAACTTTTCCTTATAATGAGCTTTAATCATTTCATTTGGAATAATGGCTCCATATGTTAAGCTTCCTCCATTTTCATTCCATGTCTTAGACCAAGGTGTATTTGGTTGGTGGGTAAGATCAGATAATTGTCCTCCCGAATAATTTTTATAAACCTCCCAAATTTTATCTAAAAATGCCGTTATTTCTAAATCTTTGGACAAGGCATAATATTCGCTTTTTGAGTTTTCATTAGGAAAATCAATATTTGAAATCCTTTCGGTCTTGTATTTTTTAAACCATTGGTAAACGGATGAAACAACTGGGCCATACTTCCAAGCTTGCGTTGGTTCTGATATTAACTCTGAGTTAAATAAGCCCAGATACCAACCATGAGCGATATAAACTAATTTAATTAGCTTCATTGGGCTCATATCTATGCCATCTTCAAAAGATTTTTTAAGAAAATAATTTGCTATGTTAATTGCAGAGTTCATATGGGTTTGTTTATAACTATTAGTTTATCGGTAATTAATCATTTCTAATGACGATCGAATAGAAAATGATCTGGCCTCCAAAGTAAAACCTACCAGAATTCATATCCCAAATTCGACAACCTGAAGCTCATTGCCGATTTACTAACAACAAATAAGTCTGCCAACTTGTCAACTATTTCTTCAGTGTCAGTAATTTTCTTGATTTCTTTATCAATAAGACTTTTTGGCATTAATAAAGCAGCGGCAAAAGCATTCGCTTCTCTTTCTTTCAACACTTCCCCCGTAGTTGAAGCGGAATTCCTATAGAGTGCTTTAGGTTTTCTATCAACAAACACCCCAGAACTTTTATGTAAAATAAAATGACCAAGTTCATGAGCGATTGTAAATCGCTGTCTTACAGAGCTTTCGAATCTGTTATATATTATATAGCTTTCATCCCCTTCAACAACGAATATTCCAGATATGTCGTCATCAAGTTCAGAGTCCTCAACCCTTATATTAAGTTTTTTAGCACATAATTCGGGATCGATAGGCAGTTTATTAAATCTGAGTTTATTTAATAAATCTTCTGCTTTTTCCTCAATATATCTCATGCTATTATAATTTATATTTATTTAATATGTCTTTGACTGTGTTTATAGAACTATCAGAAAGCCTATTTGTTTTCAGCTTATCAATAGTTGTATTCTCAGGTGTTGTAATTAGCGAACTGACATCGTTATACGTAGGTAGGAAAAAATGTATCTCCTTTCCTAAATTATAGCAAATTTGATACAAAATATCTAAAGTTGGCTGCTGCCTTCCAGCCTCAATGTTGGAAATTGATGTCCGAGTCAAACCAATTTTTTCACCTAAATCATTTTGATTAAGTCCGATTTTTAGACGTTCATCCTTGATTTTAGAGCCAATATGCTTTACTAATGCAGTTTTAAAGTCCATTATTGAATCCTAATACGGTACTGCAAAGGTAAGTAGTTTAACGACAAAAACAATATGTTTGTTAAATAAACATTGCAAAGTATAATAAACCAGTTTGCAATTGTGGCATAGTATTTGAAATAGTTATGTCATGAATCATAAACTATTTATAATCCATAGCCTCAAGGAGGTGATGGAGAAAGCGAAAAATCTAAGTTTAATATATAAGCAATTAAACTTCTTTTAAATGAAAACTACTATTATAACTCATTTTGCATTGGACAAGCTAGGTTTGTCACAAGCTGATGTCGATTTTCTTGACGTAAAACTAGAGGAAGACAATTTGATTTTTGTCGACTACAATAAGGTCTTAAAATTAAAAACGCCTCTCACTTCCCAAATGAAAGCATCGTTAGACTCTTTTTTAGATACATTCTTTCACAGCGCATTATTTAAGAGGAGCAATGAATCTAAAATGCTTCTTAAAGGCCTGCACGAATGTAATGCAACTAGGCTTGGATACTCTACAAAAAAACCGCATGGAAACTCTGTCGGTTCTGTGTTACAGGATTTGATAAAAGAAAATACAGAATCTGTGGTAAACTCATTGAAAACTGGTCAATTTTCATACAACACACTTTACTTTGGAATTCCCCAAATTGGACCTGATAGGATTTCAGACATTGTTGTAAGCATTATTAAGCCTCAATTAATTATGTATACTCAGGAACAATGCGCGAAATATGGAATACCTACTACTTTAGTAAAAGTATCAAGCATTTTCGACTCCTCTAAAGCAAGTTGGGTGAAAGGCAAATATGAATTGCCGGTTTTTAATGGTAAGCCTATAATATTTATACCTAAGTCAATCTCTTCAACAGATAGTAATCTGATTAGCACATATAATAGGTTCTTGAGATATGGATTTAGAAATTTCGTAAAACATAATACCGAATATGCTTTTCTTGTTGATGCAGAGGATAAAGGTAAAGGCGTTAGAAAAAAAGATTACGAAGCATACTTGAAAGAAAATGGTATATCACCCAAACAAGAAGCTATAAAGTGGATTGCAAGTGATGATATGTCAATATTAAATTTTGAAACAGAGCTGATGAGTATTCTAGAAGAAATCTCAACTCAAGAAATAATAAGGGCAATTAATCCGTAGGGCCATATATATGAACATTAATCTGAGCGACATTGTCAAATATAGACTTGTCGCTCTTTTTTCTTATGTGAGGATTAAAACAATATTTTCTCACCTCCATTGAACACAAAGGCGGCAACTATACGTAGTTTGGCAAAAGGGTTTGTCCCGACGATAAAAACACCCTTATATTATAAAATTTAGTCATTTTTCAGCCACAGTTGAACATTTATCTATACATATTTTTATCAAAGTCATGAAAAATATTTCTTTTTGAAAATTTCAATATGCTATTTTAATTTTTTTAGCTTTGAAGAAGTCACTGTATTAAGATAAATGAACGCTCCAACTCAAATTTCCTTAAGAGATACTGTACAAGCTCAAATTGGGGCTTTTCTGTATAATGAGAAGTTTCCTAATGAACCATTTACAAATGATGGTATTTTCGAGATAATTAATATGATTTCTGATTATCATGAAGAGGGGAAAGCGCTTTTTCCAGAAGTGATAATAATTAATAAAAAATCTCTTTTGGAGACTGTACCAGATTTAAAAATTGAAATTGGTTCTATAGAAGCCAGCCCAAATGCATTTAAAAAAATAATAAAACACTGTGCTCCATTATGTACAAGTGAATGGGTAATATATATAAGCACTGATGGTGGAAATCTGACCTATGGATTGACTTGTGCAGAAATTACTGAAACAACAGCTTCATTATATAACCAAACTATGGTCGAGAGAGGTTCAGAGGGATTTGATGCATATAGTGTGGCTTATTTAAGAAATATTGGTACTAAAACTGTTGAACTTATTGGAATTAGGGCTAGAGTTCTAATTTCGTTATCGTTAAATGATCCTGCAGAGGTCTCACTTAACGAGGTTAACAGCCTAGCTCAAGCTATATGCACCAATGTTGATGAAAGTATAAGAACGGTTTCTATAAATTACTTCAATAAGATTCTATCTGAGGGATTGAAAGATGGGCATGGAAACCTGATTGGCGTAGTTGATGATAACGTAGATGCTATCAATAATTTAAAAAATGAATTACCGGAAGGAATCTATTTGCCATCACCAATAGACATCATTGACTTATTGCGTGCTTTTGAATCTGAGAAGTCAGGAGAGAATTCAGTTGCGCTCAGACATCATGCCTCAGTGATAAAATCTATGTTTAACAGTGATGGACTTACTGTTTTCACAAATTCTGGCAAATTAATTGGATATCATATAATAGTTCGAAAGGATTATTTGACACCAGAACAGAAAGGGGAGATAAATGGGGGTGCTAGAACCCACACTTATTTCAACATTAAAGAATCACAACTATTTCAATTCGGGCTGATGAAATCTCAAGATGGCCCAGTAAAAAACTTTATCAATGAGTAATTTACCAGCAATATGGTCAGGTTCCGATGAACTTATCATTTCAACAAACTTAAACTCAATCAGTCAAATTGTTCCATTGGCTAGTGGCTTAACAGTAAAACAGCAAAGCCAAATAATATCTGCATTTAATGATTTGCAGGCCTATGACATGGCTGTTGAATTTGCATGGCGAAAAACAACGTCAAGGCTCAAGGAGACGTTAGCTTCTTTGGGTATGCAGTTTATCGGTGAAATGTTAGGTAGGGATGATATATCAGATAGCACTCCGTATGAAACTGTTTTGACTGACTATCAAGCTATTCAATTATCCGAGCAACTTGGCCTTATTTCCTCATCTGCAAGTTTAAATCTCAGACAAAGCTTAGAATTAATATCTCATTATGCTTCAAACAAAGCATCAGAAGAGATAGATGCTATCTCGGCAATGAACATCATCAAAAACAGTATAAAATATGTCCTTGGCCATCAAGACATGGTAATTGCGATGGAGTTCACTAATTTTAGAGACAGGCTATTAACTGAAAATATAAAACCAAATGACCCTGTTATAGATATGCTAATGAACTCTCCATTATTCTATGCTAGGACGGTAAGTTTTATCTTATTAAATGCTATTAGGAAAGATGAAGGGGCGAAGATTGAGCATGCCTTAGCGAACTACAATGTCATCCTTCCAAAAATATGGGATAAATTCAATGAGAATGATAAATGGAGCGTTGGTTTTGCCTATCGTGATGTTGTTTCAGATAATAACATGACCGCTTCAAATGGATTAAAACAAGCTTTGATGAAAGTAGGAGGTTTTGATTTTGTTCCAGAAAGCCTTCGCTCAGCAACCTTTATTAAAGCCTCAAGAAATGTTGTAGAGGTTCACTATGCGTTTAATAATTTTTATAATGAACCTGCTGCTGTTAGAGCTTTGGCAGATTTAGGAACGACAATACCTAAACCCGCCTTTTTAGCATGTATGCAGGCGTACTTATTAGTTTGCATTGGTAATTTTTACGGAACATCTGCACATGCTGTTGAAATAGCAGAGCAACAACTTAGTCAGGTGCCTGAAGATAGGTGGAAATTTTATTTTGAAAAAGGCCTAAACATTGATAAGGAAGTTCTTGCCAACTTAAGAACCAACTCTCAGGTTAGGAGGTTTTCAAGACTACTTAGACAATTAGGAATGGATAAATTTGATAAATTACCAAAGGATAATCAGAAATTATACAACAGTATAGTTGCCGAAAAAGATTCTGCATTATGGCTAAGTGAGGGAATGTATAAATCATTAAAAAACTAGGGATAAATAATGATAAATCCATAAAGCCATTAAGAACTTGCTTGAAGGTCACTAATGAGTGGAAATAAAAACAATTTATCTCGCCTGAGCGCGACGATAAGTTCAGACTTGGAACTTACGTGGATTAAATTGAAATTGATTGCCTCGGCACCGAAAACACCACTCAAACGGGATAATTAATTCTGAGTTAATCCTAATTTCTATTTTTAGTGATAAAAAGTAATTTAATGGAAGTTATATTGTGCTATATTCTTCTTTTTCCTTTCTGATATGATCTTTAATATGAAAATTAGGCAGCTGAAACAACAATTAATAATTCTGCGACTTTTAGCATCGCTCTAAATCAACTTGGCGCTTGCTGCTATTCAATTAAATAGCTTCAAACTTTATTGCTCGATTGGTTTTTGGTGATTGAAGTTACTCAACCAAACTTATCACCAATTGATTCTGCTTAAGCTTATGCCCAACATTAAGTTCTATTTCAAATAGCCCCTTGGCCATTATTTGCCCTCATAAATACATTAACTTACAATATTTCTATATGCCTGTTAATAATAGTCCTTCACTTTACTGTAAATCTATTTAGTACTAAAATTTGTCGCTAAAACAAAGCTTATAAATTTGAATGCTTAATTATTCAGCTCCTAGAATATTAGTTGCTCTTCGGAGCTTCAAAAGGCTAAAAATCAATTATTTTGGCTAGCTATCCACTCCCTAACTTTTTCGGGGGCGAAACGCACGTGCCTTCCAATTTTAGTTTTTGGTAATCCACTCGCTACTTTTCTGTGTAAGTTAGCTTTGCTAATGCCTAACCACTGTATCACTTCTGGAGTAGTCAACCATTCTTTGTTTATGTTTGGTATTAAGGTATCTCCAACATTTAGTTTGCTATCACCTTCTATGTATCGTAAATAACGCAATTCTGCTTCAAGCCACATACTCGGATTTAATGCACATTGTTCATTCTTTATTTCTTGAAAAAAAAGGTCATATTCAATCTTAAAAGCTTGGTAGTGGAGTTTATCAGGCTTTCTATTATACTGTAGAACAATTTTTTTACAAAATTCTAGGTAATAAATTTTTTCATTCTTTTTTAAAATATTAGCACTTAATTCTTCGAAGAAATCGATTAAGTCTTTGTTGATATAAATTGAGATGATATGATTCTTTAGTTGTTGTAATTTTTGCTGAGGGTTATTATTTCCCCATCTTTTTAAAAAATATTTCATACTGTCCGAATTGGTTTTACATGCTTAAGTTTTTTTATATGTAGCTGTGATTGTCCATGGAATAAAATCAAGTGGCTCATCCTGTTTGTTTGGCTTGATACATGTTATTTAGATTATTCATTGAGGTAAATAAATCTTCCTGTAAACCTTTGGCATATATCATTGTGTCAGATATGCTGGCATGAGCTAAAAGCTGTTGTAAGTGCACAAGATTGGTCCCAGCTTGTATATGTGTTGATGCGAAAGAATGCCTCGCTGAGTGAAACGATATATATTTATCAATTCCACACAAAGTCATCAATGACTTTAGTTTCTTGTTGACACTAGCATTAGCAATAAATGGGAAGATTTTTGTGTCTTTTGATTTAATACAAAGGTTCTGATAACGAAATAGTATTTCTTTTGCTTTGGTAAGTAACGGAATGACAATAGGCTTTGAAGTTTTATTCATGGTAATTTCAATCCTATCGGGATTATATTTTACGTTTTGATATTTCAAATCTGTGACGTCTGAAAATCTAAGTCCTGTTTGGCAGCTAAACTCAAACATGTCTTTTGTCAGTTGTAAATTGTTATTTTTTTCAGGGAGATTGTAATTCATTATTTTTTCTATTTCTTCAATCGTTAAAAACATCCTATTTCCTTTAGGCTGTTTAAACTTGAATGTTTTGTAGGGATTTTCTTTCATGTAACCTTTTGCAATAGCTTGGTTAATCATACATCTTAGAACCTTATGTTTGGTGAATCGACCACCAACGCTGTTTTTCCTTACTGTGATTAAATGATGCTCAAACTTTTCTAGAAAACTATAATTCAAATCCCCAAAGCTTAGTTTTGGAGCGATAGTTTTCAAAATGCGGTAAGCTGTGAGATAAGTTTTCAAAGTGTTATACCTCTTATCGCCCTGCCACAAAGCAATTTGTGAATCCCAAAACTGATAAAAATCATATTTGTCTGTTGTGTCAAAGAATTTTTGGGCAAGTTGTAGTGTAATTTCCTTTCCCATTGCTTCTTCGGTAAGCATGTAGGTATTGAAGTCTGAAATTCTTTTGTTTAAAAAGCCCGATAAAGCCACTCCTTTAGTAGAGTTTGATTTGGCGGTATTTTCCTTAGAGTTCCACTCTGTTGGCATTACATTTTTCCCAGTTGGGATTTTAACTGTTGTGCCACCAACGCGTAAGAAAAGATAAATTGGGCAAGAACCATCTGAGCGCATTTTATCTTTCCTCATTACTGGGTATAATCGGTATGTATTTTTCATGTTTTGATTTTTTGGGTCGAAATATCCAAGGAGTTTTACAAAAAGTAAAATTTTATTATATAAATATTTTTAGAAAGGAGCATTATCAGGATCAAGGAGTGTAGTGTCCACCAGGAGCTGTTCTTCAAGAAATTCTACTGGTTTAAGCTCATCGATGCTACGGATTATATTTTTTATTCCAAATGTATCCTTATGGTAAGAACTATAATAAACTTCGCCACTTACTTTTATTAAACCATTATATCCTTTAAACTTTGCCCCCATTTTTATAATGTGTTTCTGAAGTATACTGGCATATATCAGCATACCTGATTGTGGGTCTTTCAAAACTAGATTATAAAATGGAGGGTTACCTCTTTTATACATTTGATGTAGTTCTGCAGTTATAGAAACTAATTTTCGTCTATTAAAAGCTTGTTGTAATTCTTTCGGGTTTTGAGAAATATCAATAGTTTTTTCTTTGTAACTTTCTATTATTCCTTTTCTGAGTACCCTTTCGTTTCTATCTCTTTGTTTAATTCTGCGACACTGCTCTTCCTCAACTTCTGTGATTATTTGACTGCCATCGAGCCCACATATTATACATATGGTATTTTGTATGCTCTTCAAGGCTAATTCTGGCTCGGGAAGCTCTGTGTCCATTGAAATTAAGTCATTTTTAGATGCTTTATTAATTACTGAATACAATACAGCTTTGAGTTGTACTGCGGTTCTTATTTTTTTAAACTCCTTTGCTTCTGATGCCCTACTTATTAAATACGAACACATTTTTTCAGTGTTAAGGAAAGAGAAACAATCACAAATATGCTTTGCTACTTCTTTACAATCATTAATACTTATGCTATTATCTTGTTTTATAAATAAATAATTTAAATTATTTATCTTATTTTTATTTATAATAAGAGAGTTAGCGTTTTCGCTAAGAGCAATAACCCTAATACCGTTCAATCTTGACCGAACCACCAAATTCGCATTAGACAGTCTTTTGATGCCTCTGTTGATAGTGGTAATATGTTTTTTTAATGCTGTAGCTAATTCAAAGTCCGTATATTCTAGTATTGGCTCCTCAACTGATTTATGAGCTAACCACAAAAACATTATCTTATCCTCATCGTTGATACCAAGCCTAGCAAGGTTTTCGATAGTAAAATCTATTATCATAAGCACTCGATATCAAATGGCACACCATTTTTAACCATCAAAATAGATTTGTACGAGATCACCCCATTAAAAAAGACATTTAAATGACATGCATCTAGATGCATTTTTTGCTTTCAGTGACATTTTGTCATTTTTAATGCTGTATAAAATTTTATACAACTTTTCAGTTTAAATTCCGAGATTAGCCAGACAAAAAGGTATGCTTATAGAATAAAAAAGAAATATATATAGTAATTAAAATATAGCGTTAGCTACATCTCGTTTTCAGAACTGCAACTCTTAAAAACTCACAAGATGGTAGAACTAATGCTCACGGTAAAGCGTGGGCTTTGTTTTGTCTTGTGAGTAGGCTGTTGCAGGCCTTGAAAACGGACGGGCTTAGTTCCACGCTTGTTTGTTAAAATAACCTACCATTTGGAGCTGATGGTGACAAATCTCAAAATCTATGTTAACTCCAAACACAAAAAAGCAAAGCAACAATCTTTTTAAACTTTTAGCGATAGTAATAGGACTGGTATCTACTATTTTTTTCTTTAAAATTATATTTCCAAATGGAGCAGCAGTTAACGATGCTGAATACAAGAATAATGCTCCAATCGACACAGGAAGTACATACTTGCAATCAGAAAGCCTTTACAGAGAATTCACTTCAAATAAAGTTGCTTTTGATATGAAACATAAAGATAAAGTGATTGAATTTGAGGGTCAGATCATGAAGATCACAAATGATTGGGGATGTGCAAATATAAAAATAAGGGTTTCTGATAATCCCTTTGAAGATATCAGTTGCGGTAATTGTCCATCAAACACAGATAAATGGTCTGATGAGGTTGCTCAGGTTACAGTTGGTCAAGTAGTGCGTATTAAGGGCTATTATTCAGATTTTTCATCATCAGAGAGCTCAATGAGCTTTTATAAGTGTCATATTATTCAATAACAGATATGGCTTCATGTTATATATGTGGCAATTCTTACGCTAACTTTCGCCGAGAAGTGCACACAGGGAAATCAAAGAGAGTAAATTATGGCAAGACAATAACGTTCGGCACTAGCTCGCATTATGGAACTCGTTCAGTCTGTAAAGATTGTGCAAAAAGTATTGATTGGAATAAAAACTTTAGGGTTGTGTTTTGGCAGTTGTTAGCTATTGGTTTATTACTTTATGTCTATTTGAAATCATGAATACCTTATATGATATATTAGGGATAAGCGAAAACGCTAGCACGGAAGAAATTAAAAAAGCTTATCGCAAACTTTCAATTAAATTTCATCCCGACAAAAACGAAGTTGATCCTTATTTTTTGCAGATGTTTCGGCAAATAAACGAAGCTTATAACGTGCTTTTAAACCCCGAAGAAAGAAGAAAATACGATTTTCAGCTAAGAGATCAATCGAACTTAAAATCTCACGCAGAAAGGCTTAAAAAGCTTGAAGAAGAATTGGCGTACAAAAATAGCCTTTTACGTAAAAATAATGGCAACAACACATCTAACCATAGTACACAACAAAGCACATTGCACTACACTGAACAGAGTAATGATAATTTCCCCATTAAAATTAAACATATTAAATATTTCCTATGGATTATTATTGTTGGTTTAATTATAGGAATCGGCTCAAAGGCTAATGATAAACCTGAAAAATTAACGAAACGGTTTTCTTATGCTAAATCACTGAAACGAATAAAGAAAAAAAGGCTTAAAAAATTATCAAGTCAAATTAAAAAGGAAGATACATTATCTAAATCAAATGTAATTCCAGAGGTTGACTCAAATTTAAATATGAGCATTAAAGCTACAGAAGATACTCTGAAGAACTAACTGGTTAAGCGCTCAATTGGTATCATAAAATCTTACAAAATCTCACATCAACTTCCCCTACTACAACCCCTACAAGAATGAAAAGTCAAAATTCCTACGAGAAAATTGATTAAAAGCTGATAAAATTATCTTCTGCTCGGGGCTACTCAGATATAAGCTTATCGAAAGATAAGCTTTTTTAGTTTTAAGGCATTCTCATCTTCAAGCGTTCATTGAACGATATTTAAAAATTAATTGACGTTAAAGTTCAGCAATACCTGTCTGGGTGAAGCTAGTCAATCAGATAATACGTTCCCTAAGCTTTAAACATGAGTTCGGATCTCGTAGGGAGCACCTCTTTTGCAGGTATTGCATAATTTTTCTTATTTTTGCAGCAGAATCAAAATCATCCACTCCATGTAAGATTAATTTCTTTTAAGCAAATAAGTAACAAGCAGGGCACCCTGTCCTGTATTTATTTACCATTTAAAAAGAAATTATGATGATGCTACAAGGGATAAATTACGTACATCCCAATAGAGATTTATTGTTTACCGATTTAAATCTTACCATAAATACAAACGATAAAATTGCACTGATTGGCAATAACGGAGCTGGTAAATCTACCCTGTTAAAAATTCTGGCAGGTGTGCTACAGCCAAGTACCGGAGTGGTCAAAACATCAGCTACACCATACTACGTTCCACAGCTTTTCGGACAGTTTAACGGATATACCATTGCCCAGGCATTGGGCATCGAAGATAAATTGAAAGCTTTAGCTGAAATTTTGCAGGGAGAAGTTGGCGACCAAAATCTGGAAATACTTAATGATGACTGGACGATTGAAGACCGTTGCAGAGAAGCATTGCAGCATTGGCGGCTTGATGGATTGGATTTAAACCAACAAATGGAAACCTTAAGTGGTGGACAAAAAACCAGTGTTTTCTTAGCGGGAATTACTATGCATAAACCCAATGTGGTTTTGTTGGATGAACCTACCAATCATTTAGATGCAGCGGGCCGGAAGATGCTCTACGATTATATTAAAAGCACGAAAAACACTTTAGTGGTAGTTAGTCACGATCGCACCTTACTGAACCTGATTGATAAAGTTTGCGAACTGAGCCCAAGGGGAATAACGGTTTATGGGGGCAACTACGACTTTTATACCGCACAAAAAAGGATTGAGAATGCTGCCTTTGATCAGGATCTGAAACACAAGGAAAAATCGCTCCGCAAAGCCAAAGAAGTTGAGCGCGAATCGTTAGCGCGGCAACAGAAGCTCGATGCCCGGGGCAAGAAGAAACAGGAAAAAGCTGGCTTGCCCACTATCGTAATGAATACCTTTAAAAACAACGCCGAAAAAAGTACTTCGCGGGTGAAAGGCGTTCACGCTGAGAAAATAGAGCATCTTGCAACAGCTTTGAGCCAACTGCGTGCTGCTGTACCTGATATGGATAAAATGAAGATCGGCTTTGAGCAAACGGCACTGCATAAAGGAAAGGCCATAGTTACAGCAAAAGAAATTAACTTTGGTTATGGCAACAAACTGCTTTGGAAGGAGCCACTAAGCTTTCAGCTGTTTAGTGGAGAGAGGCTTGCGCTTAAAGGAGCCAACGGATCGGGTAAAACGACACTGATTAAGCTTATTTTAGGTAAGCTGCAACCACAGTTGGGGACAATTAGCAAGGCCTCCATAAAATCCATATACATTGATCAGGATTATACCTTAATTGATGATGGATTAACGGTTTACGAACAGGCACAGCATTATAATACCGGCGTTTTGCAGGAGCATGATGTAAAAATCCGCCTAAACCGTTTTTTATTTACCCAAGCTTATTGGAACAAGCCCTGTAGCGCATTGAGTGGCGGAGAAAAAATGCGCTTAATGCTCTGTTCGCTTACCATTGCCAGCCAAGCACCCGATATGATTATTCTTGATGAGCCCACAAACAACCTTGATATCCAAAACGTAGAAATTTTAACTACGGCGATAAATGAATATGAAGGAACGCTATTGGTGATTTCGCACGACAATTATTTTTTGGAACAGATAAACGTAACGGCCACAATAGAACTATCCTAATTCTTTTTTATTGAACTGAAATATATTGCCACTATCTTCGCTCACAATTAAATCATAAACGGCGTAATAATGCAAACCCTGTTACAACTGCAAAATGGCGAACTGAAAGGAACAGTAGAATTAAAACTATCTGAAAACCTTACCGATTTTCCACTTGAAATATTTGAACTGGCCGATACACTCGAGGTATTGGATCTTTCTTTCAATAAATTATCAGCTTTGCCGGCAGATTTTGGGCGTTTAAGCAAATTGAGGATTTTCTTTTGTTCTGAAAACCATTTTAAAACAATGCCTGCTGTACTGTCCGATTGTCCGCTTTTGGATATTGTAGGTTTCAAATCCAATCAGATAGATACCATACCGGCCATGGCGCTTAACCGCAACCTCCGCTGGTTGATTTTAACCAATAACAATATTGGCGAGCTGCCCGAAGAAATCGGATTATGTAAACGCCTGGAGAAACTGATGCTATCGGGAAACCGTTTGGCTACATTGCCAGGGAAACTTAGCCAATGTGAAAATTTAGCCTTATTGCGCATTGCGGCAAATAAACTGCATGAGTTGCCCAGCTGGATTGCTACAATGCCAAAACTGGCGTGGATTGCCTTTTCGGGGAATAACTTTAGCAAAACCCCGGCGGTAGAAAAACTTTCGGCAATTAATTGGCACGATTTAGAGATTAGCCATGTACTGGGCGAAGGTGCCTCGGGCATTATATCTAAAGCAAACCGAACCATTAGCGATGAGATACAAGAAGTGGCCGTTAAGATTTTTAAGGGTGATGTAACCAGTGACGGTTTACCGGAAGATGAAATGATGGCTTATATCGCCGCAGGTTTCCATCCCGGCTTGGTTAACCTGATTGGGCAGATTGCACTGCATCCTGAAGATAAAAAGGGCTTGGTAATGGAACTTATTCCACATCATTTTTATAACCTGGGTTTGCCACCCAGCCTGGCCAGCTGTACCAGGGATGTTTTTCCAAAAGATAGGCGGTTAACAGTGCAGCAAGTGCTGGGTATTGCCAAAACTATTGCCTCTTTGGCCGCACAATTGCATGAGGCCGGTATTATGCACGGCGACTTGTACGCGCACAACACCCTTATTGATGATGAAGGCAGTACGTTGTTTGGCGATTTTGGGGCCGCAAGCTTTTACAACCAGTTAGATAGCCAATTGGGTGCTGCCCTGCAGCGGATCGAGGTACGTGCTTATGGTTACCTTTTGGATGATTTGCTAACACTACATGCTCAACCCATTGCCGGAACAGCTTTGGAAACCATATCGGCACTTAGGACAGCCTGTTTGTTGCCAGATAATCAGAAACGCCCAGGTTTTAAGGATCTGGTTGCTGCATTGGCTAAAATTTAAATGAGAAGCTGTATCATAACTTTGGCATCCCGTTAGGACAACAAATTTATGATACAGTATAAAAGCGGTTAGTAGCTACCAAAATTAACCATCCACTGGATGCCGAATTTATCTTTAAAGCTGCCAAAATAATCGCCCCAGAACATATCTTCCATTGGCATTTCAATGGTCCCGCCTGCCGAAAGGCTGTTAAATAGGCGGTCGGCATCCTCACGGCTTTCGGCAGCAAGGTGGATATACATATTATTGCCCTCTTTAAGTACATGGCCTGCAGATGGAACACAATCAGACGCCATTAAAATGGTATGTTCATTAATTGGTAAGGCCACGTGCATTACCCTGTTTCTTTCTTCTTCGGTTAATTTTTCTGACTCGGGAGCATCGCCCATTTTGGAAAAGAAACTGAATTCACCTCCAAATACAGATTTGTAAAAATTAAAAGCTTCTTCGGCCTTGCCATCGAAGTTTAAATAAGGGTGCATGGTTGCCATAATTTTTCTCGTTTTGTTTAAACTAAGTTAGCACTACCTAAACTCGTATAAAGGGTGTGGTTGAGACAAATTAGCGGGCAGGTTTGACATCACAATATGGTTAATGAGTGCCTTACAGATTTTAATGGTGAGTGAAAATTAAAAAGGTTTTATTCATTTTACGAGATGTTTTGGTATAATTTGCTGTTTTTCAGATGAATAAAACTGAACGGGATTTTTTCGCGAATGTTTCTAATCTTTGTATGAGGGTATTAAACAAAATCATTTGAATTAATTCTCAATCGTCCCGATCATTTTAAATTTTTGGAAGAAACACGTTTCCAAGGACGTGTTTCTTTCTTAAATAAAAAAGCCTTTCGAAGTGAAAGGCTTAATGTTTCAATCTAAATCGTCCCGTTGATTTAATTTTAACTGTATAAAGATAGTTATCAACATGTTAAGATCAAATTAAAAGGTAAAAATACCCCTTTGTTGTATTAATTTTCACTACACTGGTAAATTAGGTTTACTGACTAAGTTTAATGTTAATATCTTATTGCGGTAACCCTAGTGGCATATTTTATGCACTTCTACCGTCGATACTCCATTTATAGGTTGGTATAGTGGACAGCAATAAACCCGATGCACTTACTACAAAAACAGAATAATTAAAGGGTGCCCTGTAGTTGGCAAACAGGAGCATGGCAAGTGCAAAAGCCAGCGTAAGAAAGAAAGTGCCTATGGCCGCCAGTTTTATTTTATAACCTATAATTAACAATATGGCAAATACAAATTCGGCAAGGGTAGCAAAAATGCCCATAATGTTTGCTGCCGGCCTATTTAAAAACGGCATAAGGGAATGGGTATAATCTATAAATATTGGCCAACTGCCCCAGCCTACGGTTGGCGAACCCGGGGCACCCAACCAGCCCAGGCGGTCCATAACCGGCAGGATAAAGCCAATGCCTAAGGCCAGCCGGAGAAAGAGTTGCGCAAAATGCGGTGTATTTTTCATTGCATTCGAAATTTATTATAAACGCAATGTAGTGCCTCGATATCAAAATTTTCTTAATCTAGATTAAGAAATGAATGAAGATCAGGATGACTTGCTCAGCAACAAAATCCGTTTTAGCGGAACGATAAGGAATGTTTTAGCTTAATCATTGCTCATCAGGACGTTTAAAAACACTCCACTTCCCAAAACCTTTTCCAGTTTTTGCCAGCTTCGAGTTTAATAATACCTTCCTTATGCGCTAACACCTGATCGTGGTTTACGCCATCTGCCACACCACACCAGGGTTCTAAACATATAAAGGGGGCATCAGGCGCAGCCCATATGCCAAAGAAAGGGAAGTCTTCGAAGTGGAAATGTAAGCCAAAATCATTCTTGGTATTTAATAAACTGATACAATTGCTCTGTAGTGTTTTAAAAACCAGGGCATCGTTATAAAACAGATCGTGCCTAAGGTTCAGTTTGTGCCCGCTGATTTCGATGTTTTCTGTTTCATCAGCTACCAACCCATCATCCAGTTTCCAATAGGTTAACTTTTCATCGGCATTAAAAGCCAGATAATAATCTCCGTAAACCGTATTTGGAGTATTCGGAACTGCGAATGCTGGGTGTGCCCCTATCGAAAACAGCAATTCGTCATTTCCTGTATTTATTACTTCGTACGTTAGGCTCAGTTTCCGGTCTATTAACCTGTACCTGAGTTTAAGTTCGAAATGAAAGGGATAAACTTTTAAGGAATCAGTATTTTGTGTCAAAGTAAAAACAGCCTCTGTTTGGGTTGTTTTTTCAATATCGAAAACATGATCGCGTGCAAAGCCATGCCTCGGCAGTTCATAGTTTTTGCCCTTATAATTAAAACTATTGTTTTTTAGCGAACCAACTATAGGGAAAAGAACCGGGCTGTGTTTTCCCCAATACTTGGGTTCGGCACTCCATAAATATTCAATCTGGGTTTCTTTGTTGTATAAACCTTGAAGTTCAGCCCCTTTGGCCACCAGGCTCACTTTTATATAATCGTTCTCGAGAGTTATCATTTCAAGTTAAAAGTAACAATTATGCTGTGCTTTGGAAATATCTTTTTATTAATTTCTGCTTGCCATGCTTTTCAATATCAATGCATAGCCCAATCTGAGTTATGCGTGCTCTTCCCAGATGCAGGCAATATTGATTATGGTTTGTACCGCTTTTTCCATATCCTGAACACTTACCCATTCCTGCTTGCTGTGAAAGGCATGTTCGCCGGCAAAAATATTCGGGCAGGGTAATCCCATGTACGATAGGCGTGATCCATCTGTGCCGCCACGGATACTTTGTTGTTTGGCCACTACTCCGGCCCTTTCTATTGCTTCAATACCATATTGAACAATGTTGGGGTGCTTATCCAATACTTGTTTCATGTTGCGGTATTGTGCCTTTATTTCGAGCTTGTACGTAGATTTGGGGTATTTTTTCATCACGTTTTTTACGGTTTCTTCCAAAAACTGTCCGTGCTGCACTAAGAGTTCATCTGTAAAATCCCTGATAATAAATTGGGCTTCTGCTTCTTCAACCTGGCCGCTTATGCTAACCGGATGGATAAAGCCTTCTTTTTGATGCGTAGCTTCTGGGGTAAGCGTATCTTTTGGTAGTGTATCTAAAATTTCGGCCAGAATTTTTATCGCACTTTCCATTTTTCCCTTTGCAAAACCAGGATGCGTACTTACGCCATAAATACTAAGGCTGGCACCATCGGCCGAAAAAGTTTCATCTTCAATTGAGCCTAGGGTTTCGCCATCAATGGTATAACCGAAATCGGCTCCCAACTTTTCTAAATCAACTTTATCTACACCCCGTCCTATTTCTTCATCCGGCGTAAAAAGCACCTTAATAGTTCCGTGTTTTACCGCTGGGTTTTTCATCAGGAAAGCTGCTGCTTCCATAATTTCGGCCAGTCCGGCCTTGTTATCTGCACCAAGTAAAGTTGTACCGCTTGCGGTGATGATATCATTCCCAATTTGGGATTTTAAGTCTTTGTGATCAGACAGTTTTATCACTATTTTGTGGTCGTCGGTCAGAATGAGGTCCTGCCCTTGATATTTGTCATGAATAATCGGCTTAACATTTTCTCCGCTGCAATCGGGCGAAGTATCCATATGTGAACAGAAAAAGATAACAGGTAATTTTTTGTCAGTTGTAGAAGGAATAGTGCCATAAACATAGCCATTATCATCCATTTCAGCATCATTAACGCCAATTTCCAGTAATTCTTTAACCAATTCTTTACCTAGGTTTTTTTGTTTTTCGGTAGATGGGCAGGTTGGCGAAGTGGGGTCAGACTGGGTATCTATCTTGGCATATTTTATAAATCGCTGTTCTAAAGATCTGTTAATGTTGGTGTAGTTGCTCATAATTCAAAGGTAAAAGTTATAGATATTCAATAAACATATTATTTTTGTAAAAAAACAATATGATTTTTAACCCGTTGAAAGTTATTTACGTCACCGTTCTGCTTGTTTTTATAGGGAGCTTTTCTTTTGCCCAATCCAATTATTTCAAATTTTCTTACGGTTTAGGTGCAGGTATTAACCGGTCTTTCACCGATGTTTATGAAGGTAACTTTGGTTATACCACCTATGGCGTGTTAGATTTTCATATCACCCCCTTTGTAACGCTTGGCTTAGAGGCACAGTATGGCATGGTTCAGGGCGGCGATATCGAAACCGATCTGCACAACCGCCAGTTTATCAATAAATATACTTCCGTATCGGCCAATCTAAAATTAATGCTTGGTGAAGTGGTTAATTACGATAAAAGTGAGTTTTTATATAATATCAGGGGCTTGTACCTGGGTTTAGGCCTTGGTGTAATCAATAATAACATAACGGATGTGGTGCGGTATAAACCAAGCTGGGCAGCATATGATCCCGGTTACGGGCCTTTTCCAGGCGAGGATAAAAGCCTAAACTTATTGGTGCCTATCAATTTCGGTTTCAATTATTATATCGAAGATGGTTATGGTTACACCCGGTACGTAATCAATATCAATGCGCAGAGTAACTTTACCTTTGGCGAGGGTTTGGACGGTTATAATGATCCAAGCAGTAAGTTTAAAAATTACTCTCCCGATGTTTATAACTCGTACACCATTGGTTTTAGGTATTTCTTCGGTAAAATTAAATCTTATCGCAAAACGCTTTAACAGGTCACAATTCATTTTTATAAGCGTATATTAAAACGTATTTAATCTATAATTGATACCGATGAAAAATTGCTTTGTGTTTTGTTTTTTATTGCTTACGATAAAGGCAGCAGCACAAAAAACACCCTTCGAGTTAAGCGGTAAAACCGAAACTACAACCTACACAGCGGCAATAGCCTATTACGAACAGCTGGCCAAAACCTATCCTAAAGCTAAACTGCTGCATTACGGAAGTACCGATTTTGGTAAACCGCTGCACGTACTGGTTTTATCGGATGATCAGGTTTTTGATCCTGCTGCGGTACGGAAAAACAACAAGAGGGTACTGTTGATCAATAACGGGATCCACCCTGGCGAGCCCGAGGGCATAGATGCTTCTATGCTGCTTGCCCGCGATTTGTTGAAGGCAGATCAACTCCCCAAAAATGTAGTGATCTGTATCATTCCGCTTTATAATATTGATGGCAGTTTTAACCGATCAGGAACATCAAGGGCCAACCAGAACGGCCCGGTTGCCTATGGTTTTAGGGGCAATAGCAAAAACCTCGACCTGAACAGGGATTTTATCAAAACAGATTCAAAGAACTCGGCGGCATTCCAATTGATTTTTAATACATGGAAACCCGAAATCTTCGTGGATACGCATACCAGCAATGGCGCAGATTATCAATACGTAATGACCCTCATTCCTACCCAAAAGGATAAGTTAAACAGTATTTTATCGGGTTATTTAACCAAAACCTTGGTGCCAGATTTATACGCTGGAATGGAAAAACAAGGCTATCCGATGATTCCTTATGTAAATTCGATAGGCGAAACTCCCGAAACTGGCATTACCGGATTTATCGAATCGCCACGTTACTCTACAGGTTATGCGGCATTGCATAATGTAATTGGTTTTATGCCCGAAACGCACATGCTTAAATCCTACGATTTAAGGGTAGATGCTACCTATAAACTGCTGCAAAACTATGTTAAAATAGTAGCACGTGATGCAAAGCTAATTGGAGAGAATAAACAAAAAGCAGATGCCTTTGTGGCCGCTCAAACCGAATTCCCGCTGGATTGGAAATTGAATAAAACAGAAGTAAACGATTTAACTTTTAAAGGTTTTGAAGCCGGCCAAAAGCCGAGTGCAGTAAGCGGTGCGGATAGGTTATATTATGATCGTACTAAACCTTACACCAAAACAATTAAAGAATGGAACAAGTTTGAACCGGCAGTTTCTGTGCAGAAACCTATTGCCTACATTATTCCTAAAGCATGGGATAAAGTAATCAATCTGCTCAAATTGAATGGGGTTTACGTGAAGGAATTGAAAACCGACAGTAAAATTGCGGTTGACAGTTACTATATAGGTGATTTTAAGACAGGAACAAGGCCCTACGAAGGGCATTATCTGCATTCGGGTGCAAAACTAAATGTGGTGAAACAGAATTTACAGTACTATGCGGGCGATTTTGTTGTTTTTGTAAACCAAACGGCCAACAGGTATATTGTAGAAACCCTTGAACCGCAAGCAACTGATTCTTATTTTAACTGGAATTTTTTCGACTCTATTCTGGATATGAAAGAACATTATTCGGCCTATGTTTTTGAAGATACAGCTGCCGAGCTGCTTAAAAACAATCCAGAGCTGAAAAATAAACTGGAAGCCAAAAAGGCTTCGGATGCAGAATTTGCAAAGAATGGGGCCGCACAGCTTGATTTTGTGTATAAAAATTCTGATTATTACGAAAAAACACACAATAGATATCCGGTAGCTCGTTTGGTTACAGATGTTAAATTAGATTTTAAATAGCCAAATGGAATACTTCAATATTGCACCAGTTGCTTCGCTCATTTTTGTTTTTACAATTATTACAAGTCTTTATGCCTTCTACGACCATTCGATATATGGGAAGTTTATGCTGCATCCCTTTAGTGTGGCTCGGGGACATAAGGTTTTTACTTTAATAACCAGTGGTTTGGTACATGCAGATTGGATGCACCTGTTTTTTAACATGTTTACCTTTTACGCCTTTGCTTTTACCTTGGAGAGGTTAATGGGCAGTTGGCAATTTGGACTGCTCTATTTTCTTGGTCTGGTTCTGAGTGATCTGCAAACGGTTTTTAAACATAAAGAACATTTTAATTACAATAGCCTTGGTGCATCAGGCGCAATTAGTGCGGTACTTTTTAGCTATATTTTATTTAATCCAATGTCTAAAATTTACATCATGTTTATCCCAATCGGAATTCCTGCTGTAGTTTTTGGGGTTTTATACTTGATTTATTGTGCTTATGCCTCACGTAACTCAAGAGATCACATTAACCACGATGCTCACTTTTTTGGTGCCTTAACCGGATTGATTTTTACCATTATTTTTGTTCCGGGCATATTACAGAACTTTTTTGGACTGTTAACGGGCGCGAGGTAAGGATGGAAGAGATAGGAATGGGAGAGGTAAGATGGAATTGCTGAAAAGTTTTAACCACCAAGATCATTGAGTTTTACACAGAGTGCTCTGAGCTTTCTCTTTGTGCCCTTTGTGGTAAAAAATACCCATTTTGTCATCCTGAATGCAATGAAGGATCTCTATTGACAAATTTTGGCGTGGTATTTTATTGAATGAGATTCTTCACTTCGTTCAGAATGACAGTTTGCTTAGCTAGCTCTGTGTTTTTCTTTGAGCCCTTTGCGGTAAAAAATGAAAGTTACCTACCCTGCATTCGGTAAACAAGGCTCTTCAAAAAAGCTCATCGGCTGCTCGGGGTTTTTAATAATCTCGAATACCACATATCCCCAAGGTTTCCAAAAGTTTTCTAACACCTGGGCATACACTTTATGCTGCCAAACATCAAACAAAGGCTTGCTCATGTTGCCCCGTAATGGCATAGCTTCGATATATGTAGTGCCTTCAACCGGCATAAACGTATATTCGGGCAAGCGGTTAAAAAGATAGGCAGAATAATAAAAGCGTGCTGTAAGTTCTTCAAACTGCTCGGCTGTTAAAGCTTTTCCGTTAACGTGGTTAACAATATCCTGGTGGTAACGTTTGTTGGTGCCATTATCCTGCAGGCAAGCAATAATGCCAAAATCTTTCATTTTCAGAGAAAATGTGAGCGTATTAATTTCATCGCGGAAGCTGAAAGGGGTTTCGCCGTTCTCCAGTTTTACCACTGTGATAGACCATGGTGTAAAATCTTCGAACACCAAACTGGTATATAAATTCTGCATCATGAAATTCAGGTTGGCAAATTTCATCATTAAAGATTGCGACATGTTTAAGCCATCGGCGGTCATCTCTTTACGCAGAGCCGCATGCATTTCAATGTACACAAAGCCATATAAAAATTTCCCGATCCAGTTAAATAGATCCAGTTCGGGCAGCGCAGAAACGGCCTCGTAACCTTTTGCAAAAGCTGCTTCTATCTTATTCTCTAGCGGAGTTAGAAACTGCTCATTTACTTCGCTGTTTACCGGAATTACCAAAGTATTGTACGAGCGGATGCTCTCATCCAAAAACTGTATCTGCTCTTCGCCACTTAAACCAGCCTGGACCAATAGCCATTTCGGAATTAAGGGCACCTGAATTACAGGCGAGTTAAAAGTTTTACCACTTAAAAAGCAGACTTTATATAAAAAATCGAAGTTTTGGAAAGGATTGTATAAACCGGTATTCATTGTTGCAATATTAGCCATTATATTTTTAGGGCTATGTACCGATATTTTATTTTAACGTTCCGATTACCATAAGCTATAGAAGTTAACCTTATTTCAGTTTTTTTGCGAGGTCTAACTTTAATTCTTTAATCCCCTTTACCACCAAACCGGCTATCTGCTTGGCGCCTTCTGGGCTTAGGTGCGTATTGTCTTTTTTGCCCGTAGGATAGTTTACGTTTCCGGAGTCGACATGGTTAAATAATTTAATAGAGGGTTCTTCGCCCAAACGGGTAAGCAAGCTCTCTGTTTTAACCAGCATATCGATAAGTGGAACGTTTAAAGAATCGGCCACCTGGCGTGTAATGCGTGGGTAATCGCCGTGAGAATCGATTAAAACCCCGTTTTTAAAGCTCCTCCTCGAAATTGGGGTAAGCAATACCGGAAAAGCTTTTTTACTTCTGGTTTCTTTTACATAGTTAACCAGGTTGAGTTTAAAGTCGGCCAATGAAACACCGACAGTAGGTTTATCAATCTTTTCGTCGTTATGCCCAAATTCGATAAAAACATAATCGCCTGGGTTTAGTTGGGCCAATATGGGGTCCCAGCGTTTTTCGGCCCTGAACGATTTTGTACTTCGGCCGTTCAGTGCCCGGTTATCAACGGTAACATCTGTTTTGAAAAAATCCTGCAAGGCCATGCCCCAGCCTGTTTCTGGATAGGTTTTTGGATCTTTATTGGCTGCGGTAGAATCGCCTATGATGTATAAGGTGGTTTTCTTTGGCGCTTGGATAAACGATAACGATACTGCTATGGCCGCAAGGGTAAGTGCTTTATAAAACTGAATTTTCATCTCAAATGTTAACTAATTAGCCAGAGGGTTCCAGTGGTCGGCCCCTCCCAATATATTTTTTAGGGTATAATTTTTTGCTTCCTTAGCATTAAGCTGCTTTGTCCACGCCAGGCGTGTTTTTGGCGAAGCCCCTGTACCGGTATTTTTATACTCTGCGTAAAAAACTGTTTTCTCTTTATCCGGAAACATTAAATCGCCTTTCCAGGGGTTCCAGCCAACCGGTAGGATGTGTTTACCCAAATCGCAATACAGAAACACGGTTTTGGCGAAAGGCCGCCATGGCCGGCCAAGATAAGCTTTAGTAACGGTTGAATCGGCAATGAGTTTACAATGAATAAAAATGAATCCGAATGGCTTTTGCGCAGCAGTTGAGGCTGCGGTAATGTAAGAATCGGTTAGGCTTTTAATGGTACAGTCCTGAAAAACCACGGTAGCCTTGCCAAAAATAAAATCGGTTGTGCCTTCAATGTAGCAATTTTGGTAGTATTGGCGGCTATTTTCGATGGCGGCGTATAAAGTGTCCTGATTGCCTAAGAACCTGCAGTTTTTGGCCACAAAGCGATCGCCTTCTACATGTAGTGCCACCGCTTGACCAACCCGCCCTGCAGCATTGATGATGGTTAAATTTTCGAGGGTAATATCATTGCCCTGTACCAGCACTGAATAAGAGGTATAGGTGCTGAATTTTGCATTGCCAAAGGCATCTTTACCTGCGGGATAGTCTTTCCCAGAATAGTCATCGTTGGTGATGATGGTATTTTCGGCACTTTCGCCAATAATAGCAATTTTGATTTTCCAGGAGGGAATAATCAGCTTTTCTTTGTAGATGCCATTTTTGACATAAATTTTAACTTCCTGTTCGCCTAAATCGCGCACTGAGTTTACTGCTTCCTGTATGGTTTTGTACTGGCCGCTGCCATCGGCCGCAACCGTAATGGTGGCTGGGTATTTAGGATCTTGAGCATGGGCTTTTGGCTGTGCGCTCAGGTAAAGTAGCAGGATAAGGCTTAATCGGACTAAGGTTGGTTTCATTAATTGATCGGTGTAATAACTATCGTATAAATTTCAATAAAAAAGGGCAGATAATTTATCTGCCCATTAAAATGAGTTAATTAGTTTCTCCACCTTGGGTCGCCAATTCCGTTTGTTTTCAAATCTTGCTGGCTGATGGTAAAGTTACCGGTTGCAACAGCTGTAAAACCTGGATTAAGGGTTGTACTGGTTCCGGTATCATATTTGGCACCAGCGGTTACACTACCCGAAATAAAGGTTGGTGCAGCAAAATAGTTATTGGCCGTAAAATTGGCTGCCACAATATTGGTTGAAGCCTGATTGGTTAAAATACCGCCTGAGTTGGCCACAATATTTTTTGTAAAATAAATCTCGTGTTTGGCCAGGCGAACATAAAACAGCCTGTTGGCTGCGCCATTGGTAATCCCGTTCAGCGTGTTGGTAGCAACCGTGATAACCGATGTTATGGTAGGGAAATTGGTCGAACCTGTTGGGTCCATTCTAAAAAAGTCCCTTGCCACAGCAGATGCATACACCGTATTGTTTGTGAAGTTTAATGTTTTGGTTAAACCGGATCTAAAATCGATAAAGTCTCCTCCATTACATTCTATACTGCTGATTACATTTCCTTTAAATGTTACCGATTCAATAAGTGTTTTTAAGTTTACATAGAAAAGCCCTTTGGTATAGTTTTTCACTACTGAGTTTTCGAGTAGGAAACTGCCATAAGCATTGTCCGATGCCTCATCATAAATAAAGGTTTGGTTTCCGTTTAACGATCCCGTGCCATCCAATACCACATCTTTAATGGTTAAACCTGCATTGCCTTTAATTCTAAGGATCATACCGTTAATAACCGGCCTTTCAGTTGGTTTGGTTCCCCTTATGGTAATTGATTTTGAGGCAATAACATCTGCATTAACGGTATATGTTCCGGGAGCAAGGCCGAAAACAGTTCCGGCAGCAGCATTTGTAATCAGTGTTGCCAGATTATCAGAAGGACTTACCAATGTTGCTCCTGTAAAATTATATAGCGTGGTAAAAGTTGCGGTTCCCCTAACTTTTGCGCCGGCAAGCAATTTGGCCGTGTATTCAGTTTCTCCGGTTAAGCCGGTTATGGTTGCTTCTCCTGCGGCGATTTCTGCTGCGGTAACAGCATGAGTTATATTTCCTGGGGTTAAGGTAATTGAGGTCGCCGTTTCGCCAGGTGTCCAGTTTAATACCACAGCAGTAGCTGTTATTTTGGTTTGGTTTACCGTTTGAAAAATCTGTTCTGTATCTGTTTTTGCAGATGTGCTAACCCATTTAGAATCGGCTATTCCCTGTGCAACACCCTTTACCCTAATGGCATATTGCGTATCGCCTATTAATCCGGTTACGGTATAAGGCAACTGTGCAGCAGTAATGCTGGTAATCGATTTTACGGGCGTACCGGTAAAATCGGCATTATCATACACCTCTATGGTATAAGAGGTAGCGTTGGGCACGGCATTCCAGGTTAATTTAACGCCGGTTTTATTTACTATGGTTGCGGTTAAACCCGGGCTCGAAAAAACCCGATCTACCTCTAGTTTGGTAATTTCTTCTAGATTATCTTTTTTACACGCCGATAAACAAACTGTTGCCATCAGCAAAAAGGTATATGCGTATTTATTAATCTTTTTCATAACCTCGGGTTTATAAGTTTAAGGGCTTATTGTTTAACATTCCGTTAGATGAATCTAAGAACACCTGCCATATCGGCCAGTATTGCTGCAGATTTGGATCTTTGGTATAAAGGGCGTTCCAGTACGAAACAGCTTCTCCAGCTGTAACCATTGTCCAGGCTTTGTTCGACGTATAGCCTAAAGCAAGGCCCTGCGCATCGGTATCGCCGAATTTTAAACCATAAATTTCTACGGTTTCGCCATTGGCCGCTGTTCTGTAATAAATTTTAGCAGGTAAGGCTGCGTATTTACCCTGCCTGTTTTCCAGTTGCTGTAATTTGGTTTTGGCTTCGGCCAGTTTTGTGCCCAGTAAATTCCAACGGATCAGATCACTTTTTCTAAGCATTTCTCCGGTAAATTCTAATGCCCTTTCATTTACAATAGCATCGAAAAATGCGGTTTTGGATGCTGTAGCCGTTGCCATAAAAGCTGTAACCTTTGCAGGTGCTGTAGGGAAAGCCCTATCGCGGATCATTTTTAAATATGGGGCAGCCGCTGCCGGACCATCGATATCGTTAACAGCTTCAGCTGCCATTAAAACCACATCGGCATAACGCATATACATCCAGTTTAGTCCATCATCGTTGGTAGAGGTTACCCTTCTTTTCATCCACTCGTAACGGTATTTGCCAAAATATAAACGGCCAAGTGCCGATGGTACCTGCGCGGCACCTTTTGTTCCATCGCCACCATCCCATTCGTAAGGTACAACTGTTACATCTCTGCGTACATCTTCATTTTCGTATTCGTACAGCATAATCGGGTTTGGCCCATCTGTTCCGCCTTTGTTCTGACCGGTGTACTGGTCGGTTTTGACGTGCCTTACGCCTAAATCAAAAATTACACGGCCACGGCCATCACTAAATGGAATTTCCCACATCGATTCTAAGCCTGCTGTACCGGCTTCTTCATTCAGTTTTCTGAAAACTTCTTCAAATCCAAGCAATCTTAATTTACCGCTTGCAATAATTTCCAGGCATTCTTTTTTTGCAATGGCATACATTTTATCGTGCGATAATTCAGGATCGGAACTTAATTTTACGGTTCCATCCAAACGCTGTGCGTAACCGCCTGCTGCCAGTGCCAAACGGGCCCTCAAACCTTTTGCAAAAGCTTTGCTAACACGTTCTACTTTAGCGGTTGTGGTGTTATCGCCAGGCCAAGGCAGGTAACCAGCAGCTTCATTTAAATCGGCCAACAGTTGTTTATAAATTACATCTCTGTCGCTTCTTGGCAAATAAGATGTTGCTGTGGTAATGGGCTCAAAACGTGCCGGCACATCGCCCCAGCCTTTTATTAAATCGTTATATAAAACGGCCCTCAAGGTTAAAATTTCGCCAAGGATCTGCGCCATGGCGGGGTTACTTTGAATATTTCCATAAGTTCTGATTCCCCTTATGGCCAGGTTGGCCCTTTCAATGCCTTCGTAAAATTTGGCCCAGGCATTATCTGTGGTGTTCATTTGGCCATTGTTCACGTTACAGTTGTAGTTAGACAGTTTTGCTTTGTCATCATCAACCGATTTTAAGGTGTTGTATACCTCGGTATCGTTGTTAAGTCCGTAGTATACTAAAAAACGGCCCCGGTACGAATTGGTTTCGCCAAATGATTGTAATACACCTGCTACCGAACCCTCAGCTAAACTAGGGGTAGAAAAAATAACAGATTCATCTAACGAAGATTTTGACGGTGCATCTAACGTTTTTTTACAGCTACTTACAAGTGTTATCCCTGTAATGATGAATAGCGCATATATAATTCTTTTCATTTTCTTAAAATTAAATGGTCTTCTAAAAATTAACGTTTAGTCCGAATACGTAAGATTTACTTCTTGGGTAAGCAGAGTAATCAACACCAGGTGTTAGCGGTGTGTTCCGTCTAGTCGAAACCTCTGGATCGAAACCAGTGTAATTGGTCCATAGCCATAAGTTATAAGCAGAAGCATAAAACCTTAATTTTTTCATTTTCAGTTTACGTGATATTTTTTCGGGCAGGGTATAACCGAGCGTTAGTGTAGAAAGCCTTAAAAATGAGCCATCTTCTACCGCCCAATCGCTTAACACAAATGTTTTGGTATACGGCGACCATAATGTTGTGTTGGCATTCATGGCTGTTAATTCGGCCGGATCGTTACTGATTGTTCCATCTGCTCTTAAATTGGTCCAGCGCTGTCCGCTTTCCATCACTGAAATCAGATTTCTCGAAGCGTATTTGCTTGTAGAGGTATACTCGATCTTATTCGCATTGTAAACATCATTGCCATAGCTCCAGTTAAAATAAGCTCCAAGGTCAAAATCGTAAATTCTCGAATTAAGTGAGAAACCGCCTGTGTTTAATGGGTTGGTATTGCCGATAATCGAACGGTCGGATAAATCAATTTTTCCATCGCCAGAAATATCTTCTATTTTCATTGTACCCGGGCGTACCGTACCTACAAACGAAGTTGCATCAACTATACCCGGCTTTAAAGTCCATTTGCCGGTTGTAGCGTTGTAGCCGGTAAAATCTGAAACCTCATATCTGCCAGCGCTTTTATATCCGTAAATGCGGCCAATGGATGCGCCTTCTTCTACCAGGTAATCTACACCGATCTCAGTTGATGCCCATCCAGAAGTACCGTTAATGTTTTTAACCGAACCTAAAGAGAGAACCTTATTGCGGTTAAAGCTGATGTTTGCATTTACCGATAGATCGAAATTCTTTTCTTTTATTGCGTTCCAGTTTACAGAAAACTCCAAACCTTTGTTCTGCGTTTGGCCCAGGTTCCGGTACTGCGCATCGTAGCCTGTTCCCCCAACCGGGAATAAGATCAAGAGATTTTTGGTTTTATTTAAATAGGCATCGATGGTACCGGTAACTTTCGAATTAAATAAGGCGAAATCCAGACCGATGTTGCGGGTTATATTGGTTTCCCATTTTAGATCGGGGTTTGCCATGATTTTAGATGCCGCCCAATAATTGTTAAAACCATTTATCCAGGTGGTGGTAGAGTTTTGGAACGATTGCGTAATCTGCCCAGGAGGGATATTATTGTTACCAGCAGCGCCGTAACTTCCCCTTAATTTTAAATCTGTTAACCAAGATTTTGTGCCATCCATAAAATCTTCCTGCGAGATTCTCCAACCGGCAGAAACTGAAGGGAAATAGCCCCAGTGGTTTACATCAGAAAATTTGGAAGAACCATCTGCCCTAAATGTAGCGCTCAACAGGTATTTGCCTTTATAGTCGTAATTGGCCCGGCCAAAAAACGAAAATAACTTATCATCCGGAGAAAAATTGTTATCAATTATAGAAGCCCTGCCCTGTGTGGTTAATACCCTTGTTTGATCAAAGGCAAATGTTTTTGGAAACCCACGAACTTCGGTAGTTAATATATTTTGTTCTGTTTTGATAAATTCCTGACCCGCCAATACATTAAGATTATGGTTTTTGCCCAGAATTTTACTGAAATTATAGGTTAAGGTATTTGTGTTCCTAAAGCTATTTCTAGTGGTATTCATCGAAATCAAAGCAGGTAGATTTGGATAATCGGCCAGGTTCTTAACATAATAAGTAGTAATACCATAAAAACGGTCCTGATCATTCCTGAGCCCATCATAACCCACTTCAGAGCGTAATTTTAAATTATCGATGATTTCGTAAGTGGCTGCCCCGTTAATGTTATAAGCTTTACGGTGTACATACTGATCGTTATCTGATATGGCCACCAGTGGGTTATAGAGGTTAAATTCATCGTTGGTATCAGTTGATGCGGTTAAGCCCGGTACCGGAAAAGATGGATACAGGATCGCATATTTTAAACGCGAATCGGCCGATGATTTTTCGTTCTGTTCGTTTGCGCCGCCGCCATTGGTTTTGGTATCGGCATAGCGTAAACCAAAATCGAGTGTTAAGCCATCGTATAACTTATGGTTTAATTTAAAGTTAATGTTCTGCCTTTTAAAATCAGACATCTGCATAATCGCTTTATCCGTTACAAAACTGTGGCTCAGGCTGTATTTGGTTTTGTCGCTTCCGCCGGTAATGCTCAGATTCTGGTTAAAAGTTGTTCCAGTGCGGCCAAAAACCAGGTCTTGCCAGTTGTTTTCGGCAACATTATCGTACAGGTCTATGTCCTGATAATTTCCAAAATATTGGGTGTAATCTGTTATAGAGCCATCTAAAAGTGCACGTTCATATTGCCAGTGTACATAATCAGCTGCTGATAATACACCCAGTTTCTTGGCAATTTTTCTGGTGCCCCCAAAAACATTATAGCTGATGTTCGTTTTCCCATCCTTACTGTTTTTAGTAGTTACCAATATTACACCGTTTGCACCTCTAGAACCATAAATTGCGGTTGAAGATGCGTCTTTCAGTACATCTATCGATTCGATATCCTGTGGGGCAATATCGGCAATAGAAGTAACAGGAAACCCATCAACAATATAAAGTGGCGAGTTATCGCCGGTAATCGAGCCACCTCCCCTTACGCGCACATTAATCTGTGCATCCGGTGAGCCTTCCGAAGATGAAATGTTGATCCCCGCTACACGTCCCTGTATCGCTTCTAATGCCGAAGAAACCGGTGCTGCGGCAATTACGTCTGCACCTACAGATGACACAGCGCCGGTTAAGTCTTTTTTGCGCACCGTTCCATAACCTACGTTTACGGTAACCTCTTGGAGGGTATTATTATCTTCTTCCAGGATAACATCTACTTTAGATTGGCTGCCTGCAGGGATGCTACGGGTTTTATAGCCGATATAGGTAAATACCAAAATAGGATCTTTGGCCGGTGCTGTTATTTTGTAAACCCCATTGGCATCGGTACTGGCACCTACTTTGGTGTCCTTTACGGTTACACTTA
Source organism: Pedobacter sp. GSP4 (assembly GCF_051857575.1). NCBI lineage: Bacteria > Pseudomonadati > Bacteroidota > Sphingobacteriia > Sphingobacteriales > Sphingobacteriaceae > Pedobacter > Pedobacter sp. GSP4. The sequence continues at coordinate 222,518 of NZ_JBPZIR010000003.1, read as the reverse complement.
CGCCAACCAGTGGCTGTCCGGTGGTTTTATCCTTTACGGTTCCGCTAAGCTGTCTGCTCTGAGCCAGTGTTGCGGATAATCCAAAAAGAGAGAAGAATGCAAAAAGAAGTAAAACTCTGCTCATAATTATTAATTTATTTGAAACTGATTTGGTTATTTAGAAGGCTGCAATTGTTTGCAGTAGAATATAATTCTAATTTCGGGATGTTATGCTTTGTTTATATTTGGTTACGTTGCTGTAACAATTTTACAAACTAAAAACCGTTTGAAACCGATTTTAACTAAAAAAGTGTGCAAACGTTCCCAAAAACGTTGTATTGACGTTTATTAATATTGGCTAAAAATGCCCAAAAGAGATATTTTTCGTAACTTGTACGCAAGTACACACCATGAGATTTGAAACATCTACCATAAAAGATATTGCTAAAGCATTGGGGCTGTCAACATCAACAGTATCCAGGGCTTTAAGAGACCGTTACGAAATTAGTGAAGAAACGAAAAAACTGGTTCTGGCCTATGCCGAAAAGGTAAATTACCGCGCCAATCCTATTGCCCGGAGCTTAAAAGAACGCCGCAGTTATTCTATCGGTATTATTGTGAGCGAAATTGCCAACAACTTTTTTTCACAGGTAATAAATGGGATCGAATCTATTGCTTATGATAAAGATTACCATGTGATCATCTCGCAGAGCCACGAATCTTACGAGCAGGAGAAACTCAACGTAGAGCACTTAGCCTCCAGATCTATTGATGGTTTGTTGATCGCCCTTTCATCAGAAACACAGGATATTGATTACTTAAGAAGCCTATATGCAAAAGGCCTTCCGATTGTTTTTTTTGACCGGGTGCCCGAGGATTTTGAAACGCATAAAGTAATTGCAAATAATTTTAAAGGTTCTTTTGATGCCACTGAGCATCTTATCCTATCGGGAAAAAGAACCATTGCCCATTTAACAAACTCCGAAAATCTTTCCATTACCAAAGAACGTTTAGAGGGATATAAAGCAGCCCTGGCCAAATATCACATCGAGTTTAAACCCGAACTGGTTAAGTACTGCCAGCACGGTGGAATGCACAGTGCAGAGCTGGAGCAGGCTGTTAAGGCGCTTTTACCCCTAAAACCCGATGGCATTTTTATTTCGAGCGATAGGTTAACAACAGGCTGTATTATGGCTTTAAAGAAAACCAACCCCGAAGTGGCAAATCAAATTGCCATTGCAGGTTTTACCAACTCAAACCTGGTCGAATTGTTTTCGCCTTCCCTAACTTCTGTTAAGCAGCCCGCATTCGAAATGGGACAGGTAGCTACCGAGCTGCTGATCTCGATGATTGAAGCCAAACGGCCCATTACCGAATTTGAAACCAAGGTTTTGGATACCGAGCTGGTAAAGATGGCTAAGCGGTAAGTGCTGGGCCTAGCGCTCAACTCCAAACTAATTATTACCTTTGCAGGATGGTAGAAATCGTATTAAAAAAGGGTAAAGAAAAAGCGGCATTACAAAGGCATCCATGGGTATTTTCTGGCGCATTAGAAAAAATTAAGGGAAAACCAGAAGATGGTGATGTAGTAAAAGTTTTTGCCTTTGATAACGAATTTCTGGCCTATGGTTATTACAACAGCAATTCGCGTGTGGCTGTTCGACTTTTAGAATGGGATGAAACACAAACCATTAACTATAGCTGGTATCAAAACCGCTTGAAACAAGCCATAGCCTCACGTCAGTTTATTTTAAACGAAAATACCAACACCTGCCGTTTGGTTTTTAGTGAGGCCGATTTCCTGCCAGGGCTGATTGTTGATCAATATGCTGATTTTCTATCGCTGCAGATTTTAAGTTCGGGAATTGAAAAGGTAAAAGCAGATATTGTAGAAATCCTGAAAGCTGAACTGCAGCCCAAAGGAATATTTGATAAAAGCGATGCCACCGCACGTACCCACGAAGGTTTGCCAGCTGAAAATGGACTGCTTTGGGGAGAAAACCCACCTGAGTTTTTAGCAGTTAGAGAAAACGGAATCACCTATCATATAAACATAGCCGAAGGACAAAAATCGGGCTTCTACTGTGACCAGCGCGATAACAGAAGTATTTTGGCCAGTTACACCAAAGGCAAGAAGGTTTTGGATTGTTTCAGCTACAGTGGTGGTTTTAGCTTAAATAGCTTGGCAAATGGTGCAGCCAGTGTTACCAGCGTAGATAGTTCGGGGCTTGCTGTTGAAACTTTAAAGCAGAATGTAGTTTTAAATAAGTTCGAGGAGCATAAGGTAAATGCCATTCAATCGGATGTGAATAAGCAGTTAAGGGCTTTTAAAGATGCTGGTGAGCTGTTTGATGTAATTGTTTTAGATCCACCTAAATATGCGCCATCCCGTTCGGCTTTGGATAGAGCTGCCAGAGCTTACAAAGACTTAAACCGTTTGGGAATGCTGTTGTTAGAAAAAGGAGGCTTACTGGCTACTTTCTCTTGCTCGGGTGCGGTTGATATTGAAACCTTTAAACAAATTATTGCGTGGGCAGCACTCGATGCCGGTAAAGAGGTTCAGATTATTAAACAGTTTTGCCAGCCTGAAGATCATCCGGTTCGGATTTCTTTTCCAGAAGGTGAGTATTTGAAAGGTTTGCTGCTACGGGTTTTGTAAGGGTTCATTTGTCATTTGTTCACTGGTTGCCCATGGAATCCCTCCATGGTCTGTGTTCCTACAGATCAATAACCATTATTTATCATCACAAGCTTAGGCGAAGAATCATTAGTGCGAAGAATTTAAGCTAACCACAGATGCACAGATTAGCACGGATTTTTTCTGTGTATTCCGTGCCTCCGTGGCAAAATATACCTTTATTGTCGTTAAATACGACATGATCCTTGCGCAGGCGTTAGAAACGCGCACTAGCGTTTCAATAGTTGTGCTTAGCCACAGGATTCCGCTCCTTGGTCTGTGTCCTCACAGACCAACACCCCTTATTTATCATCACAAGCTTAGGAGAAGAATCATTAGTGCGAAGAATTCAAGCTAAGCCACAGCTGCGCAGATTAGCACGGATTTTTTCTGTGTATTCCGTGCCTCCGCGGCAAAATATACCTTTATTGTCGTTAAATACGACATGATCCTTGCGCAGGCTTTAGAAACGCGCGCGAGCTAAATTTACCTCCTTGGTCTGTGTCCTCACAGACCAACACCCCTTATTTATCATCACAAGCTTAGGAGAAGAATCATTAGTGCGAAGAATTCAAGCTAAGCCACAGCTGCGCAGATTAGCACGGATTTTTTCTGTGTATTCTGTGCCTCCGCGGCAAAATATATCTTTATCGCCTAAAATATGACATGCTAATTGCGCACGCTTTAGAAACGCACACGAGCTAAGAACTTCTTTTACCTCCTGGCCTTTTGGATCAAAATCCCTTACAGCTCTCCCGATTTTTCCGGCAAATGTTCATACTCACCTTTCCAAGCATAAAAGCCAAAAATCATCAGGCCCAGACTAATCGGAAAGAAAATAAACAGGATAATTCCCCATTGCAAAATCGTGTTGGTGCGTTCAATGTCGGTATGCGTTAAACCCACCTTATCTATGGCCTGTATAAACAAAAAAGCCATGGCCAATGGTCCTAAAACCATCCAAACCAAACCCAAAAATTTCTTTAAAATATTCATCTTATTAAGGACTAATCGTTAATGTTTTCGTCGCGTTTGTTAGATAGATAAATTGCCCCAATAACTAAACTGAGTGCTGCGATACCGATGGGGTACCAAAGGCCAGATAATGGCGTGGAGCCCGAAAAACTGGCAATAAGCGTTGCAATAAAAGGAACCAATCCGCCAAAAACGCCGTTGCCGATGTGGTAAGGTAACGACATGGAAGTGTACCTGATCTTTGTTGGAAAAAGTTCTACCAAAAATGCCGCTATTGGTCCATAAACCATGGTAACCAGTAAAATCTGGAAGAAGATTAAGCCTACAAATTTCCAGAAAACAGGTGTAGCCAGTACTTTATCTTTTATGATTTCTTTTGCCGGAAAAATACCTCTGGTTACCGAAACCGTATCGGTTTGTACCCTGTTAAAAGATGCACCATTTTTAAGTGTTATCTTGGTGGTAAGGGTCCGTAAACTATCAGTTGTATTGCTAATCAATACCGAACTTACCGGCATGGGGGTTGATGAAGCAATATCAGCCTGTTCAATTTTTGTATAATCCGTATCGTCTAAAAAGGTTTGATAAATAGGGCGGTAAAATATAATTCCCAATAACATACCGCTCAGCATAATCCATTTTCTGCCCACCTTATCACTCCAGGCACCAAATACAACGAAGAAAGGCGTTGCAAATGCAATTCCCCATAGCAAAATATACCTCGAATCGTTAAAATCCAGTTTACAGGTATTCTCTAAAAAAGACTGGGCGTAAAACTGACCCGTATACCAGATTACACCCTGCCCCATTGTAGCGCCAAAAAGGGCTAATAGCACCATTTTAAAATTGGCTTTATTGCTGAAGCTTTCTTTTAACGGATTTTTAGAAACATTTCCCTCTGCTTTCAGTTTCGAAAACATGGGCGATTCGTGCATCTTCATCCTGATATAAATAGATACCACAACAAGCACAATAGATAACAGAAAAGGAATACGCCAGCCCCAGTTGCCAAAAGTTTCGGCGCCCAAAATATTCTTGGTAATTACGATAATTCCCAATGAAAGGAAAAGCCCTAAGGTAGCTGTAGTTTGGATCCAGCTGGTAAAAAAGCCGCGTTTATTTTTCGGGGCGTGTTCGGCCACATAGGTTGCAGCACCACCATATTCGCCGCCCAAAGCCAAACCCTGAATTAACCTTAATATCAAAACCAATATTGGTGCTGCATAGCCGATACTTTTGTAGGAAGGAATTAAGCCGATAAAAAAAGTAGAACCACCCATTAATACCAATGTTAAAAGGAAGGTGTATTTTCTGCCGATTAAATCGCCGAGCCTGCCGAAAACCAGTGCGCCAAAGGGACGTACAATAAAACCTGCAGCGAAAATGGCCAATGTATTAATCAGGGCCGAGGCACCTGCATCTTCAGGAAATAGCTGGTGACCTATAATAACGGCAAGGCTGCCAAAAATGTAAAAGTCGTACCATTCAATCAGTGTGCCCAGTGATGATGCACCAATAACTTTAAAAATATTGTTCTTGGGTAAAGTTTCGCTCATAAGAATCGGGAATATTTGGTTTCCCAATATAAACATTTGAAGCACAATCGGCAACCTGCACTGTCTGCCATTTAATTTGTTACAGAATAAAACATTTTGGCTTTTGTTTTGTATTTTCAGTCTCAATCCAAAATATATGCTTTTAATTCAGAATATCCGCTTAAGTAGAATTTTAAGAAATACCTGGCATGTTGATCTGATCATGATCGCATCTTGTACAGCGGCTTACTTTGTCCGCGAATACCTGATTGCCCATCATTTTAATATTCCATCCATCATCCCAACGGTTTTGGGTACGGCTATTGCCTTTTTTATTGGGTTTAACAATAACCAGGCTTACGATAGGTGGTGGGAAGCCAGAAAAATATGGGGTGCTTTGGTTAACGATTCGCGCTCTTTTGCCCGTGCGCTGATTAATTATGTAGAAGAGGATGAAGAAAGCGTAAAGCGTATGGTTTGCAGGCACATTGCCTTTTTATATGCTTTGAAGGCCAATTTAAGAGGCACAGTAGATGAGATTTACACCAAATACCTGCCCGAAGCCGATTTAAAAGAAATTGAAAAGCATAATAACAAGCATAATGCACTGCTCAATATTCAATCAAGAGAGCTGCAAAAGCTTTCCAAATCGGGTGCAATAGATGGTTTCAGGTTTATAGAGATTAACGAAATGTTAACCCGCTTTTCAGATTCAATGGGCATGAGCGAAAGGATTAAAAATACCATTTTCCCAACTACCTATAGTTATTTAACCAAAGTATTTATCTGGTTGTTTGTGGTTACGTTTACCTTGGTTATCAGTCAGGATGCTGGGCCCGCATCAATATTTTTAGGCTGGTTAATCGGTTTTGTATTTGTATCTACACAGATTAATGGCATGAGTTTGGTAAACCCTTTCGAAAATAACTCGGCTGGTGTACCTTTAAACCAGATTACACGGACCATTGAGATCAACCTGTTGCAGATGCTCAATGAACAAGAAATTCCGGAGCCGGTTAAGCCAATAAACGACGAGTATGTACTTTAAGGTTTGCTAGTTTTCTTCCCTAAAAAAATAAAAAGAAGAGATAAGGCCCAAAAAATTACCATAATAATGGCTGTATTTAAGATGGCTTTCGGATAGCCCAACTTAACCACATTAATAAATGGATAAGGATATTGGTTGATCAGGTAGCCTCTTACAACAATAAATACTACATATAGAAAAGGATAAATTAACCAATAGAGGGCCTGAGGATAGGCCAGCTTGGTTTTATCGACAAAAACGATCCAGTACACCAAAAACAGTAAAGGGTTTATAACATGGAGCAATTCGTTGCTTAAACTATGCCAGCCTTCTAACGGCACTAAGCCACGTAAAGCTGTATTATAAATAATGGCCACCACTACAATATAAACGGTAATGGCAGTTTGCGTAGCCGGTTTGGAAAAGAACCTGCCCAATGCCGTATTTTTAAGCAGCAACGAGGCGGTTAGGCATATGGCAACAGCTAGATTGGTTAAAACGGTAAAGAACGATAGCAGTATTTTAAATGTTGGCCATACTGCCCCATCAAGCTCCTTTAAACTTAACCTAAACTGCAACAATAGCCCAAACCATACAATTAAAGTGATAATGATTAGATATACCTGTTTGCCAGTGGTAGATTTCATACCCTATTGATTTAAAAAATGAGCACAAAAAATGCTTATCCCAAAACCAAGATAAGCATTTTAATATTTTCTAACTAAATTTTACTTTTTAGGTGTGTTTTTCAGCACCACGGGCTTCCTGCCATTCTTTTTCATTCTGAGGTTTAGCATTTCTACCAGTACCGAAAAGGCCATAGCAAAATAAATATAGCCTTTTGGGATGTGCTGATCCAGTCCCTCGGCCAACAGTGAAACTCCAATCAACAGTAGAAAGGATAGGGCAAGCATTTTTACTGTTGGATGCTTATTTACAAAGTTGCTGATTGCACTTGCTGAAACCATCATTATAATTACGGCAATCAACACAGCTGCAATCATAATCTCGATATGATCGGCCATGCCAACAGCTGTAATTACCGAATCTAACGAGAATACAATATCTAAGATCAATATCTGAACAATTGTTGACCAAAATGAATGTACTTTTTCCTTTCCATCTTCATCTTCTTCGCCCTCTAATTTGTTGTGTATTTCATGCGTGCTTTTGTAAATCAAAAATAAACCGCCTATAATCAGGATTAAATCCCTGCCCGAAATAGCCAACTTTTCGAACCAATTGCCGCTGCTAATGCCAACCCAGCTCCCCATATTAAATAGTGGAGAAGTTAACGTCATAATCCAGCTTAATGATAACAGCAGCAGCACCCTGGTAATTAAGGCGAGTGCTAAACCCAGCTGCCTTGCTTTTTTTTGTTGGTTGACCGGCAGTTTGCCCGAAAGAATTGAAATAAAAACAATGTTATCGATGCCTAAAACAATTTCAAGAACGGTAAGCGTTAAAAGTGAAATCCAGGCTTCGGGAGTACTTAAAAAATCCATATGTTAATTTATCTGATAAAGACAAGCTTGTAAAAAGCTTATTGGTTTATGGAACAGATATTAACGGAATTAGTTTGCTGCGGCTGAGGGTAATCGGCTTTAATTTCGAAAAAAGCTATTGGCCATCTTTTAGCGCTGCTTGTAACTGTTGTTCAAAAATGATTGATTTTGCCTTGAAGGCAGGGTCGGAGAAAGAAATGTTGGCGGTAGCATAAATAATCTTACCATCTTTCCCTACTAAAATATTTGAAGGGAAACCGTGGTTAATGTTCAGTTTTCTAATATTATCCACACTCATGGATATAATTTGGTATTGATAGGCATGGTGCTGTTGAAAGCGTTTGGCCTGCTGCGGTTTATCATGCGTAATACCGATAAAACGGATATTGTTTTTGCCATAGCGGGCTACAAGTTTGTTCAATTCAGGCATTTCTGCAATGCAGGGTGGACATTTTTCGAACCAAAAATTGATTACCACTACCTGGTTTTTTAACTCAGCTTTGGTAAAAGGTTTTTTGTTTACGGTTAATCCTTTAAAATCGGGTAATGCTTTGCCTGCTAAATCCGCAAAGAAAGTTTCTTGAGTAGCCCATTTTACAGGTGCATCTTGAGCTTTAGTAAATAAGCAGCAGGCTGTTAACAAGAAAAACAGATAGATTTTCATGGACGGTAAATATAAAAAAAGTCCCACCATTTACCGGCGGGACTAATAGTTTATTTAGCTTGGAAAATTTTATTTAAAGGTAATGGCTCCGTATTCTGATTTTAGGCTAACGGTAGCGCCGCCTCCCGAACCAATTTTACCGGTATATTTTTTAGTTTCATCATCATCGCTTACCTTATTGGCCGAAACATTGGAGCCATATTTAAAGCCAGCATAAGAGGTAGAAATATTAAAATTCGCATTGTATCTATCGCTAAAGCCAAGTCCAACACTTACATATTCGCCTGTAAAGGTAAAGTTTCGGCATGCCGGTGTAACTTCGGCAACGCTTAGTTTATTGTAATCCATATCAATCAGGGCATCGCCGTTTAAAGTGCCTAAACTTACATTGGTATACTCCGTTTTTAAGCTAAGTTTGCCAACATTGGCCAGGTTAAGGCTGCCGTAGCCCTGTTTAATTACCGTATTTCCCTTCACGCTGTTGATATCTACTTTGGCGTATTCGGTATTGAGCAATAAATTACCGCCAATGCTGCCAACAGTTAAGCCACCGCCATATTCTACTTTAATATCGGCCGATTTTCTGATCGTATTCACATTTACTGCCACATATTCTGCTGCAAGTTCCAACGTGCCTACCGAACCAATGGTTACAGGCCCATTATAACTGTGTTTTACAACGGCTGCATTTAAATCCTGAATGGTGCATTTACCATATTGTACATTAATATAATTATTGGCATTGCTGAGGTTGCCGGCAGTAAGGCTTCCGTATTGAACTTTTAAAGATGTTGGACCCGAGAAATCATCGAGGTTTACATTGCCATATTGCTGCATTACCGTAAGGGGGTTAACAGCAGGCATGTAAATTACATAAGAGATTTTAAGCTCTCTGCGTTTGGTAACCCCGTTTCTTACTACCCTGCCCATAAAGTTATTGCTTCCACGATCTGCAAAGTTGGTTTTGATCGATACCATATCGCCTGTTTTGGTGGCGTCTATCGTTACGCCATCAATCAGTTTCTGCACATCGCTTTCCGAGTTGCTGTAGGCTTTAATATCAATATCAACCTTAACCTCTTTTTTGTCCCAGGTTTTGATCACAACCGATCCATATTGGTTGTTCAGGTTAACTTTGTCATTGTTATCTACACTAAAGCTTTTGCTAAATGATTTAGAACGTTCGGCATCGCTACCAGTCTGGGTATGCTTTGCATAGTTAACCACAGCCAGTGTATTGGCCTTATCAATGTTTTCTACAACAGTTTTTTCTGTCGGACTGTTTACCGTTACCTCTTGGGCATTCGTTTTTACGGCGATGAAAGCCATCAAGGCTAAAAATATTTTTATTGTTTTCATGTTGTTAATTGTTAAACACTCCATTGGCTTAAACCTGCCGGCTGGTTAAAAGCAATTTCATGTGGTGAGCGTTTTCTCCCAAATTCTTTTCCCGAAAGCGCGTAATTTTAATGTTTTTATATTTTAACCTCAGACATCCTTAGCGCATCTAAGCTTAGTCTTTGGTCTTTCTACTTTAGGCTTCCAACCCTGACTTTCGGAGTTTTTAAATCTGATTAACTTTTTTATAATCGTCAACCTGGTTTATAATTAATAGTTGTTGTTTTAAGAGCTGTAACTGTATTTCGCGATTTTTAACCATGGCTTTAACCACAAAGGTCTGATCTGGCGAACTTGGCAGTTCTGCTTTTAGTTTTTCATAATCCTCGTCAAGCTTTTTCAGATCGGCTGTAAATTTTTTATACAGTTCGGGGTTTGCCGAAGCGAAAATGGCCAAGCTATCTCTTTTTTCGGTAATTAAGCCTGCAAAATGAACCTCTTTTTTTGCATACGATGCACTAACGTCGGCTATTTCTACGCCGTTGTTTTGCAGTTTTCCGGCGTAAAACCAGCCCAAAGCGAAAACTACTACAATAGCTGCTGCTGCGCTCATCCATAAATAGAGTTTTACCGGTTTTTTTTTCTTTTTTGTATCTAATTCCTTCTCAATTTTGGCCCAAAGTGCTGCCGATGGTTCCATTACATCGAAGGCTTTACGGTTTTCTTTTACAAAGGTTTCTAACTTATTATTCATCTCTCATCCCTTTCTGTTCTAAAATGCTTTTTAACTTCTTTTTGGCGCGCATATACTGTGTGCGGCTGGTATTCTCACTTATTTTTAAAATGTGTGCAATTTCCTCATGGTCGTAACCCTCTAAAAGGTATAAACTCAATACAACCCGGTAGCCATCTGGTAACTGGGCAATAGCTGTTCTAATTTCATCGGCCTGCAACTGCAGTTCATAATCATCAAAACTAACTTCATCAGGCATTTCCGATAACTCATCGGTACTTACAAATTCCATTTTACGCTTACGTAAATAATTAATGGATTTGTTGATCACAATCTGCTTTAACCAAAGCCCAAAAGTGGTTTCCTGCCTAAAATCAATAATTCTGGTAAAGGCATCTAAAAAGGCTTCCTGTAAAACATCTTCGGCCTCCTCTTCGTAATTTAGAATGCGCAGCGCCACATTATACATCGCCTTGGCATACAGCTTGTACAATTCAAACTGTGCTGCACGGCTTCCCTGCATGCATTCTTTTACTAGCTCTAGGTTTTTATCGATGTATACGGCTTCCAAAATTTTGAATATTCTGATTATAAGACATGGGAGATTTTAAAACGTTGCATCAAGGTATAAAAAAATTAAAAATATGTTAAGCGTGTTTTAAAATTAGATCAATTCGCTGTTATGCAGAGGGATGTTGTTAACTTACTGTGATGTGAAAATAAACTTTTGGACTGGAAAATGAGCATTCTGTTAGCCACCGTCTTTTGTTAAATAAACCAGGAGCGGGCATCCCGACTTCACGTCGGGATAAAGCGAATGGCAGGGCTGCATTGGCCATATAGAACTGCCTTTGTTTTTCAGAAAATGAAAGGTTCTGTTCGTTTGGCTGGTTCAGTCCCGCTTTTTGGTACGAGTTCCGATGAAGGATCGGAAGCTCTTCCCTCCAATCGGGTTTATTTAACAGTGGCTTGTGCAGAAATCCCAAATCTTTCATCCCAAATAATAAAAACCAGTTATTAATTTATGCGATATTAAAGGTTCTGTTCTTTTATCATTTGTGGAAAATTCTCGGCCCGATCATCATTAATTTGAAAACCTGCAACAAACCCTTAACTTCATGCCATGGAAACCGATTTAATCATTTCAGCAATAAACCAGCTACACCAAAAAGCAAACCAGGCTTTAGAAAATAAAGATACAGAAGTTCATGTTTACCTTTTGGACGATAGTTTTACCTATTCCCCTGCCGAAGGTGTGGCGGTAAATAAACGCGATTATATTATCGATATGAAGAAATATCTTAAGGGCCTTAAAAGTTTTCAAACCAGTTATTACCGGATCAAATCCAATGTCGAAGATGGGATTTTTACTGAGAAAATTGCCCGGAAATCGGTTGTCATTAAACCAAATTTATTATTGTTTGCCAAAAAGGAAACCATCCAAACGGAAGAAGTTTTTAATTGGAAAAATATTAAAGGTGAATGGAAAATAATTTCCGTGGAGATTACCTTGGAAGAGAAATATTAATTATGCGGAATGGAGAAATACTTCGGAGGGGATGTTAAAATAATTCTTAAGTTTTTGAGCCATTTTTAGTGTAATATCTCTTTTCCCGGATAGTATCGCCGATACATGTCCTTTACTACCGATTACTGGCTCCAAATCTTTGGCCTTTACACCCATTTCTTCCATTTTATATTTAATTACACCGATCGCATCCAGTTCAGGTAATTGATAATTTTTTTCATCAAAATCTTTTACCAGAACGAGTAGTAATTCTAACTCATCGCCTTCAGGTGTGTTGGGCGTAGCATGAAAAATTTCCATCAATCTAATTGATGCTCTATGGTAATCAGTTTCGGTTTTTAATATTTTCCAATTCATGTTATAAATCGTTATCTGTTAAAATTTTAGTGTCAAAGGCAATCGTTTCAACATCGATTTTATCATATTCTTTATGTGTTCCGAACCAGATAACATAGCAGGCCTTTTGTACGAAGTTTACCGAAACCACTAATCTGAAATCATTGCCTTTAATATTAAATATAACGCGGTTGTTAGCTACAATGCTGACGTTTCTATATACTGCTTTAAGCTGATTAAAATTATCAAACTTTAATCTGCCAAATTCGTGAAACCAAACTAATAATGGTATTTCTGCTAAAGGATATGTTTTAACATAATACAAAATAGTTTTCTTCACTAAAATTTTCATTACTCAAATGTAAATAAAAGTTTTCAAAATGCAAACTTTTTGTCTGTCAAAAACCTTTGACTATAGCATTAACTTTAAAACAAAATCGGTATTTTTGCCGCTCAATTTAGATTAAACATATGTTAAGAACAGTAACTTGTGGTGCATTAAACCTTAATAATTTAGGCGAAAGTGTGGCCCTATGTGGTTGGGTACAGAAATCAAGAGATTTAGGTGGTATGACTTTTATCGACATCCGCGATCGTTATGGCATTACCCAGCTGGTTTTTAATATGGATGATAACCGCGAGCTTTGCGAAAAAGCCCGCACCTTAGGCCGCGAATTTGTAATTAAAGCCATTGGTACTGTGGTAGAACGCAGTAACAAAAATCCAAAAATGCCTACCGGCGATGTGGAGATTAAAATTACCGGCTTAGAAATTTTAAACGCGGCCAAGTTACCTCCATTCTTAATTGATGATGAAACCGATGGTGGCGATGAGCTGCGCATGAAATACCGTTATCTGGATTTACGCCGTAACCCTGTTCGCAATAACCTGGTTTTACGCCATAAAATGGCACAGTCGGTCCGCCGCTATTTAGATGCTTTAGATTTTATCGAAGTAGAAACACCTGTATTGATTAAATCGACACCCGAAGGGGCAAGAGATTTTGTGGTGCCAAGCCGCATGAACGAGGGCGAGTTTTACGCACTGCCCCAATCGCCACAAACCTTTAAGCAGTTGTTGATGGTATCTGGTTTCGACCGATATTTTCAGATTGTAAAATGTTTCAGGGATGAAGATTTAAGGGCCGACCGTCAACCTGAATTCACGCAGATCGACTGCGAAATGTCGTTCATTGAACAAGAAGATATTTTAAACACTTTCGAAGGCCTAATACGTACTTTATTTAAAGAAGTGCGCAATTACGATTTGCCTGAAGTACCACGTATGCAATACGCCGATGCTATGCGTTTATATGGTTCAGATAAACCTGATACCCGATTTGCCATGCAGTTTGTAGAGCTTAACGATTTGGTAAAGGGCAAAGGATTCCCTGTGTTTGATAATGCCGAATTGGTAGTGGGTATCAACGCAAAAGGTGCCGCAAGTTATACGCGCAAGCAGTTAGATGAGCTGACAGATTTTATCAAACGCCCGCAGATTGGTGCTACCGGTTTGATTTATGCCCGCCATAACGACGATGGAACCATCAAATCGTCGGTTGATAAGTTCTTTAATGAGGAAGATCTTAAACAATGGAGCGAGGCTTTTGAAACTGAAAAAGGCGATTTATTGTTAATTTTAGCGGGTTCGACCGATAAAGTACGCAAGCAATTAAACGAGCTTCGTTTAGAAATGGGTAACCGTTTGGGCCTACGCGATAAAAATACATTCTCGGCCCTTTGGGTATTGGATTTTCCGTTGTTGGAGTGGGATGAGGAAACTGAACGTTACCACGCCATGCACCACCCGTTTACTTCGCCAAAACCAGAAGATATTGCCTTATTGGATTCTAAACCAGGCGAGGTTAGGGCAAACGCTTACGATATGGTAATTAATGGTACCGAAGTTGGTGGCGGTTCTATCCGTATCCACGACAGGGATTTGCAGGCTTTAATGTTTAAACACTTAGGTTTTAGTGCCGAAGAAGCACAAAAACAATTCGGTTTTTTGATGGATGCTTTCGAATTTGGAGCACCTCCGCATGGTGGTATTGCTTTCGGTTTCGACCGCTTAACTTCAATTTTTGCTGGTTTAGATTCAATCCGCGATGTAATTGCTTTCCCTAAAAACAACTCTGGCCGTGATGTGATGATTGACAGCCCTAGTACAATTGATGAGAAACAGTTGAAAGAATTAAAAATAAAAACGGATTTGTAGGTTTATAGCTCACTAGACATTAGTTTACCCTTCAGGAGTATGTAAAAAAGCCTCAGGATTTAAAATTCTGAGGCTTTTACTTTAAGATCATACCTGCAATTTGCTTACTAATGAACAAATGCCAAATGAACCATTGAACTAATACGTTTCACTATCTGGCGGAATGCCATAATCGATAAACTTCTTGTCTTTTTTCTCTTTCTTTTTACTAAACCAGCCTTTAACTGAATTAAAAATGGCAGATAGATGTTCAGCATCAAGCGATTTCCCAACTTTTCCTGAAACCAGACCTACAGCAGCTTTGGTTAAAAACCCCGCTCCCCTAAAAATGGTTTTATTCATAAACATCGGTAAGAGTAATGACATTGCTGTTCCACTGATGTTTAACTTTTCGTCTGCTTTGAACAAATTACTTGGAGTAGCATATCTTTTAATGAGTGCACCAAGCGTAAATTGATGGAAATAGGTTTTGGAATCCGCTTTAAGCATGGTCTGCTTCAGTGTGTACTCAACCTTAAGTGCTAATTTTCTAGCCTGCAGGTCTTCTAGGTTACGGATGTCTTTATAGCTTCTCATCTTCCTCCTTATCTGCAAGTTTATCAAAATACTTTCTAATGGCTACGTTGATAATTGCTTTTTCAATGTATTTATCTTTGGTAAAATAAACGATTATAGCCAATAGAATATAGAAGACCGAAACACACCCAAAGCCACCGGCATAGCTTCCTAAAACATCAGAAAGGTAAAGTGCCAATGTTACAGAGCCAAATAAAAATGCCAGTATAAAGCACACAATAACCGCAGTGCTGGTTACCAAATCGGCAAAAACTTTCGATATTTTTTCTACAAGGTAAAGTCTTGTGTATTCAACCCTGGCCTCTAAAAAGCCTTTGGCATCATCAACAAGATCTTCAATACTTTTATCTTTATTTTCCTGCATAATTCAGATGTGGTTTAACCGGGCAATTACCCGGCTATGCAATATTTATTTCTTATGCGTGCTCTACGTCGTCGCTATATTCTTCTTCAACGCTTCTTAATTTTGTTTTAATAGAGCTTACCACTTTATCTTTTAAGCTGGCAAGGTTATTAATTTCGTCAGCAGCTTTATCTTTGATAGAGTCGCCCAGATCTTTTAACGATTGGCTTAATTTATCACGTGTTTCTTCACCTTTATCTGGTGCAAATAAAATTCCTAAGGCTGCACCCGCAGCTAGTCCTGCTAAAAGCGCAACTACAACTTTTGAGTTATCATTCATGATTAATGTATTTTAAGGGTTTAACAATTAAGTACACTATAAAACTACTACATTATTTATTGTTAAGCTATATTTATAACTCCGTATGCTCATTATTTGTTTTAATTCTTTCCAATCTTTCTGAAGCAAGCGTACTCGTTTCGTAAATTTTAACAAGCAAGATAAAATAAGATAGCAGTAATGGGCCAAAAACCAGACCCAATATTCCGAACAAAGGGATACCAATAATTACGCCAATTACCGTAATTATGGGGTGAATGTTGCCAACTTTTTTTGCAATGATAAATCTGAGTACGTTATCGATGTTGATAATGACCACGAAACCGAAAATAAGCATGGCCCAGCCTGCAAAGTTATTGCCGTTTGCGATCTGCAGAATTGCCGCCGGTACAAAAACCACTGGGGGGCCCAAAACCGGAACGAAAGAGATAAAGGTAGTAATTACGCCCCAAAACACGGGATCCTTATAACCAAGTACATAAAAAGAAAGGCTAACCAGCGAGCCCTGAACCAAACAGATTAAGCCCTGGCCCAAAACATTGGCGTAGGTGGTATTCCGCATTTCATCGCCAAAGCGAAGTGCATTCTGCTCTCTCAAAGGAGCGTATTTTATTAATGAAAACTCGAACTTTTTGCGTTCAATAAGCATAAAGTACAGTAAAAAGTACATGACCAGCAAACTCAAAATAATATTTACTGCACTCGATATAAGTGAAGGGAACAGCTGCGTGGCCCAATTGCCCAAACGGTTCATTCCTTCCTGAATTAAATCCTGATTGATTTTGATCGGAATAAGGTGCTGCAGTTTTACCAGTAGGTTTTTAAAAAAGATCTCATTGTTTTTCAGCTCCGAAATTTTGCTGATTACCATGCTGCTTAAAGCGTAAAATGGCAATACAATTAAAACGATGCTGATGGCGATGAGTAAAATGGCAACCAACCTTTTGTTCCAGCCTTTGTTTTCTGCTAAATGGATGTAAGCGGGCCTCATTATAGTGTAAAGTACCAAGGTGCTTAAAATGGCACTGAAAATGCTCTGTAGCGAATAAGCAATGAGTACACCAAGCGCAATAATTATGACAAGGTTAATATTATTACGTTGTTTATAAGAAAATACTGACATAATTTAAATGCTTGGACACTCTTTAAATGAGGAAACTGCCTGTTTTGTTTTGCCTATTTTCAATTTATTTACCCTGATCCAGCTTAAAGGATTTGATTTTATTATAGAGCGTTTTCCTATCGATATTTAAGATCTGTGCGGCCTTGGTTTTATTGTAGCCAGCCTCTTTTAAAACAGTTAAAATTGTAATATACTCCGCTTCTCTAGTGGTAATCTTTAAATCAGCTTTTTTAAGAATCGGCTTAGGCTTGAGAGGGATATCTTTCGGTTTTATTTTAACCTGAGCCATGCTTATTTCTAAAGGTAAAGTATCAACCTTAACTTCTTTCCCATCGGTAAGCAGGGCTACCCGTCTGATTACATTTTTGAGCTCACGGATATTTCCGGGCCAATTGTAGCGCAAAAAACAATCTTTAACTTCTTTCGAAAACCCTTTTATGTTTTTACAGAGCTCTTTATTGGTGGCCAGTAAAAATTTCTGCGCAAAAATCAGTACATCTTTGTGGCGGTTTTTTAGCGAAGGTATATGGATGGCAAATTCGTTGAAGCGATGGTACAAATCTTCTCTAAAAGTTCCTCTTTGTATGTTTTTATGCAGGTTTTCGTGCGTAGCTACAATCAGGCGGATGTCGATATCAATTTCCTTAGTGCTCCCGATCCTTTTTAATTTACGCTCCTGTACTGCCCGAAGTAAAATGGCCTGTATATCATAAGGTAAATTTCCAATCTCATCAAGGAACAATGTGCCTCCATTGGCCTGTTCAAAGTGGCCGATTTTGGTATACAGCGCACCGGTAAAAGCTCCTTTTTCGTGACCAAAAAATTCGCTGGCCGCCAGTTCTTTTGATAGCGAGCCACAATCCATGGTAACAAATGGCTCGTTTTTACGCGGGCTGTTTAAGTGAATGGCCCTTGCCACATATTCTTTGCCTGTGCCGCTTTCGCCTGTTAAAATAACGCTGTAGGCTGTGGGTGCCACCAGTTGGATCTGTTTGGAGAGCGTTTTGGCTTCCATGCTAATGCCATCTATATATTCGGGCTGGCCAGAAAGATTGCTGGCTGCCGGAGATATGTTTTCTTTATGCGTAGATATATTTTGGCTGATAACTGCATTTGTTGCTTTTAAGGCATTGTTAATGGTTATCAGTATCTCATCCGGATAAAGTGGTTTGGTAATGTAATCATAAGCGCCAAGTTTAATCAACTCAACAGCAAGCCGGATATCAGAATAACCGGTAATAATGATTACAGTGGTAGCTGGGTGCCTTTCTTTTATTTTTATTAAAATTTCTTTCCCGTCTACATCTTCAAGCCGGTAATCGCACAAAACCAGATCGAAAGTTTTTGTGCTTAACATTTCGAGGCCTAAAGCGCCCGATGCCGCATTTGAAACTTCGAATCCGTTTTTGGTTAGAAATTTAGAAAGTAATAACCCGATATTTATCTCATCGTCAACTATAAGTATCTTCTTTTTCATTAATGGTGCCATTATTCTAAAAGAATCCCAGATAATAACCATTACCTGAGGGAGATTCGGATTAACTTTTTAGATACTACATAATTACCTAAAAAAAATTGTATAGAAAAATATTTGCAACATTTTTGTTATGATGTGAGCGAATTAATACTACATACAGACTATTTACCTTGAAAAACAGCTTTCCTTTTTTCAACAAATGCGACAACGCCTTCCTTAAAATCGCTTGTTTCGAAGCATTTTCCGAAAGATTCAATCTCTGTTTCGTAACCATTATTGTGGTTTACCGAGGCAATTACCGATTTTAGTGCTGCTGAAACGGCCAGTGGTGCGCGCTGCTTAACCGCATTTAAAATCTCTTCGGCCTTGGCAATAAGTTCGGCCTGTGGTACAACATGGTTAACCAGTCCAAAATGTAAAGCATCAGCAGCGGTAACCATATTTGCTGTGGTAATCATTTCTATCGCTTTGCCTTTTCCAACCAGTTGGGTTAAGCGCTGCGTGCCTCCATAACCTGGAATAAGTCCTAGTGTAACCTCAGGCAGTCCCAGTTTGGCATTTTCTGAGGCAACACGCATGTGGCAGGCCATGGCCAGTTCCAGTCCGCCGCCCAGTGCAAAACCATTAATAGCCGCAATAAAAGGTTTGGTGGCATTTTCTATGGCATTAAAAACAGTGTCCTGTCCGCGTTTGGCCAGTTCTTCGCCCTGTTTGCCATTGTAATCAGAAAACTCTTTAATATCGGCACCGGCAACAAAAGCTTTTTCGCCCGCACCTGTAATAATCACTCCCCTCACTTCGCTTGTTTTATCTGCAAACCCGATTACATCGGCCAGTTCGGTCAGGGTATCTTTGTTTAAGGCGTTTAATGCTTTTTCGCGGTTGATGGTAATGTATAAAATGTTTTCTTTTACTTCTGATAATAAATGCTGATATGCCATAATCTAAAAATTTCTGTTTTCTGTAACCCAGTTCTGAATATATGCTACAATGCTAGCCATGGTAGTGCCCGGGGGAAATAGTTCTCCCACACCCATATCAGCAAGCTTTAGCCGGTCGGTTTCGGGGATAATGCCCCCACCTGTTAACAACACATCATCAAGCTGTTTTTCTTTCATCAGGTGGATAATTTTTGGAAAAACCGTCATGTGTGCGCCTGATAAGATGGAAATACCAATGGCATCAACATCTTCCTGCAGGGCGGTATTAACCACCATTTCGGGCGTTTGGCGGAGACCTGTATAAATCACTTCCATACCTGCATCCCGTAAAGAAGTGGCAATCACTTTGGCGCCTCTATCGTGCCCATCAAGCCCAACTTTAGCCACCAAAACACGTATTGGCCGGTTTAATACTTTGCTCATAATGAATATTAAGTTATTGTAAATGTATTGAATTTATTAAGCAATAGCGAAATAAGGCAAGCGTAGATTTAGTTAATGTTTTACAGCAGCGCATTGTGCAGAAATAATCTTGCTTTTGTATTTTCAGCTGTTGGTAATGGGGCTATAGGCCACTAACTAACAACTGTGGGCTAATAAACCTTTAATCATTGTATAAATCCGCTCAATCTTTTTACATTTGCATTCCTAATTTACAGGTTTTTATGAGTGAAGAGAAGTCATTGAACTTTATTGAAGAAATTGTTGAGAACGACTTAAATAGTGGTAAGTATGAAACCTTGGTTACGCGTTTTCCGCCAGAACCAAACGGTTATTTACACATCGGCCACGCGAAAGCAATATGCTTAAATTTCGGACTAACACAAAAATACGGCGGTTATACCAACCTGCGTTTTGACGATACCAATCCGGTAACGGAGAAAACAGAATATGTGAATAGCCAGCAGGAAGATATTAGATGGTTGGGTTTTAACTGGAAAAACGAATTATATGCCTCTGATTATTTTGATGAGCTATACGGTTTTGCCGTTAAGTTGATTGAAAAAGGCCTGGCTTATGTTGATGAAAGTTCTGCCGATGAAATTGCTGCCCTAAAAGGTACACCAACTGAACCCGGACAGGATAGCCCGTTCCGCAACCGCAGCGTTGAAGATAATTTAGCCATTTTTACCAAAATGAAAAATGGCGAATTTCCCGATGGTGCTTATATTTTGCGGGCCAAAATTGATATGGCCAGCCCAAATATGTTAATGCGCGATCCGATTATTTACCGCATTAAACATGCAGAACACCACCGCACAGGCAACAAATGGTGTATTTACCCGATGTACGATTTTGCCCACGGACAAAGCGATAGCATTGAAAACATTACCCATTCTATTTGTACTTTGGAGTATGTTTCGCACCGCGAATTATACGATTGGTTTATCGAGAAATTAGAGATTTTCCCGTCAAAACAATATGAGTTTGCGCGCTTAAACCTTACTTCTACGGTAATGAGTAAGCGTAAACTGTTGCAACTGGTTAACGAAAATCTGGTTAACGGTTGGGACGATCCGCGTATGCCTACCATTTCGGGCCTGCGCAGAAGAGGCTTTACACCAAAAAGCATCCGCGAGTTTTGCGAACGCATTGGTATTGCCAAACGCGAAAACCTGATTGAATTAAGTTTGTTGGAATTCTGTATCCGGGAAGACCTGAATAAAAGCGCCAACCGTGTAATGGCCGTATTAGATCCGATTAAACTAGTAATCACCAATTACGAAAAAGGTTCGGAAGAGCTGATTGGCGAAAACAATCCAGAGGCTGAAGATGGTGGCGGCACACGTGTAATCCCTTTTAGCAACGAACTTTGGATAGAGCGTGAAGATTTTATGGAAGTACCCGCTAAAAAATGGTTCCGTTTGGCGCCGGGTGCAATGGTACGCTTAAAGTTTGCCTATATTATAAAATGCGAGGATTTTGTGAAAGATGAAAACGGCAATGTAACCGAAATCCATTGTACTTATATTCCGGAATCGAAAAGTGGGAGCGATACCAGTGGGATTAATGTAAAAGGCACCATTCACTGGGTGAGTGCTCAACATGCTAAAACTGCTGAAATCCGGTTGTACGACCGCTTATTTACATCAGAAACACCTGATGCTGAAGAAGGCGATTTTAAAGATTATTTAAACCCCGAAAGCTTAACGGTTTTACCAAATGCGTACATAGAACCTGCTTTGGCCGATGCTGATTTAGAAAGCCGTTATCAGTTTATCCGGAAAGGTTATTTCTGTTTGGATAAAGATTCTACAGCCGATAAATTGGTTTTCAATAGAACAGTAACCCTGAAAGATACCTTTAAAAAACCGAATTAAGATTCGTTTTTTACTGCAGAAAGGCACAGATGAACACGGATTAACGTGATTGATCTGTGCCTTTCTTTTTAGTATAGGCGGAAGCTGTGTTTCGCCTAGATTTGAGCCTCGGCCTGAATGGATTTATTCACTTTTTTAAAGTAAAGGAAATCGTAAACCGTTAGGTATCCAAATAGCAGTATAAGCAAGCTTACAAATAGTGCTACAGTAATATCTTTTCGGTCTAAGATTTCCTGTATTAAAAAATAAACAAAAACGATAGTTGCCACCATAGTGGGGAAATAGGTTTTGTATTTTAATTTTTCCTGCCTGAATTCGATTACACCATTTAAAAACAGGGTGGTAGAAAAGTACAAAACTATTGCTAACCCACATACGTGCCCAACAAGTACTTCTGTTGGATCATTAAATCGGATAACGATATCGGTATAAAAGACATTGATAGAAGAATAGATTAACAGAAGGGACAGGATTATCCTGATTGTTCCCCTAATTTTGTTTGGTATGTGCATGCTGGCGTTTAGCAGATCAGTTTAGACCTTCGAATCTAATGTTAAAGCTTGAATTACAAATAATCCATTATAAATTTTAATCTCATCTTCGTGTTCCCAACTTTCTCCATCACCCATTTTACATCTTCCATTATTTAATATTTGGTGTAAACATTATAAAGTACCAGAATATCAACCGGGGTTAATGTTGGTGTTATATCGGTTTGGATAAAATGGATTTTAAAGGCGGTAATAGCAGCAGGAAGATTGCTGGTATCATACCCTATATATTTTAGTGCCATTTCGGTATTAAAATCTGCCGGTGGGTTTTTTAATACATCGTCATACCAATAGCCAAAACCTTTGTCGGCCAGTTTTTTCCAGGGGAAATTTTTTGGATCGTTTTTACGTTTGGGCGCAATATCGGCATGACCGATAAAGTTGGCAGTTGGAATACCATAAGTTTTTTTTAAGGTAGCCAATAGCTTAATCAAACTATTGATCTGAGCATCGGGCCACGGATCGGTTAAACCATTATTATCCAGTTCTATGCCAATTGATGAAGAGTTTAGGTCGGTATCTTTGCCCCACTTACTCACACCGGCATGGTTGGCGCGTAGGTAATCATTTACCATGTGTACCACCTTCCCATCGCGGCTTACCACATAATGCGCACTGGTGCCCGCCCGGGTAGAGAAAAAAGTTTTAACCGTTTGTGCCAAGCTATCTTGTGCAGTATGGTGTATCACCACAAAATTAGGTTTGCGTATCCCAAAATTTACAGAACCAATCCACTCTTGGTTTGTTGCTCCTAAAGAATCGTAAAGCTGTCCTGTTGGCGGTACGGCACCAATAATTTTAGAGAAATCTTTCGCTTTATCTTTGTATATTTTTTCTGTTGCAGCATATTTACTACTGCCGCAGGCAGCTAAAACCAGTACAGAGCAAGCGAGAATAAGACGTGTTTTTGATAAATTAGAAAAGGGCATGGGATATAATTATTATAAAATGAAGTTACAAAGTTATGCCAAACTTCATCCATTGCATCAAACTTTATACAAAGCTTTCAAAAATTGCTAATTTTGAACCGATATACTTTAATATGAAGAATTTATACCAATCAAAAATATTTTTGTCGGCACTGGCCATTTCAGTAGCTGCATTATCATCATGCGGAAGTGATACTAAACCTACCGGCGAAAAAAATGGCGCAGTACAGAAAGATAGTTTAACCAGTTATGTTGCGCAACGCCTGCCCATCTACGAAAAGGTAAAGCTTACCACAAACATTAACCAGTTGAGTGTTAACGACCGTAAAATTTTGCCTCTGTTGATTCAGGCTGCAGAAATTATGGACGAGCTGTATTGGAAGCAGGCTTATCCACAGAGAGATAGTTTGCTGGCAACCATCAAAGATGAAAAAACACGTGAATTTGTAAACATCAATTATGGTCCTTGGGATAGGTTGAACAACGATAAACCATTTGTTCAAGGGGTTGGTGCCAAGCCTGAGGGCGCATCTTTTTATCCTTATGGAATAACCAAAGAAGCGATAGAAAAATCAGATCTGGCCGATAAATTCGGCGCTTACTCGGTTGTTAAAAAAGACAGTAGCGGAAAATTATCTACCGTTCCATACCACGTTTTGTTTGCTTCTGAACTGCAGAAAGTAAGTTCTTTGTTAAAACAGGCCGCCTTGATTGCTGAAGATGCCGGATTAAAAAAATATTTGAACTTAAGGGCTGATGCTTTGGTTACCGATAACTTTACCGCAAGCGATTATGCCTGGCTCGATATGAAAACCAATGGTTTGGATATTATTATCGGCCCCATTGAAAACTATGAAGATAAACTTTTTAATGCCCGCACCAGTTACGAAGCTTACGTGCTGATTAAAGATAAAGAGTGGAGCAAACGCTTGGCCAAGTATGTAAAAATGCTGCCCGAGCTACAGAAAAACCTACCGGTGGCCGCAAAATATAAAACCGAAACCCCAGGAACCGACTCTGAACTGAATGCATATGATGTGGTTTATTATGCAGGCGATTGTAACGCCGGATCTAAAACCATTGCGGTAAACCTTCCGAACGATGAAAAAATCCAGCAGGAAAAAGGCACACGCCGTTCGCAGTTAAAAAATGCCATGCAGGCTAAGTTTGATAAAATCCTGGTTCCGATTTCGAAAGAACTGATCGCGGCCGAGCAGCAGCAGTACATAAAGTTTGATGCATTTTTTGCCAATGTTATGTTTCATGAGGTAGCCCACGGTTTAGGGATCAAGAAAACCATTACCGGAAAAGGATTTGTACGTGCAGCACTAAAAGAGCAGTACAGCTGGTTAGAAGAAGGCAAAGCCGATATTTTGGGTCTGTACATGGTAACCGGCTTGCTTAAAAAAGGCGAACTGAAAGGCGATATCAAAGATTATTACACCACATTTATGGCCGGCATTTTACGCTCGGTACGCTTTGGTGTTTCGGAAGCCCATGGAAAAGCCAACATGCAGTGCTTTAACTATTTTCAGGAGAAAGGTGCTTTTGAGCGCACAGCTAAAGGAACTTATCAGGTTAATTTCGAAAAATTTGCAACTGCCATGAACGATTTGAGCGCCTTCATTATCACTTTGCAGGGTAATGGTGATAAAGTGGCTGTAGAAAAAGCACAGAAAGAAAAAGCCATTATCCACACAGAGCTGCAGACAGATTTGGATAGGTTAACCAAGAAAAATATTCCGGTAGATGTCGTTTTCGAACAAGGTGTTGATGTTCTTGGGGTAAAATAATATTTCCTCATCAAAGGATTTAAAGCCATAGAACAGCAGGTGCAAACTTGTTGATCTGTGGCTTTTTTTTGGTTTGGTTCATTTGTTCACTCGTCATTTGTTCATTGGTAACCGCAAATTGATTATTTGTTTAAACTGCTTAATCGGTTAATTGACCTTGGGACTCTCAACTCCAAACTAACGACTTCCAACTTTTTCAGGTTTACTGTAACCTTTTTAAAAAATGGTCGTCTTACCTATAACTAAACAATGGAAACCTTTCGTTTCCGAACTAAACTTTAAATAAGCAAGCAATTGATTTAAAATGCATGTATGTGCGTTATGGGATTTTTTTTCCCAATTTTTTAAGCTATAAGACCTAAAACCAATGAAAAATTTATACAAGATATCGTTTTTGTTCATTCTCTTCGTAACTGTTACCCGTGCATTTGCCCAAACCAATCCCAAACTTAACGTAAGTGGGGTAATTTTAGATGAAAATAAAAAACCTGCAGACTATGTAACGGTTGTACTTTTTAAAGCCTCCGATTCGAGCGTGGTTAAAACGGCCTTTACCGATCCGAATGGCTTATTCGGATTTAATGTTGTGGGTAAGGGCAGCTATTTTTATAAAGCCAGCAACATGGGCTATAAAACATTTAAAAGCAAAACCATTGTTTTGACTGACGAAAACCAAAAGGCAGATTTTGGTACCGCACAGCTTGCAGCCAGCACCCAAAATTTAAAAGAGGTAAATGTGGCCATTACCAAGCCATTAATTGAAAGAAAAATGGACAAGATTGTGATGAATGTTTCTAACAGTTCGATTATGACCGGTTCTACCGCTTTGGAGGTTCTGCAAAAAGCGCCTGGGGTTTCTGTAGATCAGAACGATAAAATTTCGATGATGGGAAAACAGGGTGTACTGATCCAATTGGATGGAAAGCAGACCTACATGAGCAATGCCGATGTGGCCAACCTGCTCCGCAACATGCAAAGTTCGGAGATAGAGAGCATAGAGCTGATTACCAATCCATCTTCCAAATATGATGCTTCTGGTAACTCGGGCATCATCAACATTAAAACCAAAAAGAACAAAAGCGGTGGAACCAACGGTAGCTTAACGGGAACTGCCGGCTATGGCAGAAACTTTAGGGGCAATGCCGGTTTAAACCTTAACCATAGAACGCAGAAATTAAATCTTTTTGGCAATTATAATTATGGAAGAAACGAACGCGATAATATGATTGCGATTGATCGGGTTTCGAACGGAACACCTGATACCTACTTCATGCAGGTTGGAACCAGCCACAGAAAACAGCAGAACAATAATTTTAAAGCAGGTTTAGATTACTTTATTGATAAAAAAAATACCATTGGTGTATTGGTGAATGGTTACTTTAACCACGGAAATGAAACTGCGGTAAACAATACTTTAATCGGTCCATCTTTTAACCAGGTAGATTCGAGCCTGATAACCAATTCATTACAGGCCAACAAATACAACAATATTTCTTATAACTTAAATTACAAATCTGTTCTGGATACGGCTGGTTCAGAAATTTCTGCAGATGTAGATTATTCCAAGTACAAAGGGAACGATGGCTCCAATTATGAAAACGATTACCGTTTCCCGAATGGCAGCAGTATCCGCCCAATCAGGTATACCCGGAACAATACCCCGTCCATAATTGATATCAAAGCTTTTAAAATCGATTATAATGTTTCGTTGAGCAAAACGGTTAAGCTCGAAGCTGGGCTAAAAAGCAGCTGGGTTAAAACCGACAACGATTTACAGGCAGAAATGCTAGCGGGTAATGCCTGGCAGAACGATGTGAAACGGAGCAATCAGTTTATATATGATGAAAATGTAAATGCCGCTTATACCAATATTAACAAACAGTTTAAAAATACCAGCGTACAGATTGGCTTAAGGGTAGAGCAAACCAATTCGAAAGGAAATCTGATTACTAAAAACACTGTGGTAGAACGTGATTACTGGGATTTCTTTCCAACATTGTTTGTTCAGCAAACACTCTCAAAAAATAATCAGTTGGGTTTTTCTTACAGCAGAAGGATAGATAGACCAAGTTACGATGCTTTAAACCCATTTATTTATTATCTCGACGAATTTACCTACAGTAAAGGAAATCCCTTTTTAAACCCGCAGTATACCCACAATTTTGAGCTCAGTTACACGCTGCTGCAAAAATACATGCTCTCAATAGGTTACAGCAGGATTAACGATGTAATTGCAGAGGTAATTTTGCCTGATGCTGCAAATCAATCCCTATACCAAACCAATGCCAATATTGCCACCAACATTAGCTACAATGCCAATTTAAATGTGCCTGTTCAGATTACGAAATGGTGGCAAACCAATAACAACCTAAATGTTTTTTACCTTAGTTTCGAAGCTCCAGATTTAGCCGGAAGCGCCTTGAAAACAGGGAAAACATCATTCCAGTTTAAAAGTCAGCACACCTTTACCATTGTAAGCGGTTTCACGGCAGAGCTGAACGGAAGTTATGAATCGCCGCTTGATTATGGTACGCTGAGCATAAAATCGCGTTATTCAGTTGATGCTGGTTTAAGCAAAACCTTACTGAATAAAAAAGCGAGTTTAAAACTGGCTTTGTCTGATGTGTTCAATACCAATAGAAACAACCTGTCAAGTGCCTATCCGGGACTGAAATACGAGGTTCGCCAGAAAAATGAAACGCAGATCGGCAGAATCAGTTTCACTTACCGTTTTGGTAAGAACGAAATTAAACCTGCACGCCGCCGCTCAACCGGTACCGAGGCTGAACAGGGAAGGATGAAGAATTAAGACAACTTTGGCAAAACCGGCTCATTTAATTATTTGCTTTTAACAAACACCAAAACCGCATCTTTGATAGTAGCATGCGCTTGTAAACATAAACGCCGCTCATTTCGTGAGCGGCGTTAAACCGTTTAGGTAAATATATAGCTTGTTTATTACCAGTCTGAAGTAGCGCCACCACCTGAAAACCCGCCGCTTGACGAAGATGATGATGAACCTCCACCATTTGAAGAATTGTCACGGGATGAACCCCAATCGCCAAAACTGCTTCCACTGCTCGGACGTTCTTCCTCTTGTACATGTTGAGGAGGTACATGATTATTGTTGTTGTTATATCTATTTCTGTTGAGCAAGCTGTTAAAGAAATAACCACTTGCCGCGCCCGCAAAAAAGGAACCAAGTCCTCTTCTGCGACTACCGTAGTAGCCACCATCATAACCGTTATTATAGCCGTTATTGTAACTTCCATAACCACCACCCACTGGCGGAGGGCCACTTTGCCTTGGTCTGAAAAGCCGGATAATGAGCATCACTACCACGACCAAAAATGTAATCATAAAAAAGCCAAGCAATGATAAACTGTGGTCAGTTTCTTGATGGCTTACGGCTTTGGCTTCTGGTTGATCAACAGCCGCGAGCGATTGCACTGCTGGGGGTTCACCATAGCCTGCACTATCCAATTTAAAAGCAATATCCGATACCAATGCAAACAGGCCCTTTCCGTAATCATTTGCTCTAAAATGCGCTTTTGTTTTAGTCAGCACATCCTGACTGGTTTCTGTGGTAAAAATGGGCTCAAGGTTGCGGGCCACTTCGAGCCGTTGCTTACGCTGCTTTATGGCGGCAACATAAACTAAGCCATCTTCTTTATTGCCAACTTTCCACCTGCGGGCAATAAGCAACGAATACTCCTCAATATCGTATTCCTTTGGTATTTTATTTACAATAACCAGTGCAAGCTGTACACCCGATTTTTTTTCGATCTGATTAATTGTATCGTTTAATTTTCTGATTTCTGCTTTAGAAAGCACCTTCGCAAAATCATTTACATAAGTATCTTTTAGCGGTTTGGGTATTTGCGAAAATGTGGTAAACGTTACAAAGAATAATAGGAGCGATAATATATATTTCATGGTTTAAATTATAGAGCCAATTTAATAATTATTTTTTCTTAAAACTAAAGTTACTGGAGTTGAGCATAAACGCGGTTTAATTTCATGAAAACGCCCTTCATTTTAATGAAAGGCGCATAAAATAGTGGTGTACAGCCAGCGGCTATCCCGAAATTTGTTTAGAATTTATATTCCATTACGTAATCATCCATAAAAAAACCTTCGCCAATATCGAGCTTTACAGATTCTTTTACGGTGAAACCGGCTTTAAGGTAAAAATCCTTTGCATTGTTGTGCTTGTTCACATTTAATTGCAGCGCAGTGCCACCAGTATCCTTTACCTGATTAAAAACTTCGTTAATTAAAATTTTGCCCACACCCTTGCCGTGGGCAGAAGGTAAAACATACAGTTTGTGCAATTTATAAATCCGCTCTTCGTGCCCAACTATAGAATATCCGGCAAACCCAAATTGGTTTTCGCCTTCTTCTGCAATCAGGAAAATGTGGCCTTCCATAAATTGTTTCAGCAGTTCGCCTTTGTTATACATTTTATCTAACATATAATCAATCTGTGCCTGCCCGATAATATCGAGATAGGTTGATGGCCAGGTTGCTGCGGCAATATCCCTGATAATTTCTATATCCTGTTCTTTCGCTTTTCTAAGGGTAATCATATTGGTTCACTGATAAAAATTGGTTGGCCGGAAAAGGTAAATTCTACAAAGCCATCTTTAACTACGGTAAAAATTTCATCTTCGTTCTGCATCAGGTTGGTAACCTCCATGTAGCGGTTGCCATGGATGAGAAATTCACTTCCGGCAGGTTTCCAAACCGAAAAACCCGATTTAATTGGGTAATGTTTTGCCCTTTCGGTAAACACCACAAGGTTAATCTTATCTTCAAATCCGGCAAATTTTTCCAGATCGAATTTTTTTGCAATCACATTTACTGCTGGGTATCTTTCTTCAAAAAGGTAGTTTACAGCCACCATCAGGGCATCAACAGGCCCTTGAATCACTTTTGTATCTTCTTGGGTTTCCTGCCCACTCCCATTTACCAGTACATCTACTTTTAAGCCCAGAGAAAATATCTTGTCGTAATTTTCGCCGTTAACCAAAAGGGTTGGGCTCCATTCTAACAATTGGCCCAAAAGCTCCTCGTTAAAATTTCCAAGCTCATCTATGTATAAAGCTGGCTCTTGCTTTTCTTTTACAATATGGTGTGAAGACATATTGCGAATATAGAAATTTCGTGTTAAGTAGCATACATGAAGATTAATTCCGCATAAAATGTTAGCGGTTATAAGGGTATTCGCTTACCCAATGGAAGCCCCGGTTAATCAGTCTAAAATCTTTCAGGTCTTTCTTTTTAAAGCTAACGGATATAGAATCCTGATTTGTCAAACCCGAAATTTCAAGCCTATCTTTGCCAATAACCCGATAGTTTAATACATATTTTAGCGAATCTTTATCGGCAGATTTTAATACCAGTTCTTTTTTTTTCTGGTCGAAGGCTGTTGTAAAATTAACTGTACTGTCGTTCATCTTTTTTACCCTTGCATAACCGGGATAACTGATAACCATCTGTTTCCAACGGATACTATCGGTGGTTAACGGTGCGAGGGTTTTTCCCTTGAGCCTCATGTTTTCTACATTATAAATGCCATATAAAAAGGGTTTGG
The DNA here is from genome assembly GCF_051857575.1 of Pedobacter sp. GSP4. Classification (NCBI taxonomy): domain Bacteria; kingdom Pseudomonadati; phylum Bacteroidota; class Sphingobacteriia; order Sphingobacteriales; family Sphingobacteriaceae; genus Pedobacter; species Pedobacter sp. GSP4. The sequence continues at coordinate 192,014 of NZ_JBPZIR010000003.1, read as the reverse complement.
GCGCAGCACTGCCATAAGTTTTGGTCTGTTCGAGAAAAGAATACAACAGGTAAGCAACAGAAGCCGTGATGTATACATATTTTAAGCTATAGGCCGAAATAAAAAGCCACCGCTTTTTAAAGGTTGGGCGGTACATTTTATCAAGCTGCTGACTTTCGTATTTGATAAAGAAACGGTATAATTTGAGTAAATGAGGAGCTAAAATAAATACACTCATTACCACTAGTGCCGTAGAGAGCAGTTTTACCGGAACATCGAAAAAGTAATTCATCGACATTACGTGTGCAGTTGCGGCGAGTGCCAAAAAGGCCCCAACAATTACTGTTCTGCGGAATAAGAGTAAAATGGCAGAAACCTCTACAATCCCCATAAAAATATTGTAACCTTTAGAAAAGCCAAGAAAAGTCCATGCCAGGCCCATTGGCGATGCATCGCCAAAAGGTTGAAGCAGCCGGGTTAAAGAAGGATCGGGAAACTGGAGCTTGATTACCTTTATTAAGCCGTAAAGGATCAAGGTAAAGGCGAGGTAAAACCTTACCAATACCACCAGCCAATAATGGGCTGCATTGTAGCTTTTGCGTTTGCGGTCTAAAACCGACCATACCACACACCCGGCTACCGAAACCAAAAATATAAAAAGCAAGAGTACCCAATCGTAAGAGGTATCGCCACTGCCATTGGTATAGATAGAAAAATCGTAGTTGTAATGAATAATGTTTTTGGCAAACCACGGAATAAAATGATGTAGAACCAAACTGGGCAGCTGCAGCAGGCCCGACAAGAAAGTGAAAGCCCCATTATTATTTAAGATGATAAAAAGAGGCAATAGTATAAAAAAGAACCTAAAGGATATTTTTTTATAAGTACTCCAGGGGGTGTTGGTTTGAAGAGCGTTTTCTGACATAGTAACTAAGGGTTTATCCAAAACTAAAAATTATCCGATAGGCTTCAAACTATAAAGTGTTAATTAACAGCGCTTTCTTTAACGATTGTGTAAAAATCCTGATAGGCTTCTTCAAAATCGTCGGCAAAGTTAATGGCACCCGAAACAGCTACGCCGTAAATACCGGTCTGCATTAAAGCTTCTACATCGTATATTTTTATACCCCCTACAGCCAGCACCGGAATATTTACCGCCTGTTTTTTTAAAGCGCCTATGATATTTTGATAGCCCGTTATGCCCAAGCGGTCATAATTATTGGGTTTGGTTTCAGTTAGGGCAAAAGGACCAAGCCCTATATAATCTGCCCCTTCTTTGGCCATACGGATTAAATTTTCGATGGTATTGGCAGAGCCGCCCAATGTAATATCAGGGCCAACCAGTTCGCGCAGTTTGGTAAAATCGGCATCCATGTCTTCGATATGAAAACCCTGAATATCAGCCTTGCCATTTAAATGGATATGATCGGTAACGATTAGTGTAGTGCCCCAATCGTCGCAGGTTTCGGCAATCGTATTTATATCTGCCAGAAGTGCTTCATCGGTTTTGCTCAAGCAGCGGTACTGTATCCACTTCGCTCCTGCCTCGCAGGCCAACTGTACCTGCTCCACATGCGAAAGGTGTGGGATATCGTGTGTAATGTACTGGAACTTTTCAATGTATTTCATTAGGATTGTTAAGATTAAAGTATTTTAAGATCAGAGTGGCAAGATAAACAAAATCGCCATTGCAAGCATACCTTGCAATGGCGATCCTAATGCTTTCAAGCTGTAACCTTTAGTCTATTCCCATGGCCTGTGTCACCACAGACCATATTAAATTATTAAAACTTCACGTTTAAGCTTAGCAAAAAATTATTTCCTGCCTGTGGGTAAAAAAAGTTTCCGGTAATCTATCTCCATGGTCTGTGTCCTCACAGATCATAATAAATTATTAAAACTTCACATTTAAGCTTAGCAGAAAATTAGTTCCTGCCTGCGGGTAAAAAAAGTTTTCGGTAATCCGGCTTCCACCTAAAAGGTAGCCGTAGGTATAACCATTGCTTTCGTATTTTTTATCGAAAACGTTATTAACCAATAGGCCCAGGTTAATGTTCTTAACTCCTGCAAATTTGAAATCGTAACCTAAGCGCGCATTGCTTACCCAATAACCATTAATGGTCCGGTCGTTATTCTGCGTGTTATCCAAGTATTGTTTGCTTACATATTTGCTCTGTAAGGCTACAGCAAAACCACTAACTGGTTTGTATACCACCTCGCCAAAAAGAACTGTATTTGGAGAGTAAGAAATATCAGTTAGGTTATAGTTATTTACTACCTGTCCGCCATTATCATAATCATCATAATACTCGGTAAAGTTTTTGATTTTGTTTCTGCTTAAAGCAGCGTTGGCGTTTAATACAAACTTTGGGCTGATGTTGTAAGAACCGTCCAGTTCAATCCCTAGGCGGTAACTTTTATCAACATTTTGGCGGTAATTGCCACCAACATCGTTTATTTTTCCAGTAACCACCAACTGGTTTTTATAGAACATACCATAGGCATTTGCACCGATGTTTAATTTGCTGTTTTTAAAACGGTAGCCCGCTTCAACATCATTTAAGCGTTCAGGTTCAGGCGAAATTCCCGCAACCGAAGCATCTGTATAGTCATCGCGGTTTGGCTCCTTATTGGCAATACTGAACGAGGCATATACATTGCTTTCGGTGTTGATGAAATAAGTAGCACCAACCTTAGGATTAAAGAAATTTAAGGTTTTGTTTATCGCCAGTGTATTCAGTTTATTTTCAGTTCCGGCAATGTCGTAATACACACGGCGGTACTGTAAATCAGCAAACAGGCTTAACGCTTCTACAGGGCTATAGTTAACCTTGCCGTAGGTGTTGAAATCGGTTTTGAAACCATCGTTGTCATAGTAATGCCTATCTATATTGCCATTTGATGCATACTGTGCCCAAATAACCTGTCCAAAATGCGCTCCTTTATATTCGTTGTAGGCGCCACCTAAAGTAAAGTTTAAATTTTTCTGTGGCACGTAGTTAAAGGCATAAGTAACACCATAAAAATCGTTATCCAACCAGCGGCGACGGATTAAATCTGTACTTGTAACAGGAGTTCCGCCAGGGATAACAACCGGATTTAACCCGTAGTTTTTCAGTTTATCCTGCACCCGGTATTCTTCGTAATAACCTTCTCCTTGGGTATAGTGCAGCGCACCATTAAAAGAAAACTGATCTGAAAACTGCCGCGCATAAAGCAACTGATAATGGTTTTGAACATAATTATCAGTTTGGTTATTGTATAGGAAACTGTTATACCTTCTGCCGGCGTTTAATAGGTTGGCCGCATCCTCGGCGCTTAATCCATTTCTATCGATATAAGCATTCATGCCAGCCACATCATTTTCTAAACGCGATTGCGGAATACCGTTCCATGATTGATAGGTTTTCTCATTTCCTGAAAAAACATTGATGCGCAACAGATCTTTATTGCCATGGTAGGCACCAGATAGAAAATACGATTTAAGCAGCGATGAACCACGGTCTACATAGCCATCAGAGCTGATCCGTGATAAACGCCCGTCGAAACTGAAACGGTTATTAATTAAGCCTGTTCCAACTTTTACGGTATTTTTCCAGGTATTGAAGCTACCGTAAGTACTATTTACCTCTGCATAAGGTTCGGTTTCGCTGGCTGTTGTTTGGATGTTCAAACTTGCGCCAAATGCTCCGGCTCCATTTGTTGAAGTACCTACACCGCGTTGAATCTGGATATTATCTACCGATGAGGCAAAATCGGGCATGTTTACATAAAATGTACCCTGGCTTTCGCTATCATTAATCGGAATACCGTTTACAGTTACATTAATCCTGCTGTTATCACTACCACGTATGCGGATACCCGTATAGCCTACTCCAGCGCCAGCATCCGAATTTGCCACAACGCCCGGTGTGTTTTGAAGGATAAACGGTAAATCCTGGCCAAAGTTGTTTTGCTGTATTTCTTCTTTGCCTACATTTTTATAGGTAGTTGCCGATTTTTCTGTAGCCCGGGTGGCACGTACAATTACCTCATCGGCCAAGAAGTTCTGTGCGGTTAGCTTGAAATTTAAAGTGGTATTTTCGGTAAGGTTCAGGGTTTGCTCTTCCGATTTATAGCCAACGTAGCTTACCAGGAAAATGTATTTACCGCTTGATAGATTGCTGATGCTAAAGTTTCCACTTGCATCGCTTACCACAGCGGTTCTTTGGTTCCTTATTTTAACGGTTGCGCCAGGAAGCGCGTTTTGATTTTGATCTGTAACCTTACCCGAAACAGAAATTTGTGCCGATGCTAAGAAAGGCAACATTGCAACAAGCGCTGCAAAAAGTAAATTTTTCAATTTTTTTGTTTTTAGTTAAACCCATCGGAAAAGGGGCATTGCCGATTTCAGTTAAACTTCCATAACTCCAATCCCTACGCCGGCATTACCCGGATCAGGTGCATTCGAGGTTGATGGCTGGAAGGCTTTAAGGCTGATGGTTTTACCCTCTACCTTTTACCTTCTACCTTTTACCTCAAAATGGGTATGATCTCAGCCTGTTTTTGTGTTTATTTAAACAAGGCACCCCTAATGATGGGGCAAATGTAGAAAATATTTAGCAATTCGAGTTTTTTTTAATGCGATACGGGTTAATTGGGTGAAAAATTGACAATATCATTTAAAAATGAAAGGTGCTGTGCATATATGTACAAATATTAAAAGATAATCACCAAACGTTCCTACGGAACGATAAACGCCAATTTATACAATTGGCTACCGATGAATCGTCCCGATGGGACGATCTGTAAATATGATGTTTTTGCCGTCCCATCGGGCCGGCTCATGGGTAGAAAAATGTTTGCATTTTTCGTTCCGTAGGAACGTTTTGTGCTAGGCGCCATGATAGCAGGCCCTTGTTCAATAAACAGGAGCGGGCATCCCGACTTCACGTCCGGATAAAGCGTATGGCGGGGCAACAGGCGGCCAAGGAATACAGTCCGCACTTTTCCAATAAGCAATAATATCCTTTTATATTCCCAGAAAATCGTCAACGGCTTTAATCGCATTCGCAATCCTTTCTTCACCCAGGCCACTAATAACCTTATAATTTGCATTTAGCGCCTGCAGCTCCTTATGCCAAACCTGCATAAAGTATTCGCGTTTATCGGGAAAATCGCGCAGTGGATCATCCTGCCATGGCAAATCGATGTTCATTAACAGATATAAATCATATGGCCTTTTGGGCAGGGCATCCATAACAACCTGTGGTGTTTCGCCAAGCACTTCGTCGCTCCAAATCTTTACCGTTACAAATGTGGTATCGCAGATGATGAAATCGCTTTCGGTGGTAACCAAAATGGCATCTTCTAAAGCTACCTGACCATAGTACATGTTTATCTCATCCTGCAAGGTATAATCGGTTACCAGGTTTTCGCAGTAATAACGGGCATATTCGGGTACCCAAGAAACCTTATAATGTTTTCCCAATAATTGCGATAGGGTAGATTTTCCTGTGCTTTCGGGACCAACGATGGCAATTTTTTTAATGTTTGTATTCACGGTGCGGTTTTTTCTGCGTGTATTCAAATGTAAAAGAAAAAGCCTTAAAAGAAAAAATCCGGTTGAGGAGGGCTCCTCTAACCGGATAATAAACCAAACAAACTATTTATGAAGAAATCCTCATGGCGGGTAACTAATCCGCGGAGGAAGCTTTAGATCATTGTCTAAAGTATATACAAAACGCATATATGTTCTGCTTATTACAACATTATTGCCAATATTCCGATCATCACAACTTCGTGACTTAATTCTGACCTATAAAGGCAGTTTGACGAAATTCTTTTAACACTAATTAACATTTGGATTACAGTTGTATAGTGCTTGGCTACTTGCGTGTATAATTTATAGTACATTACGGGTTTTGGCTGTTCATTATTTAAAACTATTTGTATAAAAAAGTGTTATTTATTTCAGACAGGTATTAATAAAAGATATAATCATGAAAAAGTTATGTGTTGTACTATCCCTTCTAATTGTATTTGCACTGGGTTCAATAGCTTATACAAATATTAGACTGGGTGGAATAATTGGCAAAATTAGCCCTCTTGATGCTGCTTCATCGGTTTCGCTGGTAGCTGGAACAGATACTTTAAAGGCCCAGATTAACCAGGGTACCTTTACTTTTTCTAACTTAAAAGAAGGCGTTTATACGGTATGGATAAAAGCCAATGCACCATATAAAGATGCAGTGATAGAAAAGGTTGCGGTGAAAGATAGTGCCACTACTGATTTAGGCGAAATTAAATTACAACAGTAGTGTTTTTCGCAAAAGAAAAGTTTAAAAAGAGAGTCTAAATGGCTCTCTTTTTTATTTTAAAAAAATCAGCTTAAAATCGCGCTAAAGATGTATCTTTGCATCCCGACAGAACAGTTGGGATTTTTCTTCTTACAAGCACAAAATCTCGTTGCTTTCAGGGTTCTTTGAAAAGAACCGACACTTTAGAATTTTAATTATTGTTTAAGCTTTATCATGCCTAAAGACACTTCCATACGCTCAGTACTGATTATCGGATCTGGACCAATTATTATTGGCCAAGCATGCGAATTTGACTACTCGGGTTCGCAAGCGGCCTTATCTTTAAAAGAAGAAGGGATTAACGTTTCCATTATCAACTCCAATCCGGCTACCATCATGACGGATAAGGTTATCGGCGACCATGTTTATCTGCGTCCCTTAACTGTTGATTCAATAGAGGTTATTTTACAAGAGCATATCGCCTCTGCAGATTTACCTAGAATTGATGCCGTACTTCCAACAATGGGAGGTCAAACTGCATTAAACCTTTGTAAAGAAGCTGAAGAACGTGGTGTTTGGGAAAAATATGGCGTAAAAGTAGTTGGTGTAGATGTTGATGCCATCGAAAAAACCGAGAACCGCGAATCTTTCCGCCAGTTAATGGTTGATATCGGTGTAGGTGTTGCACAATCGAAAATTGCCAATTCATTTTTAGAAGGTAAAGAGGCTGCCCAAGAAATCGGTTATCCATTGGTAATCCGTCCATCATATACCTTAGGTGGTTCTGGTGGTGGTTTCGTACACAAGAAAGAAGAATTTGATGCTGCTTTAAAGCGTGGTTTAGAGGCTTCTCCTACGCACGAAGTATTGGTAGAGAAAGCAGTTTTAGGCTGGAAAGAATACGAGTTGGAGTTATTGAGAGATAGCAACGATAACGTAATCATCATCTGTTCGATCGAAAACTTCGATCCAATGGGTATCCATACAGGAGATTCGATTACTGTTGCCCCTGCAATGACCTTATCAGACCGTTGCTACCAGGATATGCGTAACCAGGCGATTAAGATGATGCGCGCAATCGGTAATTTTGCCGGCGGCTGTAACGTTCAGTTCTCGGTTAACCCTGCAGATGATGAAATTATCGCAATCGAAATCAACCCACGTGTATCACGTTCATCAGCTTTGGCAAGTAAAGCAACTGGTTATCCAATTGCAAAAATTGCGGCTAAACTGGCTATCGGTTATAACCTGGATGAAATTGAAAACCAGATTACCAAAACTACGTCTGCATACTTCGAACCTACTTTAGATTACGTTATTGTTAAGGTTCCACGTTGGAACTTCGATAAGTTTAAAGGCGCTAACAAGGAGCTTGGTTTACAGATGAAATCTGTTGGTGAAGTAATGGCTATAGGCCGTACTTTTATCGAAGCTTTACAAAAAGCTTGTCAGAGTTTGGAGATCAACCGTGCAGGTTTAGGTGCAGATGGCAGACAGGTTCGCAATATTGAAGAGATTATGGACGGTTTGGAGCATGCTTCATGGAACCGTTTGTTCTTGATCAAAGATGCGATGGCCATGGGTGTACCGTTAGAATCGATCCGCAAGGTAACCAAAATCGATAAATGGTTCTTGAACCAGATTCAGGAGCTTGTAGCTTTAGAAACAGAATTAAAAAGATACTCTTTAAATAATATCCCTCAGGATTTCTTTGTAACCCTTAAGCAAAAAGGATTCTCTGATGTTCAGATTGCCTGGTTATTGGGCAACGTTACCGAGGATGAAGTTTACGATCGCCGTAAAGCATTGGGTATAAACAGGGTTTATAAAATGGTTGATACCTGCGCTGCAGAGTTCCCGGCCAAAACACCATACTACTACTCTACTTTTGAAGAAGAGAACGAATCTAAACCTTCTGACCGTCAAAAGGTAATTGTTTTAGGCTCAGGCCCGAACCGTATCGGTCAGGGTATTGAGTTCGATTACTCTTGTGTACACGGATTATTGGCTGCAAAAGAATCGGGTTTCGAAGCCATTATGGTTAACTGTAACCCTGAAACGGTTTCTACCGACTTTAACATGGCCGATAAATTATATTTCGAGCCGGTTTTCTGGGAGCATGTGCGCGAGATTATCGAATTAGAAAAACCAGTTGGTGTAATTGTTCAGTTGGGTGGACAAACAGCTTTAAAAATGGCTGAAAAACTAACGGAAAAAGGCATCAAAATTATCGGAACATCTTTCGAGAATATGGATATCGCCGAAGACCGTGGCCGTTTCTCTGACCTGTTGAAAGAATTAAATATTCCTTATCCTAAATATGGTGTTGCAGAAAATGCTGAAGAAGCAATTGTTGTAGCCAATGAGGTAGGTTATCCGGTGCTGGTTCGTCCGAGCTATGTACTGGGTGGACAAGGTATGAGCATTGTAATCAATGATGAAGATCTTGAAAAAGCGGTAGTAAAATTATTGGGCGATTTACCGGGCAACCGCGTATTGATCGATCACTTTTTAGATAGAGCTGAAGAAGCAGAATCTGATTCGATTTCTGATGGAGAGGATGTTCACATTGTGGGTATGATGGAGCACATCGAGCCTGCAGGTATCCACTCAGGAGACTCTTTCGCGGTATTGCCAACATTCAGCTTATCAGAAACGGTAACTAAAGCGATGGAAGAATACTCGATCAAAATTGCGAAAGCGCTTGATGTTCGTGGTTTATTAAACATCCAGTTTGCCATCAAAGATGAAAAGGTTTATGTAATTGAGGCCAATCCAAGGGCATCGCGTACGGTTCCTTTCATTGCAAAAGCTTACGATGTGCCTTATATCAACATCGCAGCAAAAATTATGCTGGGTGTAGCGAAACTGAAAGATTTTACCATCGTTCGCAAGCTTGAAGGTTACGCCATTAAAGAGCCGGTTTTCTCTTACGAGAAATTCCCTGAGGTGGCTAAAGAACTAGGTCCTGAAATGAAATCGACTGGTGAAGCCATCCGTTTCATTAAAGATCTGGAAGATCCTTACTTCCGCAAGCTTTACAAAGACAAATCAATGTACTTGAGTAAATAATAAAAGAACAAAAAAGGCTCCCAATGTAAAATCGGGAGCCTTTTTTGTTTGCAATGGTGTTCAAACCTACCGGATTTTATCAAAATCGTCATGCTGAATTTATTTCAGCATCTCCCCACTAATATTGAGACCCTGAAATAAATCCGATAGCTATCGGATCAGGGTGACGGTCTATAGAAATAGTGCTATTGTAATGGTTTATTATTTCTTCAGCTTCGGTATCCTTGTCGGTGTATCAGTACCGTTTACAATGGTAACAGCACTTTTTGCAATTGCCTTAATGGTAGAAAGGATATTCTCTACATCTAAAGAGCTGTATTCATCTTTAACACTGTGGTACAGTTTATCGATATCAATTTTATCGGTACTAATGGTATGGGCCGGTACGCCTAAAGCGGCTAAAGTTGCGTTATCACTTCTGTAAAATAAATTTTGATCTGGATATGGATCAGGATGGAAAGTAAATTCCGTGCCTGCTAAGTTCTTCTGCAAAATCTTGCCGAAATCAGAGCGCTCATAACCCGTTATGAATGCAGTGTTTTTACCAAATTTCGAATCTTTACCGATCATTTCGATATTAAACATGGCTACAACATCATCAGGGTTTAATTTCTCAGAGAAATATTTTGCGCCAAAGCCACCAATTTCTTCTGCGGTAAAAGCCACAAAAATCAAAGTACGCTCGTTGTTTTTCTGTGCCTTATAATATTTAGCCAGGGCAATCATGGCTGTTGTGCCACTGGCGTCATCATCCGCTCCATTGGCAATGCTGTCGCCATCTACCGGCTTTAAAAAGCCTAAGTGATCATAGTGACCAGAGAAAACCACAATTTCTTTGGCTTTAGATTTACCTGGAATTACACCTGCAGCATTGAACAAAGGCATTTTGGTTACCTTGCTTTTAAAAGTGGCAGCAATATCTGTTGCGGCATCTTTACCTAAAACAAAAACCTGTACAGCGCTTGTTGTTGCCTGAATATCTTTCTCATCAACAGTTGTAGGTTTGCTAAAGTAACTTCTGTAGCGGTTAAACAGCTCTGCAAATTTGCTATCAACCAATATAACCTGGTTTTTGCCTGCACCCATCATGGCCCTTAACTGCGCTACAAATGGTTTTTCAGGATCTAATTTTACCACCGTAGTGTTCGATTTATCCAGCGTAACGCTTTCTGAGGTAACACCCGAAACAATTAGGTTTTCTGGGGCAATTTCCTGTCCATCTAATTTAACATTGGTGCTGAGGTTGCTTACCTGGTATTTGTTAAAGGTTTGGCGGAAGGTTTTTTCGCCTTCCAATGGTTTCAATCCTATCTTTTTAAATTCAGATTCGATAAAAGTAGCTGCTTTGTCGATACCCGGAGTAAAAGTTGCACGGCCCTGCATATCATCGGCACTTAATGTTTTAATCAAGTGGTCGGTGTATTCGCGGGTAATAATTTTATCAATGTTTTGCGCTTTTAGCTGCAAACCTGCCATCCCGACTAAGGCAAAAAGGGCGATTTTCTTCATTTTTTATGTTTAATTAGTTGTTTTCGATTTAACCTGTGAACCTAACCAATTGGTTCTGAAATTTTGCATGGCAGGTGTTAAAGTTCCCCCTGTTTTCTCAATGCTCACAATTTCCAGGGCCGGATTTTCGGTCAATGTTAATTTAGTGGTTTTTTCTATTCCCCGGTGCTGGTAAGTAATATCGAGGGTGTCGCCGGGTTTATGATCGCCGGTAATTTTAACTACCTCCATGACGTTTTTCACTTTTATGCCGTCTATTGTTAATAAAACATCGCCAATATCTAAGCCTGCCTTATATGCGGGTGTTCCCACCAGGGTTTGCGATAAAATAATTTTGTCGTCTATTGCGCCAATATTTCCAAAACCTGAATAGGCTTGTCCTGGGTTTGCTTTACGCAGTACCAATCCGGCATTGAGCAGTAATTGCGCATAATCATTTTTTTCGGTGCCGTAAATGTACTTTTTAAAGAAACTCGTCGCGAATGCTGGGCTTTTGGTTAAGCTTGCCAAGGTTTTTTCCAAATCTGGAATGGTGTAGGCAATTTCCGGCTTGCCGTAAGCTTTCCATAGTGCGCGCATGTAATCGTCGAGCGTAAGCTTAAATTCGGCCCTTAGGCGGAGGTCTAAAGCCAGCGCGGTAGCAGCTCCATAGGTATAATAAGAAGTAAAAATATTGGCTTTGTTGGTTTGGTCGATCGCTACACCAGCATCAGCAAATACGGCGTATCTGCTGGCTTCGATGGGCGAAAAGTTGAGCGCCCCGGGCGAAAGCAGCACTGCATTTGCCAAGCCATTAAAAGTTTGGATCGCATTATCTTCTGTTTTTAAACCGGCACGGGTTAACAGCAGGTTGCCGTAATACTGAGTAAAACCTTCGGCCAGCCAAAGTTCGTTGCTCATATTGGCATGTTCGAAATTAAAGGGCTCTAAGGTTTTGGGGCGTAAGCGTTCCACATTCCAGCTGTGGAAATATTCGTGGGAAAACGTGCCCAGTAAATTGGATTCATAGCCTGCAATTTTTTGGGTGCGTTGTACAATGGAGGTCGAATTCCGGTGCTCCATCCCATCTCCCGCATTATCCGGGTAAACATCTTCTAAAAAGTAATAATGACCATAATCATAGGTTGGAAACTCACCCCATACCGCTAAATGCTCATCAACCATTTTTTTAAGCATGCCTGCATAATTATCTATCGTTTGCTGATCATCATTTGAATGCGAAATGAGGTGAATGGTTTGCACTTTGCCGTCGGTATTTTTAACCTGCCAGCTCGCGGTTTTATAGTCTGCAATTTCGATCGGACTATCCATAAAATACTGAAGGTTTGGCGCAAAATATGTTCCGTTGGCCAAGGGTTTAAGTTGTGTGGCAACTTTCCAGTCCTGTTTTTCGGCGTAATTGAATTTTACCAGCCTTGGCCTATTGTCCATACCTACCGGAAAAGCGAAAGTGGCCGGAATATTCATGTGCGCATGGGTTTCATCAAAACCGGCATAAGTTCCATCAATCCAATTGCCAAAAATGGTATAGGTTATTTTTACACTTGTACCGTGATTGGGGATTATATATTCATCGCCCGCTGGCTGCTTAACGGCAAGCTGTTTTCCTGAAGCATCAAAAGCCTTTAAATGGTAAATATTTTTGCCGAACTCGTGCGTAGCGTACCGGCCAGGAGACGATCGGCTCATCCGCACTTTTAATGCTCCAGTAGGAACATTGGGAATAAGCATACTGATTTCGGCCTCATGGTGAATGGCATTTGCGAAAGAAACAGCATAACTGATCTCGTTTTGGGCAAAAGCCGAAAGCGATAGGATACTGACAATTGCTGTACCTAAGTATTTCTTCATAAAAAATAGGAATTATGGGGCAATTTAATAAAAATGGAAGATTTTAAGCCAGCCTTTTCAGCTAATGGTTGATAGTTTATGGTAAATAGCCTGGTTGAAACACACATGCCCAACAAGCCTGTTTTTTGCATCATGGCTATTATCTATAAGCCATCAACTATAAATCGCTAGCAAGCCGCCTTCGATCTTACATTTTCGATCACCCCTCGCTATCCCAATCGTACTTTTCCAGGTCGCGGTATGCTTTTCCTTTTATAATTTCTTTCCGTTTGGATGATTCTGAATCTACACGGGTTTCGTGGATATTATCGGCCACCTCAAAATGAAAATCCTTGTCTTTTTTGGAGTGGTAAATGGAAACTTCGTCCCCATCGGCAATGGCATAATCGTATGGGCCGCGTGCACTCATTAATTTTACAAATACGGGCAGGCATTCAAAAAAGATAAACAATAAGCCTATAAAGGTAACGGCAATGGCTGTATTGTTATCGCGCGAGCCATCTACATTAAATTTTAGCTGGCCCAATGCCCAATTTCTATCGGCAAAACCTGCAATATCCGATAGGCTATCCAGTTGTTTTTTGGTATAAAGTTTCTCGGTAAACAGGCCATCAAATTCTTTGCGTTTATCTACAAAAGCTTCTGATTTGTTGATTGAAGCTTTGAGCGAATCGAGCTCGGCCGTACGCTGGGCAATTTCCGTCTCTTTGCGTTTGGCATATGGACCATAGCCCATAACGCCCGAAGTTTCGGTTGTTTTGTTGCCGAATATTTCGAAATTAAGCTTTTGACGGTCTGCTTTTATGCCTTTTTCTAACGAATCTCTGGTGGCTTTTTGTTGGTTTAACCTGCCAAATTCTACCTGGTATTTTTTTTCGAAGGCCTTGTTCAGCGTATCAATTTTTGAGCGCTGGCCATTTAAGTAGCTCACCTTTAGCCTTTCTTTAATTTCTTTATCAAAAATTTTAAGTTCTATAGGTCTCGATATCACCATACCGATCATAATGGCCAGCAAAATACGCGGTGTAGCCTGTAGCAGTTGTTTATTGGTGCTTGCGCTCTTATTAATGCTCGATACAATGTAGCGATCCATGTTAAAGATAGCCGCACCCCATAAAAAGCCGAAAATGATGGCGAAAATTACTGCCAGATCATCTCCTTTAAAAACAAAGTACATGGCATAACCGCCAGAAAGTGCGGCAAATAGGCCTGTAAAAAAGATGGTGGCACCAATGCCTGTATATTTATTTTGTTCTGAAGGATACTTTTCCAGTGTCGGGATGTGAGCGCCAGAGCAAAACCAAAAGAAACGGTTTAGTTTGTCCATTTGTAACTATTTATAGTTAAACGCCTAAGGGCTAAAGTTGTTACAGTATTACCTAAAAAATTATGGCATTTTTTTGATGGCGGGGGTAAGGTTGATTTTCCTATATTTGCATATATACACGTAATAAAATGAAAGAAATATCGGTACAAGAACTAAAAGAGAAAATCGATAACAATGAAGATTTTCAATTAATTGATGTTCGTGAAACATTCGAATATGAGGTTTCTAACCTTAATGGCGAGAATATTCCTTTAGGCGGGATTTTAATCGAGGCGGATAAGGTTGCTAAGGATAAACCTGTAGTAATTCAGTGCCGCAGTGGAAAAAGAAGCGCAGCAGCAGTAATGCAGTTAGAGCAACAATATGGATATGATAACCTTTACAATTTAAAAGGCGGTATTTTAGCTTGGCAAGAAGCTTTTGATCCGAATATGCCGGTTTACTAATGACAGAATGAGTGGGTTTTGAATGAGTGAATGTGATAACATGCTTATTCAAAATCCATGAGTCAATTTTTCACACAGATATCACCATTCAATCATTCTATAATTTTATCATTCAATCATTTCCCTGTGGGTAAAAAATTTGCTTTAAATATCTTTTACAACCTGGCCATTATCCTTTCTATTTTCGGATTGGTTTGGTGCTACAACAATGCCAAATATCTTCCTGCTGGCTTTTTAGTGGGTACAACGGCCTGCTTATTCTATTTTAAGTACCAGCTTACCAAAGACATCAGAAAAAGCTTTAAGGAAAAAGACCCTAAATAGTTGAATGATTGAGGGATTGAGTGGGTGAATGAATGATTGATTGAATGAGGGAATGAATGATTGGTTGAATGAGGGAATGAGAGCGGGTGCTTGATTGAATGTGCATTTTGGCTACTTTATTTCACTCTGGTTCGAAACTCATTCTTTCCACATGCCTTCGTTAACACCTTCCAGTCCTAAGCCTGGTAAATCTTTTAAAATATACCTGCCGTTTTCGACTGCGGGATTGGTAAAAGGATTGTTTTTGGTTAACCAAGGGCCATCTAAATCTGCCCAATTGCATAATGGGGCCAATGCTGCTGCGGCCAAGGTGGCACAGCTGGTTTCGCTCATGCAGCCAATTAAAACTTTCATACCAAAAGAACGGGCCTTTAAAATCATTTGATGGCCTTCGTACATGCCACAGCTTTTCATCAGCTTTACATTAATGCCATGGTATGCGCCTCTCAGTTTATCCATATCGGCCAGGCGCTGAACGGCCTCATCGGCCAATAGAGGAATGGGACTGCGCTCGGTTAACCAGGCATTGCCATCGAGGTTGTTTTTATCCATGGGCTGTTCTATTAAAACCACCCCTTCATTGTGCAGCCAATAAATCAGGTCAATGGCTTTAATTTTATCAGCCCAACCCTGATTGGCATCTACATAGAGCGGAACGCTGGTCATGCTTCTGATGGTTTCGATAATTTCGCGGTCATTATCCCTTCCGAGTTTCACTTTTATTACTTTAAAAGCTTCGGCATCTTTTAGTTTTTCGCGTATTACTTCAGGTGTATCGATACCCACGGTGTACGATGTTACCGGCATTTTAGCGGGGTCGGCACCATAAATTTCGTAGCAGGGTTTATTTAAAATCTTTCCCTGTATATCATTCAATGCAATATCAATTGCGGCTTTTATAGCGGGCTGTCCGGGCGTAATACTGTCTAGATAGCTAATGATCTCTCCAAAATTAAAAGGATGCTTAAAAGGGCTTAAATCTACCTGTTTTAAAAAAGCATTGGCACTTTCGTAGCTTTCGCCCATATAGGGTACCATCGAAGCTTCTCCATAACCAATAACACCATCATATTCTATCTTTAAGAGCATTAATGGGGTGCTGGTACGGGTAAATTTGGAGATAGAAAAGGGATGTTTTAATTCTAACTCAAATTGCTTGCAACTAATTTTCATTCTCAATCGTCTTCTAAATAAATAGGGCAATTATTGCCTTACAAAAGTATCTTTGTTTTATTAACGCAAAATCAATCCTGCCATGAAAAACATTTCAAGATTACGGTATTTTATTTATTTATCCTTAATAATTATTGGAGGATGTACCACAGGAAAGAATGCCCTGCAAAAGGGAGATTATGATGCTTCGGTTGCTAAGGCAGTAAGCAGGCTGCAAAACTCACCCAAAAATACCGAAGCTATGGAAGTGCTGAAAACGGCATATGATTTAGCTTTACAGGATCATTTAAGGAAAATTGAAGAAGCCAAAATGGCGAACGATTTATTTAGATGGGAAGCCATAATGTACGACTACCAAAAAATAAACCAGTTGGCAGATGATATAAACACCTGCCCGGCCTGTTTGGCCATTGTTCCAAATCCAGCTAAGTATATTAAGGAGCTTGCCGAAAGTAAAGTTAATGCCGCAGCTGCAAGATACAATTCGGGACTGGGCTATTTAAGAGAGAATAACCGCCAGGCAGCAAAAAAAGCCTATTACGAATTTGAGAAAGCACAGAACCTTCAGACCAATTATAAAGATACCAAGGCTAAAATGGACGATGCGTATTGGGCAGCAGTTACCCGCGTGGTGGTACAGCCCATTATCATAAACAGCAGCCTTTACAAATTAAGTGGCGATTATTTTCAACAGCAGATAGATCAGTTTATCAGCAGTTATGCCCGGAATAAATTTGTAATTTTTTATGGGGAAGAGCAGGCCACCAACCAAAAAATTGTTCCCGATCAGATACTCAGCTTAAATTTTGATGATTTTGTTGTTGGACAGACTTATGTAAAAGAGCGTGTAGAAAAGTTAAAACGCGATAGTGTGGTAATTGGAGAAACCCGCGACAGGAAACCAGTTTATGGTACGGTAAAAGCTACTTTGAGCATTTTTGAGAAGAACATATCATCTTCTGGCTTATTGGATATGAGCATTGTAGATTGGAAAAGCAAAAAGGTAGTTAGGCAGCAAAAATTCCCTGGTACTTACGTATGGAGAGATAGCTGGGCAAGTTATAAAGGAGATGATCGGGCGCTTAGCAAACAGCAATTGGCCATGACCAAACGCAGGGAAATGCTTCCGCCTCCTCCAAGTACGCTGTTTTTAGAGTTTACCAAACCTATTTACAGCCAATTGGTAGATGATATCGGTTATTATTACAATAATTATTAAAGGCCTTTCTGCTCCGCGGCCCTTGAAATACCCAATGGAAGATCGTCATTTCGACTAGAGCCAGCCGGTCTTTCACCAGTGGCGAAACGGAGAAATTTATAGAGAAAGATTTAGCTTCGCTGAGCACTTCGTGGTTCTCGACTTCGTTGCACCCGATAGCTATCGGGTCCGCTCGAAATGACGGCCATAGCTATGTTGGAATCTTTAAAGGATGGGATATAGCAATTAAACCAGATATAAAAAGAGTCAGCTGGTAACAGCTGACTCCACTTTGAAGAAATTCTTCACTGCGTTGAGAACGACAGAAACTAGAAAATATACTTTGTACTTAAGAAGTTAGAATCGTCGCCTTTAACAATTTCGTTCAATAGCTTTTTGTTATCATCCGTAAATTTGGTTGCTACCAAAGAGCGGATCGAGAAAGAACGTAATGCATCTACTACTGAAAGAGTACCTTCGGCACTGTCTTTACGACCGGTGAAAGGAAAAACATCTGGTCCGCGTTGGCACTGGCAATTAATATTTACCCGGCTAACCTGATTAACCAAAGGATCGATAAGTGATGAAATTACTGCTGCATTATTGCTGAAAATACTTACCTGCTGGCCGTGTGGCGAACCGATCAGGTATTCAATAGGTTCTTCCAGGTCATCAAACGGTACTACCGGAACAATTGGGCCAAACTGTTCTTCGCGGTAAAGCTTCATATTGCTGTTAACAGGGTATACAATAGCTGGGTACACAAAGGTTTCTAAGGTTTGGCCACCATTTTTGTTCACCACTTTTGCACCGTGTGCTGCAGCATCATCAATGCATTCTTTTAAGTATTCTGGTTTGTTTAATTCGGGCAGTGGGGTAAGGTTTACGCCTTTCTCCCAAGGCATGCCGAACTTTAATTTTTCTACTTCTGCAGATAAACGTTTTAAAAATTCCTGTGCCAAACTGCGGTGTACGTAAACAATCTTAATTGCGGTACAGCGCTGTCCGTTAAATGAAAGCGAGCCGAGAACAGTTTCGGAAACCGCTAAATCCAGGTCTGCATCTTTGGTAATAATGGCCGCATTTTTGGCATCTAAGCCTAAAATAGCCCTTAAGCGGTTTACTTTTGGGTGCAGTTTCTTTAATTCGTTGGCTACCTTGCTCGAACCGATTAAGGTAAGCACATTAATTTTGCCCGATTTCATCAAGCCCGGAACGATGGTATTACCACGGCCATAGATCGTATTTACTACACCTTTAGGGAAGCTTGAACGGAAAGCCTCTAACAATGGATAGTGCAATAAGGTACCGTGCTTAGGTGGTTTGAATAAAAGCGTGTTGCCCATAATCAAAGCAGGGATAAGCGTGGTAAAGGTTTCGTTTAAGGGATAATTAAACGGACCCATACAAAGTACTACCCCAAGTGGAGAACGGCGAACCTGGGCTACAATACCCTGCTCTATTTCGAAACGTGATGATTGCCTGTCGATATCTTTCAGGGCATCAATAGTGGCATAGATATATTCAACAGTACGGTCAAATTCTTTTACCGAATCGGCATAGGATTTACCAATTTCCCACATAATCAGTTTGGCAACAATTTCTTTTTGCTCAATCATTTTGTGGGTAAAGTTTTCTACACAGGCAATGCGGTCGGCTACGCTCATGGTTGGCCACTGGCCACGGCCATTATCGTATGCTGCAACTGCGGCATCTAAAGCTTCGGTCGATTCCTTTTCGGTACAAACCGGAAAACTTCCAATCCGTTTTCGTTTTAAACCTTCTGGAGTTTTAATACATACAGGAGAAAAAACTTCGTTAAAAGGTCCGTTCCAGGGTTTCATTTCACCATTGGAAAGGAATTCTTTCTGATTGATTTCTTCCTTGAGCCTAAATTCATCTGGAATTTGGCTCTCTTCAACGAAAATACTTTCGAGGTTTAGCGGTGTACTCAATTTGGGTTTGGTTGTTAGGGTGTATAATTGTGTTAATCTATGGTTTAAGTATAGATTAACGTTTTTAAAAAAAAGGTTAAAGATCTGGGCACGCTGTTCTGTGCCCAAATCTGAAAAATTGAATTATTTAAGTTCTATTACTTTGTATTTAGGTACCAATGTTTTCATCACTGTCCAACCGATTAAGTAACATACTGCGCAGATAGAAAAGATGATGAAATAGCCTGCTTCTTCTCCTTTAAAGCCCATAAAAACAATTTTGTTCTTGCCCGTATAATCGAACAATAAACCAGAGCCTTTATTGATGATAAAAGAACCTACACCGCCGGCCATACCGCCTATGCCTGTAATGGTGGCAATTGCCTTTTTAGGAAACATATCGCCAACGGTAGAGAATATATTGGCCGACCAGGCTTGGTGTGCCGCCCCAGCAATACCGATAATAATTACCGGAATCCAGTAGGTAATGTGCCCCAAGGGTTGCGCAGCTAAAGCTAAAAGCGGGAAGAATGCAAAAATAAGCATGGCCCTCATTCTACCTTCGTAAGGGTTCATCCCTTTTTTATCAACAAAGTACGTTGGTAACCAGCCGCCAATAATAGAGAGCAGGGTAATTACATACAGTACAAAAAGTGGAAGCGCGCTCTGCGTAGAGTCCATTCCATAAACAGATTTTAGGTAGGCAGGTGTCCAAAACAAGAAGAACCACCAAACACCATCAGTCATAAATTTACCAAAAGCAAACGCCCAGGTCTGTTTGTATTTAAAACAATCGATAAATGACACCTTTTCTTTGGTTTCTTCAACATAATCGGCCAGTTTTCTATCGGCAATCACATCTTGTTGGATGTAGGCCAGCTCTTCGGCACTTACGCGTTTATGCAGTTCGGGTTTGTTGTACACAAAAATCCACAGTCCCATCCACACAAAACCTAAAGCACCAATAATAATGAAGGCCATTTCCCATCCATAGGCTTTGGCAATAAAAGGGATGGTTATTGGTGCAGCCAAAGCACCAACGGTTGCACCTGCATTGAAAATACTGGTAGCAAATGCCCGGTCTTTTTTAGGGAAATATTCGGCGGTTGCTTTAATCGCCGCAGGGAAGTTCCCTGCTTCACCAACGGCCAATACAAAACGGGCAAAAATAAATAGGGTAACACTTACCGAAATCACTAAGCCTGTATCGTTAACACGGGCAATTACTTCTTTCGCTCCTTCAAAACCCACAAACCAGTTTCCATTAATGATTCCGGCCGTTGCAATACCGCAAAAGGCATGCAAACATGCACCGATTGACCATACACCGATTGCCCATAGAAAGCCTTTTTTGGTGTCCATCTTATCAACAAACCTACCGGCAAAAAGCATTGATACGGCATAAAAAATAGAAAACAGGGCCGTAATATTTCCGTAATCATTGTTGTCCCAATGAAATTCGGGTTTAATAAAATCTGTCCAGGTTAAAGAAAGTACTTGTCTGTCTAAATAATTTATCGTCGTAGCTAGGAATAACAGCAAACATATGGTCCATCTGTATTTGCTTGTTTTGGGTTGGCTCATTTCGGTTAGGTATTGTGGTTAGGTTATTTGCTTTGTTGGATTAAATCAAGTGCTAGTTTGGTATTATCGAACAGCTCTTCGTAAAGGCCTTTGCTCATTACATCTTTGCTAATTAATTTGCTGCCCATACCAACTGCACAAACACCGGCTTTAAACCAGGTTTTTAAGTTGTCGGCATTTATTTCTACACCACCGGTTGGCATAAATAACTGGCCGGCAAAAAGATCTTTTATTGATGAGATAAATTCAGGGCCTAAAATATTGGCAGGGAAAATTTTAATCAACATGGCTTTATGTTCTTGTGCCACGCTGATCTCAGTAGGCGTCATACAGCCCGGAATCCAGAGCATGCCAATTTTGTTGGCAATTTCGGCCACTGCCGGATTTACAATCGGTGCAACAATAAAATCTGTTCCGGCCTCGATAAAAGCATTTGCATCTGCAGGCGTTTTAATGGTACCGATACCCAGATAAAGATCGGGCATTTCTGCATCGCGGATTTCTTTCAGCTTTTTAAAGTTTGGCAAAGCCGATTTACCCCTGTTGGTATATTCGAAAACCCTTACGCCAGCTTTGTAGAGCGTACGTAGTATTTCTACGCTGCCCGATTCGCTATCCTGATAAAAAAGGGGCAACATACCCTGCTCTAAAATGGCATCTAAAATTTTGTGCTTGTTACTAATCATTGCGTATAATTCTTTTTTCTATATCTGCTACAGTACTGGTTGTGGCATCACTTGGAATATATAATTTATCGTATGCTGCTGCGGTTGCAAAATTTAGGGTTTCTTTTGCAGATAGGCCATTGTAAAAACCGTAAATTAAACCGGCCATAAAACAATCGCCACTGCCTACTTTATCTAAAATTTCTTCCGAAACATATTCTTCTGATACGGTAAGTTCATTTTCGGTATAAATAGCCGTATAGTATTTAATGCCCTTGCCGTTATCGAACCTAAAGGTATTGGCTACTGCTCTGCATGCCGGAAACAGGCTTAATATTTCTCTAGCTGTATCGGTGGCCTGTTGCAGTAATGTTTCTTTGGCATAGCCTTCAGTAGGCAATAAATCTTGATGAAGCGCAGTGCCCAGCATTTTATTGGCTGCCCAAACATTGCCCATTATCAACGTGCAATATTGCGCCAGTTCGGGTAAAACATCAATCGGATCTTTACCATATTTCCAAAGCTTTGCGCGGTAATTTAAATCTAAAGAGATGGTAATGTTTTTTGCCTGGGCCACTTTTAGGGCTTCGAGGCAAACATCGGCAATGGTCTGGTTTATAGCAGGGCAAATGGCACTGAAATGAAACCAGCTAACACCTTCAAAAACTTCATCCCAGTTAATCTGGCCAACCTTTAAATCTGCATAAGCAGAGTTGGCCCTATCGTAAATTACCCCTGCATTTTTAAGGTCTTTTCCTTTTGGCAGGTAGTATAAGCCCAAACGTTCGCCATGGTAAACCATAGGTGTAGTATCGATGTTGCGGGCATCAAGATAATCAACAATTTCCCTGGTTACCGAATTATCGGGCACAGCCGATAAATAAGCAGAGGGAACATCCCAGAGGGCAAGCGCAGTGGCTACATTCAGTTCTGCACCTCCCACATAAAACGGCAGTTTATTTTCTTTTAACCATTGACCATCCATGTCGGGGCAGATACGTAAAAGTATTTCGCCGAAGCTTAAAACTTTTTCTCCTTTTTTTGATGAAGCGAATATTTGGGTGCTCATTTTTATGTCTAATCGGCGTGTTTCATGCTGTTTTCTTCAACGGTATGAAAATGTAAGTAAAACGTTTGAAATGATCAGATTCCAACGAAATACTACTTTAAAGCCTGATTTTTGGTTAAAATTTAAAGTAATTTTTTGCGTTAAAGTACGAAATATCCTGAACAATTTTGCCAACCCACTCCAAGTCGTTAGGCAATTCGCCGTTCTCGATGTCTTCTCCAAACAGGTTACAAACAATCCTCCTGAAATATTCGTGGCGGGGGAAAGAAAGGAAACTGCGCGAATCGGTAAGCATACCAACCAACCGGCTCAAAAGTCCCATGTTTGATAAAGCATTTAACTGTTTAATCATGCCATCTTTTTGATCAAGGAACCACCATGCCGAGCCAAACTGAACCTTACCTGCAACAGAACCATCGTTAAAGTTGCCGATCATGGTTGCAATTAACTCATTATCGGCAGGGTTAAGGTTGTAGATAATGGTTTTTGCCAATTTATCCTGATTGTCTAAACGGTTTAAGAATTTAGAAAGCATTCTGGCCTGACTAAAATCGCCGATCGAATCCCAGCCTGTATCTGGTCCCAGTTGCCTTAACATACGGGCGTTGTTGTTGCGCAGTGCACCAAGGTGGTATTGTTGCACCCAGCCTTTTTCGTGGTCCCATTCTGCAAAGTAAACCAACATGGCCGATTTAAATTTCAGGTTCTCTTCATAAGAAATGGCCTGTTTGCTGCGGATTTTATCGAAAATAGCCACAATTTCTGCTTCGGTATAATCTTCTGCATAAATCTGTTCTAAACCGTGATCGGAAACGGAACAGCCATTAGCGGCAAAATAATCGTGGCGGCTTTTTAAAGCATCGATATAATCCTGAAAACTGCTGATGGTTTTATCTGCAACACTTTCGAGCTTATCCATATATTCGTTTAAGCCGGCAATATCATCACTGTTCATCGCTTTGTCGGGGCGGAAAGCAGGTAACATTTTAAGGTTAGCGCCTTCTCTGGCCAGTTGCTGGTGGAAGTTTAGGCTATCCAAAGGATCATCGGTAGTACAAACGGCTTCTACATTCATTTTGCCCAGTAAACCGCGAACGCTGTATTCGGGTGTTTGTAGTTTGGCCGAGCATTCATCGTAAATTTTCTGCGCTGTTTTACCCGAAAGCAGATCGCTGATGCCGAAATAACGCTGAAGCTCCAGGTGGGTCCAGTGGTACAAAGGGTTACGCAACGTGTAAGGAACGGTTTCAGCCCATTTTTCGAACTTTTCGTAATCAGAACCTACGCCGGTGATATACTTTTCATCTACCCCGTTGGCACGCATAGCCCTCCATTTGTAATGATCGCCGGCAAGCCAAACCTGGCTGATATTTGCAAACTGGGTGTTGTTGGCAATCTGCTCTGGAATGAGGTGGTTATGATAATCGATAATTGGCAATGATTTTGCAAAATTGTGGTAAAGCTTTTCGGCTGTTTTACTTTGCAAAAGAAAATTTTCGTCTAAAAAAGATTTCATGCTATGTGATTTGAGACTTTAGATAATCGATTTGAGCTGATCAAAACGACTGTCTATTAATTTTTTTTATTTATCCCCGGCCTGTCTCCGTACAGAAGGGGTTGATTTATGTTTTTTTGTGGTCTGTGAGGACACAGACCACGTGGAATTTATTTTTTTATCTCTTGGCGGTTTATGAGGACACAGACCACGGTATTTGAGCTTTAGAAGCCCTTACTCCAAACTAAAGGCTCACGCCCCGTTTCCACGGAATAAAATCGTCTTGATTTAGCAGTACCGCTTTAGGTATTACCTCGCCACTGGCGGCTTTAATGCAATATTCCAAAATATCTTCGCCCATTTGTTCGATGGTTTTTTCACCTTCAATTACCGGTCCGCAGTTGATATCGATGATATCGCCCATGCGTTTGGTTAATGCATTGTTGGTTGATACTTTAATGGTTGGACAAACCGGATTTCCGGTAGGTGTACCTAAACCAGTGGTGAACAATATTAAGGTTGCGCCCGATGCTGCTTTGCCTGTAGTGGCTTCAACATCGTTTCCTGGTGTACAAACTAGGTTTAAACCAGGTTTTGTTGCAGGTTCGGTATAATCTAAAACATCTTCAACTGGCGATGTTCCGCCTTTTTTGGCTGCACCGGTACTTTTAATGGCATCGGTAATTAAACCATCTTTTATATTTCCCGGAGATGGGTTCATGAAAAAGCCCGAACCTACATTTTCTGCCGATTGATTGTAAGCGGTCATTAATTGGATGAACTTGCGTGCGGCGGTTTCATCCTTGGTACGGTCTATCAGCTGTTGTTCTGCGCCGCAAAGTTCAGGGAATTCGGCAAGCAGTACGGTACCGCCCAGGGCAACCAATAAATCGGAGGTATAGCCTACTGCGGGGTTAGCACTAATACCGCTAAATCCATCACTTCCGCCACACTTAACCCCTAAAACCAATTTGCTTAATGGTGCTGGCTGGCGTTCGATATTATTGATTTCAGTTAAACCGATAAAAGTTTTTCTGATGGCTTCTTTAACCAATTGTTCTTCGCTCTGCGATTGCTGCTGCTCAAAAATGAATAAAGGTTTATCGAAATTAGGGCTACGCTGTTTTAAATCGTCCATAAAATCTTTAACCTGTAAGTTTTGGCAGCCTAAGCTTAAAACAGTTACACCGGCAACGTTGGGATGATCGGCGTAAGCAGCCAATAATTTACTTAGCACAGCGGCATCTTGACGGGTACCGCCACAGCCACCCTGATGGTTCAGGAATTTAATGCCATCAACATTTTTAAAAACACGGTTTGCTGATGGATTGGCCAGTCCGATTGAGCTTGGATCGGCTTCTTCCAGGATTTCGCCATTTTTATAGGCCTCAACCAATTGGTGGGCGTACGATTTGTATTTATCTGTTACGGCATAGCCCAATTCGTTGTGCAAAGCCTCGCGGATGACATCTAAATTGCGGTTTTCGCAGAAAACGGTAGGGATGAACAGCCAATAATTTGCCGTTCCAACGCGGCCATCATTGCGGATGTAACCGTTAAATGTTCTGCCTTCAAACTTGGAAACATCGGGTGCATGCCACTCGTAATGATACGGACGGAACTCGTAAGGATCAGAGGCATGTTTTGTGTTTTCGGTATCCATTAAACCGCCTTTTAAGATGAAATGCTGCGCCTTACCCACCAGTACGCCGTACATAATAATATGATCGCCCGCATTCATATCCTGCATAAAAAATTTATGCTTAGCCTGGATATCATCCTGTAAAGTATATTCCTGCCCATCATGGATAATGGTTTCGCCTTTTGCCAGGTTTTGAAGGGCAACAAGCACATTATCGTTTGGATGGATTTTTAAAATTCTAGTCACCATTTTTAAATTGTTCTTTCTGAATGCAAGTTACTTAAAGTTTCTTTTGCACCTTTATTTTGTAATAAATCAACGTAAGATTTTACGGCCGCGTTAAAGCCGGGGTAATTGTTTAAGTTTTTATCCCAAAGTCGTCTATCGCCAAGGGTATTGTCTACCACCGTTTCCGGGTTTTTCCAGTATTCAAATAAAATTTCTGCAAATTCATCCTGCACCGGGTAGGTTTTGCCGTTGGCACTGGCCGTGAAAGTATCGCCCTCTTTGTTTACGTTCATAAAAAGAATGTAAGCTGCAACACCTAAAGCCGTAAGTTGGGGCACTTCATTTTTTAAAGCATAGTATCTTCTAATCAACGGCATGTTGCGCATCTGCATTTTTGAGGTGAAGTTTAGCGTAATGGCCTGCCACTGATGTTCTAATGCGGGATTGCTAAAACGATCGATTACACTTTCGGCAAAGGCAATGGCCTCATCGTAAGTGATGTCTTCGTTTACCACAACAGGTGCAATTTCATCTTTCATCAGTTTCAACACATTGTTAGCAAACTCAGGGTTGGCCATGGCCTCTTTTACGGTATTAAACCCTGCCAAAATGGCCAAGCCGCAGCTAATGGTATGCGTACCGTTTAACAAACGGAGCTTCAGTTCTTTAAATTTATCAATTGATGGGACGATGAAAATCCCTTTATCGGTTTTTGCAAAAGATAAAATTTCTTTCACTTTTTCGCTTGATGATTCAATGGCCCAAAGCCTGAAAGGTTCGGCCATGATCATTAATTCGTCTTCGTAGCCCAGTTCATTTTCAATGGCTTTTTGTTCTGCCAGTGGAAGTTTGCCCGGTACAATCCTATCTACCAAGGTTTTGCAGAAGTGGTTGGCTGTTTTTAACCAGTTTTCGAAATCCCATCCCAATTTATTCTGGATTGCCAGGTCCAACACAATTTCTTTCAGTTTATCGGCGTTATCGCTAATTAATTCGGTAGGTACAATTACCATCCCGCTATCGGCCGAACCATTAAAGGCTTTGTACCTTTCGTGTAAGAAAGCCAATAATTTGCCTGGGTACGATTGTGGTGGATTATCGGTAATTTTATCTTCACTTTTAACAATCCCAACTTCGGTGGTATTCGAAATTACAACCTGCATTTCGGGTTGCTGTGCGGCTTTTAAAATTTCCGCCCAATCTTGCGATGCTGATAACACGCGGCTGATAGCAGCATTGATTGTGTTTTCTTCTACATGAACACCATCTTCAATCCCTTTTACGCAAAGTGTGTAAAGGTTATCCTGTTTCGAAAATTCATCGGCACCACCCTTGGATGTAGATTTAACCACAAGCACACGGCCATTAAAAACGCCTTGGTGATTGGCTTTGTCAATAAAATAATCGGGTAAGCCGCGTAATAAAACACCTGTTCCAAACTGGATTACTTTTTCTGGTAACGCTAAAATTTCGGCGGTAGGTTTGGTAACCTTATCACCATTAATGTTTTTTAAATTTTCTTTGCTTAAAATCATTGTTTTGTTCTTTAACCACCAAGGCACCAAGGCACAAAGTGTGATTTATACTTTATTTATTTCCCGTTTGTGGTTAACCATTTCGGATATTCTTTTTCGATTAGTTTTTGCCCCCAGTTGCCATACCAGGCATAACCTTTTCTCCGCTCAGGACTTACTTCTTCAAGTTTAAGTTTAACTGTATTGTCGCGATCGCCAAAAACAGGGATATTCTTATCCAGATCATAAAAACGTGCCCAAACCACGCTCGAATTATCGGCTACCAAGGCCGATCCATTTTTATCCCTATCAAAACGGTAGCCTGTAATTTTATAGGTATCGAACCATTTTAATGCTGCTGTTATGGCCGTTTTTTCTGCCTGCGATGGATGATTAATCCGCATTAAAAACCTAACAATGCCTGCCGATTCGCTGGTGCTTAATGAAGCCGGCTCGAATGCTCTTGCTTTTGCAGGCAACAATGAATCTTTATCGTACTGTGCCGCCCAAATGGTTAATGTTCCGTTCTGCTTTACCTGCGTTTTTAAAATACACTCAATGCCTTTTGCCACTGCTTTTTCGGCTTTTTTTAGGTAAGTGGGGTTTACTACTTCGAAATCGTTTTGTTGCGTGGCAATATCCTGTAAAATGTTCAGCACATTAATCATCGCATCATCGTTATAGGTAATTTCTGAACGGTATAATGCTTTATCAGGATAATACTGCGGCCAGCCGCCATTTGGATATTGGGCTGTTAAAATATAGTCCAACCCCTTTTCGGCTGCGGTTAAATAAGCCTTGTTCTGTGTTTTTTTGTAGGCTTTAACCAGGTACACCACTTCTCTGCTTGTGGCCTTATTATCAAACGTAGCATGCAGATCTTTCGTGGCTTTTATCTTAGCCAAAAGCTCGGGCGTTATGGTTGCGCCGTAATTTACCACGCTTTTATCTTCCAGTTGTTTAGGCCAGCCGCCATTGCCCAATTGATAAACGAGCATTTTATCTGCCGTAGAATCGGTAGGCTGCTGCGCATAACAGGAGAGTATTAAGCTGCTGCAGATAAGGATTAACCATATTTTTATTTTCATCGTTTTGTTCTTTTAGCCCATGGTTTATGCCCCCATGAACCATTTGTTTTTAATTGTTTTTTGCCACGGAGGCACGGATTTTTTCTTCTCCGCGGTCTATGTCTTCACAGACCACTAACTATTTTTCTATGCCACAGAATATTTTTATTTTAACTGAGTCTTTCGACAAGCTCAGGATGACAGCCCTTATTTGGTTCTCTATACTTTTGCGTTCCTGTAACTAGTATTTTATTTATCTGTGTTTATCCTTTTCATCTGTGGTTTAAACCTTACTTTTTACCCGGCACCTGTTTAATCAGCCAGTTCACCAGGTCGTTCGTTGCTTTGAAGTTTTCAAAATCTGAAGGTAGTTTTCTGCCATCTATATACTCATTGTAAAACCATGGATCGCCAACTGCGAAAACAGTTCCCTTACCATATTTGGCGGTTGCAATAACTACATCTCCATTATCGGTTAAGGCCGAAACCGCAGGTGTTTTGGCTACAATGGTCGAAATTTCTTTGATGTAAACTTTCTTTGCTGTTTTAAAAATTGAATTCCCGGCCGGTATTTTTATGGCGCCCTGCTCAAAATTTGCACCCTGTACCTTGTTGCGGCTATCTTCATTAAAATGGATGCCAAAAGTTTGCGGCAGTACATTGAATTTTGAAATTTCACAGTTGCCGGCATCATTTAAGAGCAGTACCAAAACACCACCCGCTTTAACCCAATCGCTCACCTGTTTGGCATGTTCAGCGTTCATAAAGTTTGGGTTTGCTGTTTCTTTCTCCGTATCGGGATCTACAATGATGTAAATATTACTTCCTTTTAAATTTGAAGCTGTTGGCGCACTTTTAAGTGTAGCGGTTTTTACTCCTGCATCGTTAAATACTCTCCCAAATAATGAAAAGCCATTGTTATCATCTTCTTCCCATACATAATGAAAAGGAATTTTATCTCCGGTAGGACCAGTTATATACTCGTTGTTGAAGAAATTATCAACGGTAACGGTTAAACCCTTACCCAGTTTAGGTAAGGCAGCAATTTCCATTTCGGAAGCAGCACAAACAAATGCGCCCACTCCTTTAGGATCGTTCGTAATTACTTTCTCACTGATATAGTATTCGAAACTGCCATCACGGTATTTTGGTTTCCCGCCCAGGCCAGATACCGAAACTGTCTTGGTCAGGTTTACCCTTTCGTTGCCTGCCTGTTCGATAAATTCTTTCTTTAAACCTGCATAACCTTTATTTGCAGCGGCCATAAACGTAGCTGGTAACCAGCCTTTGCGTACGCCTTTGGCTAAACCGTATACAAACATGCTCGATGCGGAACTTTCAAGGTAATTCCCCTTCCGGGTTGGCATATCTAAAATATCGTACCAAACGCCCGATCTGGCATCCTGATATTTAACAGCAGCAGTTGCTGTACGGTTTAAAATGGCAATCAGTTCTTTGCGTTGCGGGTGGTTGGCCGGAAAATTATCCAATACATCTACCAGGGCCATAATGTACCAGCCCATTGCCCTGGCCCAAAAATTCGGTGATCGGCCAGTTGTTTTATCCGCCCATTTTTCTTCGCGGCTTTCATCGTAGCCATGGTAAAGTAAGCCTGTTTTTGCATCGCGGGAGTTTTTTTCCATCAGGATAAACTGCTTGGCAATATCATCAAAAGCAGCGTCCTTTTTCATCAGCTTGGCGTACTCGGCATAAAAAGGCTCGCCCATGTACAATCCATCCAACCACATTTGATTTGGGTAGATTTTTTTGTGCCAAAAGCCACCTTCTTTGGTGCGCGGCTGCTTTTGCAACTGATCGTAAAGCTTATTTGCTGCCAAGAGGTATTTCTGTTGCCCCGTAACTTTATACAACAGTAATAACGAACGGCCATTTTTTACATTGTCGATGTTAAAATCTTCTGGTTTGTAGGTATTGATGTTTCCTACTTTATCCAGATAGGCATCCATTGAGCTTTGGATATATTTAAAATATTTTCCATCGCCGGTACTGCGCCAAACATTTGCGGCACCTTCTAGCACTACGCCCATATCATAACTCCATTTTGGTCCTTTAGCGCCTTTAAGCTGGGTGGTATCCTGAAATAGTGTTTCCATCGCAGTTAAGGTTAACTGTTCTGATAATTTCTTTTGGGCAAATCCACTTTGGGTTAAAATAGACAAACCGATGAGGGCAGCTGCAGTATATAGAATTGATCTCTTCATGTTCATTATTTTGAAATTTCAAGTGCTTTTTTATCCACTTCTGTACTTAAAACGGTAGCTGTTTTTGCTTTAGAAACATCTGTTCCGCTAATTTTTACGCCTTTGGTATTTTCGCCAATAACTTCAAATAAAACTTTACTGTTATCGGGATATTTTAAATTGCTGATATTGATGTTCGTACCATTCTGGATCATCACCACCGGACTGGTATCTTCGGTAATTACGTTAATATTCTTCAAGAAAATTCCGGCCGCCTCAATAATTTCGATCCCTTTTTTGGCTTTTATGGTTACGTTTTCCAGGTGCACGTCCTTAATGTTCATTTCTGGTAGGCCCCTAAAAAATATTGCTTTTTCGGCACCGTTGGCCACAACATCTTTGATATAGAAATTTTTAAACTGAGGGGTAGCCTCGGTAACCGGAACGGTAACGGTTTTAATGGCTTCGCGTTTTTCGCCCGCCAAAGGAACCGGATCTACAGCGGCGTAATACATATCAAATAGGATCGCTTCGCCAGGAATATCGATCATGTTGATGTTGTTGATGAAAATATTTTCTACCACACCGCCGCGGCCACGGGTGGTTTTAAAACGCAGGCCGATATCGGTTCCGATAAAAGAACAATCATAAACCCAGATGTTCCTGGCGCCACCGCTCATTTCGCTACCGATTACAAAACCGCCGTGTGCATGGTAAACCACATTGTTTCTCACTATTACGTTTTCTGTTGGTACACCACGTTTGCGCCCTGCTTCATCCCTGCCCGATTTGATACAGATTCCATCATCACCCACATCAAAAGTGCTGCCTTCTATCAATACGTTTTTGCACGATTCTACATCAACACCATCGCCGTTCTGTGCAAACCAAGGGTTTTTTACCTGTAAATTTCTTAGGGTTAAATCTTCGCAAAGCAAAGGGTGCAGATTCCAGGCTGGAGAGTTTTGAAAGGTAACACCTTCTAAAAGGATTTTTTTACATCCGGTTAATACCAATAAGTTGGGGCGGAGGAAATCTTTAATGTCTTCGTAATCTGCCGCGGTTTTACCAGCTTCAATTACACCGGCATTTTTAGTGTTCGAGCCTTTAACTGTTTTTTCTGATGGATACCACATTTTTCCATCTGGCCTTACTACACCGCCAGATGCTACCAAGGTTTTCCACTGTGTTTCGGTTAACTTATCTCTTTTTACCATGCGCCAGGCACCACCGTTCCCATCAATAATCCCGCTTCCGGTAATGGCTATATTTTCGAGGTTAATGCCCGAAATCGGACTTTGGTTTCTCCATGCCGGCTGGCCTTCCCAATTTCCCTGAACCAGTTTATACTGGTTAAAATCGGCGGTAAACTGGAGGATGGCGTCGCGCTTTAAATGTAGGTTTACGTTGCTTTTTAATTCGATAGGGCCGGTTAACCATAAGCCCGAAGGGATTAGTACCACGCCACCGCCCTTTTGGCTCACGCTGGCAATGGCTTTATTAATGCTCAGGGTATTTAAGGTAATCCCATCGCCCTTAGCGCCAAAGGCAACAATGCTGGTGGTATCTTTTTTAAATTTAACCTGCTTAATAATGGGTAAGGTTTGCTTTTGTTGTGCAACAGCCGTTGTAGCAGATAAAATTAAGCATGCGAGAGCTACTTTAATACGGCATAAACTACCAGAAATATGTTTCATTATTTTGCGCTGTTAAATTATACTTGGTTATTGTTATAACAAGTGTACGTTGTTTGCATTTAAAATAGAAGAGAAATCTATGCAATCGTTGCCGGAAAACAAGGCAGAAAAGGGTCGTATATTGGTATTTTAGTTGTTGATTATCAGTGTTTTGATGGCTTTATTTGGCTTCTGGATTCCACCCGCGGAAAACGTTTTCCAAAATATAAGCCTGGTAGGCCTCATCTGTTAACTGGTGCGACCAATTGGCCCGGTTTTTTGGATCGGCACCTTTTCCAGTGCTTTTATATTCAGCGTAATAGGCGGTTTGCTCGTTACTTGCTTTACCCCAGTTGTTCCAGCCTTCGGCACGGATTAAATCGGGCAATTCGCAATTCAGATAAACAACTTTGGCATATGGCCTCCAGGGGCGGCCTAAGTAAAAGCTATTGGCGGGTGCATCGCCTTTAATTTTGCATTTGTTAAATACATAGCCAAATTTGGTGGTGTCGGCAGTTGAAGCTGCGGTAATGTAACCTGCTTTTTTGCAGAAAATGGTGCAGCTTTCAAACCATGCAGTGGCTGCGCCGAAAATAAAATCGACCGTTCCTTCAATGTAACAGTTCTTGTAATACTGGCGGTTGTTGCCCCCATAAGTGTAAAGGGTATCCTGAAAGCC
Organism: Pedobacter sp. GSP4; assembly: GCF_051857575.1. Taxonomy (NCBI): domain Bacteria; kingdom Pseudomonadati; phylum Bacteroidota; class Sphingobacteriia; order Sphingobacteriales; family Sphingobacteriaceae; genus Pedobacter; species Pedobacter sp. GSP4. Next base: position 159,103 of record NZ_JBPZIR010000003.1, on the reverse strand, counting down.
TAGAAACCTGCAGTTATTAAAAGTAAGTTTATCTCCTCCTGCCCAAACAGCAACAGCCTGCCCTACCGGACCAGCTGAATTTTGGAAGGTGATGTTTTCTGCAGAAAAACCTTCGCCATAAATGTAGAAACTGGATGAACCTGAAGTGCCTTTTTCTTCACCGAAAATATTTTTCTTCTGGGCGTAGTCGTCATAGGTTAAAATGGTTTCGTTTAAGCTTTCGCCAATAAATTTTACATTTTTTTTAGAGGCTGCTAAAACCAGTTTCTCTTTGTAAATGCCCTTTTTGATAAAAATTACAGTGGTTTTGTTCCTAAAATCGGGAACGGCCTGTATGGCTTCCTGCACCGTTTTAAAATTTCCGCTTCCATCCGCAGCCACTATAAAATCGGGTTTGGCATCGAAGGCATTTGCAGCAAATGAAATGGCTGCAAGAAAGAAAAAAACAATTGCTTTCATATTTATTTGGTTAGGCTTAAATTAAAATCGGCCACGTAAAAGTATAAACTTTGTAACGCAGCCGTGTTTTAAAATATATGATGAACAATTTTAAACAATAATATTTTACCCAAAGCAGTTTTTTCGAGATTAAACGTTGCAAACGATGTCGGGAACGATTGCACAATAACAGCTTGCCTAAAAATAAAAAAAGGCTTAATCTTGTTAACAGCCTACTCTTCATTAAGGTAGCTTGTATCATACTGAGCTTGTCGGAGGATATGTTTATCGCTTAAGCAGCGTTTCGAAGGGCTCAACGTGAGAAACTGCTGGTGAAAGTTTTTTTAATTAGCACTAACCAAATACCCAAAAAACACCATTGTAAGATGAAATATCTATACAGTTCAATTTTAATTTTAAGTCTTGGTATTAATGTCTTTGCGCAAAAGATGCCGGCCGAACATTATGTTTCTAAAATATGGGTAGCTGATCTGGGCAATGGAACCTTTAAAAACCCGGTTATCAATGCCGATTATTCTGATCCAGATGCTATCCGGGTGGGAGATGATTTTTATATGATTGCCTCCAGTTTCGATGCTGTACCCGGATTACCGGTGCTACATTCCAAAGATTTGGTCAACTGGAAAATTATTGGTCATGCCTTAAAACGCCAGCCACCTTTTGAGCATTTCGAAAAAACGCAGCATGGCAATGGCGTTTGGGCTCCAGCTATCCGCTACCACAACGGCGAATTCTATATTTATTATCCAGATCCCGATTTTGGCATTTATTTAACCAAGGCCAAAACCATAACGGGCGAGTGGTCTGCACCAAAACTGGTTGCTGCCGGTAAAGGACTGATAGATCCCTGCCCATTTTGGGATGAAGATGGCAAGTCTTATCTGGCTTATGCCTACGCGGGCAGCCGTGCAGGGATAAAAAGTGTATTGGCGGTTATGCCTTTGAGCAACGATGGATCGAAAGCACTAGAAACGGGCAGGATTATTTACGATGGACACGAACTCGATCCAACCATTGAAGGCCCGAAATTTTATAAACGTAATGGTTATTACTATCTATTTGCACCTGCAGGAGGGGTTTCTACAGGTTGGCAACTGGTTTTGAGAAGCAAAAGTATTTATGGTCCGTACGAAAGGAAAGTGGTAATGGATCAAGGGAAATCAGCAGTAAACGGGCCGCATCAGGGCGCATGGGTAAATACCCAAACCGGCGAAGACTGGTTTTTGCATTTTCAGGATAAAGATGCTTATGGCCGTGTGGTGCATTTGCAACCAATGAAATGGGTCAATAACTGGCCGGTTATCGGGGCTGATGCAGATGGCGATGGAAAAGGCGAACCTGTTACAGTATATAAAAAGCCCAATGTTGGCCGGGTTTACCCCATGCAAAGCCCAATAGAAAGCGATGAATTTAATGCCCCGTATTTAGGCTTGCAGTGGCAATGGCAGGCCAACCCGCAGCCCACCTGGTTATTTACCGATGCAGTTAAGGGCGTATTGAAATTATATACTTCAAAAATACCTGATGAGGCTAAAAACCTTTGGGATGTGCCAAACTTGTTGATGCAGAAATTTCCTGCTGATGAATTTACGGTAAGCACAAAACTTTTGTTTAAGCCTAACCTCAAATTGGAAAATGAAAGAACCGGTTTGGTTGTTATGGGAAGAAGCTACGCGCAGATCAGTATTAAACGCAAAAAGGATGGGGTTTATCTGGTGTATGGACTTTGTACAAATGCCGATAAAGGGAAAACAGAAGATGAGAAAGAAATTGCCCGGCTAAAAACGGGTGCTGTATTTTTTAGGGTAAAAGTTTCGGCAGGTGCAAAATGTCTGTTCAGTTATAGTGAGGATGGCTTGAATTTTACCCAGGTTGGCGAAGAATTTCAGGCCATCGCCGGCCAATGGATTGGCGCCAAAATTGGACTTTTCGCCATTAGGGATACCCAGACAAATGATGCTGGGATGGCCGAGTATGATTGGTTTCGTGTTACAGCTAAATAGATCTCGCAGGCTCTAAATGGCCTAGTCTTCAAATTAAACCTAACGCCATGGTTCGTGTCTCCACGCACCATGAGTTTCAATTAATTATTTTTTAACCACAAAGGCACAAAAGCCACCAAGAAATTTTATTTAAGATCTTGGTGTCTTCGTACCTTAGTGGTAAGCCAGATTGAATCTTTATTATCCAACCATTACTTTGGCGGTAATGGCCAATCTGTTCCAAGCATTTATGGTAACAATAGCCATTATCAGCTGTGCTATTTCCTGCTCATTGAAGAAACTTGCCACTTTTTGATAGGTAGCATCAGCAACGTGGTGGCTAATTAAAGTTACTTCTTCGGTTAAAGCCAAAACGGCCTGCTCCTGCTCGGTAAACAAGGTGGTTTCTCTCCAAGCGCTTAATAAATATAAACGCTGCTCAGTTTCGCCTATTTTGCGGGCATCAGTTGAGTGCATATTTAAGCAAAATGCACAACCATTAATTTGCGATGCGCGCATTTTAATCAGTTCTAAAAGGATAGGATCTAGCTTGCTGGCTGATAAATATTTTTCTAAACCGTACATGGCCTGATAAGCTGCAGGTTCTACTTTTGGGATATCAATTCTACTTTGCATTTTATTTGTTTTTTGATTACGATGTAAAGTTCAATATCCTAATGATCAAAAAACTTAATGTAGTTTAAGAAATGCCTGAACCGAAAGGCAACTAAGTTTTTGCGCTGAACAACGCAGGGAGTTTCTCAAAAAAATGCGAGGTATAATTAACCACAGAGGAGATAGTGGTTTTAAAAGAGTTGTACTGAGTATTTTAGTTATTCCTGTTAAGTTGTTGAATTACAAGCTTGGCGTGCTTTGCACCTTTCTGCGTGCGCTCGGCGGTTAGAAAATTAGCTTATCGTTTAGCCCTGATTTTACTCAGAAACTCGGGTGTAAAGCCCAGATAAGAAGCTAGCATATACTGTGGCACCCTTTGCACAAAATCCGGGAATAAATTGTTGAAGTGGCGGTACCTTTCTTCGGCGGTTTGACTGTATAGGTAACGGATACGCATTTGAGAAGCCTGGTGGTTTTTCTGCAAAATGAGCCTGAAATACCTTTCCAGTTTGGGCAGTTTGTTAAACAGCTCATCATAGTGGTGATGCTCAATGGCAATAACATCGGTAAGCTCTGCTGCCTGTACATAAAACTCAGACGGTTTTTGGAATAAGAAACTCGTCAGGTCCGTAATCCACCAGTTTTCGATGGCAAATTGGGTAGTTTGTTCGGCACCTTTAATGTCGATAAAATAAAGCCTAAGGCAGCCTTTTGCCACAAAATAATTGGCCCGGCAGGTTTGTCCTTCGGTTAATAAAAAGGTTTTCTTTTTAACGGTAAAAGATTTGAGCATTGGCGCAAGGATCTCTTGTTCATCAATACTCAAATCTATAAATCTATTGATGTGGTTGTAAAGTGCGGTGTACATGACTGAATTTAATTAGGCTAATTTACTGATAACAATGAAAATTTGGCCCAAAGAAATCTTACATATCAGCCGATTTTAAAATATCGCTGGCATAATTGCCCCAATCTTTTAATGCACCTTTTAAAATATCACTGAGTTGTTTTTTATTTACCGGTTTGCCTTTTGATGGTACCTTAAGCTGTGTACTGGCAATTTCTACATCCTTTACAGCTGTGGCAAACCAGGTAATGTGCTCGCGGGGCAATGCCACACCTAGTATCATACCCGGCAGTCCGCTAAAGGTTTCGGGCCCGCCAGAAACCGGAATGGCATCGGTATAAAATGCTACGACGTAAATAGAATCCATAATGAGCGCATTTGCCCTGCGGCAATCGTAACCTGCAATGTTTCTAAACTCGTCGGTAATTTTCCAGTTTATTTTGCGGACAGAATCTTTAACCAGGTAGGTTTCCTCATAAATGGATTTTTGGTTAATGCTGGTCTCGGCCTTTAAATTGGTTAAAATGATATTGTTCTGCTTAGCAGAGGCGAAATTGCTTGCCCAGTTGTTCGAAACACTTTCATCGGCCAAAGGATTGAAAAAAGTTTGATCGTTTTTAAATATGAGCTCGCTTTTTAAAGTTTTAAACTGCGGATTGTTTTTTTGGTACTGCTCCAATGCCTGTGCGCTCCAAAAATTATCAGGGTAACGCTTTGCCTGATCTTTAAGCAGTGCATAGATGTTTATTTTCTTTTCAAATTCAATTTTGCCCTGGTTTACAAACCTTGCATTTTGTGCCATTGCATAATTTATAGTGCAAACAAGCATCAATATGGCGTATCTTAATTTCATTATACTATTTTTTGAAAGATTAACTTTATACTGTTTTTTAAGGTTATGCGGTGCTTTTACCAAGTTATCCATTATTTCTGTGGGGCTCCACCGCCCATTTTGTTAAAATCCCATACCAGCGAAAACATAAAATAACGGCTAATGTTATTGTAATTCGTTTGGGTAATCATATTCGAAAAAGCGTAGCGCGAAAAGCCGCGGTTCTGGTTAAATAAATCGTTTCCACGGATGGTAAATTTCAGGTCTTCTTTTTTGAAGAAAGATTTGGTAACCGAAGCATTAACAATTACCTGTTCAAAGCTCGAATCGAATGCCTGCGATTTTGGCGTATAGGTATATTCGCCATCGGCCTGGAGTTTAATTTTCTTAGGCAGGGTAAAGCTCATGCCGCCCCAGCCCTGCCAGCCCCAGCCTTTATTGGAACGCTCTTTTTGCAAAGATGCTACCTGCGAGTTGTAGCTTGGCCCAAAATTGATGTAAAATTCACTTTTGTCCTTATACCTGTTAATATCTAACGAAGGACCAAAACGCGTACTAACCACCTGGTTTAATTCTAATGCATCACTAAACTGGCTCTTAACATAATTGTAATTGGTGTTACCGCCTGCACTTAAATTGATACCAATGTTGGCATCGAACAAGAATTTTAATTTTCTGCTCACCCCGCTGTATAAGCTATAATTTATAGGCGTTTTCTCGGTTAGGTTAACCGATTTGGCAATAGTTTTACCCGTGGCATCAGTTTCGGTATTGCTTACAATGGCGTTGTTGGTGAAACCAAAATTACCGCTCAGGTATATCGATTGTTGGGTTAATACTTTATACGAATTATAATTTACATTGAAGCGGCTATTAAATGAAGGTGTTAAATTTGGATTACCCAAAGGTTGGTATAAAGGGTTATCGTTAACCTTTACTGGCTGCAACTGGTTAACAGTAGGCTGATTGGTACTGCCGTTATAATTGAAGCGGAAAGATTTTTGGGCCGAAAATTTGTACATGTAACTGGCCTGTGGTAACCAGTTGATAAAATTTCTTTTGTAGCGTTGATTAGAAAGCTGCTCTAACTGATCGAAGTTTACGGCACTGATTTTAGTACCAAAGCTGATGGTTGTTTTTGGCTTTTTATAGTTAAAAATGGCACCACCCTGATTGATGTACTGCGTAGCTTTAAAATCGTTACTAAATTCTGCATCCAGTACATTGTAATTTCCTGCGGTAGATTGATTGAAAGATTTACGGTCGGAGCGGCTATCATTGATCACAAACCCGTAATTTAATACCAGGGCCATGGCTTTGGTGATAGGTTCGTTATAAGTAATGTTGGTGTTGAAGACTGAATTGCGCGTATTGTTTGTTTTGTACTGATCGGTAAGCTGACCTCCGGTTTGTACACCATTTTCGTCGAAATACTTAACGTTAGCATACAAGAAACCATCGCTGGTAATCTCATTTAATTTTTGACTAACATTAATAGAGTAGTTGCGGCCTAATTTTTTAAGCTTTTTGGTGTAGAACGCCGATATGTTAAAGGTTTGCTCTTTGCCATCGCTGCTGTTTGATTGGTCGTTGCTATTAAGTTTGGTGTTATCTCCCCTTAAACCTGTACTGTTTGAGCTAGAAGTATTGTCGCTCTTCTTTAATGTGCCATCAACCATTATTTTTAAGTTGCTGGTGGTATCTAATTTAATGGTGTAGGTAGCATCCAATTTCTGCCTAAATACGTTCCGGTCGGAGTTTTCGTCGGTATTGGTATTGATAATCCCATCGGGTAAATTGTTTTGGCTAATGGTGTTTTTAGTGGTTTTAATACCTAACGAACCTAATTTATAATTGGTGTTAATGGTTTCCTTATCGCTGTTCCATTTATTGTCATAATGTGCACCACCGGTTATGGCCCGCGGTATACCTTCGCCGTAATAACTGCCGCTTTCCAGTTCATCGCCTCCGCCATAGCTAAACCACATGCTGCCATCATCGCTCATCTGCATATTATCGCCACCGGTGCCCAGTTTATTGTTATCCTGCCAGCTTAGGCCCGTAGTGCCGTTATTACCTGCAGTACCATATACCGAAAACTTTTGCTTGGCCTTAAAGCGGTTAAATAAAACCTGGCCTTTGTAAAAATCATCTGTACCATAACCGGCATCAACCTTGCCGAAAAAGCCACTTTTTTTATCTTCTTTTAGTTTAATGTTAATGGTCTGCGTTTTCTGTCCATCATCTACCCCGGTAAAGGCTGCCTGATCGCTTGATTTTTCGAAAAGCTGAACTTTATCAACCATATCGGCCCTTAGGTTTTTGGTTACGAGTGTAGGGTCATCGCCAAAAAACTCTTCGCCATCTACCAATACCTTGGGTACTGTTTTTCCCTGTGCGGTAATTTTTCCATCCTTATCTACCTGTATGCCCGGTAGCTTTTTTAACAGATCTTCTACTTTATCATTCGGTTGTATGCTGTAACTCGAGGCATTGAACTCGGTCGTATCGCCCTTAATTTTAATGGCCGTCCTTTCGCCTTTAATAATTACATCGGCCAATATTTTGGCCATCCCCGTCAGGTTAATTTTGCCGTAATCTTTAAGTTGAGTGGTAGAATCGAGTGTAAAATGATCAACAAAATCAGCGTATTTAGGATAAGAAACCAATAAGATAAACTTTCCGTTTTTAATGCCATTCAGTTCAAAGGTGCCGTTTTCTGCAGTTCGGGTAAATTTTACCAAGGTAGAATCTTTAGCATTTAAAACGGCAACTGTAGTTCCCGATAAAATGGTTGTCGATGCAGTATCGATGGTTCGGCCTTTAATGGCATGGAGTTGCTGTGCTTTGACAAAGGAGGAGATAAAAACTAAAAAGCACAGTGAGAGTAATAGACGTTTCATAGAAGATTTGGTTTTCTTGCCCCGAATATAAAACTAATATATTAGTTATTGTTAATGCTTTAACCTTTTTTAACATTATTACTTAATACTCAGTATACGTACTGATTTCGTCCATACAATCAATCCGTTTTCGTATAGGTTTTAGGGGCGTTCGTCTATAAATACACGGGCATGGTATAATAGCCGTTAATTGGCTGAAACGTTTTGGATAGATCGCCGTCTTAATTACAAAACCACCTAATAATTAGGTGTTTAAAACAAAAGATTTATTTAACATAAAATATTAAGATCATGAAAACTTCTATCAAAAATTTATTCGCAGCTGCATTGGTAATGGTTACTTTAAGTAGCGCAACAGTAGTGGCAAGCGCTTCAGAAAACAATGCAAACTACACCGCTTTAACCCAGGTTAAAAACATCAGTAAAATTGTAGTATCAGGAAATGTAAAATTAATTCTGGTTCAGGATGCTCAGGAAAGTGTTGAGGTATACGATCAATATTATACCAAAAATGCTTTGGTCCAGCAACAGGGCGCAGAACTCAGAATCAGTTCTTTTGATAAAACCACCCTGACCGTGATTGCCCACGTAAATAACCTAACTGCTATCGAAGCATCTAACACAGCCAGTGTAAGCACTGCAGGCAACTTTAACCTATTAAACTTAAATGTTGTTTTGAACGATAAAGCTTCTGCTGATATTCAAGCCAATACGGTTAATCTATCAACCGAAATTAAAGACGCCGCAACATTAAAACTAACAGGTGCTACCGAAACACACTTAGCGGTAATCGGTGCAGCATCTAAAATAAAAATGGGCGATTTTACGGCTCAGGAAAGCAATATCAGGGTAGCAGTTAAACCTGTTTTGGCCAGCAACAACAATAAATCGCGCTATGATGACATTGATGCTGGTTTATTGGAAAAACTATTCTAACTCTATTATATATTTTGCCAAAAAGGCGCTGAATTTTATATCAGTGCCTTTTTTGTTTTAGATACATGGTCCTCGTTTGAAACGAGGATCGCTGAAACCTGCATTTGTAATGCAGAATTTTTTAGCGATAAAATCGCTTTTCTCGTACATCCCTGTTACAAACGGGGACGATGGACCATAACTACAAATCAAATTTAATTCCCTGGGCCAGTGGTAAAGTGTCCGAATAATTAATGGTATTGGTTTGCCTGCGCATGTAAGCTTTCCATGCATCCGATCCACTTTCCCGGCCACCGCCTGTTTCTTTTTCGCCACCAAAAGCACCACCAATTTCGGCGCCAGAAGTACCGATGTTTACATTTGCAATGCCACAGTCGGATCCATTGGCAGAGAGAAACTGTTCCGCTTCTCTTAGGTTCAACGTCATAATTGCTGATGATAATCCCTGTGGAACGCCGTTTTGAAGCGCTATAGCTTCATCTAATGTTTTGTATTTAATTAAGTATAAAATCGGCGCAAAGGTTTCGTGCTGTACAATGTTGAAATCATTTTGAACTTCAGCAATACAAGGCTTTACATAACAGCCGCTGGTGTAAGCTGCGCCGGTTAAAACTCCGCCCTCTACCACGAAATTACCACCTTCTGCCTTACATTTTGCTATCGAATCCAGATAAGCGGCAACGGCATCAGTATCAATCAGCGGACCTACATGGTTATTTTGATCTAATGGATCGCCGATACGCAATTGTCCGTAAGCTTTAATCAATTTAGCGGTAAAGGCATCGTACACACTTTCGTGGATAATTAACCTTCTGGTAGAGGTGCAGCGTTGACCTGCCGTTCCAACAGCACCAAAAACAGCCCCGATCAGGCTCATGTCCAAATCGGCATGCTCAGAAATAATAATGGCGTTGTTACCTCCCAGTTCTAATAGGCTTTTGCCTAAGCGGGCACCAACTGCTGCGGCAACAGCCTTACCCATACGGGTTGATCCGGTTGCCGAAATCAAAGGAACGCGTGTATCATTGGTCATTAGTTCGCCAACTTCCCTATCGCCCAATATTAAGCTGCTCACCCCTTCGGCCACCTGGTTGGCTTTAAAAACTTGCGCAATAATGTGCTGACAGGCTATAGCGGTTAACGGTGTTTTTTCTGATGGTTTCCAGATGCAAACATTTCCGCAAACCAGGGCCAGCGCGGTATTCCAGCTCCAAACCGCAACCGGGAAGTTAAATGCAGAGATAATGCCCACAATGCCCAGTGGATGCCATTGCTCGTACATGCGGTGGCTAGGGCGTTCGCTGTGCATAGTTAAACCATAAAGCTGCCGCGATAAACCCACTGCAAAATCGCAGATATCGATCATTTCCTGAACTTCACCAAATCCTTCCTGCAGGCTTTTTCCCATTTCATAAGAAACCAGCGTGCCTAAGGCCTCTTTATTTTCGCGTAGGGCATCGCCAAACTGGCGGACAATTTCTCCCCGTTTTGGTGCAGGTACAGTTCGCCATTCTTTAAATGCCGATTGCGCCTTCAGCACAACTGCATCATAATCGGCGGCAGTAGCCACTTTTGCCGAGGCAATTAATTTACCATCAACAGGCGAAAAACTTTCTAAGGTAGTTGCGTTTGATTCGCCTCCCCATTGGCTACCTGTGCTAAAAGCGGCATTAGCTGCCCTTACGCCAAGTTTGGTTAAAATGGATTGAATATCTGTTGTCATATATCTAACGATTTACACAAAAAAACAAAAAAATAAAGGAAAGCAGGGTACATTTAGTCCTTAAACTTTAGCACAATTCTTAATATCTTGCCTGAAATATTTATCGAAAACAACTGCTCAATGAAAAACATTAAACTATTGATGATTGCTTTTTTAGGCCTCACGCTTAGCCTTAACGCACAAACTAAAAAGGCTACCAACACGCTATTGTGGGAAATTTCGGGTAAGGGATTAAAAAAACCGTCTTATTTATTCGGAACACACCACTTAACCAGTAGAAAGTTTGCCGATACCATGAAAGTTCTGCAGGAGAAATTAAAATCCGTTGATGGTGTAGTTGGCGAGATTGTAATGGATAGTACGGTGCAACAGCGCATGGCTCCATTTTTAGTCATGAAAAACAATACCCTTGATAGTTTATACACCAAGGCCGAGTACAAAGAAATAGACGATTATATCAAAGCCAAGAACCCAGATATTGATTTGAAGGAGCTCAATACGTTTAAGCCTGCAATGGTTGGAATCCTGATTATGCTCTTAGATAATCCGGAAATAAAAGATACCGCCGATGGTGTAGACGATAGCTTTCAAAAATATGCCAAAAGCAATGCTAAATCCCTGTACGGTTTGGAAACGGCCGAATATCAGGGAGCGCTTTTGTTTGATGGCGATTTGCAAAAGCAGAAAAAAGCCCTGTTAAAATCGATTAGGGAATCGGATAAAAACAAACTCAAAATAAAGGAACTAAAAAACTATTACCTGGCTCAGGATATGGATAAATTAACTAATTTCTTTAAAATACAGGATGAAGAAACCAAAGAGTTTATGACCGAACTGCTCAAAAACCGGAATAAACGCTGGTTAGATCAGCTGCCTGTAATGATGCAAAAAGAATCGCTGTTTATTGCCGTTGGTGCAGGGCACTTAGTTGGCGATGAAGGACTGATTAAAGGCTTGATAGCTCAAGGCTATACTTTAAAGCCTGTTGCAACCCATTAGGTTTTAAATATTACTCAAAAATTTTAGTACTGAATTACCACAATTCTTGATACCTTGCCTTAAAGGTTACTGACTTATAAAAATCTTAAAAAATGAATAAAAAATTTATTGCCTGTGGGGTAATATTGGCCGCTACTTTTATGGCCAAGCCACTATTTGCACAGGAACAATCTGCCGAAAAATCGAACAACCTGAGTGTTTACCGCGTTACTGCAACAAAGGTGAACGATCTGGTACATACCAAACTTGATGTATCTTTTGATTATGCCAAACGGTACCTGTATGGAAAAGAATGGGTAACGCTTAAGCCCCACTTTTATCCTACAGATTCTTTAACCCTCGATGCGCAGGGAATGGATATTAAGACTGTTGCCCTAGTTGGTGCTAAAGGGAATACCCCGCTTAATTATGTTTATAACGATAATAAACTTTACATCACTTTAAATAAAAAGTATACCAACGCCGAAAAATATACCGTGTATATTACCTATACCGCAAAGCCTGATGAGCTTAAGGTAAAGGGAAGTGCAGCTATAACCGATGCCAAAGGTTTGTATTTTATCAATCCGGATGGTGCCGATAAAAATAAGCCAACACAAATTTGGACGCAGGGCGAAACCGAATCTTCTTCTGCCTGGTTCCCTACCATAGATAAACCAGACCAGAAAACTACCGATGAGATTTCGATCACGGTAAAATCGAAATACACCACGCTATCTAACGGTAAACTGGTAAGCCAGAAAGCCAATGCTGATGGCACCCGGACCGATACCTGGAAAATGGATCTACCGCACTCGCCTTATTTATTTATGATGGCCGTTGGCGAATTTAAAATTACAAAAGATGCCTATAAAGGAAAAGAAGTGAGTTATTACCTAGAGCCTAAATTTGCACCTTATGCCAAACAGATTTTTGGTAAAACGCCTAATATGATCCAGTTTTATAGCAATTTGTTGGGCGTAGATTATCCATGGAACAAATATTCGCAGGTAGTGGCGCGCGATTATGTTTCGGGTGCAATGGAAAATACTTCGGCCACGCTACATGGCGAGCAGGTGCAAAAAACAGACCGTGAATTATTGGATGGCAATGAAGAAGGTACGATTGCGCACGAGCTTTTTCACCAATGGTTTGGCGATTATGTAACAGCCGAATCTTGGTCTAACTTAACCATGAACGAATCTTTTGCCACCTTTGGCGAAGTGATCTGGCATGGGCATGATGCTGGCCAGGATGCCGAAGATAAATCGCGTTACGATAAACTGCAGTCGTATCTGGGATCGACCAAGAAAGGCGAAAGTCCGGTTTTGGCCCGTTTCTACTATAACGATAAAGAAGATATGTTCGATAACATAAGCTATGCTAAAGGATCGATTATTCTATATGCGCTCAAAAACCAGATGGGCGATGCGGCATTTTACAAATCGCTTAACCGATACCTAACCACCAATGCCTTTAAAAATGGCGAAACACATCAACTGCGTTTGGCCATGGAGGATGTAACGGGTAAAGATTGGAGCCCTTATTTTAACCAGTGGTACTACAATGGCGGTCACCCAATTTTAAGCATCGATTACGGTTATGAAAATGGTAAAGCCACAATCAAAGTAAAACAAACGCAGGATGCCAGCGTACAGACTTTTACCTTACCAATTAAAATAGATATTTACGCTGGCGGCAAAAAAATCAGGAAAGAGATTTTGATCAACAGCCGTGAGCAGAACTTTAGCTTTGAGGTAAGCTCAAAACCTGACTTAATTGATTTTGATGTGGATAAAATTCTTGTTGGCGAAACTAACGATAACAAAACCGCAGAAAATTATTATTTCCAGTATAAAAATGCACCAAGCTATGCCAATAGGATAGAAGCATTACAGTTTATTATGCAGAGCAAAGCCAACAGCGGACAACAGGTATTGCTTGAAGGTTTAAAAGATAAATCGGCTGATTTACGTGCTTTGAGCATTGACGGGATTAATTTGGAAGATGCGAATATCAAGGCCGCGGCCTTACCTATTTTGCTACAACTGGCCAAAACAGATAAAGATACAGAAGTAAGATCGGGTGCAATTACAAAATTGGCTGAAACAGGAGATCAGACCTATAAATCTTTAATGAGCGAGAGTATAAAAGATAGATCGTACAGGGTAATTGCTGCAGGTATTGGCGGTTTGGCTAAGCTTGCACCACAAGAAAGTATTGCTGCCTTGGCTGGATTAGATGCTGATACCAAAGATCACATTGCTGCTTCTATTGCATCGTTGTACATCAGTGATCCAAAAGATGAGCATCAGTCGTTTTATGAGCAGATTATGCTTACCGGCGACCGCAATAAAATCTTTTCGGTAATTGGTCAGTATTTCCAGTACTTAAGGGCAAATACCAATCCTTCAGTTACCGAAAGAGGTATCAAAAATATTAGTGCTGCCATTGAAAGATTAAAATTGCAGGCTTACTTAAACAAGCAATTGGCTGGCGCTTATTCGGCAACTGCAGAGGGAAAATCCAAACAGGCTGCTACCGCTACGGGTGCTGCTAAAGATAACTTAAGCAAGCAGGCCGAACTATTTAAAAAGGGTGCTGCTGATTTAGGGAAAGAATAATCCCAATCCATATACAAAAAAAGCGGCCCGTTTGAATATTTCAAACGGGCCGCTTTGTATTTATGCTTTAAACTGTTTCTAATTATCTTGCTGATACATAGGTTAGCGTATCGGTAGCCGATCGGCTGCTAGGACTTGCTCCCCATTTAAAAGAGATGTAAAAAGTTTTAGTGGCCGGATCGTAACGGCTATCGTATGCCGGATCGTTAACTAAAGTTGCATTGGCTGTACTTTTCATCGTAACCTTGTTGGTTGTAGGATTAACATTAATGGTTAAACCGTCAATACCGCCAACTCCAGTTCCATTCGACCAAACCTGACCAAAATCTACAGCGTTAGCGCCGTTACTTGGTAAATCTTTGGTTAAGCCTTTAAAGTTTCCGGTTAAAACAGGATCACCCTCTCTAAAAATATAACCTTTAAAGTTGTATTTTCCGTCATAACGGTTTCTAACAGCAACCTTAACCACCACTGAACCGAAGTTTTTGCTGATAACCTCGCCCGATGCATCCTTAATGGTTACAGGTAAGCCATAAGCTATGGCCGGATCAAGTGCGGTACTCACAAATTTTACCGGAACCTGTACCCTGCGCTGGTTAGCTGGGATGGTAATTGTTGTCGACATGCTAAAAGCATTTGTTGGTACTATAGTTAATGGCGCATCGGTATGCGCAGCATTGTACTTAGCTAGTGTAGCTGGATCAACTGACAAGGTTACCTTAATGTCGGTTGCTTTTGTACTCGAAGCCGCATAGTTAATATAATAAAAGTACTCGCTAGGCGCATCCTGCTGTATTAGTGAAGTTGTTAAAGAATTTACACTGCCATCACCAACTGGTGTACCCACCGGAATTTCTACAACAGGGGCTGTGCCTGAAAAATCGGGTTGTTCGTTTTTGTTTTTTAAACAAGAAGATAGACTTATAACGCATAATGCTGCAACAAGTCCGTTAAATATATTTTTATTTTTCATCTTTTTAATTGATTTACTTAACGTCCCAGAAAATTCTAGAAGTAAACTGGTTAATTGTACCTTCTGCAATTACGTTGGCAGAGTTGGTGTTATATTCTCTCTGTGGATATAACATTCTTACAGGGATTTTCTTGGTGGTTACTGTAGAAGCAATAGAAATCGGCATATCTGCAGGAAGCTCTAAACGTCTGTAATCTGTCCAAGGCTCGATAGCATTGCTACCATTCATTGCAGCCCATTTTTGTTTAATGATTAGGGCAATTTTGTTGGTGTTGCCAGTCCAGTTTGCAACAGCCTGATCAGTAAGGTAGGTAGTTGCTTCGGCCTGCGTTAAACCAAGGTAAACAAAGTTGGCTTTTACTGCTGCCTCATAGTTGGCTTGCGCACTGCCGGCAAGGTATCCTCTTTGCGCTGCTTCTGCCTGGATAAACAAGCTTTCAAAATCTGTCATAATCGGCTGTGGCTGATCGTAGGCTTTTAAAACACCTTTGCCAATGCCCGATACAGTTGTAAGGGTTTGATCGAAGTTTACATCCTGTCCCCATACTAAACTAACGTAAGTACTGCCTGCTCCGTCGTTAACGGTGCTGTAGAATCTACCAAGACGGGGATCGTTGTTGTTTTTAAGGAAATCCATGCCATAAGTGCTGGCTAGCATATATCCGTGCGATGCAGTTTTTGAGCCATCAACACCATAACCGTAAACAGCCCAAAATGGATTTTGCTTACCAGCTGTATTTAAATAGCCCGGATTGTTAAAAATACCATCATTCGTTCCAATGTAGCCAAATCCGTTTGCGGCAATTTTGGCAATTTCATCTTTAATGTACTGCTCTCTGCCAGGTATTTCCGATTGGCGTAAAAGAATCCTCAATTTTAAGGTATTGGCAAATTTGCCCCATTTCTGAAGGTTTCCTTTCGTGTAAATATCAGCTGTTGCATCTGCAGGCGTAACCGTTGCAGTTTTGAATAAATTGGCTGCGGTATCCAACTGTTTAGCTAAATCTTCATAAATGGCCTGCGCTTTATCGTATTTAGGGTTAAGGAAAAGAACCGATTTTGAGGCCTGTGTGTAAGGCACGTTGCCATAAAAATCTACCAGGTATTGGTAATCCCAGGCTTTCATGGTTTTGGCTACAGCTACAAAGAAATTTTGGCCTGCTGCTTTACTCTGGGTTTCTAAATAAGCATAGTCATTTAAATTATCGTAAAGATTTGCCCAAAGTGTGGTAGAGCCGCTCCAGTTGGTAGTGAAATTATACGAACGCTCTTCATACCATCCAGATACACCACCCGGTGTCATCCAGTAGTTCATCCATAGCGAAGCAAAGCTATAAAAGATAGATCCACCGGTGGTATAGGCAGCCGTATTGTTTAATGCGCCTGTTAAAATCAATGCGGGCTTAACCGCTGTAGCATTGTTTGGATTATCGTTAATATCTAAAAAACCCTTTTTACAAGCTCCAAGCAATAATATGCCTGAGATTGCAAGTATGTATATTAGTTTCTTTTTCATGTTTTTTCTTAATTATTAAAAGCCAATTGTTGCAGTAAAACCATAAATACGTGTTGGCGGTGTTTGATTTAAGTTGTTCACACCTTGCGCATTTCCTGTTCCTACGTTAATTTCAGGGTCAGTGTAAATGTTATCGCTAGGTCTGAACATAAATAAGTTTCGGCCTACAAAAGCAATACTTGCATTTTTGATAAATTTAGCTTTACTCTGTAACCATTGTGTTGGTACCTGATAAGCCAAAGAAAGCTCTCTGATTTTCCAGAACGCCGCACTCATTACGTAGTTAGAAGCAGTATTGGTACGGATACCGTCAGACCAGAAAGAACCATTGCCCTGTATCGTTGTAGTATTGGTATTTGGTACAAATACACCCGGAGAAGTTTGGATTACTGAATTTGGATAAATGAAACGCTCACGTCCGGCCTGAGCAGAAGTATAACTGATACCGGCAAAATCAAGTGTTCCAGCAAAACTGTTGTAGAATACGTTACCGCTACGGTATTCGGCTACGCCAGATAAAGTGAAGTTTTTGAAAGTGAAACTGGTGTTAATACCCAAAACATTGCTTGGATTGGTTTGTCCGAAATCTTTATTAATCGGATTAGAAATTGGTAAACCAGTATTGGCATCAACAATAACACGGCCCTGAGGATCCGTTTGGTAAGTACTAACCTGTAATGAAGGGAAGCTCTGCCCTACAACAATGTAGTTGTTATCGCCAATACCCAATTGGTTTTGGCCTTGGTATAATGATAATACTTTATTGGTGTTGTAAGAGTAGTTTACACCCACATTCCACCTAAATCCGTTAGCTAAGCCAATAACAGGCGCTGCATTTAAGCTAAACTCGATACCTTTGTTTTCTCCTTCACCTGTATTGATAATTGCACTGGTATAACCTGTAGTACCAGATAAATCGATTCCGTTGATGATTTCCTGATCTTTTGTGTTTTGAAGATATGCAGAAGTTTCTAAGGTAATGCGGTTGTTTAAGAAACCGATATCAAAGCCAATTTCTTTAGAGATAGTCTGTTCCGGTTTTAAGTTCGGATCGTATACCACATTATCGATTGAATAACCAGCAGTACCGCCATAAGGGAAATTTCCGGCAGGGTTGATTGTAGATACCAGTTTATAAGGATCTATCTGAACAGCATATACTTTAGATATACCTCCACGGATTTTTAAGTTACTGATTACCTTGCTTTCTTTTAAGGCTGGAATGGCATCAGTAAGTGTTAATGCTGCATCAATTGCCGGATAAAAGAAAGAACGGTTGCTTTTGGCCAATCTAGAATCCCAGTCGTTTCTGCCAGAGATATGGATGGTTAAGTAATCGTTATAAGTAGCGGTTAAATCGCCAAATACACCCAATTGACGCGAATTACGTTCAGTTTCTGAACCTACAATTTCGCCCGTACGGTTATTGATATTGAACAGGTTATCTACAACCAGGTTAGAACCCGATTGCGACATATACTTGTAGTTTTTCTGGATAACCTGAGCACCACCAATCAATGTAAATTTAAATTGGTTAAACGTTTTAGTTGCTGTTGCAAGGAAATCGCCAGTGTACCTGCTTTCAAATTCATTGTAATCGCCTACTGATGATTTAACATATTGAGTAGCTGCTGCAGCCTTACCAGAATCATGTGCGAAATCGGAATAGGTATAAGCATAGTTTTTGTTTTTACCTTGGGTATTTTTTGAACTCAAACCACCCCTCGCCAATAAACTTAACCAATCTACCGGTCTGTAAGTGATAGAAAGATTACCCAATAAATCATCTCTTCTTTCGTTGTTGCGGTTTTGCTGTAAGCCAAAGTAAGGACTACTGTAATAATCATTGTAATAATCGTTCGGATTACCATACTTCGATGTTACATCGCTATATTCGGTTAATGGTACGTTGCCCGGCGTATTGATTACATTGTTATATACCTGATTGGTACTTTTATCGTAATTTCTTTGGGTGTAGTTGAATGAATAATCAGCTAAAAACTTATTCATTTTGCGGGTACCATTGATACGGATAGCCGTTCTGTTCGATTTATCTCCCGGTACATAACCCTTGCTGTTTACACGTTGAAGGTTGATGTAGGTAGTTCCATTATCATTTCCTCCAGAGTAAGTAAGATCATTCTGCTCATCAATACCGGTTTCAAAGAAATTTTCTTTTTCACCCTCTTTATAGCTATATGGAACCATTTGGTAGGTTCCGTCTTCTAAAACACGGCCCAGTGGTCTTAATGTACCATCAAAGCGCTCACCAAATGTTTGGTTTTCAAATGGGGTATATAAACCAAATCCGAAATCGTCCTGATTGGTACCACCACCAAACTCTGTTTGCATTTTAGGAAAGTAACTTAAACGATTTAGTAAAGTGGTATTAGTATAAGTGATGCTACCTCCATCAGCAGATCCCCTCTTGGTGCTCACAATTATTACACCGTTTGAAGCGTCCGATCCATAAAGCGCTGCAGCATTTGCACCCTTTAAAATATTCACATTGTCAATGTCGTTAGGGTTAATGGAGTTTAACTGGCTTAATGGCACAATAATACCATCTAATACCAATAAAGCCTGGTTATTTCCGGTAAATGAACGGTTACCACGCAAAACAACCCTTACCTGATCGCCAGCATCAATTTGGTTATTGGCCTGGTTAATCTGTAAACCCGCAACTTTTCCTGATAAACCGGTTGCCAGGTTGGTAGGCTTGCTTGATGTTAAAGCTTTGCCCGTTACCTGTTGCGTAGCATACCCAATTTCTTTCGGCTTACGTTTAATACCCAAGGCAGTAGAAATGGTTACCTCGCTTAGGCTTTTCGAATCTGGTTCTAAGCTGATGTTCAGTGTAGATTGGCCGTTTACGGTTACTTCTTTGGCTACAAACCCAATGTAAGAGAACTGAAGTACCTCATTTGGATTAACGCTGATGGTAAACTTTCCATCCGATCCGGTAGATGTGGCTTTTTTAGTGTCTTTTACACGGACACTCACCCCTGGTAATGGTAATCCATCGTTCGATGCAATCACTTTACCAGTAATATTTTTACTCTGGGCATCTGCTTGTATAATGCCACAAAATAAAAATATGAATAAACACAGTACGAGTTTTTTCATAGTTTTTAAGTTTTGTTTAAGTTAATAAAAGCCCGAAGTACAATCTTTTTTATCAATAAATCAAAAAAAAATACGTTTATCTTAAAAATGTTATAAATTGCGTTTAATAAACGACTAAAATGTTTTAGTAATTTGGAATTGTCTTGATTTTTACAGGGAAAAAAACTTGATTTTCATCAATTTTTTTCACGCTGTTTTAACCGCTCAGCAGTATTCATTTTGTAATAAAATGAAAGGAAATGAAACCAATGGATTTAAAAAAAACGCGATCATGAAAAAACTTTTTTGGCTGGTTCTTCTAGCTACACAGATTACCTTCTCTTTTGCACAAAATGTTACCGTTGGTCCGGGTGCAAAACCATTATTAAAATCGGTAGAAAAAAATGCCACCCTTGGTACTGTGTATTTTAACAAGGCTTACGCAGGCAGTAAAGTCAAAACGGTGAGCGCAAAGGAGTTTGAAGTAAGTGCGCTAAGGTACAATTTGGAAACACAACAATTGGAGTACCTTGATAATGGAAACGTATATGCCATTCAAGATTCTGTACAATCGTTTACCCTGCCCGAT
The DNA here is from genome assembly GCF_051857575.1 of Pedobacter sp. GSP4. Classification (NCBI taxonomy): domain Bacteria; kingdom Pseudomonadati; phylum Bacteroidota; class Sphingobacteriia; order Sphingobacteriales; family Sphingobacteriaceae; genus Pedobacter; species Pedobacter sp. GSP4. The sequence continues at coordinate 139,021 of NZ_JBPZIR010000003.1, read as the reverse complement.
TCGCTTGGTTATGTGCACCATTTTGATAAGGCGAAACTAAATAACTCAGCTGGCTTTTATGAAGTTGTGGTTGAGGGTAATGTTTCTTTATTAAAGCAGTACCTGGTAAAAAAAGATGTTGCCGAAGATTGGTATACGAAAAAGAAAATAGTTAAAATGGTGCCAGATCAGGCTTATTTTACAAGTAAGAGCGGTGTTGTCCAAAAACTAACACCATCAGCCAAAAATATTGCAGCTGTTTTGCCCGATAAAAAAGATCAGGTGCTAACATTTATAAAAACTGAGCAGCTTGATCCTAAACTGGATGAAGATCTGTATAAGGTATTCAGTTTCTACAATAAACTCAAATAAGCCGTTTTAAAAGGAGGGCTTATCCTTTACAGCCCTCTTTTCTGCGTGTATCGATAATATAAACAATCTGCCAGCCATTACTTCCTTTCACCAATTGGAAAGAGTTAACCCCGCAATGGCTAAATTTATCGCCAAGGTAAAACTTGTAATCGGTCCATACCGAGGCCAGAGGGCCATCAATTAGTATTTTGGTAAATGTAATCCGTTCATCGTACTGTTCTTGATGCGGGGTGCCGATAAATTTTATAAAATCGTTGACCGATTCGTTCCTCACAGTTACTTTTCCATCTTTGCTGGAAATGGTCTGCATCAATGCGCCGCTGGCAAAAGCTGTTCGGGTTAAAGTGCTGTCGCCGGTTTTCATGCCGGTAAAAAGATTGTTTACAGCTTTTTTAATGGCACTTTCTTCATCGCTCTGGGCAAAGGTTTTTGTACTGAAAACCGTTAAAAATAGGGCTAAAATGGCTAATCCTTTCATGACTGTGTAATTACGTTTATACCATAAATTTATAGTATTTTTGTAAAAGAAGGGAATAAGGAACCGCGATGTTGCAAAAATCTACCGATTATCCACACAGTTTAATCACAGTTAATTGGCTTTATAATCAGCTGTTTACAGCTATTTAAGCAATTGATGTTAATAATTTTTTAAAAAACGGATTATTAAAAGCAGTAAACTTATAATGTGTTTTTCTGCTAATTGGCACGGTTCTTTAATAGTATATTATATGGAAGAAGAATTCTTTTTTGAATCCAACGAAGACGCACAACGCTCAGTAGAACGTTACGAAGAAATGCTCCGCAACCAGGATCAGTATTTTTTCGATGCAGGCGCTTTTGAATACATTGTAGATTTTTATATCGAGAAAAATGATCCGGTCAAAGCTTTGCAGGTTGTTGATTTTGCAATTAGTCAGCACCCCTATGCAACTGTTTTCTTAATTAAACAGGCTCATCTTTACATTTTAACCAATAACCACGAAAATGCTTTCATCGCTTTGCAAAAAGCCGAGCTTTTAGAGCCTTCCGAGCCCGATATTTATCTGCTGCGCGGTAATATTTTTCAAAATACCGAACGCTTCGACGAGGCTTTGGAAAATTATGAAAAAGCCCTGGGCCTTGCAGAAAGTACCGACGAAATTTTATTGCAGATGGCTTATGTATACCAGAGCATGGGCGATTACGAAAGTGCCATTACCTATATTAAGCTCAGTTTAGAGCAGAATATGGAAAACCAGGATGGTTTATACGAACTTGCTTTTTGTTACGATGTGCTGGATAAGCAGGAAGAAAGCATTAAATTTTATCAGCAATATATCGATACCGATCCGTATTCTTATGCCGCATGGTACAATCTGGGCAATAGTTTCCACAAATTAAATCTTTTCGAAAAAGCTATCGATGCCTACGATTATGCAATCCTGATTAAAGAGGACTTTAGTTCGGCATATTTTAACAAAGGCAACGCACTGGTTCAATTGGATAAGTACCACGAAGCCATTGATGTTTACAAACAGACCTTTGAGTACGAACCGCCCAATGCTGATACGTATTGTGCAATAGGTGAGTGCTATGAAAAGCTGGAAAAAATGGACGAGGCCCGTTCTTATTATAAAAAATCGGTAAAAATGGATCCCAAGATGGCTGATGCCTGGTTTGGTATTGGTGTAACGCTGAATTTTGAAGAGCGTTATTTCGAATCGCTTCATTTTTATAAAAAAGCCATCGATCTGGAAGCTGAAAATGCAGATTTTTGGTTTGCGATGGCCGATGCTTACTATAAACTCGGCCAAATCGACGAATCGATAGAGGCCTATGAAAAAGTTTTAGAGTTTAATCCGTTGGATATCGAGGCCTGGCTTGATTTTAGTACCGTGCTTTACGAACAGGGGAAATTGCTCGAAGCATCAGAAACGATGGCCGAAGCCATTAAAAACAATCCGGAGGCTGCCGAGCTGTATTACCGTATGGTTGCCTACCTTTTTGCACTGGGCAGTTATGCCGATGCACTGGGTTATTTAGAAACGGCTTTAACAACTGATCCGGAAAAACACTATATTTTATTTGAATATTTACCGCAATTACAGGATAATAGTGCCATTTTGAACGTTATAAACAGATATATTAGGTAACGACCTTGTGAGAAAAATTTAACAAATAAATCTCAAAATTTTTTTCACTTTTGTACGCATATGAATTATCCATTATTAAACGTTCCCGAACGTCCATCAAAACCACGCCAAAAAGGCTTAACAATGGTTATGGATAAGGGATTGAGCCTACGCCAGGTTGAAGATTTTATTGAAGTTGCCGGCGTACATACCGATATCGTAAAATTGGGTTGGGCTACCTCACACGTAACACCTAACCTTAAAGAGAAATTAGCTTTATACAAAAGTGCCGGTATTCCTACTTATTTTGGTGGAACACTGTTTGAGGCATTCATTATCCGTAACCAATTTTCAGATTATCAACGTGTTTTAGATCAGTACGGGATGGAATATGCAGAGGTTTCTGATGGTTCTATCGAGATCGAACACGATAAAAAATGTGCTTTCATCAGCGAACTGGCCAAGCAGGTTACCGTAATTTCGGAGGTGGGAAGTAAAGATGCTGCCAAAATATTTGCGCCATACAAATGGATCAAGTTGATGCAGGCAGAGATTGAAGCAGGCTCGTGGAAAGTAATTGCCGAAGCACGCGAAGGCGGAAATGTAGGTATTTACCGCGGGAGTGGTGAAGTACGTGAAGGCTTGGTGGATGAGATTTTAACGCAGATTCCTGAAGAAACCATTATCTGGGAAGCGCCACAAAAAGAACAACAGGTTTGGTTCATTAAATTGATCGGTACCAATGTAAACCTGGGTAATATTGCTCCGGCAGAAGTTATTCCTTTAGAAACCATCCGTTTGGGGTTACGTGGAGATACTTTTGATTATTTCCTGAACCAGGTAAAATAAACGGATATAAGCGATTGTATTCTCAATCAATTATATTTAGATTTTGTCACACTGAGCTTGTCGAACTGCATTTGCGCTAGTCTACAAGCTCAGGATGACAGTCCTTTTTCATCATACAGCCCTTAATTGTTTATAAATAATATGAAAACATATGGCTTAATCGGGTATCCATTATCTCATTCTTTTTCGAAAAAATATTTTACCGAGAAGTTTTTAAACGAAGGGATAATCGATCATCAATACGAGCTTTTTCCAATTGCCGATATTAAATCGCTACCCGATCTTTTAAGTGAAAATCCATCGCTCTGCGGATTAAACGTAACCATTCCGCATAAAGTAAATGTACTTTGTTATTTAAACGAAGTAGATGATGCAGCAGAGAAAATTGGTGCCGTAAACTGCATTTCTATTAAAAGCTTTGAAGGTAAAAATTATTTAAAAGGCTACAATACCGATGCGTATGGCTTTGAGGAATCGTTAAAGCCCTTGCTGGGTCCACAGCATACCAATGCACTTGTTTTTGGCGATGGCGGTGCGGCTAAGGCTGTAAAATACGTTTTGGAAAAGCTAAACATCCAATATCAGGTGGTGGTGCGCAAAGCCGTACCCGGTGCCATTTTATACAGCGATATTAGTCCCGAAATTCTGGCCAGCCATCAATTACTGATCAATACTACACCTTTGGGCATGTCGCCAAATATTGATACCTTTCCTGAAATTGATTATACGCAGCTTGGCGCTGGCCACTTGGCTTACGATCTGGTATATAACCCATTAGAAACAGCATTTTTAACCAAGGCCGCCGAACGTGGAGCCAGCACTAAAAATGGTTTGGAAATGTTGTATAAACAGGCCGAAAAAGCCTGGGCAATATGGAACAAGTAATTTAACCCAATTAACTGGTGCTGCACGGTAAAGAAATTTTTAATTTATGAAATTCAAGCAACTGATTTTTCTTCCCTTTATCCTGCTTTTATTGGTTTCGGCCTGCCAAAATCACGATTACAGTCCAAAACCAAAGGCCTACTATCGGATCGAATTCCCCAAAAAAGAATATATCACTTTTACAAAGCCTGTTCCCTTTAGTTTCGAATATCCTACATATGCAGCAGTAGAACAGGATAAAACCCGTGATGCACAAAAGGCCTGGTACAACCTTCATTTTAAGCAGTTCAATGGCTTTCTGCACTTAACCTATTACGATGTATCTGGCAAAGGTGCTTACGATGAAATGGTAGAAGATGCCAGGAAACTGGCTTTTAAGCACACCATAAAGGCCAGTGCGATAGACCAAAAACTGATTAATTACCCCGATAAGAAAGTATATGGGATTTATTATGCCATTGAAGGAAATACCGCTTCGTCGGTGCAGTTCTTCCTAACCGATAGTGCGAAGCATTACTTTAGGGGAGCTTTGTATTTTAACGAGCGCCCTCAGTACGATTCTATCGCTCCTGTGATCAATTTCATCAAAAAAGACATCGATACGCTTATTGCTACCTTTAAGTGGAAAAACTAATCCATTATTCTTATCCTGCTGCAATCGGCAGGATCTTTTTTTTAAGCTTATGATTACCGTAAAAACTTTCACCTTCAATGCTTACAGCGAAAATACCTATGTGCTTTACGACGAAACGAAGGCATGTGTGATTATCGATCCAGGCATGTATGAAGGTTTTGAGCAGAACGAACTGGCTGCTTTTATTAAGGCCGAAGAACTTAAACCGGTATTGCTGCTCAATACCCACTGCCACCTCGACCATGTTTTTGGCAACAAATTCGTATTCGAAACTTATGGTTTAAAACCGCAGTTTAACGAGGGCGAGCTGCCCATTTTAAACGCTGTGCCAGGTTATGCACCAGCCATGGGCTTTACCCGCTACGATGTTTCGCCCCTGCCCGATACCTTTTTGCCTGAAACAGGAACGGTTTCGTTTGGTGACAGCAGTTTAACCTTGATTTATGCTCCAGGACATTCTCCTGCACACTTATGTTTTTACAGCGCAGCCGATCATTTTTTGATAGGGGGTGATGTGCTTTTTTATGGCAGTATTGGCCGTACCGACCTACCGGGAGGCAACCACCAGCAACTAATTCAAAACATTTCTGATAAACTTTTTGTATTACCAGATGAAACCATAGTTTACCCTGGCCATGGGCCGGCAACCAGCATTGGTTTTGAAAAACAACATAACCCATTTTTTTAAGTAAAAATGTAAGATGGAAAATGTAACCGGAATGATTGGAATCTGTATTTTACCTCTTCCATCTTGCCTCATCCATCTTACATTTTGCCTATCTTTACTGCTGTGAATACCTCGTTTTATATTGCAAAAAGATATCTTTTTGCCAAAAAATCAACCAATGCCATTAACCTGATATCGGGCATTTCCATGATTGGTGTAATGGTGGGGAGTGCGGCACTGATTATTATTCTTTCGGTTTTTAACGGTCTGGAAACAGTGGTACTGAACATGTTCGATACCATTACCCCACAAATTGCCATTACACCGGCAAAAGGTAAAACTTTCGATCCGAATACAGGCTATTTTAATCAGCTCAGAAAGGACAAGGATGTTTACGCCTTTGCAGAAGTGCTGCAGGAAAATGCTTTGCTAAAATACAATAACAAGCAGGCAGTAGGCATGGTTAAGGGGGTAAGTACAGATTATCTTAAAAATGCCAAACTCGATAGTACCATAAAGGAGGGCCGATTTATATTGCATAACAACAGCGGAGATAATGCTGTAATTGGTTCTGCACTTCAAAGTTACCTAGCCGTTAATACTGTAGATCCTTTTACTGAACTGGAAATTTATTCGCCCAAAAAGGACATTGCCGTTAACAATTTAAACCCTGCCGATGATTTTATCGCCAAAAACATCCGGGTAAGTGGGGTTTTTGAGGTTCAGCAGGATTTTGATAATGGGATTATTGTACCGCTAAGCTTTGCCCGCGAGCTTCTGGGCGAAGAGAAGAAAGTGTCTGCTATAGAGATCAACCTGCAGCCAGGGGTAGATGCAGATAGGTTTCAAAAAACAGTTGTAGAAAAGCTCGGACTGGCGTACGAGGTAAAGAACCAGGCAGAGCAGAATAAATCGCTGTACCACATTTTAAACACCGAAAAATGGGCCGTATATATTATTCTTACATTTATCCTGATTATTGCTATATTTAATATCATAGGGTCGTTAACCATGCTGGTAATCGATAAAGTAAAAGATATTGCCATCCTGAGCAGCTTAGGTGCTGGAAAAAAACTGATTAAGCGTATATTTTTATTTGAAGGAATGATGATAACGATGTCTGGCTGCGTGCTGGGATTACTGATCGGGATCATATTTTATTATTTTCAGCATACTTACGGTTTTATCAGCATGGGCGATGAAGAAAATAAAACCCTGGTAAGTTCTTATCCGATAGCATTAAAATGGAAAGATTTCGTGTTAGTTTTTGTTACCGTAGGAATCTTCTCATTTTTGGCATCCGCTTTGTCATCTAATTTGAGCGTTAAAAAGATAGATCAAATAAATCAAACCATATAAAATGAAGTTATTTAAACAGGCAATTGTATTTGTTGTGCTCCTTGGCGTAGCTGCTACAGCTTGTAACAGAACCGATAAAGCCGAGGGAGAAAAAAGTAATCTGAAAACTGTTAAAGGTTTGTATAGTTTTGGCCCCGAAATGAAATCTTTTACCCTGTGCGAAGACGGCCGCGAATACTGGGTTACCGACAGTGTAAAAAACCTGGAGCTTTCGTACAGTAATTTAGGTTTCGAAAAGCCTTATGAGCCCGTATACGTTGAACTGGAAGGTTATTTTACCAAATCGGATACCGCTTCTGTTTCTGCCGATTTCGATTCAACTTTGGTGGTAATGAAAGTATTAAAAATTAGTAAAGAGATACCCGAAGGACCTTGTTCTCAATAATCTAGCATGCCTATAAGTTATTAGTAATCAGGTTAATATGTTCTCTTTTTTTGAAAATGTAGGGTTCTGTGTTTCATAGCGGCTTTCGTCCCGCCATCGCTTATAGTCCTCGTTCTGCTGCGCTTCACTGCGGGCTAACCGCTCTGTCGGGTTTATAAACAAAGGTTTGTTTGGCGAGCGCTATAAAGCCTTAAATAGTACCACGAGCATAGCCACCTAAACCGGACTGTAGCGTAAAACCCACAGGGCGAGGATTTGAAGAATAGGGCGGGACTACTGAGACCGAAAAGCGATGTTTCTGCTTTCCAAAACAGCATAATAAGTTTAAATTAGAAAAGAGTTGTTAACTTTCTAGCGGACTTGCTAGTAAAGTTAACAACTCACCATGTTTCGCTGCGCTTCACTGCGGGCTAACCGCGCTGTCGGGTTTATAAACAAAGGTTTTTTTGTGCGAGCGTGATAAAAGCTTAAATACGATCAACTTTACAGCAATGCTGCTTTAAAAACAAAAAGCTTCCCGGTTTCCCAGAAAGCTTTTAAAATTTTATTGTTCAAACGTTCAGCGGCATTGAGCATGCCTGAAGCTTAAAGACTACCAGTAAATGCCATAAAGCGCTACCAATAAGCCGATAATGATTAATGCGCCAACTGCAAAGCTGGTTGTGGTTTTGAACATTTTTGAATCGATTTCCAAACCTTTTGGATTGGTACCGTTCCTGTTCTCGAATAAGCTGATAATAACCATACCGATGATACAGAACACGAAAACAATGCCCATCCTATCTAAGAAAGGAATTTCATAAACACCTACTGCATTTTTTACTGAGAATCCTATTCCCGATAACCAAGAAAGATCGGTCCATCCCGGAAGGAATTTTAACAACAGTGATAATCCGAAACCACCAATTGTGGCAAAAAGTGCTGCATTTGAAGTGGCTCTTTTCCAGAAGAAACCCAATATGAACATGGCAAATATACCTGGCGATACAAAACCGGTATATTCTTGGATATATTGGAAACCACCTTTTTTATCTATACCCAAATATGGTGCAATTAAAACACCCAATATCATGGCTACAACTACAGCAATTTTTCCGGTTACAACCAGATTTTTCTCGCTGGCATCGGTTTTTAATACTTTTTTGTAAATATCTAAAGTAAAAATGGTTGCAATACTGTTTGCTTTACCCGCTAACGATGCCACAACTGCAGCTGTTAATGCGGCAAATGATAAGCCCTTTAATCCGGCAGGCAAAAGATTTAACAGTACAGGATAAGCGCGGTCAGGGTTTACTGATCCATCTTGAAGCATCTCTGATTGAAAGGCACCATCTTTATATAACACATAAGCTGCAATACCCGGTAATACTACAATAATCGGCATTAACAGTTTTAAAAATGCTGCAAATAAAATACCGCCACGCGCAGTTTTTAAATCGGCACCTAAAGCGCGTTGCGTAATGTACTGGTTACAGCCCCAATAATTTAGGTTTACAATCCACATACCACCTACAAGCACACTTAAGCCCGGTAAGTCGATATAGTTTTCGTTTTCAGGTTTTAAGATCATGTGGAAATGCTCAGATGCCTTACTGGTCATTAAGCTATATCCTTCAAAAATGCCTGATGTTCCATAATGGGTAGAAACTAAGTTTAAAGCCAGATAAGTTGTGGCCAAACCACCAAGGATTAAGAAAAACACCTGTATCACATCGGTATAGCCAATTACTTTCATTCCGCCCAGTGTAATTACAATGGCAAAGGCGGCAATGGCATACATACAGAAGGTGAGGTCGAAACCAGAAATACTGCTCACCGCCAAGGCACCTAAATACAATATGGAGGTTAGGTTTACCACTACATAAAGCAATAACCAGAACACGGCCATAATCATGGCTACGGTACCATTATAGCGCTGGTGCAGAAACTGTGGCATGGTGGCAATTTTGTTCTTCAGGTAAACCGGAATAAAGAAAACGGCAACAATAACCAGGGTAAGGGCGGCCATCCACTCGTAAGTGGCAATTGCAAGTCCCATTTTAAAGCCCGAACCGCTCATGCCGATAAACTGCTCGGCAGAGATGTTGGATGCAATTAGCGATGCGCCGATAGCCCACCAGGTAAGCGAACCTTCAGCCAAGAAATAATCTTTTGAGCCTGTGGATGCGGATTTTTTCTTATTGTAGATGTACAGACCGTAAGCAGCCACAATAACGAAGTAGATCGCAAATACAATGTAATCCTTCGTGTCCAATAAGTTGTGTTTCATTAATATAATAGCGGTTATTTGGTTTAGAAATCTAAATGTAGTAAAATCATAAATTAATCTCCGCTTTTTTTTAAATTAAAAAGTGTTAAAGTAACGTTTATTAATTTGTGATACCTTCAAATAAGGAGACTATTGGGTTCTCCGCCAAGGTTGTGATGATATAGTAATTTCAATGGCTGAGTAAAAAGATATTACCCTGAAAACAATTTTTGCCTTCTAGTTAAATCAAGTGCCAGTGGTCTGAGCCCTCACAGACCACCAACATGATAATGATCAATAAAATTAAATATACCGGTTGATCAGATTTTCCAGGTATTCCTGCTTGCCACTGCGTACTTCCGGTTCTCCGTTTTCGGATGCGTAATTTCTTAAATCTTCTAAACTGAGCTTTCCCTGTTCAAATTCTGCCCCTTTACCGCTATCGAAAGATGCGTAACGTTCTGTTCTTACCTTGGTATAATCTGATTTTTGAAGAATGGCATCAGCCGTAATCAATGCCCTGGCAAAAATATCCATCCCCCCAATGTGGGCATAAAACAGGTCTTTAGGATCGGTAGAGTTACGGCGGATCTTTGCATCGAAATTTACACCGCCCCCCTGTAAACCGCCACCTTCTAAAATGATCAGCATGGTTTCAGTCAATTCGTTAATATCATTCGGGAACTGATCGGTATCCCAGCCATTCTGATAGTCGCCTCTATTGGCATCTATAGAGCCCAGTAAGCCATTATCTACGGCCACCTGTAGTTCGTGCTGGAAAGTATGCCCCGCTAAGGTTGCATGGTTAACTTCGAGGTTTAGTTTAAAATCGGCCAACAGATCGTATTGTTGTAAAAAGCCTTTAACGGTGGCCGCATCGTAATCGTACTGGTGTTTAGATGGCTCGCAAGGTTTTGGTTCGATAAAAAACGTTCCTTTAAAGCCTTGTTTGCGTGCATAATCTTTCGCGGTATGTAAGAATCTGGCCAAATGCTCCTGCTCGCGTTTCATATTGGTGTTTAGCAGGCTCATGTAGCCCTCTCTTCCACCCCAAAAAACGTAGTTTTCCCCTCCAAGTGCAATGGTTGCATCTAAAGCGGCCTTAACCTGTGCGGCTCCATGTGCCAGTACATGAAAATCAGGGTTGGTAGAAGCGCCGTTCATGTAACGTTTGTGGCTAAATAAATTTGCCGTTCCCCAAAGTAATTTTACGCCGCTTTCTGCCTGCTTTTGTTTGGCATACTCCACAAGGGCCTGTAATCTGCGTTCGTTTTCAATTATGTTATCTCCATAATCAACCACATCTACATCGTGAAAGCAGTAGTAGGGAATCTGCATTTTGGTAATAAATTCGAAAGCGGCATCCATTTTATCTTTAGCCCTTTCAATGGCGTCATTCTTTTCATCCCAGGGGAAAACATGGGTAGGCCCGCCAAATGGATCGGAACCATTACCGTTAAATGAATGCCAGTATGCGCAGGCAAATTTAAAATGCTCGTTCATGGTTTTACCTGCAACCACTTTATTGGCATCGTACCATCTAAAGGCTAGTGGGTTATCACTTTCTAAGCCCTCAAACTGAATTTGATCAATGCCCTTGAAAAATTCTTTTGCTCCTGTTACTACTTTTGTCATGGTGTTTTTGTTTTTTGGTTGATGGTCTTTGGCTGATAGTTGCCTCTCCGGCTATTACTATTAACCAATTGCCAATTGTTTTGCTAATATTTCTTTCCAGCTCTGGTAAATGGGTTCGTAAACTTCCGAGTGCTGTGGGGTTAATGTTGTAATTGGCGTATGCTGGTCAAAAGCTTCTCCGGCACTTTCAAATATTGCTGCACCTATTCCTGCGCCAAGTGCAGCGCCAACACTTCCGTCGTTTTCATAAAGTTCAACAGGAATGCCGGTTACATCTACAAAGGTTTGGGCAAAAAGCTCGCTTAAAAACAGATTGGCCCTGCCGGCCCTGATTACTTTGGGTTTCATTCCGTTTTCGCGCATAATATCCAATCCGTAACGGAAAGAGAAAGCAAAGCCTTCTTGAACGGCTCTAAAAATATCCGCCTGATTGTGTGTGTTGAGATCGATACCCAATAGCTGTGCCCCGGTATACTGATTGTTCAGCATCCTTTCAGCGCCATTACCGAAAGGAAGAACGCGTATTCCTTTGCTCCCAATGGGTGCCTTTGCGGCTAAACTGTTCAGTTCTTGATAGGTAGATTGGGGCGCAAAATTGTGTTTCGCCCAGCGGTACATGCTCCCGGTTCCGTTAATACACAGCAGCACGCCCGTATGTTTGTGCTGTTCGGTATAGGTTACGTGCGCAAAAGTGTTTACCCTCGACTGCTTATCGTAGGTAAGTTGATTACTCACACCGTAAATAACCCCCGATGTACCTGCTGTTGCAGCCACTTCTCCTGGTTTTAATACATTTAAAGAGAGGGCATTATTCGGTTGATCGCCTGATTTATAAGCTACGGGGATTCCTTTGGTGAGGCCCAATTGATTGGCTATATCTTCTTTAAGCTGGCCATGTTTAGAAAACAAGGGTTTTATGGCAGGGATGAGGTTATCGCTTATGCCGTAATGTTTCATTACATCGGCCGAGATTTCGTGCTGGTCAAAATCCCAGAAAATCCCTTCTGATAGTGCGGATATGCTCGTGGTAATTTCTCCGGTTAATTTCATGGCAATAAAATCTCCTGGTAGCATAATTTTATCAATCTGCGCATAAATATCAGGCTCGTTTTCCTTTACCCAAGCCAATTTTGAAGCCGTAAAATTTCCGGGAGAGTTTAAAAGGTGTTTTAACGACCTTTCATGACCAATGGCATCAAAAGCAGCATTGCCCATTTCAACAGCCCTGCTATCGCACCATATTATACTGTCGCGCAGTACATTTTGTTGTTTATCTACCACCACCAGGCCGTGCATTTGGTAGGCTATACCTATCGCGCCGATTTCTTTTAGATTAAATGAACCTTTGGTATTTAACTTTAAGATAGCCTGCTGAACATTTTTCCACCACTCTTCTGGCGGTTGCTCTGCCCAGCCTGGTTTTACAGATTTGATGGCGGTCTCCTCTTCTGGATATTGAGCCGTGGCTACACTTTTCTTGGTAGCAACATCAACAAGTGCAACTTTAATAGATGAGGTGCCTAAATCAATCCCTAATAAATACATCGTTTTTATTCAATTTATATTTGGTTGTGCAAACGGTTGCATAAAGATAATTTTTTAAATATTAATCTCAAATTTTTCATGTATCTATTAGTAGTAAATGTTTATAGCGCAGTGGCTTAAACTGATTTTTGCTGTAAATTGGCCTGAACTCTTGATTGATTTAATAATTTATATTTTTGTGTTTTTACATTAAATAGCATTATGGAGCAAATTACGTGGGATGATTTTGAAAAGGTAGAGCTTAGGGTTGGGACAATTTTAGAAGCATTTGAATTTCCTGAAGCCAGAAGGCCTGCCTATAAAGTGAAAGTAGATTTTGGTGAATTTGGAATAAAAATGAGCAGTGCCCAGATTACCAAACATTACACATTGGAAGAATTGCCCGGGAAACAGATTGTAGGGGTAATCAACTTTCCGAAAAAGCAGATTGGTAAGTTTATGTCTGAATTTTTGGTTACCGGCTTTGCCGATGAAAACGGTGATATTGTGCTAACTGCGGTGCAGCGCAAAGTGCCGAATGGCAGTAAATTGGTTTAGGCTCCACTTCCTAAGTTGGCCAGCGTTTTGAGCCATCTAAGCTTCAGAAGAAGCCAAATAGCCCTTATTGCAGCGTAAAGCCCGTAAGCGAGGAACGAGTGCGGACTTGCAGCGCAAAGCAGGACCGAAGCTAACCGATGGACACTGAAATTGCGCTTCAAAGAATTATACTTAAGCTTCTGAAATTAGTCTGCGCCATGCCCATCGGAAATTTTGGAAGTCTGGCTGCTTAAAATCCTATATTTGCGCCATGAGCTTTTACAATTTCGAAGATAGCAATCCTGAAGAAGAAGATCTTCATTACATGAAACTGGCTTTAGAAGAAGCAAAGAAGGCGTTGGCTGAAGATGAAATTCCAATTGGTGCTATAGTGGTAAGTAAGAACAGGATTATTGGCCGGGGTTATAATTTAACCGAACGCTTTAACGATGTAACTGCGCACGCCGAAATGCAGGCTTTTACTTCTGCCGCACAAACCATCGGCGGAAAATATTTAAGAGATTGTACCCTTTATGTAACTATCGAGCCTTGTGTAATGTGCGCCGGAGCAAGCTATTGGACACAAATTAGCCGGATAGTATATGGTGCGCGCGAAGAAAAAAGAGGTTTCCTATCAAAAAATGCAAACCTGCTACACCCTAAAACGGTGCTGAAAGGTGGTGTAATGGCAGAGGAATGCGGTGCGCTGATGAAAGATTTTTTTGCAAAGAAAAGGTAATTGGGTTGATGGCCCGATATTGTTATAGTTAATGGCCAAGTGCTATCCAACTGTAGGCCATACACCATTTACCTTTTTTTCACTGCCACACTGTCGCTATAGCACTGAATCTTACAACTTTCAATCTTTCGAAAATTACAACAACAGAGCAGAAAACGATTTGATGATAATAACATGAACAAATCTTAACGTTCTAATGTTATATTTGCTACAAGAAACATTTTTAAATCTTTAAACATAAACATTATGGCTTTTGAATTACCTGCGTTACATTACGCAACCGATGCATTAGAACCGCATATTGATAAAACTACCATGGAAATTCACCATGATAAACATCATCAAGCTTACGTTACCAACTTAAACAAAGCATTAGAAGGTAAGCCTGAAGCGACTTCAAGCATCGAGGAAATTGTAAAACACATTTCAAAATTCCCAGCTGCTGTTAGAAACAATGGTGGCGGTCATTATAACCACTCTTTGTTCTGGAACATTTTAGGCCCAAATAAAGGTGGCGAGCCTACAGGCGACTTAGCTAAAGCAATTAACGAAACTTTCGGTTCGTTTGCTGAGCTTAAAACTAAATTACAGGAAGCTGGAGCAACCCGTTTTGGTTCGGGCTGGGCTTGGTTATCTGTTGGTGCTGATAAAAAACTTCAGGTTTCTTCTACACCAAACCAAGATAATCCTTTAATGGATATTGCTGAGGTAAAAGGTACGCCAATTTTAGGTATTGATGTTTGGGAACACGCATATTACTTAAAATATCAGAACAAACGTCCTGATTACTTAGCAGCAATTTGGAATGTTGTAAACTGGGATGCAGTAGCTGAACTTTACAAAAAAGCTTTGTAAGCCAAATTCCAATAAAAATTTAAGAAAGTCCCGGTGTAAATCGGGACTTTCTTGTTTTAAGATAATTAAGTAACTTCGCACATATCAAAATGTTCGAAATGAAAAGGCTTGTAATTTTATTTTTAATTGTTGTCGGAGTTAATGGATTGGTGAGCGCACAGCAAAATAAGGTGCCAACACCTACCGAAATTGCACAAAAGAATGTTGATGATCTGGATAAAAGGCTAAAACTGAACGGCACCCAAAAAAGTGTGATCTACAGCTTTACTTACAACCAGGCCAAAGAGCAGGCCGATTTAATTAAAAGGCAGCAGGCTGGTAATTCGCGCGAGGAAGATGTAGATAAATTTTACAAGCTACAAAATGAAACTTCGAAAAACATCCGCAATGTTTTAAGGCCCGAGCAACAATTAGAATACGATAAAGTTATTGAAGAGCGTTTAAGTGGAAAAGGCCTAAAAGCTAAAAACAAGAAAAAGAAAAAAGGCGAGGAAGAAGAAGTTGAAAGCGATATTAAAGGTCTGCTTTCAGCACCTCCTGTAGAGAAACAAAACCAATAATTTTATTCAGGAGCACATTTTGCAATAGGATTTTACAGATGCCAGAAATAATTTTAGGCGCGGTTGTGCTGGGATTGTTGCTGTCGCCACAGCTTTTAGCAGGCTTTTTGGCCAAGAGAACGGGCCGTAAATTTTGGTTCTGGTTTTTGATCTCCTTTTTAATCCCTATTATTTCGCTGATTATTTTAGTTCTGCTAGAAGATAAAAATCCAAAGGTATCGAGCTATAAATTAGCTGATCATGTAGATAAAGATAAGGAATTGGCTGCTGAGTTTTAAATTAAAACAATCATTCAATCTAATTCACAAAAAAAAGTCGTCATTGCGAGGCACTAAGCAATCCTAATGCTTTCGCGAGTAGCGATCGCTGTAAGATGCTTCGGCGGCTCATCAAGCCTTCTCGTACTCAAGATCGCGGAGTAAAACTTTGCAAAATTTCCACTTGCGCTGTCCCTTTTAAACTTCGCAAGAAGCTTAAATCCCAACAATATCTTTTTTCTTTTTTTGCTTCATAGCCTTGGGTATAATTTCCAATATCTCATCTTTCAAAGCATTAAGCATCCGTTTTTTAATGAAGTTTTTATGCGTTACCAAACTGATTTCGCGTACGGGCTCCGGAGATTTAAAATGGCGGATTTTGCTTGACTGTTTTGCATTTAACTCTGCAATAGCCAGTTCAGGCAATAAAGTAGCGCCGCCATTCAGATCAACCATTCTAACCAAAGTTTCTACACTGCCGGTATTATACTCTAAGCCCTGAAGCCGGTTGTTCTTGGTAGAGCGGCAAATATTCAAAACCTGGTTGCGCATGCAATGGCCCTCGTTTAATAGCCAGATGTTTTCATCGTTCAGGTCTTCTGCATCAACTGCTTTCTTCTTATACAGTTTGCTGTTTTTGCTGATGTAACTTACAAAGTTTTCGTAATACAATGGAACTTCTGTAATGTTGGCATCTGTTAAAGGCGTGGCCAAGATGCCGCAGTCCAACACCCCGGTTTTTAGGTGATGGATGATGTCTTCTGTAGTATATTCCCAGATAAGGAGTTTGAGTTCAGGGTATTTTTCGAGCATGGCCGAAATAACTTCTGGCAGTAAATATGGGGCAACGGTTGGAATAACCCCTATCCGTAATTCGCCCAGAACATCTTGTTGCTGGCTGTTGATCAGCTCCTTTATTTTTCCGCTTTCCTGTAATGTAATTCTGGCCTGTGCAATAATCTGGGTGCCAATTTCTGTTGGACTTACTGGCTGTTTACTTCTGTCGAAAATTTTAACACTCAGTAGTTCCTCCAGTTTTTGTACCTGCATGCTTAAAGTAGGCTGTGTTACAAAACACTTATCCGCAGCAGTTACAAAACTTCTATAAGTGTCTACTGCAACAATGTATTCGAGCTGAACTAAGGTCATATAGTTGAAATTGATTTATAATATCAAATATATAAATTATAACTATACTAAGAAATGATTGAGGGATAGATTGATTGAATGCCAGAATTTTGAATGAGAGAATGATGGGTTTTAAGCTGTTTGTTTAGCTAGATTATCACCCGTCAGTGCTATTATATAAATGATATCTATAATTAATGGGTGAATGATTGAATTTTTAATGAGTGAATTATTGAATGTGAGTTGTTATCATAACCATTCAATAATTCGAAACTCACTCATTCAGTCACTTTTAATATCTGCTTTCAAAATCCTGATAAGCCAAGGCAATACCTTCTGGTAATTCGATTTTATGTTTCCAGCCTAAATTGTGCAGTTTGGTTACATCCATCAATTTGCGGGGCGTTCCATCTGGCTTGCTGGCATCGAATACCAATTCGCCCTCAAAACCCAGTACATCCTTAATCAATAAAGCTAAATCTTTAATGGTTAAATCGTGTCCGGTGCCGATGTTAATAAGATGAGGTTCGTTATAGTTCTGCATCAAAAAATAACAGGCATCGGCCAAGTCATCTGCAAATAAAAACTCGCGCATTGGTGAGCCTGATCCCCATACCACTACTTCTTTTTCGTTGTTTGCTTTTGCTTCGTGTACTTTACGGATCAGTGCCGGTAAAACGTGCGAATTTTGAGGGTGGTAATTGTCGTTGAACCCATATAAATTGGTTGGCATTACCGAAATAAAATTACAGCCGTACTGATCGCGGTAGGCATCGCACATTTTAATGCCTGCAATTTTAGCAATGGCATATGGCTCATTGGTATGCTCTAAGGTTCCTGTTAAAAGGTAATCTTCTTTTAAGGGCTGCGGAGCCATTTTAGGGTAGATACAGCTCGATCCTAAAAACATTAATTTCTTAACGCCATTTACATAAGCGTTATGTATCACGTTGTTCTGTATGGCTAAATTCTCATAAAGAAAATCGGCCCTATATGTGTTATTGGCTACAATACCGCCTACTTTAGCGGCAGCAAGAAATACATAATCAGGTTTTTCTACGGCAAAGAAATCGGTAACAGCCTGTTGGTTGCGCAAATCCAGTTCATCCGAAGTTCTGGTGATGATGTGCTCGTAACCTTCTTTTTGCAGTTTGCGGTAAATGGCCGACCCAACCATACCACGATGGCCTGCAACGTATATTTTAGCTTTCTTTTCCACGGTATTTTTTATAGGCTACAAAAATACAATTCCTAAATAACAATGGCATTAATCTTTATGGCAAAAGAAACTCCGATTATCTATTTAATTGTATTTTTGCAGAAAAAAAACTTTTGGGTAAAGATAAACTTAGGCGTTTTGCAGAAATCGAAACATTTGCAAACGTATATCAATTAGAAGAAGGAAAAGCGTTAAAGGGAAACTGGGCTTCAACGCATTTTAAAAACGAAAATCCTGTTGTGCTGGAGCTGGCATGCGGTAAGGGAGAATATTCGGTAAACCTGGCAAGGTTATTCCCCGAAAAGAATTTTATTGGCGTCGATTATAAAGGCAACCGCATTTGGCGTGGTGCTAAAACAGCTATTGAAGATGGAATCGGGAATGTGGCCTTTTTAAGGATCCAGATTGAAAATATACTGGATTACTTTAATGACGGGGAGATTGATGAAATATGGATTACATTTCCAGATCCGCAACCTCAGGATAGCCGTGAGAAAAAACGCTTGACTTTCCCGACATTTTTAAACCGTTACAAGCAGGTTTTAAAAGCTGGCGGTTGCGTAAATTTAAAAACGGATAACGATCAGCTTTACGCTTATACCTGCGAAAAGGTGGCCGAACTGGGATTAATTATCCATAAAAATACCGATCACCTGTATACTTCTGAATTGGTTGATGAAGTGCTATCCATCAAAACTTATTACGAGAAAAAATATTTATTACACGATAAGAATATCAATTACATTCAATTTTCATTTGAATAATGGATACTAATTTTTATGAGCAGGTTTACGAAATTGCCCGTTTAATCCCCAAGGGAAGGGTAACTTCTTATGGCGCCATAGCCAAAAGCCTTGGCGCAGCAAAATCATCCAGAATGGTTGGGCATGCCATGGCCTACGCCGGAACAGCACATCCAAAGGTGCCTGCTCACCGCGTGGTAAACAGCAGTGGTTTACTTACCGGAAAGTTTCATTTTGATCCGCCTGCATCAATGGAACAACTTTTAAGACAGGAAGGTGTTGAAGTTAAAAATGATAAGGTGCTTAACTTTAAACAGGTGTTCTGGAATCCTTTGGAAGAAATCAATCTTGACTGAATAAATTAATATTAATGTCATTCTCACTCAAAAATCATTCATTCAATATTTAATACACATGGGAAAGTTAGTAGAAGAATTTAATGGCTATCGCGAAAAAATGAACGATAGGATTATGGAAACAGCGAATACAAATATCAAAAGGTTTTTCGCGCTGGATACCACTTCCTACGCCGATGGAGCCCTTGATGTTAAAACCAAAGAAATGTTGGGTCTCGTTGCATCGATGGTGCTCCGTTGCGATGACTGCATTAAATATCACTTGGGCAAATGTTTTGATGCAGGTGTAAACAGTGATGAAATGAACGAAATTTTTATGATCGCTAACCTGGTTGGCGGTAGCATCGTTATCCCGCATTACAGAAGAGCTGTTGAGTATTGGGATGAACTAAGTTCGGATTTGGGAGTTTAGCGTTGTTTCGGAGAAAAACCTCAATACACAAGCCGTCATTTCGAGCGAACCCGATAGCTATCGGGTGCAACGTAGTCGAGAAATCTATCTCGAGATAGATTTTCTCTCCCGAATATTCGGGCCTGCGCTTCATCCGATAGCTATCGGATCGAGGTGACGACAATATTTATAACATTTATAAAATACGCTATGCAAAACTCCCAAGCTCCCAATTCAAAAATACGCTGCAGCTGGGCCGGTTCCGATCCGCTCTACATTAAATACCATGATGAAGAATGGGGGAAGCCAGTTTACGATGATCAGATTTTATTTGAATTTTTGATATTGGAAGGTGCGCAGGCCGGTTTAAGCTGGATCACCATTCTCCGTAGGCGCGAAAACTACCGTAAAGCCTTTGCAGGTTTTGATGCGGAAAAAGTAGCGGCTTTTACCGAGAAGGATGTAGAAAGATTAATGGGCGATGAAGGGATTATCCGCAACCGTTTAAAGGTTAACGGGGCCATTACCAATGCCAGGTTATTTCTCGAAGTACAAAAAGAATTCGGCAGTTTCTCTAAATACATGTGGAGCTTTGTGCCTGATGGCAAGCCTATTTTAAACCACATTGAAAAAATGGGCGATGTGCCGGCCAGAACAGAACTTTCTGACCGGATAAGCAAGGACATGAAAAAACGTGGGTTTAAATTTTTCGGAACCACCATCTGCTATGCGCACATGCAGGCTACCGGAATGGTCAACGATCATCTGTTGAATTGCTGTGCAAGGTAATGATTGGCCGTTCTACGCTCCATACCGATAGATTTTTATTAAGGCAGTTTCAGCCTGATGACCTCCCAAATGTTTTTAAAGGGCTATCTCATCCCGATGTTATCCGTTATTACGGGGTTAGTTATACAAGTTTAGAAGCCAGCAAAGAGCAGCTATCTTGGTTTAATACACTGCAACAGTATGAAACAGGTATTTGGTGGGCCATTTGCAATAAGGCTAACCTTACATTTGTTGGTGCCATTGGGTTTAATGATTTAAACAAGGCTGAGCAGAAAGCCGAAATCGGATTTTGGCTGTTGCCCGAATACTGGGGCGCTGGTATAATTAAAGAAGTGGCTGCCTCGGTTTGCCATTTCGCATTTCAAAACTTAAACCTCAAATGTATTGAAGCCATTGTAGAAAGGGAAAATGAGAACTGCAGAAGGGCTTTACAAAAACTCGGATTTAATTATCTCGGCACACGTGAAAACTGCGAAATTAAAAACGGTAAATACATCAGCTTAGAAAGCTATTTGAAATTGCTCGGTAGCTAGCGCGTTATTTCTTGCCCGCGTTATATTCTTTCACCCATTCTATAACATCCCTGCTATTAAAATCGGCACTGGCCTCAACCTTGGCTTTTAGGCTGGGCTGATCGCCTAATTTCTGCAAGAGGATATTTTTAACTTCGTTTTTTTTCCCTTCTTCGGTAATGGCTTTCATCGGCACTTCCTGTAGCGGTCCGGCGCCAGGTTTTTCGATAAAATAACGCACCATAGGTGCTCCGGCCGGTCTTTCGGGAGCTGCATTATTTCCGCCACCAATACTAATTCCTCCACCCATGCCCATGCCGCCAAAACCTCCTGTGCCGGTTCCAATACCAATGGATGGTCTGAATTTTACTTTCTTTTCTTTCACAGCAGGGATCAAAGTTCCCCCTCCAAAAGCGTAAAGGTTAACTGTTCCCATTTCGATTACCTTAACAAAACGATATTCGAAATTGCGGCCATTTGCAAAACCCTTGCTCACAAAACTATCACCATTCCAAAAGAAATTTTTGATGTCTTTAGCTGGTAATATCACATCTGCTTCATCATTGGCGCTGATAAAAACAGAAAAATAATCGGTGCCTTTTATCGTTCCGCGGATTACTTCATCGTTATTTTTAACAATAAAATCCTGCGCAGAAAGTTGATTTACCGCGAAGAAAAAAAGAAATACAGAAAACAGAAATTTCATATGATCAATGGCTTTTCACAAATAACGGAACTTAATTTCAAAACGTACTAATTCAGGTTGATTTTGATGTTACCTGTTTCTATATCCGGATGTTCTCTTTGAAAAGAATTAAATGATTCTCTCATTTTATTTAAGGCATAAACTTTCGAGTTGCTGATGTTTTTGCCCAGGGCATAAAATCTATTGATGACGTAAATCTTAAA
Organism: Pedobacter sp. GSP4; assembly: GCF_051857575.1. NCBI lineage: Bacteria > Pseudomonadati > Bacteroidota > Sphingobacteriia > Sphingobacteriales > Sphingobacteriaceae > Pedobacter > Pedobacter sp. GSP4. Next base: position 117,378 of record NZ_JBPZIR010000003.1, on the reverse strand, counting down.
TAAAAATTCTTTTAGTTCGGCCGAAGCCTGTGTATCTGTCATCACTTTGGCTAAATTTTCCCGATCAACAAAATTAATCACGCCTATACGGGAAGCAATATAATTGGCGATTTTATTGATACTATCCTGTTGACTGCTGAAAACATTTTTGGCTGTATTGATCTTTTCAATAGCGCTTAATTGTGGGGCAATCTCCTTTGCCAAAACCGCTTTGTTAAGTACTATTAGCCCTTTTGGCACAAAGAAAGTAGAATCGATATGATATGGATCTACAAATAGGGATAGGGTATCTTTTGTGCTCGGATTTACCAAAATATACCGGTCTACAATGCCTGTGCTGGTATGTTCGCTTCTCCTTTTGGTAAAATCAATCCTTGATCCGTCAGGCCAGCGGTATGAATTTTCAAGTTTAGCCATCCTTAAACTCAAATAACTTCTATCGGCTATGTTTTTAAAAGCACCGGTACCTATTGGGCGGTTGATAGAGGTACCATATCCAGCAATTTCACCTTTCAGGTTTTCAAAAGTAACATAGGTAACCAAAGTATCAGATGGGAGTTGGGCTTTAACAAAGTTTGCAAGCAGGCAAAAGAATAATGTACCTAATATTTTCATAGCGCGTTTTATGTAATGATGATGAAAGTTAAAGAATTCAATAATTTATTTTTAATTTTTTTGTTGATAAAGCATTTTACCGATATGATTAACTTTGGTTACTTTTATCATCTGATAAAGCTATTTATCGGTGTAATTCTTAAAACAGTGTAATCACATGAATAAAAAACTCTTTCTTTTAGATGGAATGGCGTTAATGTACAGAGCGCATTTTGCATTAAGTAAAAACCCTCGTTTTACCTCAACAGGTATCAATACATCAGCCGTAATGGGATTTACCAATACTTTATTGGATGTTTTAAAGAAAGAAAAACCAACACATATTGCTGTTGTTTTTGATACGGAGGCACCGACCGAAAGACATACTACTTTTGAGGCTTATAAAGCACAGCGACAGGCTATGCCCGAAGATTTGGCTGCGGCCATGCCTTACGTAATCAAATTAATTACGGGCTTTAATATTCCGGTAATTACTTCTGATGGTTATGAGGCTGATGATATTATTGGAACACTGGCCAAAAAGGCCGAACAGAAAGGGTATCAGGTTTACTGTATGACCCCCGATAAGGATTTTGCACAACTGGTTTCTGAAAATATTTTTATTTACAAGCCCGCCCGCATGGGTAACGATATGGAAATATTGGGCGTTAAGGAAGTACTGGCCAAGTGGGAAATTGAAAATGTACTGCAGGTAATCGATATTTTGGGTTTATGGGGCGATGCAGTTGATAATATTCCTGGTATACCGGGGATAGGCGAAAAAACAGCCAAAGCTTTGATCAAACAATATGGTTCGATGGAGGAGATTATTGCCAACTCGCACCAATTAAAGGGCAAGCAGCGCGAAAACGTAGAGAATTTTGCCGAACAGGGCCTGCTCTCTAAAAAACTGGCTACTATTTTATTGGATGTTCCTGTTGAACTGGATGAGGCCAATTTGGAGCTTTGCGATCCAAGCCGCGATTTGTTGGAGCCTTTATTTACCGAGCTTGAATTTAGGACTTTGGGCCGCAGGGTATTCGGCGATGAATTTTCGGTTACTACAGCGCGCTTTCAGGAAGGTACGCAAACTGATTTATTCGGTAATCAGTCCGGAGAAGCTATTCAATACACCAATACCCTCGAAGAAGAACCTGCCGAAAAGCTTCCGGCCAAAACCATAGAAAATACCGGGCACGATTATCAACTGGTTGATACCGTCGAGAAAAGGGCCGATCTGATTAAATTGCTGCTGGCCGAAAAACGGATCTCATTTGATACCGAAACAACCGGTACCGATGCGAACATTGCCGATCTGGTTGGCCTTTCGTTCTCGATCAAACCCGGCACAGGTTATTATATCCCGGTACCTGCCGAGCGTGCAGAAGCGCAGGCCATTGTAGATGAATTTAGGATTGTATTGGAGGATGAAAACATTGAAAAAATTGGGCAGAATACCAAATATGATATTTTAGTGCTGAAATGGTATGGCCTACAGGTAAGGGGCAAACTTTTTGATACCATGCTGGCCCACTACCTTATTGATCCTGATACCCGCCATGGGATGGATGTTTTATCGGAGAATTATTTAGGCTACTCGCCTATTTCCATTACCAAATTAATTGGTGCTAAAGGCAAAAACCAGTTAACCATGCGCGATGTGCCCGTAGTGGATGTGGTAGATTATGCCGCAGAAGATGCAGACGTAACTTTGCAGTTGGCGCATATATTCGAACCCAAATTAACCGAACTAAATGCCGCCAAGCTGGCCGAAGAAATTGAAAATCCTTTGGTTTATGTATTGGCCGATATCGAAAAAGAGGGCGTACGCATTGATATCGAAACTCTTCAGGCTTATTCAAAAGAGCTTGAAACCGATATTATTAAGTTTGAACAGAACGTTTACGATAAGGCGGGCATCAAATTTAACCTGGCATCGCCAAAACAGCTGGGCGAAGTTTTATTTGATAAACTGCAGCTCGATCCTAAAGCAAAAAAAACCAAAACCGGTCAATACCAAACTGGAGAAGATGTTTTAATGGCCTTAGCAGGCAAAAGTGATATAGTACAGGATATTTTGGATTTCCGCCAGTTGCAGAAATTGAAATCAACTTATGTTGATGCACTTCCACTGATGGTTAACCCCAAAACCGGTAGGGTACATACTTCTTATAACCAAGCGGTGGCGGCTACAGGACGCTTAAGTTCCAACAACCCGAACCTACAGAATATCCCGATCCGCACCGAGCGAGGCAGAGAAGTACGTAAAGCCTTTATTGCCCGCGATGAAAACCACATCCTGTTATCGGCCGATTACTCGCAGATCGAACTGCGCATTATTGCCGAAATCAGTAAAGAAGAAAATATGCTCGATGCTTTTAGTAAAGGCATCGATATCCATACCGCTACCGCCGCTAAAGTATACGGTGTAAGCATAGAGGAGGTAGATAGCACACAGCGCCGAAATGCCAAAGCAGTAAACTTTGGGATTATTTATGGTCAATCTGCCTTTGGTTTATCTCAAAACTTAGGTATTCCACGTAAGGAAGCTGCCGAAATTATTGAGCAGTATTTTGCACAATACCCGGGGATTAAGCGCTACATGAGCGATACCATGAACTTTGCACGGGAGAATGGCTTTGTAGAAACGATAATGGGTAGAAGACGTTACCTCAGAGACATTAACTCGGCCAACCAAACCGTAAGGGGCTTTGCCGAACGAAATGCGATTAACGCGCCTATACAGGGCTCGGCTGCAGATATGATCAAAATTGCCATGATTAATATCCATAAAGAAATGAAAGCCCAAAAGCTACAATCAACCATGACCATGCAGGTGCATGATGAGTTGGTTTTTGATGTGCTGAAATCAGAGAAAGAGATTATGAAGGGGATTATTCAGGATAAGATGGCCAATGCCATAAAGCTAACTGTACCAATTGTGGTAGAAATTGGCGAAGGCGATAACTGGCTAGCTGCACATTAAGATGAAGGCGCTCTCTATATTCTTTGTATGCTACTTCCTGTCCATGGCGTGCATGGCCCAGCAAAGCGATACGTTGATTACATATAACTTTGGGGGTATTCCTACCAAGAAGATAAATAAAGCAACTTCGTTGTATAAGGTGTTTAAGCAAGATAGTACAACTTGGATAAGGATTACATCTGATAAGAACCTTGTACCAATTAAAAGGGAGACATTCTCTGATTCGACCTTAACAAATTTGTATGGCACTTATACTTTGTACAAGAATGGGAAACCGTATATAAAGGGTAACTATCTTAATAATGAAAAAGCAGGAGCCTGGATTACGTATGGAAATGAAGCAAATGCGATAGAGACTAAAATGTATGCATTTAACTTATTAAATGGTTTATACGTGTCTTATTGGCCAAATTCTTCAGTATTTGAGCAGAAAACCTATGTGGATGATAAAGAAGTTGGAGAAAGAAAGTTATTTTACGAGAACGGAAAACTGGCTGTAAAGGAGGTTTTTGATGATAACGGTAAACTGATTGATAGTGCCTATCTTGATCAGGATGGTCAGGTAACATCGAGCAATAAGCTTATTGTACTTCCGCAGTATCCGGGAGGGATGCAAAAAATGTATGCCTTAATTGCTAAAGAACTTAAATATCCAAAAGAGGCCTTAAATGCTAATGCACAGGGAAAGGTTTTTCTCTCTTTTATTGTGGAAGAAAGTGGTGAAATAAGCCATGTAGCGCTGATTCTTGCTCCGCACCCAAGCTTGGGAGAAGAGGCGGTTCGCGTATTGAAATATATGCCCGATTGGATTCCGGGCACGGTATTGGGCAGACCAACAGCAATGAAATTCAATATCAATGTAGCCTTTACATTGGATGTAGGCTCGCATCGTTAAATTTTTTGATTATCTTCATTAAAACTTCATACCAATTATTCAATTTTATATCAACAAAGAACGAGTAAAACAAAAATTAAAGATTATGAAACCTCGGAGTGAAACGAAGAAGCTTCATAACAGCTAAAAAAAAATCAAAGAATATGAAAAAATTATTGAGTTTAATCGCAATCGCAGCATTTGGTTTAACAACAGCATTTGCTCAAACCCCAGCTACAGCACCGGCCAAAGCTAAAGTTGTAGCTAAAAAAGAAGTAAAAACTACTACTGCACCAGTTAAAGCAGGTGTTAAGCAAGAAGCTAAAAAAGTAGAAACTAAAACAACTACTACAGCTGCAAAAGTAAAGGCTGATGGAACGCCAGATATGCGTTTTAAAGAAAATAAAACAAAGGCAGTAACCAAAGTGGCAGGTCCAACTAAAAAAGACGGTACAGCTGATATGCGTTATAAAGCAAATAAAGAAGCTGCTAAAAAGAATTAGGTTTAGGTTTTATAATTTGAAGGGTCCCCGGTGTAAATCGAGGGCCCTTTTTTTTGTCCTAATTCCGTCATTGCGAGGAGGAACGACGAAGCAATCTTTTATACTTAGATTTTTTCTTTATAAAAAGATTGCTTCGTCGGCTGAAAAAGCCTTCTCGCAATGACAACTTGTTGAAAACTATAAACTTATTGTTTCGCCAATTTCTGGTAACAATAACGTTTTGTTTTCACGTTTAAACTTATCTAACGCGATTTTTGTATCAATTTCAATTACCGGAAAAGTATTGTAGTGCACACCGATTACTTTATCGCAATCGAAATATTTCGTGGCAACCAACGCATCGTCAACATCCATGGTATAGTTGCCGCCAATTGGTAAAATGGCATAATCTAGGTTGTAGATATCGGCCAGAACTTTCATTTCAATGGTTAAGCCTGTATCGCCAGCAAAATAAATCTGTTTGCCATCTAATTCTAAAACAAAGCCTGCAGGGTTGCCGCCATAGCTTCCATCGGGCAAACCAGAAGAATGCGTTGCCGGAACCATACGTACTGTTCCCCAATCGAAAGTAAATTTGCCAAAATTCATTCCATGCACTTTTTCTACGCCCTGCTTAGTGGCCCAATCCGTAATTTCAGGCATAGCAATAACTGTAGCCTGGGTTTGCTTGGCAAGGGCTACCAAATCTGCTACGTGGTCTCCGTGACCATGGCTAACTAAAATATAATCGGCCTCAATGGCTTTAATATCGATGTGTTTAGCCAATGGGTTATGGGATATGAAAGGATCGAAGAGTAATTTTTTGCCTGCTGCTTCAATTAAGAAACAAGATTGGCCGTAATAGGTATATTTCATGAGTATCAAGAACTAGGAATTAAGTGTAAAAACCAGATACTAAGCCCTGGAATAGCTTAAACAAGTAAAGCTGCTGTTTTGTTTACAGCGCAAACTATTGCCCAAACATGCCGCCTAAGCCGCCCAGCATATCTTTTGCCGATGATTGCATTTCGGCAGCACTTACCTGCTCTGCACTGGCCAAGGCTTTGTTAATTGCGGTTAATAACAGCTCTTCTAATTCTTCTTTATCTGCATTTTTTAGAAATTCTTCGTCAATGGCGATTCCAGTAATTGCTTTGTTTGCAGTTGCAGTAATTTTTATAGCACCATTTTCTACCTCTCCAAATACCGAAATGGTATCTAAACGCTTTTTAATTTCTTCGGCTTTTTGTTGTGCCGCAAATAATTTATCAAACATGGCTATCTATTTTTATGTTAAACGTATTTTGTGTAAAAATCTATATTCTCTAAAAGAAAAACCTTTGGTTTTTAATCTTCATCCGAACCTGGTAAACTTCCATTTCCATGGTATGCGCCCTTACGGATAACCGGCATGTTGAAATGTTTATACAGCTCATCAAGGTGCATTAAACTGCCATTGGTTAGGTTGCCCAAAAATATAATTACGATGTTCTTGTTTAAATCCCTCACGTAAATATGACGGAAACCGTGCCACCAGCCAGTGTGGTAAACTACCTTGTCCATTTTTTCGCCATCGAACATCCTCCAGCCATAGCCGTAGTTAAAATGGCCGTTTATAGGCTTGTTACGGCCCACATAAGCCGAATCGAGACTCTTTTGGCTGAGCAATCTTCCATTTTTCAGGTATTTATCAAATAACACCAAATCGTGTACTGTACTATAAATCCCTTTATCCCCAACAGGTCCATCTAAAAAGTTCTGCGCTACAGAATACCTAAAGCTATTTCGATCATGCCCCACTACATCAACCGGGATTTTTTCGTATTCGGTGGTGCTGTATACGTGGGTATGTTTTAACCCGGCAGGTTTAAATACGTGCTCCATCATGTACTGCGAATAACGTTGTCCGGTTACTTTTTCGATAATGGCCCCTAAAACCATAAAATTGGAGTTGTTGTAGTGGAAACGGTTATCGGGTTTGGTATATGGATTAGGCTTCCTTTCGGCAATAACATTCATTACTTCCTGGTTTGTTACGCCCTTTTTCATGTTGCGTTTCTCTTTGCGCCAAATGTCATCAATAAAATAAACGTAATTCATCATTCCGCTTCGGTGCGAAAGCAACAGTTTTACGGTTATGCCATCGTAGGGGAAATTAGGAAAGAATTTCTTTACGTTATCATTTAAAGATAGCTTACCAGCTTCTACCAGCTGCATAATCGCTGTACCTGTAAACGTTTTAGTGATAGAGGCCAACTCAAATTCAGAATTGATTTTTAAGCTATCGCGGTGTAGGTAATCGGCCCAACCTACAGCTTTTTCGTACAATATTTTACCGTCTTTAGCCACCAGCATGTTGCCGTTAAAATTATATTTTTTATGCAGGTTATCTACAAAATCGGCAATCCACTTATCTCCCTTCTCTGGATTATAAACCAATAGTAAGCTATCGGCTTTGTCATCCTCTTTGGTGCGGATTTTTTTTTCAGCAGCTTTTTTCTCTTCTGATTTTTTACTTGAGCAAGCAGTTAATAGGGTAACAGAGAGCGCTAATGCTGAACATATGTATCGAAAATTCATTTATATTAAGGATAGTGTATTTAAAACCCGAAAATTAAAGAATTTTAGACGGTTAAAACGAAAGAGTTTTACACATTTTCGCAGTTTTGGTTATACCAGCACTCAAATAAATGTCCTTTACTGCCATAAACAGGATCGCTGTCCGGATTTTTTACCTTAGCAATGGCTTCATCAGCTTCTGGGCGTTCTTCAGCATGGCCATATTTCATATCGTATTCAGCTCCATTTGGGTAAGCGCCAACCACGGTAAAATCATCGCTCGAGCTGAGTTTTTTATGGGCTACCCCAGCAGGAATAATTATTACATCGCCCTTATCCAGCTCAATGCAAACACCATGATCGCCCCCAAACTGCACATCGGCTTTGCCACAAAATACACCCATCACTTCGTGGGTATTGCTATGGTAATGGTGGTAATCGAAAATACCATCTACCCAAGCATTGGTATACCCGTTTTGCGCGAAAACTTTTTTGATTACGTCCTCACTGTCGTCGGGGTGCAGCCTCAGCGAGCCCTTATAAATCATCAAAGGTAAAATAGCATTGTTAGGGAAATTGCCGTTTTCTTCAATTTTATGCGCAACCAGATAAGCTTCTTGAATCAGTTTTTCTTTGTCCATAACCTAGGGTGTTTAATATTTAACAAATTAAGCACGAAAGGGTTTAGAATTTTCTTTTATTGCGATGGGTTTAAGGCCTGCGTAAAATTTAGCCTTGGGTTTAAACCCAAGGCTAAATGATTGCAATTTTTGCGATGGATTTAAACCCAAGGCTACATAATTGCAATTATTGCGATGGGTTTAAACCCATCGCAATAAGGCTAAAAACTATTATTTCTGGGTTTCAGCCCAAGCATCCATTTTAGTTTCGAAAACAGATAATGGGAAAGACCCATCTTTTAATACAGCAGTATGAAAGTCGGCCAGTTTGAATTTGGCTCCCAATTCTTTTTCATATTTGGTTCTTAATTCCCTTATTTTCATAGCACCTGTTTTGTAGCCCAATGCCTGTGCCGGAATACCCATGTAACGTTCTATTTCGGCAGTGGCACCTTCGGTACTGATGGCCTCATTATCGGTCATGTATTTTATAGCTTCCTCCCTGCTCATGTTTTTGGTGTGGATGGCCACATCAACTACCAAGCGGATGGCCCTGTGCATTTCATCGCCCAGTGCGCCCATGTACTGATAAGGATCTTGGTATAAGCCCAATTCTTTACCTAAAGATTCGCAGTACAATGCCCAGCCTTCTACATACGCATTATGCCCACCAAAACGGCGGAAGTTAGGGAGCAATTTATTTTCCTGTGTTAGAGAGATCTGGTAATGGTGACCAGGTATGGCCTCATGCAGGAAAAGCGACTCCATGCCTGATGTGGTATTGAATGTTTTGGCATCTAAAATCGGCACATAAAATATACCAGGACGTTTCCCATCAGCAGAACCCTGATTATACTCGGCACTGGCCGATGCTGCCCTGAAAGCTTCTGTTTGACGGATTTCGAAAGGTGTTTTAGGTTCAACAGCAAACATTTTTTTCAAATTGGGTTTCATGCGCTGGTGGATATCCTCAAAAGTAGCCAAAACTTCCTTTGGTGTTTTATAAGGCATAAATTTTTTATCGGTTTTCATGTACTCAAAAAATGCTTTCAAGTCTCCTTTAAAACCAACCAGATTTTTTATGCTATCCATCTGTCCCTTAATACGCGCAACTTCTTTTAAACCCGTTTGATAAATTTCTTCGGGGCTTTTGTTGGTGGTGGTTTGCTGTTTCACCAGATAGGTGTACCACTCAAGGCCACCAGGCATTGCAGCGTAACCCGAAGTTGTTCTGGCTTTTGGCAGGTATTCGTTTTGAAGGTAATCGCCCAGTTTCTTATAGGTTGGAATAATTACATTGCTTATCGCATTGCGGTAAGCTGCTGTTAATTTTTGTTTATCAGCTGCCGAAAAATCTGCCGGCAGCAAGTTTATTGGCCCATAGAACAAGCTTTTTTCAGGACTGGCCACAACCATGCTCTGCATTTGGGGAATCATTTTAACAACCAGGGCTTTTGGCAATACAATACCAGCGGCAGCACCCTTTTTAAAATTGGCTATAGCGGTATCGGCCCAAACCGAAAATGCGGTAACACGCTTTAACCAATCTTCGTAGTTTTTTACCGTTTTAAATGGCTGTGCGCCGGTTCCTGATCCCAATTGACCTATGGTTAAGGGTAAGGCAAACATCTGGTTAAAGGGAAGATATTCTGAATGATACTTTAATCCTTCCAAGTTCATATCCAACTGGTCTTTTAAATAATCAAAAGAGAGTTTATCTTCTGCGCCAAGTTCTGCCCTATTATATTTGCCCAAGCTATCCAAATAGCGTTGGTTAAAGTCTTTGTATTGTTTAATAAATGCCTGCGAACCATCGTTTGGCAACAAATCGTTATAGCGCTCATCGCCGATATAGGTGGCGCTGATTGGTGATAATTTTAATCCGTCCTGATAGTATTGTTCGCACATGGAAGCAAAAGCTTTATTCGCTGCGCCTTCATTGGAACTGTTTTTTTGCTTACAGGCGAGCAACGCGGTAATGCACGCAGTAAAAAGGAGTGTCTTGTTCATTTGGTTTTAAGTTAGTATCAAATCAAAAATAGCAAATTATTGGCCATTTACTAAAAGCCTTAAACGCAAAAAAGCCATCCCTAAAGATGGCTTTAAATTTTATGTTAATCCTTTACTTCGGCTTAGCTTAGTGCAAGCTAGCTTAGGATGACATTCTTTATGAGATTAAGCTAATAACCTGATCGGCTCTTCTAATAAACCTTTTAACGTTTGTAAGAACTGTGCTCCGGTTGCACCATCAACCACACGGTGATCGCAACCTAAAGTTAATTTCATTACGTTACCAGGAACAACGGCACCGTTTTTAACAACAGGAACCTGTTGAATTGCGCCTACTGATAAAATTGCACCATCAGGAGAGTTGATGATTGACGTAAACTCATCAATACCAAACATACCCAGGTTAGAAACTGTAAAGGTAGAACCTTCCCAATCTGCTGGTTGTAGTTTTTTAGCTTTTGCTTTACCGCCAAAGTCTTTTACTTCTGCAGAGATGTGTGATAATGATTTACCATCAGCAAAACGAACTACTGGTACCAATAAGCCATCTTCAACAGCCATAGCTACACCAATGTTGGTATGTTCGTTGAAACGGATTTTATCTCCGCCCCATGATGAGTTAACCGCAGGGTGTTTTTTCAAGGCTATCGCAACAGCTTTAATTACGATATCGTTGAACGAAACTTTTACAGGAGCAACGGCATTAATTGCAGTACGTGCAGCCATTGCGTTATCCATATCAATACTAACGGTTAAGTAGAAATGCGGAGCGGTGAATAAACTTTCTGCCAAACGTTTTGCAATTACTTTACGCATTTGCGAAACAGGAGCTTCGGTAAATTTAACTTCGCCAACATAAGTAGGGATAACCGGAGCAGCAGCAGCTTTTTCAGTAGCTGGAGCAGCAGCAGATTCAGTTTTTGCCGGAGCAGCAGCTGGTTTAAAGTTTTCGATATCTTTTTTAATGATACGGCCACCCTCTGCACTACCTGCAACCTGTGCTAAATCGATTCCTTTATCTTTAGCAATTTTTTTAGCTAAAGGAGATGCTTTAACACGGCTATCAGATGATGAGCTTTCTGCAACAGGCGCACTTGAGCTTACATCAGCAGTAGCTTTTGGTGCTTCTTCTTTCGGTGCATCAGCGCTTTCAGCTTTTGCAGCCGGAGCAGAACCACCAGCCAAAATACCGCTAACATCAGTTCCTTCTGGACCAACAATAGCAATAATGCCGTTTACTTTTGCTGCAGAACCTTTTTCTACGCCAATGTGTAACAAAGTTCCGGTTGCATAACCCATAACTTCCATAGTTGCCTTATCGGTTTCTACATCAGCTAAAACATCATCATCCTTAACTTTATCGCCAACTTTTTTATGCCATTCAGCAATAACGCCTTCAGTCATGGTATCGCTTAATAAAGGCATGCGGATTACCGTTACACCTTTAGCTGCTAATTCTTCTTCGCTTAAACCACCACCTTGAGCAGGGGCAGCTTCTTCTTTAGGTGCTTCTTCAGTTTTTGGCTTTTCGCTTTCAGCTGCACCAGCACCTTTTTCAGCCTCTAAAGCTGCTTTATAATCTTCACCTTCTTTACCAATAACGGCCATAATAGCATCTACAGGTACTGCCGATCCTTCTTCTACACCAACGTATAAAAGAGTTCCGTCCCAGTAAGATTCCATATCCATTGTTGCTTTGTCAGTTTCTACTTCTGCCAAAACATCACCGCTTTTCACTTTATCGCCCACTTTTTTGTGCCACTTCGCCAAAACCCCTTCGGTCATGGTGTCGCTCATTTTGGGCATTTTAATTACATCAGCCATTATATCTAATTAATTGAAATCTTAAAAATATTAGTCCATTACATAAGGATAGTCCTGTTGCACGTATACATCTTTGTATAACTCAGATGCATCAGGCCAAGGAGACTCTTCCGCAAATTTTACAGCTTGATCTACAATTGCTTTTACTTTAGCTTCTACCTCTTCAATCCATGCTTGATCTGCATATTTTTCTTTAAGGATAGTTTCTCTTGCAAGTTCAACAGGATCTTTTGCTTTGTAATCTTCTAATTCTTCTTTGGTACGGTATTTAGCCGGATCAGACATTGAATGACCACGGTAACGGTAGGTTCTCATTTCTAAGAAAGTAGGGCCTTCACCTTTACGTGCACGTTGAATGGCTTCATCCATTGCATTGTGTACAGCAACAGGATCCATACCGTCAACCGGTGCGCAAGGCATATCGAAACCTAAACCAATTTTGTAAATGTCGGTCATGTTGGTGGTACGTTGTACCGAAGTACCCATTGCATAACCATTGTTTTCGCAAACAAAGATTACCGGCAATTTCCAAAGCATGGCCATGTTAAATGTTTCGTTTAATGCACCCTGGCGTACAGCGCCATCGCCCATGTAACAAATGTTAACATTATCTGTTCCTTTATATTTTTCTGCAAAAGCAACACCAGCACCTAGTGGAATCTGACCTCCAACAATTGCATGGCCACCATAAAAGTTATGCTCTTTACTAAACATGTGCATTGAACCACCTTTACCTTTAGAACAGCCAGTAGCTTTACCATACATTTCGGCCATAATGCTATCTGCACTAACGCCTAAAGCTAAAGCGTGAGCGTGATCACGGTAAGTTGTAATCATCGAATCACCTTTTTGCATTGCAGATATTGCACCTGCAACTACAGCTTCTTGTCCAATGTATAAATGACAAAAGCCACGTATTTTTTGTTGTCCATATAACTGGCCAGTTTTTTCTTCGAATTTGCGCATAAGCAACATCGACTCAAACCACTTTAACCAGGTATCTTTATTTATTTCTACTGCACTCATTTTAGGGTATTTGTTTTTTTGCGACAGCAAATCTAATTTTTTTATTGTAATTTTTGGCACTTTTAAGTGTAAAAACATCATATTTTCAGCTACTAAATTACATTTAACAGTTGTTTTACAATTAAATATGATTTATTCCAACGCTTCGATTTTACACAGCAGTTGAAAGCCGATTTTCTAGAATTAAATCAATGCCCTTTATCCTAATCTGGAATTAAATGAATCTGAAATTTTATTCTGTGTATGTTGTAATTTACCTAATTTAAAATATAGCCTAGTTATTCTTTTTTTAGTGTAAGCAAAAGAAATACACTCTTGAAAAAAGATGATTTTTGGGCAGATATTTTAAGTAAAAAAGATGGATAAAAAATAAAAATGTTAATAACTTTCACTTTTTAACACATAACATTTGGATAACATTTGTATAATTAATACTTTTGGCAACCAACAATAAGCCCATGTGGTGTACGTTAATGTGTAAGTGAAGTACCCAAACATAACTGTATAACATGATTAAAAAATTTTTGTTTTCTACCCTAATCGCTATTTGCACGTTCTCAGCCGCATTTGCGCAAACAAAAACAAAAGAATCTGGTAAAGAATTAAATGATCCCGACAACCTTGCATCGCAGTATTTCTCGCAGGTTATGGGTGTTGCAGTAGATGCGACTTCGAATTTAAAGCTATATAAGTTTATTTACGAATGGATCGGAACCCCATACAGTTATGGTGGAAACAGCAAAAGAGGCATTGATTGCTCGGCTTTTACTAAAGCGATTTACGATAAAGTTTTCAACACTACCATCAGAAGAAATTCGCGCGATATTTTTAGCATGGTAGATCCATTATCTAAAGAAGATTTGAAAGAGGGTGATCTGGTTTTCTTCAAGATCAAAAGCAGAAGTATTTCACATGTTGGTATTTACCTTGGCGATAACAGATTTGCTCATGCATCAAGTTCGCGCGGTGTGGTAATCAGTAACTTAAATGAGCCATATTACAGCCGTTACTTTTACAAAGGTGGCCGCGTACTGGAATCGTTTAAGAAAGAGTTTACAGTAGAATAACCGGGTAACAATTTTCAGTTAACGGCTAACAAGATATAGAATCCTCCTAAAGTAATTTCGGAGGATTTTTTTATACCACAAAAATCCAAAATGAAGTTTTTCAATACCTTAATATTATCATTCTTTACTTTAGTTATCCTAATCAGCTGCACCAGCAACAATGCGCAGGTTACGGCACCACTGGCCAAGCAGGATACAGTAATCAGAAAAGTAAAGGATACCATATCCATCACTGCAGTTGGCGATATTATGCTAGGCTCTGCCTTTCCATCAAAAACAAATCTTCCACCAGATGATGCGGTAAATAGTTTCCAGGCTGTAGATAGTTTGCTAAAGGGCGATATCGTTTTTGGAAATCTTGAGGGCTGTTTCCTTAATTCAGGTAATTCTAACAAATGCAATGGTGTAAACCCCAACAGCTGTTATGCTTTCAGGATGCCCGAGCGTTATGCAGGGATTTATAAAAATGCTGGCTTTAATGTATTGAGTATTGCCAATAACCATGTTGGCGATTTTGATGCCAGGGGAAGAAAAAATACGGCACGCATATTAGATTCGCTGCAGATCAATTATGCAGGCCAGGTGAACAAACCTTTCGCATTTTTTGAGAGAGACAGTGTGAAATATGCTTTTTGTGCATTTGCACCCAACGAGAATACCGTATCGATAAACAAGATTGACAGTGCAAAGGCCCTGGTGGCCAGGTTAAAATCAATAGCCGATATTGTAATTGTTTCCTTTCACGGTGGCGGTGAAGGTGCCCGTTTCGAGCACGTTACCCGTAAGAACGAAATTTTTTACAAAGAGAACCGTGGTAATGTGTATGCCTTTGCGCACGCCGTAATAGATGCCGGAGCCGATGTGGTTTTAGGCCACGGTCCGCATGTTACCCGGGCGGTTGAGGTATATAAAAACAAATTTATCGCCTATAGTTTGGGTAATTTTTGTACTTACGGTATGTTTAGCTTAAAGGGTACTAACGGAATTGCTCCTTTACTTCAGCTTAAGATCAACTCAAAGGGCGATTTTTTGTATGCTGATGTGGTTTCGGTGAAACAGGATAAAATTAACCGCCTAACCTTAGATGAAAGTGATGCTGCCTTTAAGCGGATGAAAGATTTGACCGATATGGATTTTATTGGTCATCAGCTCCAGTTCGAGAATAATAAGATCACGGTAAAAAAATAATTTACCAGCACATATTCTAAAATTATTTCAGAATCTTTGTTGCTCGGGCCACTGCCGTTAAAAACTATAGAAATGAAAAAAGGATTAATACTTCACTACATCATTGGCATTGCTGCGGCAATTATGGTTTTGGTAGCAGCCTATTACATCAATCAGAATCCAAAAAACCTATTATCTGCCGGCATCATCATCTTAGCGGGCTGTATTGTAGCCTTTAGTCAGTATCAGATTATCAAGCATAAAAAGAAAGGTTAACTGGGTTGTTGCCCCTAACTCTCATCTTTCGTATTCTTAACCAATCCTATTCCCGAGACAAAGAATATTAGCCCGATAATACCGTAAACCATTAGGCCCCGTGTATTTTGATTGTGGTTTACGAAGCCATATCCAGCGTAAATTAGTCCGATAATTCCAAGTATGGTTAATATTGTTCCGAAGGTGCGTTTTACATTCATGTTAGTAGATTTTAGAATAAGACAAAAAAGAGAAGCTTTTGTTTGGAAGTTAAGCCGGGTGTGAATTGATTTGTTTGTGTTTTATTTTTTATAACTTCATAAAAAATCTAATTTATGCAATACACCATTTACATTTTAATCGCTATAGGAGTAATTATACTGCTGAGCTCTTTCGTAACCGTAAAACAGGGTACCATAGCTGTGGTTACGGTTTTTGGCAAATACCAAAGGTTATTAAGGCCCGGTTTAAATTTCAAGATCCCATTAATTGAGCAAATTTATTCGCGGATTTCAATTCAGAACCGTTCGGTAGAACTATCCTTCCAGGCAGTAACACAAGATCAGGCCAATGTTTATTTTAAAGCCATGCTCTTGTATTCGGTAATTAACCAGGATGAAGAAACCATTAAAAATGTAGCCTTTAAATTCGTAGATGCCACAAATTTAATGCAGGCATTGATCAGGACTATTGAAGGCTCGATCAGGGCGTATGTAGCTACACAAAAGCAGGCCAATGTACTGGCGCAGCGAAATGAAATTGTACTGCATGTTAAAGAACAGATTGACCAGGTTTTGGATGGCTGGGGCTATCACCTACAGGATCTTCAGTTAAACGATATTACTTTCGATGAAGAAATTATGCGCTCAATGAGCCGTGTGGTTGCATCGAACAACTTAAAAGCTGCAGCAGAAAATGAAGGACAGGCTTTGTTGATTACGAAAACCAAAGGTGCAGAGGCTGATGGTAACGCCATTAAAATTGCAGCTACGGCCGAACGTGAAGCCGCCCAACTGCGCGGACAGGGTATCGCCTTGTTTAGGGAAGAAGTTGCCAAAGGTATGACCAATGCTGCACACGAAATGCAACAGGCTAATTTAGATACGTCGGTAATTCTGTTTACCATGTGGACAGAAGCCATTAAACAGTTTGCAGAATACAGCGAAGGCAATGTGATATTTTTGGATGGAAGTACCGAAGGGATGAACAAAACCATGAAAGAAATGATGGCTATGCAGATAAATAGACAGAACGAGCCATCTGCAAAGAAATAACATTAAAATTTAGATTTCGTAATTTCTAGACCTCGAACTTTTAGACCTCGAAGGTTTGATTTGCATGATGCATATCATACCTTCGAGGTCTTTTTATAAGGAGACTTCAGAAGTCTCAAAAACAAAGGCCTCTTCAGTTTTAACTGAAGAGGCCTCTTGCTATACGCTATATCTTATTAATTATTTTTTGGCATTATCCCAAGGTTCATAACATAACTGCCAGATTGCTGCATAAAATCACCAATTACCCTTAATGATTCGTCTTCAATAAAATCAAAAGCGTCCTGTTTAGTGATTTTTTCTCCCTTTTTAATGGCTGGCAAGCCTCTCAATGCCCTTAACTCATTTTGTCTGGCCAGAGATTTAGCTTCCTGGGCATCGCGCTCTGCTTTAAGTTTAGCTTCGTTTAAAGTAACTGAAACTTCTGCATCGCGTTTTTTAAGGTCTGCAATATCCTGTTTCAGGTATTTGAAGTCTGAAGAATTTGCAATGCGTTGCTCGCTATTTTTGATCAGCTGTGCTTTAACTGCTGTTAAATTAGCCACAGGCTTAAAGTTTGAGCTGGCAATAACATCCCAAGGCAATGCCGATGGTTCTGTATCTTCTCCAATTTTATCCATTGGGTAAACTGATGGGAAAACAACATCAGGTGTAACACCTTTATGTTGTGTACTGCTGCCTGCTACACGGTAAAACTTAGCCATGGTTAAGTTTATCTGGCCCAGGTTAATATCAGCCGGATTGGTGCTATTGGGAGATGTACCAACCGTTTTATCTTTAGAAACCAAACCGGCTACCCTTTGCAGCATGCTTGGGTTCACCAATTTGTTTAAATCGATTGACGATTGCACGGTACCTTTACCATAAGTTTGGCTACCCATAATAATACCACGGCCGTAATCTTGTATGGCACCTGCAAAAATCTCTGATGCTGATGCACTTAAACGGTCTACAATTACGCCAAATGGCCCGTTCCATGCTACACCACTATTTTCATCTTCATCTACCTCTATTTTGCCACGCAGATCTTTTACCTGAACCACTGGGCCTTTATCAATAAATAAACCTGTTAATGAGATGGCTTCTACTAAAGATCCACCACCGTTTCCACGTAAATCCATCACGATTGCACTCACTTTATCGATGTTTTTTAAAGAATCAATTAATTTCCTTACATCGCGTGTGGTACTTTTATAGTTTTTATCGCCTGCATTGGCAGCTTTAAAATCGGCGTAAAAAGCAGGAAGCGTAATGATTCCGATTTTTAAATCTTTACCGTTGCTGTTTATCGTTTTTACTTTTTTCTTTGCTGAGGTTTCTTCTAAGATAACCTTATCCCGAACCAGTTCGATAATTACCGGTTTCGACGACATTTCTTTTCCTACCGGAATAACCTTTAAACGCACTTTTGTACCTTTCGGGCCTTTAATTTTAGTAACAGTGTTATCCAGTCTCCAGCCTACAACATCAACAAATTCGCCATCTCCCTGTGCTACAGCAATAATTCTATCGCCAGCGCTCAGTTGTTTACCTTTAAATGCTGGTCCACCGGCAATAATTTCTGAAATTTTTACAACCTCGTTTTCCAATTGTAAACGTGCTCCAATGCCTTCGAAAGAGCGCGACATGTCTTCATTAAAGGCCGCTGCATTGCTCGGGTTGAAGTAATTGGTATGTGGATCAATCGATTCGGTAAAAGCATCCATCAGAATCTGGAAAACATCCTGATTATTGGTTTTTGACGTTTGCGATTGTAGGTTCTGATAACGTTTGGTTAATGTTTCTACATTTTTAGCCTCTGCTGTTCCGGCCAGGTTTAAATTGATCAGCTCGTATTTAACGCGTTTTTTCCAGGTATCATTTAATGCTGAAGAAGATGTAGCCCAAGGCATTTTCTCTCTGTCGTACACGTAAGTATCTGTTTGGTTAAAATCGAATTTGGTTTTGATCTGAGCCAGAGAATAAGCAAAGTATTCATTTAAGCGTTTTGCATAAACGTTATAGATAAAGAACGGACCGCTTAAATCGCCATTTTTAAAATCATCATCCAGGGTGTATCTGTATTTCTCAAAAGAGGCAATATCAGAGGCAAGGAAATAGTTTTTCCCTTGATCAAGCGATTTTATGTATTTATCCAGTATTAGTGAAGAAATAGAATCGTTTATCTGAATTTTTTTGTAATTGTAACTCTCAATTAAATTAACAACTTCTTTAATTACAAGTTGTTGCTGCTCGTCGGGTTTTACATTCGTAACCCCATCAACCATAGGCTGGGTTTTAGGTGCGGCATGACAAGCAAGTACTGCTGCAGTAAAAATTACAAAAAATATTCTCTTTAACATCTCTTTAAATGATTTAAAATCCATTTCCAATTCTATATAGCCAATATGATACCATTTTATCAAAAAAGCAAAAAAGAGACAGCATTATTACCGTCTCTTGTTAAAACTTAACCAAATTTAGCTAAAAGCTTTTTATTTAACAATTTCTTAAGAAGAACGTTATGAGTTATTTTTTGTTTTAACCGTACTTTAAAATTTGACTATCTGCAGACGGTGATGGAAGAGTAATTGATAGCTATAGTCAAGATTATCAGGTTTTTGCAGGCTAATTTGTGATGGCGATATTCACGTAGTTACCCCAAAATATCAAAGAGATAATTTGTTTAAAGTGCAAATGCAGGTTAAAGCTTAGCCCTGATTGGCTTTTTTTGGAGCGGTTTTGTTGGCAATTATTTCTCTCGCATCTTTTATCTGCGATTTGTACTGCGTACTTTTAATGGAATTGGCAAGCCATTCGGCCGATTTTAAATCTCTTAACGCAAGCGTAAAATCCTTCTTTTTGATTTTAACCTGTACAATGCCCAAAATAGATTCGATGTAAGCGTTATTGCTTTTTAACTGTTTGGCCAAAATGCCCTGTTGGGTATAAAACCACATCGATTGTGTGTATTTGGTGTTGGCCAGGTAAACTTTGCCTAAAAGGTTGTAAGTATTCATTATGCCGGTCCTGTTACCTGTTTTAGAATAGTTTTTTAGGGCAACATTTAAGAGAATCTGTTCTGCATCGGTAAAACGGCCCAGCTGGTAGTGCATATTGCTCATTTTAATGATGGCCTGGCCGTATCGGTTAAAGTTTTTTACGGCGTTATATTCGAAAGCGGCTTTTCCAAATAATGTTAGGGCTTCGTTGTAATCACCTTTTCGCTCTAAATCTTCTGCTTCTTCAAAAAAAGAGTTTCCGTCTTCCAGGTCGAATTTAGATACTGCAATATTAATTGCATTACCTCCATTGGGTTCTTGGATTTCCGTTTTATCTATATTTTGAGCCTGTAGTTGTAGGGATGCGAAAAGGCCGATCAGGGCCAATACAATCTTGGTCATGCAACAAAAATAATACTTTAAATCTAATTTCAGCTAAATACCTGTAAATTAACATCAAAAGATGCCCAAACCATGTACGGGTGTGAGTCGCAATGGTATATTTCTCCTGCTGCAGTGATGCCTACAATGCCTGCAAAGCCATCAAATGCCTTAAGTTCTGTAAAAGATTTATCGGCTGCATCTTTTAAAGAAAAACCATCGGTAACACGCGTTACAATTTTGGCTGCCAAGGCACCGCTCACAATATCCTCGCCTACACCTGTACAGGAAATGCCTGCATATGCATTGGCGAAATTGCCCGCTACGGTTGCCGAATCGCTAACCCGGCAGGGGATTTCAAATCCTTTACCTCCGGTTGAGGTAGCTGCTGCAAGGTTGCCTGCCGCATCTAATGCCACACAACCAACAGTGCCTTTATTGTTTTTGAGGTTTAGTTTTGCTTCATATTCTGCCTGGCGCTGGGCGGTAATCGGATTAAAGTATGGATAACCACTTTCACGGGCAAATTGCTGCGCGCCATCGCCGCTTAAAACACGGTCATCGTAGGTTAAAAGATTTTGTGCTACCTGAATAGGATTTTTAACATCCTCAATATTGATAACGCCACTAAAACGCTCTGTTGTGCCATCCATTAAAGCAGCGCTTAGCCTCACTTTTCCATCACTCTGAATCTGCGAACCTATGCCTGCATTAAATAGCTCGTTATCTTCTAGCAGCGAAACGGTGTAAACTACTGTTTCTAATGCCGTATGGGTTTTTAAATATTCGTGCCCCTGCATAACAATAGCGGCCAAAGCATCCTGCTTGGCTTTTTTGGTTTCCTGGTTGGTAGAAGATTCGCTAAAGAAGCCTCCGTGTATAATCAGTTTCATTTGATGGAATTGAGAAATGAGATTTTAGATGTGAGACTTTAACCTTACATCTTTTACGTCTTTACCCTATTTGAATAGCCTTTGGATGGTGAATGATTAGACTGTGATCTGCCAAATCATAAACGTCTCCATCGCACATGACGTGTACCACCATATTTTTTATTGAAACAGGCTGTCCCATTTCCACATCCGTTAAATTGGTATCGGCCATGGTGCGGCCATCAACTAAAATTACCATGCCCGAGCCAATGGCTTCCATGGTATGTCCATCCGAAATGAAAAGGCCTGTATCCTCGCCAAGGCCTATGCCTAAAATACCCGGATTACTGGCTGCAGCATATAATAAACGGCCAATGCGGCCACGTTGAACAAAATGTGTATCTACAATAACATCATCAATAAAGCCCAGTCCACCGGTAATTTTAACCTCACCTTTAAGCAGTGCATCTTTACTGCTGCCCTGGTATATCATGTTTTTCGAACTTGCAGCAGCACCGGCCGAAGTACCGGCAATTACAACCGGTTCAGTTTTATACTTTTCTAGAAGAAGCTGGTGTATTTTGGTGCCTCCAAATATAGAAGAAAGACGGAGCTGATCTCCACCGGTAAAAATAATTACCTCTGCAGCTTGGATACGTGCATAATTATCTTCTGCATTGGCCTCTTCGCGGTTGGTAATGTTCAATACGCCTACATTATGTACATCCAGCTGTGCATAAGCCTTGATGTATTCTTCGCCAACTTTTTCGGGCATTAACGAAGCTGTAGTAATGATCTCGAACCTCGATCCGGTATCCTTTATTGATTCTGTGGTAATCCTTTTTAAAATTCCACGCTCAAAAAAATTCATATTGTCGGGCAATCCAAATTGCGTTTCTGCGAAGCTGCCTGTATTTATTGCGCCGCCGATGATGATGAGTTTACCTTTCGGAACCATTCTTTATGTATTAGGTATCAAAAAGCCCAAATATATATGCTTAGGAGAAAAAACGCGACTTTTTTTGTCAATAATATTCACTTTATTAACATAAGTTGAAATAATATAACATAAAATTAACAGCCTAGTGCTTAAAAATAAAACAAATACGCCTTAAAATTGATTTAACCAAAAGCAACCTCTATTCTCGAAATAAATGCATAATTTACAGTCAGAAATTTTATTCCTTAAATAGAATAGAAAGAGGCCATCCCAAAACCTTGTTTAACATTAAAAGCGAGCAAAACATTACATGAAGATATCAAACATACAAGTATTAAGAGGGCCAAATA
The DNA here is from genome assembly GCF_051857575.1 of Pedobacter sp. GSP4. Lineage (NCBI taxonomy): Bacteria > Pseudomonadati > Bacteroidota > Sphingobacteriia > Sphingobacteriales > Sphingobacteriaceae > Pedobacter > Pedobacter sp. GSP4. Next base: position 95,116 of record NZ_JBPZIR010000003.1, on the reverse strand, counting down.
TATGGTCTATCAGTCGAAAGAAATTAATCCAGATGCGACTGGATTTAGAAGATCTGGAGCAAAAACCAACAAACGTAATAGAAGGATTTAGTGAGCGCATAGAAAAACTGTTGCCGAGCATGTTCACCCACCGTTGTTCTAAAGGAGTTGAAGGCGGTTTTTTTACCAGGGTTAAGGAAGGAACCTGGATGGGGCATGTAATTGAACACATTGCTTTAGAGATACAAACGCTTGCGGGCATGGAAACCGGCTTTGGCAGAACACGCCAAACCAAAACTGAGGGCATTTATAATGTGGTATTCAGTTATCTGGAAGAAAAAGTTGGCGTTTATGCCGCAGAGGCTGCCGTTAAAATTGCCGAGGCGCTTATCAATAATGAGGAATATGATTTAGAGCACGATATCCGTAGGATGAAAGAGATTAGGGAGCTCGAAGCCCTAGGGCCCAGCACAGCTTCTATTGTAGAAGAGGCGGTTAGCCGGAGCATTCCCTGGATCAGGCTGAACAAAAGCTCTTTGGTACAGTTGGGCTACGGTAAAAACCAGGTCCGTTTTAGGGCCACCATGACCGAGAAAACCAGTAGCATTGCTGTTGATATCGCCAGTAATAAGGAAGAAACCAAGCGTTTACTTACCGAGGCCGCTATTCCGGTAGCTTCGGGCGTAACCATTTCAAATCCTGATGATCTGGAGGCTTCTGTTAAAAAAGTTGGTTTCCCATTGGTGTTTAAACCTTTGGATGGTAACCACGGTAAAGGTGCTACCATTAACGTAAAAACCATGGAAGCAGCGGTGGCGGCTTTCGAATATGCCAAAACCTACTCTAGAAAGGTAATTATCGAGAAATTTATTACGGGATATGATTTTCGCGTGCTGGTAATTGACCATAAGGTAATTGCAGCCGCGCAACGAGATCCGGCACATATAAGGGGAAATGGCATCAATACTATTCAGGAGTTAATCGATAAAGAAAATGAAGATCCGCGCCGTGGTTATGGACACGAAAATGTGTTAACCGAAATTGCGGTTGATCGGGATACTTTAGATTTATTGGCGAAAAAGGAATACACTTTAGAAACCATTCCGGAAAAGGGAGAAATTGTTTACCTAAAATCTACAGCTAATTTAAGTACAGGCGGAACATCGATTGATGTAACGGATATTGTCCATCCACAGAATATTTTTATCTGTGAGCGGATTTCGCGGGTTATTGGTCTGGATATCTGTGGCATTGATATTATGGCGCAAAACCTAACACAGCCCCTTACCGAAAACGGTGGTGTTGTTTTAGAGGTTAATGCTGCGCCGGGTTTTAGGATGCACCTTGCACCTAGTGAAGGTTTGCCAAGAAATGTTGCGGCATCAGTTATCGATATGCTGTACCCGCAGGGGAAATTATCGCAGATCCCAATTATTGCCGTAACCGGAACCAACGGAAAAACCACTACCACTAGGTTAATTGCCCACATTATAAGAAGCAACGGTAAACGTGTTGGTTTTACCACCAGTGATGGTGTGTATGTACACAATACCATGCTGATGAAAGGCGATACTACAGGGCCAATTAGTGCGGAGTTTATTTTAAAAGACCCAACAGTAGAGTTTGCCGTACTTGAAACGGCACGCGGTGGAATTTTAAGGGCTGGATTAGGGTTTAATGCCTGCGATATTGGCGTGGTAACCAACATACAGGAAGATCACCTGGGCATATCAGACATTCATAACCTTGATGATTTGACCCGTGTAAAGGCCGTGGTAATTGGTGCGGTACGCCGCAAAGGCTGGGCAGTGTTAAATGCCGACAATGGCTACTGTGTGCGTATTGCTAAGGATGCCCGTTGCAACGTTGCTTATTTTAGTATGGATGAGAATAATCCGGTAATTAAAGAGCATTGCAGAAAAGGCGGTATTGCCGCCATTTACGAAAACGGGTACATTACCATTAAAACCGGCGATTGGAAGTTGAGGGTTGATAAGGCTACCCATATTCCTTTAACTTTTGGTGGTTCGGTAAACTTTATGATCCAGAATGTGCTTGCCGCAACTTTAGCAACCTATTTGTGGGGCTATAAACCAGAAGATATCCGTTTATCGTTAGAAACTTTTATCCCTTCTGCGGCACATACGCCTGGTAGGATGAATATTTTCAGGTTTAAGGATTTTAAAGTTCTGGTAGATTTTGCACACAATCCTGATGGATTTAACGGTGTAAAAGGTTTCTTGCAGGGCGTAGAAGCTACAGAGCATGTGGGCATTATTTCGGCAACAGGCGATAGAAGGGATGAGGATATTATTGAAACCGCCCGCATTTCGGCGCAGATGTTTGATAAGATTTATGTTTGCCAGGAGAAATACCTTCGCGGTAGGCAGCAGGAAGAACTTGTTGACCTTTTGGTAAAAGGAATTAAAGAAGTTGATCCAGATAAAGAAATCATTATCAACAATAAAAGTACTGAATGCTTGAAAATTGCTATTGAAACAGCGAAAAAAGGATCGTACTTGACTATTTTAAGCAATACGATTGATAATACGATTCAAAGGGTTACCGAGCATTTGGACCGGGAACTGGAAGCTTAATTAAATCCGTCACCTTAAATTGTAGCGTATCGGAAAGCTTTTAAGTATAAAGTTATCTTAAAGATATATAGATGCTGAAACAAGTTCAGGATGACGAAATGTACAAAAAAACTCCTTTGGTTATAACCGAAGGAGTTTTTCGTTTTTATATTTCACTCAATTATGCCTGAGCATCGCGCAATCTTTTAATTTCATCGTGTGATGTTCTTAATGATGCTTTTTGATCAGAAACTAATTCTCTGATATTTGCTGGAAGATCTTCTTCTTCTAATGCCATTTTGTAGGCGTTCTGGGCTGCATCTTCTCCAAATTCACAATTGTTTAAAACCGTTTTACGGTCGTGGCCGGTAAATAAACCTTTAACATCCATCCAGGCTCTGTAAATTTTGCCGGAGTTGGTAGTGCCGGTTTCAATATCTTCGCCAAGGGCAGCAATTTCGGTAGCCAAAGCCATTTTATATTTCTGGCTTTCTCCTATCATATTCAGAAATAATGTTTTTAAATCACTGTCTCCATCTTGTAATTCCTTGCGGGCTTTTTCATAACCTTCAATACGGTCGTTATTAATTTGAACCAGGTCGTTTAATACCTCTGTTGTTGCTGTTGTAGTTTTCATGTCTTTACTTTTATAGTTTCGATGTATAAAAGCAACATGGGGAATTGAAAAAAGGTTTGTCATTTTTTTTAATTACCCACAACAAAAAGCTATATGCTTTATTTTTTAGAGAAATACTGGGCTAATTTTTCTTTAACAAAACGCCTAACCCGGGTTACCATGTTGCCTTTTCTTTTGGCCAAAAAGCTTTTAATGGCCTTATAGGCATCAGCATCTTCGGCAATTACAGTAGGAAACTGCGTAATGGGCTTTGGGTTGATAATTACATTATAAATATCGTTTATTCCCGAATGTACCCCTGTTCCATCGTGGCCAATGTTATTAACGAGCGATCGAGCGGGATTAAGTGTTAGGCCGCCTTTCAAAAAAATAGAGGCATACCACCTGATGGCCCAGCTGTTGTTTTTGCCTTTTTTAAATTCCTGCATCTGTTTCCAGAAATTCATTTTATTATCGATAGAAAATGCTGCCCGCTTCTTTTTGTCGAACTGTTTCATGAGCACATTAACATCGGGCTCAAAATTTTTCCATGCACGGCCCCAGGTTGCCCAGCCCCAGCTGGTGGCTGCCCGGTAAAAGAACGATTGTGTAAGGCTTTCCGGGTTTAAAGGATACATGTATGCGCCGATATGCATTACCTTTTCTTCATCGCGGTACTGGTTTAATGCTTCGTTAAAATAGGTTAGTGTATGTGGCGAGGTAACCAGGTCATCTTCAAAAACAATTACCTGATCGTAATCGGCAATGAGCTGCGTTACACCTGCAATAACGGAATTGGCCAATCCGGCATTTTCTTTTTTCTCGATTACCTTAACAGATTTAAAGCCTTTGGTTTTATTGATAATCTTTCTTACAGCGGCAACTTTTTCTTCCTCCTGTGCCGTTTTTGCACCATCAGAAAAAATGTACAAATGGCTTTCGCCAGCCAATTCGTTCTGCTGTAAAAAGTTTAATGTCCGCTCGGTATGCTGCGGCCGGTTGTATACGAAAAGCGCTATGGGAGCAAGTTTTTGCATGTTTGTTTTTACCATTAAAGGAATATCAGGTTTAAATATGTTACCTAATACTATATTTTTACCATATAAGGCAAATAAGTTCCATTTAAGTTATAAGTTGGCAATATTAAGAAATTGATTCATAAATTTCATTAACATATGTTTTCTGCCCCTCAGTAAATATGTGTGAGCAATTGAAATTGATGATTAATCCAATAGGTACGCGCAGTAACTTCATATAAGTTAAAAGCTGGGCCGCATGAATTGGAGATACATTTTCTACCGACTTTAGCTCAACGACTAATGAATCTTCAATTAGTAAATCGCACCTTAAATTTGAGTCAATTACCAGTCCCTTATAATTTACAGGGACTATAAGTTCAGACTTAAAACTAATATTTCTTAGGTTAAGCTCATGTATCATGCATTTATGGTAAGTGCTTTCCAGCAATCCTGGCCCTAATGCCTTGTGTACTTCAATTGCAGCTCCGTTTATCTTATAAACTAGGTCTTTTAAATAATTTTTAGTTAATAACATTCCTTTATAAATTAATAGTTAATCGGGGATGATTTTTAACTGTAATTATTGTGCACTTAACAAGAATAATAAGCTTACATTTTCTTATTATGTCTTATATGGTTAAATATACGTGTATGATCCTAAAATATATGGAGGTTATGATCCGATTTTTTGGTTAATACGGTATAGGCATTGGCAAACTGTTCTTGCTTTTTTCTGCCAAAAAAATTGCCCAGTGTTTTTTTAATGCGGTACTCCAGCTCTATTTTTAAGTTTTTTGTAAATGTTTTTGGTGCTTTTCTATTAATAAATTCATTGAACTTAACCGTTTCAGGAGCCGTCATCGACACTTTATCTTCCAGTATTTCGAGTCCTTCGCTTTGCAATAAAAACCTTAAAGATGTAGGCGTATACATATTGATGTGCCCATAATCCAAAAAGTGTTTCATCCGTTGGTCTACCCCAAAACGGTAATCTTTAGGTACTTCTACCACGATATATTTGGCCACACGTTTCAGTTCACGGATCAGAATCCGTTCGTGCTCTACATGTTCTAAAACGTGTGCAAGGATAATCAGGTCAAAAGCATCATCTTCATATGGGATTTTATACCCATCGAATGTTTGCGCTTCCTTCAGATTTGATAAATTACGGTCATTGATGATATCGACACCACTTTGTGCAATTTCAAGCGCATAAAGTTCGGGAGCAAAATGCCAATCGTTTAAGAAATGTAAGATACTGCCATCTCCTGCTCCAACCTCCAAAACTTTTTTGGGTTTAATGCCTTTGCAAACATCAACAATATTCTGTGCTTTGTATTTCGCACCCAGCATACGCCAGGCCACATCACTATTGGTATAAAAATTATCGTAGGCTGTTTTAACTTCTTCGCTAAGCATAAGTTCTGATTGATATGGAAGATTAGATGCCTAAACAATTATCCTGCCTATAAAAAACAGATGTTGCTTTTTCGTAGAATAGACCTGGTGAAATTCCACTGAAGCTGATTTCTTTGAAACCCTGTTCTTTTAATAAAACACGGGCCGGGCTATAAACCTCACGTTCACTGTCATCTAAAACCAGTACCCCATTTGCCGAAAGCGCCTGGCTACTGTATTTGCAGCAGTTTACTCGGTCGCGGCCATCAACAATAATGATATCGAACTTTTTATGGAGCATACTTGCTTTTTTGGCATATTCGCCATCTTTTTCCAGTTGGCAGAATATCAGCTCTGCATTGGCCGGACTGGTGTTCTTCACCATATCGAACCAGCCTTTATCGTGTTCAACAGAAGTTACCGAACCCGCCCTTTCGGCATAAAAAATAGTAGAACTGCCAGATCCATATTCAAAAATATGCTGCGTTTTATTGATCCGCTCTTTAATAAAGTCGATAAACGAATAGGTTACCCAGGGCAGAGCTTTTCCGTTTCCATCTACAGCCTGTTTTTTATCAAAAGCCGTAAACCAGCCAATGCTGTTCAGGTAGCCTTTATGTCCGTATGATAATAATGCCTTAAGCCTGCTTGGCTTGGCAATTAATGTGGTTAATGCTTTAAGAGTACTCAACGTTTAAATATTTTTTGAAATGCTGTGACCAAAAATAATGATTTTAACATCATTATCCCCTGTTGCCTGGTTTTAGGGATTAATAAAATATAAAATGCAGAACTGGCACAAGCTATCAAGGTTGCAATTGATGCGCCAATGCCGGCATATAATGGTATTAACCAAAGGTTTAAAAGGATGTTTATTAGTGCTCCAAAAGCAGTACGGTAAAAGGAAACCTTTGTAAATCCCTCTGCTAATAAGTATTGGGAACTTGCACTTCCTAAAAATACAAAAACACCAGACCAAATGTGGATTGGTAATATGTGCTCCGCGCCTGCAAAGCGGTTATTGTATATTGTATGGATAATGAAGGTTGAAGCAAAAGTAACAATGACCGCAATAGGTAAACTTATTGCAATTAGTAAGTCGTATAAATTCTGTAACCGTTTAATGTACCGTTCGTGATCAGTTTTTCGGGCATTTATTAAGGCGGGGAAAACTGATGTCACAATAGCAACAGGAATAAAATACCAGGCTTCGCTTATTTTTGCAACTGCGCTGTAAATTCCCACAGCACTACTACCTTCTGGTTTTAACATCACCTGATCTATTTTCATGTAAATAGATACCATAACAGCTGATAATATTAAAGGGGCCGATTGTTTCAAAAGTGATTTTGCACGCTCTTTCTTAAAATGCAGGTCAAATAGATTAAATCCTTTATTTTGATATAGTAAAATAAGGCCAAATGCCAGAATAAAACCATCAAACACCAAGGCCCATGCAAACCAGATTACTGGCATATGTAGAACAACAAGTAATATTTTAGCAAGCGCCGAAACAATTACGCATATGTTTTGAACATGTACTACATACTTAGATTGTACCTGTGATTGAAAGTATGAGTCGATTACGTTAAATGATTTAAAGAATGCAGCAAAGGATAACAATGCTACAACATAGGTTAGTGGCTCACCTGGATTATTAGAAAATTTATGGAATATTAGATATAAACCAATTGAAATTGGGATCAGTAACAGGTTAACACTTAGCCTTAATAATAATGAAGTGCCTAAAATTTCATTTTTTTTAGTAGGATCATTTAATATTTCTCTAATAATAAATGTATCCAAACCTAAGGCTCCAATAGCTGCTGCAATTGCCGTAAATGCATCAGCAAAGCTTAAATCGCCAAAGGAAATTGGCCCAAGGAATCTGGCAACGACAAAGCCAACAATCATGCTCAGTATCTTACCAAACATCACCCACCCTGTATTTTTTAAATACTTGTTAAATGCTTCTTCGTCAAAACCTTTTATGGCGGGTAATTTCATTAACGCAAAGATGTAAAAAAATGTGCGTTAAGCATGGTATTGAAAATGCTAAAAATGTTTAGGCCTTTTATTTACTGTTTAAATAGCTATTCCACTTAAATGGAGGCGTTAATTGCCCTCGCTTTTTGATTCTACGCTTTTAGTTTCAGGGGTTTTGACTTCGGTATTTGGAACCGGAATTACGGCGGCTGGCTGCACCGGCTTACTGTTTAATGGCGCACCAACTGCAATGTCGCACCTGTGGTTGGGCTGGCCGTGCGGTGGGTTTAACCCTTTGCCAACTTTTACTGCCGCAACCTGGGTAACTGTGGGCTGGCTAGAAGTAGCCTGCATCACCTGCACCGGTTTTGAATCTAGTGGAGCGCCGATAGCGATGTCGCACCTATGTCCGGGTTCGCCATGTTTAGGATTTAGTTTTTTACCGGATGTATTTACCACTGTTGCCTCTGGCGCTGCAGATACCGGCTGCTGGTTAACATTTGGCTGAGGCCTTGCCGCTGCGGTTTGATGCAGTGGTGCGCCAACGGCTAATGCGCAGGTATGCCCAGGCTCGCCATGTGGTGGGTTAAAAATAAGATTACTTTTGGTGCTTTGGGCGGGCGCAGCTACGGCATTGCTTTTTTGTAGCCCCTGTAGCCCAGTTGGAGTTGCTATAACTGCCTGACTGGCTTCTTTCTTTTCGCTATTGCAGGCGCAAAGTACTATTAAGATGAATAGATAAAAAGCGTTTTTCATGAGATGGGATTAAGCGTTTACCCAAATATGGTGAAATTAATTTACGCCTGAAAACTCTTTTCTATTCTTTCGAGCTGTTTTAAGTGGTGTTTTAAATGGATTTCGATAAACCTTAACCATTGTTTGGCGTTTAAATAGCCCAATCTTGGATGTTTTGTTTTGCAATTGGCATTTGCAGTTGATAAGAGTGGATAATTATCATCCAGTGCTTTTTCAAATTCCAGTATAAAATCCAAAGCCTCTGTGCGGCTAATTTTTTTTACACGATCGGCCAGTCTTTTGGGTACCTGGTATTTTTTTGCTGGGGGCAGGGTACCCAAAAGCAAAATTAATTTTACAACAAAATGGGTCGACTTATCTTCGCCTTTGCCCTGTGCCGCACGTTCTAAGGCAATTAACGAAAGCAAACTCGAATCGAAAATATGGGTATATACTTCGCTATAGCTCCAACCGGCAATGGGTGGGGTTGTTTGGAAAACATCATCGTGGTAAGCCGATAGTTTTGATTTATAGGCATCGACAATTTTGTGTATCGATGCCTTTATTTTTGCAGCCGTCATTTAATAAAGATAAGCGAATTATCCTTTAGCAATGAAATCCAAAAAATCATCTTTGCTTGATGAGAACTTAAATACATCTGTAAGTATAGTATAGTTTTGTGGATCTACGGTTTTAGCATAAAGATGTTTGGCCATTTCTAACCGTTGGTCATCAAAAGAAAACTCTTTTAGCAGGTACTTTACCTGTTCGGTACTAAAGGTTGCATTTTTGCTTGTTGCTTTGATCAACCTCGATCTGTTATCGTCGAACCTTTCTTTTTTGTACAGGCTAAAAAACTGATAGAAGGCTTCGGGCGACATTATGGTATAATTGGAAACTTGTCCTCTGCCTGGTCTTGGTATAATGCCGCCATTGTAAGACTCTTCGTAGCCATAAAAATCGTTCAGTGCGTATTGGTTATTGCGGAACAGACTAAGTTGTTTAATAATTTCAAGCCTGCCATTGTTGTAGCCCAAAATTAGCCGCTCCTGCGCATTTACATTGATGCGTTCTTTTAACAGGGTCTTATCGCCCTGCATAATAGACAGCTGTGGTTTAGCATTATGTACATCGTAAAAACGGAACCTGCCAGTGGCAGAACCAACAAGTTCATCGTCTAAATATACGCTGTACTTGCCCGGTAGGCCAATCTGCAGAAATACTTCGGCATTGCTGCGGTTGTTTTGAGCGAAACTTAGGCTGGCAAAAAGCATTGCCAGACCTAAAAAGATAGTTTTTTTCATTCGTCTTTAAGGTTTAATTAAGGTTTCATTTGTGTGTGGTTCAGCTAATGCCAAACCAATGCCAAAACCAAACAAAAAAGGAGTAGGATTAAAAAAGTTTCATCAATTCTTCCAGGTGGTTAATTTCCTGCTTAACATCTTCGGGCTTTTCCTTTTGCAATGGATTAAAGAAGATGGCTTCCATACCAAAATTTAGCGCGCCATAAATATCGGCTTCAAGGCTATCGCCTATCATAATGCTTTCGGCTTTATCGGCCTTTGCCTTATCTAAGGCGTATTCGAAAATAATGGGATTGGGTTTGTTAACGCCAACATCTTCGGAGATAATTACATTTTCGAAATAAGGGTTCAGTTTGGATAGGTTCATTTTGGTTAAGGTAGTTTCCTTAAACCCATTTGAAATGATATGAAGTGTATATTTCTGCTGAAGGTAACTTAAAACCTGTTCGGCACCTTCAAACAAATTGGTTTTGGTAGGCGAAATGTTTACATAATCGTCTTCAAACTGTTGCGGTACAGCATCGGGATGGATACCCAACTGGATAAATGTTTTGCTAAACCGCTCTGAACGCAAAAAATCTTTGGTAATTTTTCCCAAATGATAATCGGCCCACAACGAATGGTTGTTTGCGGTATAGGTACTGATAAAATCTGAACAGGATGTAAGGCCCAGTTCTGCTAATTTATAAGTTTGGTAAAGCTCATTTAAAGTTTCTTCGGCATTGCGGTCAAAATCCCAAATGGTATGGTCAAGATCGAAGAAGATGTGTTTTTTCATGGGTGATGATTTTTGCAAAGGTAGTGCTAATGCTTGTCGAATTATAAATATTCGTGCACTTTAGCATTAAACTCGGCAATCAGTTCTTCATCCATATATTGGTAATCGTCGGGGATATTCAAAACGATGATCTCTTTTTCGGTTGCTTCTGCTGCGAAACGTTCATTAATTCGTTGTTTGTGCTTTTTCTCCATTACAAAAATCAGATCGGCCCAGATAATCAGTTTGGCATTGATTTTAACCCTGGCCGATGCTGCGGTGCCGGCCGATCTAACCTGGTGGTAGGGATGGTTTTTGTATAGGGTTTCAGCAGTGGCACTGCGCCATTGATTTCGGCTACATACAAATAAGATAATCATGCTGTAAGAATCCGGAACTAAACTTTAGCGCCATAAGCAAGGTCTCCGGCATCGCCAAGACCGGGAACAATGTACGATTTGCTGGTCATTTCTTCATCGATAGCGCCCAACCAAAGTTTTGCTTTGGGTAAATTGGCCCTTACATGCGCAACGCCTTCGGTGCTTGCTATGGCCGCTACAATATGAAGTTCGCTAATTTTATAACGGTTAATCAGCTCTTTGCAGCACATTACCATGCTCTGGCCTGTGGCCAGCATGGGGTCGGCCATAATCAATACTTTTCCTTCTAAATCGGGTGTAGAGATGTAATCCATCTGGATTACAAAATCGCCGCTCTTTTTCACTTTGCGGTAGGCCGAAATAAAACAGCATTCTGCTTGATCGAAAATATTAAGCAAACCTTGCTGAAGCGGTAGTCCGGCGCGGAGTATGGTGGCCAGAACAGGTTGTTCTGCTAATACATCGCATTGCGAAAGGCCCAGTGGTGTTGTAATCTCCTGAACGGTATATTGAAGTGTTTTACTGATCTCGTAGGCAAAAAATTCGCCAAGCCGCTCCATGTTTTTGCGGAAACGCATCGAATCCTTCTGGATATTTTCATCCCGGAGTTCGGCCAAAAAGGTGTTGGCAATGGATTTGGTTTTACTCAGATCAAAAATCATAATACGCTTTTTTCAGTGCCCTGCATAAAATTCGACGACGGCAGGTTTACTGCTTAAATTTAACAATTTAATCGGGATAAGGTAAATTAAAAAATCAATTGCCGGTGTATTTAACCATTTCGGCAAAAAGTGATTTCGTTTTTTTGTATTTGGGATTGTCGGAGAGGCTTTTTAGTCGCCAGCTGCTGTAAAATGTGCCATTTACCATCTTTACCGAATCGATATATTGGTGTAAAACTTTTACTGCTGCTTCGCTCGTTAAATATTGTAATATATAATCTGTAATACAGTAAGAATTAACAGTTAAGGGGGTAACTTTTTCCAATTGCAGGTCGTACCAGTTAAAAGGTGTGCAGGTACCCGCTCTAAAACCCAGAACATTGCTGTAGCCCATAGAATAATCGGAAGTAATGCCCGAGCTAAGCAAGTTTAAGTAACATATCGGGAATTTTAACTCGTCCAGCTGTTGACTGGTTAATGAAACCTGGTTAGGGTGGATTTTTTTGAGTTTAACCAAGCTATCCTTAATGGTGTTCTTTTTTAATTGATCGCCTGCACAGGGCCTTAACAAACCTATGGATTGATTGGCAAGTGTTTTCGAAACCCCATTTACCCTAATATAATCCATGGGAACATCAGGGAAATCGACAAAATAAAGAGGATGGTTCTTTTTATGGGCAAACATTTGTTGTACCTCACCAAGCACCTGCTCATTATTGATTCCTATTCCCGTGATCCTATCAAATTTAGTGCTGATAAAGTTGTTTTCCTTCTTAAAAATGGCACTGAAAATAAACTTGGTCCTGTTTAGCAAACCCTCTGGTAAATTGGGCGGGATGTTGAAATTAATGGTAGGCTGGTGCTGAAATTTTTTCTCATGAAATTTAAAATCAGGGTATTTTTTCCTGATCATACTTTTGATAATCAGTGCCCACTCATCAATAACCGGCCTATCCAATATTTTCCATTTGTGCTGATAGCTTTTGGAGGGCTTAAAATCATCGGCTGATTTTTTTTGGTGCAGATACTCCTCGTAACGGCTTAAAATGAAAAAAGAAGCTGCAAAAACATCAAAAGGCAATGCAGAGCCTTCAACAGCGAATGGAACCTTGTAATCTCCAAATGAAACGGTTTTGAGCGCCGGTTCTTCCAGTTTATTGGAAAAGAGTAAGGGTGTTTGCTTAAAAAAAAGCTCTTCACCCAATGGTTTGTCCCCATAACTGATTTTGGCCTGTGTGCTTTGTAGAAAATACTGGCTGTTGCCCGTAAATTCTATCTCTGCTTTGAGGATATCCTTAAAAAGAAAACTGAAAATGTACTTAATCCGAGGCGTTAATAGGTTAGAGAAGATGATTAGATGCATAACTTATTTTAACAACGCGGTTTTAAAAAAAGATTACAAGAAATATTTCTCAGCTATATTAACTTCAATAATATGGCTATTAAAATTAACGGTAATTTAACACAGAAATCCTATCTAATACAAAAATTACAATTAAAAGTTTGCTGTAAAGCTTTTTTCGGGATAGAGGATTTTGGTGCTTTTGCGTACAGCGCCCCTCACTACGTGTACTATACTCATCTGATCGTCAAACATATCGTATAAAATTGTGTCGTTCACTTCGACTGATTTTAAGGATTGGATTTTTCCGATTTCAAGATAAATATTGGTTGCTTCGTGGTCTATTTCAAAACCTATATAGTTCATAACTGAGGCTTTACCGTTAGCTTTGATCTGCAGGTGCGTGGTTAAATATTTTTTGACCAGTTCATCCATTGCATTTTTCATGCTGGCATTGTTCAGATCTGTTTTCTGTTTATAAAGCTTGGCTAAAATCGATTCAAAATCATCAGAAAAAATCCTGCAGCTAATCTCCAGTGTTTTATCTTTTGCATTGAAGCTTACCTCTGTTGTACTTACGTGTAGCGGATGTTTAACCCCGGCTTTAACGGAGAAAAAGGTACAGCACAAAAACAGTAGGATATATTTTAATTTATGCATGGTTATTCTGAAATATAAAGAACGCAAAGGTAAAAGATATATTGGCTACTTGTTAAATGTAATCAAGGTGTTATGTCCGTGCTGCTCTACCTGCAGGCGCTGAAAACTTAAACCGGCAAATATTCTGCTCAATTTCTGATGTGATGGGTGCACATGCGTGAGCTTAATGTTAAAGTTCTCATTAAGCCAATAACTCATTTTAATAATCAGTTTTTTTAAGCCGGCTTCTTTTGCAAGTTCCTGCTTTAAAAACTTTTCGTTGTTAACCACAATAAAACCGTAGCCATTGTCTTTAACCAGATTGTAAATCCGCTTGGCAAACAGGTAATCGTTAATGCAATAGTACCAGCATATCCTGTTAAATAGCACATCAAACTGGCCATGGGCTTCTTCCAAGTAGCCAAGGCTATAATCCAAAGCTACATTTTCTGTCTCGGCCCTATCTCTGGCAATTTTTAAGTAATTGCGGCTAATGTCGTGCCAGGTAACCTTGGCTCCCCTTTTTGCAAACTCAATACTGTACTGGCCCGGGCCTGCACCCAGATCAAGCACGGTTTTATCCTCAAAATCGGTCAGCTGTGTTTTGATGGCATCCAGCACCTTGCTGTCTACCTTTTTATATTCGTTATCCGCATACTTTTCGGCAAAGCCCTTAGGTACGGGGTCAAAACCTTTTGCAGGTTTCTGGAAATAATATTTTAGCCAAAGCATAATGAGGAATAAAAGACCATGTAAATTGTAAGTACCAATATACCTCGTTACCTATGTATAATTAAACAACAATTTAGTTTACAGGTGTAAACACTAAATTTTGTGCTAAAATGGAAGATGAAATGGCCCAAAAGGGTAACAAATTTGGGATTTATACTTTTGTTTGGTAGATATTTGGAGATTTTACGATTAAAAATTTAATTTTAAGCTTTATAAACTATTTCATTGGTAATAGTTAGCTTATTATTCATGCCGTTACAAGATTTTGTCTTTTATTTTAAACTGGGTTGGGAACACATCATAAGTGCCGATGCTTTGGACCATCAGCTTTTTGTACTTGCACTGGTTGCTATTTACAGTTACACCAACCTGAAACAGGTATTAATCCTGGTTACTGCTTTTACCATTGGCCATTCGCTAACCTTGCTTTTGAGTGTTTTGGATATTATCAGGTTTGACAGTAAGTGGGTAGAATTTTTAATACCCTGCACCATTGTAATTACAGCGATAAGCAATTTGTTTAGGAAAAACTTTTCGTTGAAATCGGTTAAGATCAATTATTTCCTGGCCCTGGGCTTTGGATTGATACATGGAATGGGCTTTGCCAATTCGATCAGGATGATGCTGGCTAAAGACCAGAATATTGGCTGGGGCTTGCTGGGTTTTAACGTGGGTTTAGAAGCTGGGCAGATTTTTATGGTGATTATAATTTTGCTTATTACCTTTTTAATTTTTAACTATACACGGATAAAACGCCTGAGCTGGGTGTTATTTATATCGGCAGCCGTATTTAGCCTGGCTTTAAAAATGGCTTTAGAAAGAATCCCTTTTTAACAAAACATATGATGAATAAACTGTTTACGCTAACCGGCCTTCTGCTTTTTTCGGGCAGCTTGGCAATGGCACAAAATACTCAGAATAATCCTGGTAGCAACCACGGAAATAAATTTGAGCAATTGGGCACCATCTTACCTACACCAAATGAGCAACGTACTGCCAGTGGTGCACCAGGGGTAAAATATTGGCAGCAACGTGCCGATTATAATATTAAATGTGAGCTTGATGAAAAAAACCTGCTGTTAACCGGATCGGAAACGGTAACCTATACCAACAATTCTCCCGATCCGCTAACCTATATCTGGCTACAGCTGGATGAAAACGAGCATAGCACCGATAAAAATGCAAACTATCAGGATGCCACAAAAATGCCTGCTACAGGTACTATACAAACTTTAGATCAGCTTAGTGCAAAAGGAAACAACGGCAATGGCATTAACATTACCAAATTAACCGATGCAACAGGTAAAAACTTAAAATACACGGTAAATAAAACCATGATGAGGGTTGATTTGCCAGTGGCTTTAAGAACTGGTCAGAAACTGATATTCAATATCGACTGGAACTATAAAATTACCGACAGGATGAGCGTTGGCGGACGTGGCGGTTACGAGTTTTTCCCAGCTGATGGCAACTATCTTTTTACCATGACGCAATGGTATCCGCGTTTGTGTGTGTACAGCGATTTTCAGGGATGGCAGAACCACCAGTTTACCGGAAGGGGCGAGTTTGCCCTAACCTTTGGCGATTTTAAGGTACAGATGACCGTTCCTGCCGATCACTTGGTGGGTTCGACAGGTGAGTGTATCAACTATAGTGCTGTTTTAAACCCTACCCAATTAAGCAGGTACAACTCGGCAAAAGTTGCTGCTGCACCAGTAGAAATCCAAACTTTGGCAGAAGCAAAGGTTGCTGAAACCAAAAAATCTACAGCCAAAAAAACATGGGTTTTCAACGCCAATAATGTGCGCGATTTCGCTTGGACTTCTTCGCGTAAGTTTATCTGGGATGCCATGCCTCAAAAAATACAGGCCAATAACAATACGGTAATGTGTATGAGTTTTTATGGTAAAGAAGCTTATAATCTGTATAGCAAATTTTCTACCCGTGCAGTAGCGCATACCATTAAAACCTATTCTGATTTTACCATTCCTTACCCATATCCCGTTGCACAGAGTATCGAAGCGGCCAATGGAATGGAATATCCGATGATCTGTTTCAACTACGGCCGTACAGATGCTGATGGAACTTACAGCGAAAGCACCAAGAACGGCATGTTGGGCGTAATTATACACGAAGTTGGGCATAACTTTTTCCCGATGATTGTAAATAGCGATGAGCGCCAATGGACATGGATGGATGAAGGGTTAAACTCTTTTGTGGAGTATTTAACCGAAGAACTTTGGGATAACAAATTTCCAAGCAAAAAAGGACCGGCCTATACCATTGTTGATTACATGAAACTGCCAAAAGATGAATTGGAACCGATTATGACCAATTCTGAAAATATTGCACGTTTTGGTCCGAATGCCTATTCAAAACCAGCTACAGGTTTAAATATCCTGCGCGAAACCATTATGGGCAGGGAACTTTTTGATTATGCCTTTAAAGAATATTCAAGAAGATGGGCATTTAAACACCCAGAACCTGCTGATCTTTTCCGTACAATGGAAGATGCCAGTGGCGAAGATTTGGATTGGTTTTGGAGAGGCTGGTTTTATGGTACCGATCCATGCGATATCTCGCTGGATAGTGTGAAATTTGCAAAGGCCGATTTCCCTAAAGAAGTTCCTGCAGCAAGATCAAGAATGGTAAAAATTGATAAACCAGCTGTAAATGCTTTTGAGGATATTTCAAAAATCAGAAACCGTGAGGATAAAAAAATCAGTTTCTACGTAGATAAAAATACGGCAGCACAGGATTTTTATTATAAATACGATAGAGGAATGGTTTCAATTGATACCACGGTGGCTACCAAAATGGAAATGAGCGCGCCCGTTGAAGTTGTTGCATCAGCCGATCAGGGTAAATACGAAAACAAATTCCTGTACGAGTTAAGCTTTAGCAACAAAGGTGGTTTGGTAATGCCTATAATTGTGGAGTTTACTTACAAAGATGGTACTAAAGAAATTGACCGTATCCCGGCTCAGATCTGGAGACATAACGAATTAAAGACTTCTAAGTTTTATGTAAAAGACAAAGAAGTAGAATCTATTTTAGTCGATCCATTGCGCGAAACAGCCGATATTGATACAGCGAATAACGCTTGGGGCGGTAAGGCAAAAGAAAGCAAGTTTAAGGCTTACAAAATGAAAGCTGGCGGTGCTGTAAGAGGCCAGTCTGTGGGTAAAAACCCAATGCAGCAAGCAGCAGGAAAGTAATAATACTAGCGTCATTTCGACCGTAGTGGAGAAATCTATCTAAATGGATCTCTCCATTTCGCTACGCTTCATCCGATAGCTATCGGATGAAGCGTAGCGAAATGTTCTAATAATCCCCGTTGAAGAAATTCAGCGGGGATTTTTTATTGGATTTTGGGCAAAATTATTTTAAGGACAATAATGATCAAGATATACAAATCAACCTAGTAAATCCTCTAATCGCGCTAAAGGCATGTTTGATTTTTCCGATAAAATCCATTGCCATAATACTATTCAATTGTAAAATCAAGCCATTTCCAACTTTCCTGACTTTTGCCTGTTTACACTTTGCAGCCTAAACCGTATATTTCCTCCCATTCGTTTATATTTTATGAGCGGAGGAGAAAACATTAAAATTGATTTAAAGATCAATTTTAATTAAGTTTGATTAGCCCTATGAAATTTAAAATCACCTCAGAATATCAACCCACCGGAGATCAGCCTAGCGCCATAAAACAATTGGTGGAAGGCGTAAATGCCAACGAACACTATCAAACCCTGTTGGGCGTAACGGGATCTGGAAAGACATTTACCGTGGCCAATGTAATTGAGCAGACCCAAAAGCCGACCTTGATTCTAAGTCATAACAAAACATTGGCTGCCCAGCTTTATGGAGAGTTTAAAAATTTCTTTCCCGAAAACTCGGTAAATTACTTTGTATCCTATTACGATTATTATCAGCCTGAAGCTTTTATCGCATCGAGCAATACCTACATTGAAAAAGATCTGAGCATTAATGAGGAGATTGAGAAATTGCGCCTGCGCACCACCTCTTCTTTAATGAGTGGGCGCCGTGATATTATTGTGGTTTCATCCATTTCCTGCATTTATGGTATGGGTAACCCTGAAGATTTTTCCAGAATGGTTTTCCGTTTCGGCGTTGGACTGCGTATTTCGAGAAACGCATTTTTACACAGCTTGGTAGAAATTTTATACTCGCGTACCACAACAGAGTTTAAGCGGGGTACCTTTAGGGTTAAAGGAGATACTGTTGATATTTATCCGGCCTATCTGGATCATGCATACCGCATTTCTTTTTTCGGCGATGATATTGAAGAACTTTCTGCAATTGATCCAGTTTCGGGTAAAACACTAGAGAAAATGGAAGATATGGCCATTTATCCCGCCAATCTTTTCGTTACCCCAAAAGACCGTTTCAATTCATCTATATGGGGCATTCAGGAAGAACTGGAAATCCGTAAAAACCAGTTAATTGCCGACAGGCACCTGTTGGAAGCCAAAAGGCTGGAAGAACGGACCAACTTCGACATCGAAATGATGAAAGAACTGGGCTATTGTTCCGGTATCGAAAACTATTCGCGTTTCTTTGATGGAAGAAGCCCCGGTATGCGCCCTTTCTGTTTATTGGATTATTTCCCGGAAGATTATTTAATGGTAATTGATGAAAGCCATGTTACCGTTCCACAGATCAGGGCCATGTACGGTGGAGACAGATCGCGCAAGCTATCCTTGGTAGAATATGGTTTCCGCTTACCTGCTGCGCTTGATAACAGGCCACTAAACTTTAACGAATTTGAAGCCCTTGCCCCACAAACCATTTATGTGAGTGCAACACCTGCCGAATACGAACTGGAAAAATCGGAAGGCGTAGTGGTAGAGCAGGTTATTAGGCCTACCGGACTATTAGATCCAGTTATCGAAATCAGGCCGGCAATTAACCAGGTTGATGATTTGTTGGATGAGATAGATCTTACCATTAAAGATGGTGGACGTATTCTGGTAACCACCTTAACCAAGCGTATGGCCGAGGAGCTAACCAAATATCTGGACCGCTTAAACATCAAAACCAGGTACATACACTCCGAAATTAAAACTTTAGAACGGGTAGAAATTCTCCGTGGTTTACGTTTGGGCGAATTTGATGTACTGGTTGGGATTAACCTCCTGCGTGAAGGTTTAGATTTACCAGAAGTAACATTGGTGGCTATTTTGGATGCCGATAAAGAAGGTTTCTTACGTTCCGAAAAATCGTTGATCCAAACCATTGGCCGTGCAGCCCGTAATGATAAGGGCCGTGTAATTATGTATGCCGATGGCATTACCGACAGCATGGAAAAAACAATTGATGAAACCAACAGACGTAGGGAAAAACAGATAGCCTATAACCTGGAGCATGGCATTACGCCAAAAACCGTAGGCAAATCGCGCGAGGCAATTTTGGAGCAAACCTCTGTGCTCGATTTCTCTCAAAAAGCCAGTGATAACAAAGCAAGAGCCTATGTAGAAAATGCCGAAATCAGTATCGCTGCCGATCCAATTGTGCAGTATATGGGTAAGGCCGAGCTGCAGCGCGCAATTGACAATACCCGTAAGGATATGCAGAAAGCCGCAAAGGATATGGACTTTTTACAGGCCGCAAAATTGCGTGATGAAATGTTTGCCCTGGAGAAAATGTTTAACGAGAAATTCGGTAAGTAACGATTTGGTTTTAATGAATGGTTTTTAGATAATTAGCGCTAGAATTGTAATTCAATAAGTTATCTAAAAATCATCAAATGAAATCTTTAAAACTAGTAACGCTGATCGTACTCAGCGCTATGGGGCTAAAAACCTATGCCCAAAATGCTACCACAATTACCCTTCCACTCGGCGGTAATGCCTACAGTTCCCTGCACCAGGATGCCGGAAGAACCCTGTCTAACCGGGGCATTGTAAACTGGTCTGATCAAAAAGAATACTTTACAGTCTATTTCAGGGTTTCTAAGCCTGGTACCATAATGGTTTCTTTAAGCGATAAACCTTTAATCGATGGCCAATCCACATTGGAGTTTTCCATCAATAACCAACCAAAAAAAATAAACTTTGATGACAGCAAAGCCTTTGATGGCAAAATTGGCGAATGGACCGTTAAGGATACCGGCTATGTTGCATTAAGCATTAAAGGGATAAGTAAAAGTGGAAGCAAGTTTCCATCAATACAGAATTTGGCCCTTACTGGAACAGCCATTGAAGGTAAAACTGCCTACGTAAAAAATAACGAAGGCAACTTTTTTCACTGGGGCCGACGTGGGCCTTCTGTTCACTTAAATTACCAACAGCCCGAAAACCTTAACGCAGAGTGGTATTATAACGAAGTAACGGTGCCAAAAGGCGAAGATATTTTAGGCTCTTATTTTATGGCCAATGGTTTTGGTGAAGGATATTTTGGTATGCAGGTAAACAGTCCGACTGAAAGGCATATCCTTTTTTCTGTTTGGAGCCCATTCAACACAGATGATCCTAAAAGTATACCCGAATCGCATAAAATTAAAATGCTTAAAAAAGGAGATAATGTGCATACCGGAGAGTTTGGAAACGAAGGATCCGGCGGACAGAGTTATTTAAATTACATGTGGAAGGCCGGAAATACCTATAAATTTTTGCTTCATGGTGTACCCGGAAAAGATAGCCTAACCACCTATACCGCTTACTTTTTTGCGCCCGAAAGCAATAAATGGCAGTTGATAGCCAGTTTTACCAGGCCGCAGACCAAAACGTATTTAAAGCGCTTCCATTCTTTTTTGGAGAACTTTTCGCCTGTGCAGGGCGATTTATCAAGAAAGGTTTTATTTGATAACCAATGGATATGCGATGATAAGGGAACCTGGACTGAATTAAAATCGGCCCGTTTTACCACCGATAATACCGGTGCAAAAGGTTACAGGCTGGATTATCAGGGAGGAATAGATAAAGGCGCATTTTATTTAAAGAACGGTGGTTTTTTTAATGATTACACAACGCCAAGAAAAATATTCACCAGAACCTCAACGGGTAAAAAACCAGAAATAGATTTTAGTAAACTACCATAGATATTCAAAATTATTATGGAATTTTGATGTTTTATTCATCATCTCAATACAGCACAATGGACGGGCAAAACAGAAAAGACATTTATCCAGGATTAGAAGTTGGAATTATTTTGAAGAAAGATCAGCGATCGGGAAACATTACCTACGGTATCGTTAAAGATCTGCTTACTTCTTCAGCATTTCATTCAAGAGGGATAAAAGTAAGGCTCGAAGATGGTCAGGTTGGCCGCGTAGCTGAAATTGTTGAAGAATGATGAAATACATTTATCTCTGTTTTTTATTTTTTGTAACTGTTGGCAGTGCATCGGCTCAGGTATCAGTTGAGCCTAATAGAAATCCTGCAGAAAAGGATACAGCTTATGATCCAAAAAAAATTAGGATCTGTGCGCCATCAAGGGCCGGGATAATTGCTAACCAACCCTTATGGGTAGTGAATGGCGTTGTAGTGCATGGCGATATTGTAAGAGAATATATCCAGCCTTCCAGCATTCAGTCAATGAATGTGCTTAAAGGTGTGTCTGCTACGTCAACGTATGGGGCTAGTGCACAAAATGGGGCTGTTATCATTAATTTAAAGAATGGGTCGAAGCTTTACGGATTGGAAGATTTACTTAAAAACTTCAAAATTAAAAAGAAGTATCGGAACCTGCCTGTTTTTATCGAGCAAAGAAGATTGACCAATTATGCTGATTTTTACATCGCAAGCGATATGGTAAAAGAGGTGGAAATCATAACCACTGAAGATGAATTGATGAACAAAGAGAAATTTATAAAAGTTTGGTTAAAACCTTTATAGGCTTATTTGCGTATTATATTTGTAATCAAATTGCAATTAAAGGCTAAAAAAGTAACAAAATAAATATTGCGACGTCTATATTTGTATTAACAGTAAATTAAAGAATGGCATTAGTAAAATTTATTTTCATCACCATATTGGTACTTTGGCTAATCAGAATGCTGATCAGGCTGATACTTCCAATGCTGTTTAATAACCTGGCAAGCAAAATGCAAAGCCAGGCCACAGGGCAGCAACAACAGAGACGGTCGAAACCCGAAGGTTCTATTTCGATAGATTACATGCCTCCAAAACCTGATCAAAGTAAAACAGATAAACTTGGCGACTTTGTAGATTACGAAGAAGTAAAATAAAACTGAACCCCGAACCTGCTTCGGGGTTTTTTATTTATGATTGTGTTCAGCCTCGGCTTTGATAAAACAGTTTCTTTCAATCAATAACATCTCCATATAGCGTTTAAGAAACAATTGTTCTGCTATCTCGCCAAGAATACCAAATGGTGCATGAAACTCGAAAACATCAGTCATGTCTGTTTGAGTACCTTTGGTTTTAAATAGATGTTGGTGATGGAGCTTTATAAATGGACCGCTGATCATTTCATCTATAAATAAAGTAGGGGCCTCCATAAAGGTGATCTTGCTTGTCATTTTAAAAGGTATCCCAAAATGTTTGGCCTGCCAGGTAACCTGTTCCCCGAGCGATATCAACCCGTTTTGCTTGCCACTAATAGCTTGTTCGTTGCTGCTCTTCATCGATTTAACGTGCAGATCGATACTTCTGGATAAATTGAAACACTTTTCTATAGGCGCATTAATTAGGGTTGTTAGCTTAATGGTTGGCATCTTTTAATATTTTATAGTTCTAACCAGTGGATACTTATCAATTTAAACTTCCGGATCCAAGATCTGTAGGACAGCCACATCAATTTTTGGATATTTAAATTTAAAACCGCTTTTCAGAAGTAGCGTAGGCTTAACCCATCTGCTTTTTAAAATCAGCTCCGTTTCCGTGCCGATAATTTTTGCGCCTATGACCAATAGCCATGCCGGAGCGGGTAAACCTATGGGCATTCCAAACACCTGTCTGATCGCATGCATGAAGAAATGATTTTTTACAGGTGCTGGAGCTGTACAGTTGATAATCCCTTCAATAGTTGGATGCTCGAACAGCCACAGTATGCTCCGTGCAGCATCTTCTTCGTGAACCCAGCTTACATATTGCTCACCATTACCCTGCTTTCCGCCCATTCCTAATTTAACCAGGTTGAGCAAGCGTGGAAAAGCGCCATCTTTTCTGCCAATAACAATTCCCATCCTCAAGGCAATCTTTCTGGTTTTTGGAGTTTCGGTTTTAAAAAAGCTGTTTTCCCAGGCTTTACAAACTTCAACAGAAAAGCCGGTTCCGATTTCGCCGTTTATTTCATCCTGAGGACGATCTTCGGCATGGCGATAAATGGTGGCAGAAGTAATGTTGATCCAAAGTTTAGGTGGATTTTCCTGCTCAGCAATTATTTTTCCAAGTAACCGGGTTGGTATAATCCTTGAATTGATAATTTCTTCCCGGTTCTTTTGGGTGTACCTACAATTTACATTTTTACCGCACAAATTAACCAATAGGTCGGCACCATTCAAACTATCGGCCCATTGGCCAACCTGTTGCCCATCCCATATAAGAGTTTTAATATTACGGGTATCCATACCTGGTTTTCTGGATAGTATAACTATTTCATCAGCAAGCAAACTGAAGTGTTTGGCTAGCACGGTTCCTAAGTAACCATTTCCTCCCGCTAGGATAATTTTATTATAACGCATCATGTTAAAAATTTAATATTAATCCCAAAACGATTAAGCGGTAAATTACCCAGGTGATGCTCATCAGTATACCTAGTTTTAATATTTTACTCCGGCGCAGGTGTTCCAAAAACATCAATCCGGCAACGGCTAAAAAATAGCCTATTATAACTGTCGAAGGGATATTGAAATATTTTGCCAAAACAAGGATTGGTAGCAACAAAAGCGCCAGCACAAGAAATGGTCATCATATTGCCCAGGTATTCCCATAATTTTTCTTTTCTATGAACCCAGATAATGGCTCCTTGGAAAAACATTTGTCCTCCGCAAATAAAATATTCCCTGTATTGCCCACCAAAGGGTACAAAATCGGTAAGCAGGTGTGCATATGCTGTGAGCACATAGGCGGTAAGCAGCGAGGTAAAAAGCAAATAGGCAATCCGGTAATGGATTTTAAAGCTGGGCTGAAAGGTGTTTTCTTTAACAGCAGCTGGGACAATTACTTTGCGGTTATATGAAATAAAGGCATAAAATTTATGCATAAGGTAAATAAATGGACTGAACAAAAACAGGGGTTTAAAGAAAGGCATGGCATGTGCAATAATTTTGAATATACTCTGAATACCATAGGTAACTTCGCCGGTTTCAGTATTTACAAGGGCAATTTCGTTGGCTGCTCTTTGCCTATCTACCAAAGGGCAGATATCCTGTGGCATGTTCTGGTAGGCTTCGCGACTGTTTTTGGCCAGTAAACCTGTTTTTACAAATGCTTTGGTATAAGCATAGCACATCGGGCATTCATTGTCGAATAAAATCACATGGTTGTTAAGCGTTTTCATGTTATGTTAATTTTAATATTTTCAGTAAAAATTGAAAGTTTGTATTAAAAAATAAAGCCGAATGATGTGTAAGGCTTTTATTATGGTATGAGGTTTGAATTAAACCTGTCTTGCTACTCCAGTCTCCAATCTCATGTCTCCAATCTACTTAAATACTTTCAATACCGATCCCCAAAACCAGCTTTCTTCCGCTTTAAGCATCGTTTCTAAAGTTTTATCTACATTGCTTGCAAGCTTATTAATATCCGTTACCGATTTTTTAAAAGTTTTGTATTCGGGGTCTTTCTCATCTCCCGTTACATTTGATAGTTCATTTAAAACCTTTAAAACAGGTTCCAATTCCCTTTTTTTACGCTCTTTGGCTACCTGGCGCGAAATATTCCATACGTCTTTATCCGCAAAAAAATACTCCTTGCGTTCGCCGGCTTTGTGCTGCTTTTCAATTAAACCCCATCCAATCAAATCGCGGAGGGTCATATTTGCATTTCCTCTCGAAATACTTAGGGCCTCCATAATTTCTTCGGTGGTAAGTGCTTCTGGAGAGATCAATAACAGGGCATGAACTTGGGCCATGGTACGGTTAATTCCCCATTCAGAGCCTAATTTGCCCCAAGCCTCTATAAATTTTAATTTTGCTGCTGCCAATTCCATACACAAATATAAAGTTATTTTTAAACTTTCAAAAATTATTGAAACTTTATTTATTTTGAAAGCTGCCTACTGTCCCGCTGTATATTATCCAGTACCATCTGCCAATCCTC
Organism: Pedobacter sp. GSP4; assembly: GCF_051857575.1. Taxonomy (NCBI): domain Bacteria; kingdom Pseudomonadati; phylum Bacteroidota; class Sphingobacteriia; order Sphingobacteriales; family Sphingobacteriaceae; genus Pedobacter; species Pedobacter sp. GSP4. The sequence continues at coordinate 69,739 of NZ_JBPZIR010000003.1, read as the reverse complement.
CTCAGCTCCATTTATCTTTTTTAACAGGTTGCTTTGTCCGCTATCAAAATATACGGCAAGCTTTAATACAGGCAGGGCTAAATCGGGCTTAAACATGGTTCCGGGAGCAAATCCGGGTTCATTGTTTTTTGCCCTATCGCGGTCGAACTTAACGGTAGTGTGCACGTATTCTTCGTGCTGTTTTTCGCCGTTGATGTAAGGAATCAGCCATTCTACCGATTTTTTTACAGACGATCCTTTCTCACTTTCGTAAGCATAAAAATTTGGTCCCTTTGCCCTATCAATCATAATGGCTAACCTGAGCATGGGCTCTAAATCATAAATATGATAGTGCATGGCATCCCTTTCCTTAAAATCAAGGCTGGTGCCATCGGCATATAGATTGACGTTGATATGGCTTTTAAGGTTGTTGATGGTCCAACTAATAAAGTCAGGGTTGTTTAATGCATAACCAATTTCACCAACTACTTTAAGGCGGTGCGCATTCCAGTTGTTAACCGCTGTGGCCCATCCAGCCTTCATCCGTTTACTGTTAATTTCAGTGGAAGCTGTTTCAGCAAGCCACTGGCCAATCTGTTTCTTATCTGCAGCTGTAATATTTTCTTTAATCAGGTCGTAAGCTTCTATACCCTTATCTAAATTGGTATCATCAATCGGATCGCCGTTAGGGCGGTTAACTTTGGCCCAGGCCCCCAGAAATTCTGCACATTTGTTCAAATATTTTTGATCATCAGTTAAGCGGTACTGTAACGCGAGCACAAACATTTTATTCATATCGGCCAGCGCAGCCCTAGTTCGCTCTTTCTTTGGGTTGCCTTTTAATAAACCTTCCGTACGGATTGTATCAACAGGGTTTGGGACTTCTTGAAGATAGCTTAAAGCAGCTTTTTCAAAACCAGTGTATAATTTTTTAGTGTTTTGGTTGTTTTTGATCTGACTTTTAAGCTGTTTGATTTCTCCCTTACTGAAGCTTACAATCTGCGAAAAAGCAGTAAAAGATAGAACTAAAAGTGTAACTGTAACTGCAAACTTTCTCATCATAAATGGGTTAAATTTTTATTCTCTCTTACAAATCTAATTTTTTATTCGCCATGCATTTAATTTATTACTTTTTTATACCGCCCAATTTTTTATTTTTGACGTTCGTTTAAACTTAAACAAACCTTAATGAATAACTGGTTTAATAAAAATGGCATACACCTCGCCATAATTGCATTTTTTGTAGTCATAACTTTTGCCTACTTCAGTCCTGTTTTGCAGGGTAAAGCGCCACAGCAGGGCGATGTTTTGCAGGCAAAAGCCATGCAGAAAGAAATTATGGATATTAAGGAAAAAGATGGCAAAGGGCCACTTTGGACTAACCAGATGTTTGGTGGTATGCCTGCTTACCAGATTTGGGTCCAGTATCCATTAAACATTACCACATATGGCATCGACGTAATTAAAGGTGTATTTCCTGATCCTGTCGGCACGGTGTTGGTATATCTTTTAGGGGCGTATTTACTATTCTGTGTATTAAAAATAAACCCGTGGCTTGCTGCGGCCGGTGCAATTGCCTTTGCATTTACCTCATACAACTTTATTATTATTGCTGCGGGCCATAGCAACAAGGCCTTGGCCATTGGCTTCTTCGCTCCTATTCTGGCGGCGATAATTCTTACGCTCCGTGGGCGTTATCTGGTTGGCGGAAGTTTACTGGCACTTTTTATGGCTTTGGAAATCCGTTCAAACCACATCCAAATGACGTACTATTTATTTATGGCGTTGTTTATTTTGGCCTGTATTGAACTTTACCATGCATTTAAGGCAAAACAATTGGCCGTTTTTGGTAAATCTATAGCTTATATTTTTGCTGGTATTTTGCTTGCGGTATTGGTAAACGCTGGTACTTTATGGACAACCTATGAGTATGGTAAGGAAACTATCCGTGGTAAATCTAACCTAACAACCGATAAAGCAGAGCCTGCCAATGGATTGGATAAAGCATATGCATACCAGTGGAGCCAGGGTGTTGGAGAGAGTTTCTCTTTCTTGATTCCAAATATTTATGGTGGTGCGAGCAGTATCGACGAAATTATCAAACCTGAAAGCAATACCTATAAAGCGGTTGAAAAAAACCTTCAAGGTGTAGATCCAAGACAGGCGATAGGTTATGTGGCCCAGAATTTGGGAACCAACCAATACTGGGGAAATAAACCGGGTACATCAGGTCCTTATTATTTTGGGGCTATTATCTGCTTCCTGTTTGTTTTTGGATTGTTCATCGTAAAACACCGTTGGAAGTGGTGGATTTTAGGAACGAGCATTTTGCTTTTATTCTTATCATTCGGACAGAACTTCCCGCTAATTTCGGATATATTTTTCGATTACCTGCCTGGATATAACAAATTCAGAGCAGTTGAATCGATATTGGCTGTTGTTGGTTTCCTTGTTCCATTATTGGCTGTTTTGGCCATTAAGGAAGCGCAGGATGGTAAATACGACCAAAAGTATCTGGTTCAGCGTTTAACCTGGTCTGCAGGTATTACAGGTGGCTTCGCCTTGATTGTTGCCATATTGCCAACAGCGTTTTTCAGCTTTACACAGGCTAACCAGCCGCAAATTTTGGATGCCTTAACGCAAACACTGCAGAATAACAGAGGTGCGGCAATGGAAATTTTGAATGCCATTGTTTCAGACCGTGTGGCTTTGGCCCGTGCCGATGCCTTGCGTACATTATTGTTTATCGCAATTGGATTTGGTATTACCTGGGCTTTTATCACCAAAAAAATGAATATGCAATTGGCCTTTGGCTTATTGGCTTTGTTTGTTCTGATCGATTTATGGCAGGTAGACCGTCGTTATTTAAACAACCAGAATTTTGTAAGTAAATCGGATCTCAATAACCACTATCAACCAAGGGATGTGGATAATTTCATTTCGGCCGATAAAGATCCGAACTTTAGGGTTTTCGACTTATCGTTGGGCGATCCGTTTAAAAGTGCAGAAACGTCTTATTTTCATAAAACAGTTGGTGGTTTCCACTCGGCTAGGTTAAAACGTTTTCAGGAACTGGTTGATAACCAATTAACCAAAAGCATTAACCAGGATGTTTTGGATATGTTGAATACCAAATATATCATTACACAGGATCCTCAAAATGGATCGTACAAAATGCAGCGTAACCCTACCGCTGCAGGTAATGCCTGGTTTGTACAAAGTGTTCAATATGCTAAAAATGCCGACGAAGAAATGAAGGCGATTAGCAGTTTCGATGCCAAAAAAGAAGCCATTGTTGATGAGAGCTTTAAAAACATGATTGATACCAAACGCTTAGGTACAGGACAGGAAGGCTTTATTAAATTAACCAATTACAACCCTGATCATTTAACTTACGAGTATTCTTCAGCTAAAGATGTAATTGCCGTTTTCTCGGAGATTTATTACAACAAGGGCTGGAAAATGTACATCGATGGTGTTGAGAAGCCATATTTTAGAGCCGATTATGTTTTACGCGCAGCTCAGTTAGAGGGAGGTAACCATAAACTGGAATTCATTTTCCACCCAACAGCTTACTACGCAGGCGAGAAGATTTCTCTAGCCGGATCGATCTTATTATTGGCCGGACTGGGTTTTGGATTTTATAGCGAAGAGAAGAAGAAAAAGAAAGCAGTTAAAGCTTAGGGTTTCTTTATAGAATAGATTTACACCCCGTAGGATTTTAATCTTGCGGGGTTTTGTTTTTTGGTAGTGAAATTCTGGTCGAGATTACGGTTTGTTCCACTTGGCAATGTGCGGTTGGGATGACGGCTTTTTTAGAAAATGTACGGTTCCGTGTTTCATAGCTGCTTCCGCCCTGTCATCGCTTATAGTCCTCGTTTCGCTACGCTTCACTGCGGGCTAACCGCTCTGCCAGGTTTATGAACAAAGGTTTGTTTGGCGTGTGCTATAAAACCTTAAATAGTACCACGGGCTTTGCCACCTAAACGCGACCATAGCCTAAAACCCACAGCCCGAGGTTACGAGGGCGAGGATTTGAAGCGCAGGGCGGGACTGTAGATGCCGAAAAGCGATGTTATTGCTTTCCAAAATAGCATGAATGCGTTTTAAAGGGATTATCAGCCCCTCCGAGGTTGTTATTTCTATAACGCTATCGGTTCAGTTAACCAATTTATACAATTAACCGCTTAATCAATATGCGGTTCTCAATTGGCAGTTTGCTTTACCAATCACAAGTGAACCAATTAACCGCTAAGCGTCATTTTAACATACTTTTGCAAATACCATAATAATTTAACAATGCCGTAACATTTGTTTGATAAACAGCGTCTTACCTTTGTATTGTAAAATCAGATGATATGTTAGAATCATTTTTTGCCGTGTGTTTATTAATTGTTGTACTTTATTTCTTTAGCCCCTTTGAGGTAAAACTCGATGAGGAAGAGGAATGGTAGAATAGCTGGTTTACCTCTAAACTGCTTTACTCAGGCGGTAACAAGATTTTTCCCCCTAAAATTTCCCGTTTATGGATAAAAGAAATGTCGATGTAGTCGTAATCTCCGATGTACATTTGGGCACCTATGGCTGCCACGCTAAGGAACTGTTGAAGTACCTGAAAAGCATTAAACCAAAAACATTGATTTTAAATGGCGATATCATCGATATCTGGCAGTTTAGTAAAAGCTACTGGCCCGAATCGCACATGAAGGTTATCCGCAAATTGATGAAGTTTGTAGCCGAGGGCGTTCAGGTTCATTATTTAACGGGCAATCATGATGAAATGCTGCGGAAATTCGACGGAATGGAAATGGGTAGCTTTCATCTTCAAAATAAACTGATTCTCGAACTGAACGGTAAAAAAGCCTGGTTTTTCCATGGCGATGTTTTCGATGTAACCATGCAGCATTCTAAATGGCTGGCCAAGTTGGGTGCAGTTGGTTACGATACTTTGATCCTCATCAATAGTTTTGTTAACTGGGTGCTTACCGCTTTTGGAAGGGAAAAAATGAGTTTCTCGAAAAAAATAAAGGCCAAGTTTAAAGATGCTGTTAAATTCATCAATAGTTTTGAGCAAACTGCAGCAGAACTGGCCATCGAAAAAGGCTATAATTATGTGGTTTGTGGTCATATCCATCAGGCCGAAAAAAGGGACATTAAAACCGAGGATGGCAGCGTTACATATTTAAACAGCGGCGATTGGGTAGAAAGCTTAACTGCTTTGGAGTATATAAACCAGGAGTGGACGGTTTTTAAGTATGAACACCAGCATTTTACCAAGGATGAGCTAGATGAAGGAATTCTATCGGATGCGGAAGATTTGAAAAGCAAACTGGATATAAATATTCTTTTACAGAATATAAAATATGAAATTGCCCAATAATTTTAGATATTCGGGCATAAATGAAGATACTTTACGCAATACAGGGAACAGGAAACGGTCATATCAGTAGAGCGCGGGAAATTATCCCCTTGCTGCAGAAATATGGCGAATTGGATATTTTGGTCAGCGGAACGCAGGCTGATGTTAAACTGAGCCAGCCGGTGAAATATCAATTGCATGGTTTCAGTTTTATTTTTGGTAAAAAAGGCGGGGTAGACCATTTCAAAACCTGGCTGAACATGAATCTTTTCCGTTTCAGAAAAGACATGAAACAGCTTCCGCTTAAAGATTATAATTTAATTGTTAACGATTTTGAACCGGTAAGCGCATGGGCCTGTAAGCTGCAGGGTATAGAATGTGTTTCGCTGAGCCATCAGGCGGCATTTAAATCTAAAAAAGTGCCACGGCCAAAAACTTTAGATTGGGGTAAGCTTATTTTAAGCCGTTATGCACCCACTAAATATCACATTGGTTTCCATTTCGACCGTTATGATACTTTTATCCACACGCCGGTAATCAGGGCAGAGATCAGAAACCTCGAAAGTGTAAACTTAGGTCATTATACTGTGTATCTTCCGGCTATTGATGATAAGCGATTGGTAAAACTGCTAACGCAGATTCCAAATATTAAATGGGAGGTTTTTTCTAAGCACAGTAAGGTGGCTTATCAGGAAGCTAATGTTTTTGTAGAGCCGGTTAACAACGAAAAATTTAATAAAAGTCTGGCCACCTGTGAGGGCCTGTTTACGGGCGGAGGCTTTGAAGGACCTGCTGAAGCACTTTACCTAAAGAAAAAACTGTTGGTTGCGCCTATGCGTTTCCAGTTTGAGCAGCAATGTAATGCCTATGCCCTAAAACAGTTTGGCCTGCCTGTTATTTGGGGAAGTTCTAGCAACTGGCTGCCTGTTATTAAACAGTGGGTAGAAAACCCTCAGCAGCACGAATTTGATTTCCCAGATGAAACCGCAAAGATTATTGATGATATGGTGAAGAAATATGCGAGGCTTTAAAATTGTTGTTAAAACAATAAGTGTTTGTACGAAAATAGTTGGTAATTATTCGCTTTATTTCTTAAAATATTAAATAATATGATTTAATAAATTATTTTTGGGCTAACATTACATCCTGGCTCTCAATGATTAAAAGATTTATATTAGTTTTCTTTACCGTATTTTTATTTTCCCTAACCTGCCTTTTTGCCCAAGATATTGTTCAGGCGCCCATAATTACTAGTTTTTCACCAATAGCGGCGAAGGAAGCCGAAACGGTAACGATTACTGGAATTAACTTCTCTGACCAAATATCGGCCAATCAAGTGTTTTTCGGCTCAATAAGGGCAACCGTAATTTCAGCTAGCAAAGCGCAGCTTACAGTGCTTGTCCCCAAAACAGCAGAATTGAATAAGATCACTGTTTTAAATACTAAAACTGGTTTACAGGCTAGTTCTAGTAATGCATTTATCCCGGCATTTAATTCAAACAATAAATTTAATTCTTCTGATTTTTTTGATCCGACAATAGCAATCGATAAAGGTGTTGTTACCCCTTCAACTGTTGCGGGCATAGATGCCGGCGACTTAGACGGAGACGGTAAACCCGAATTGGTTTCCTGTTATAGCGACCTGAACGTTATTTTTATCTATAATAACAAAACATCAAGCCCAAATGGTTTCGCTTATAATGCTCGTGTTGCCCTTGCAACTGGTTCAGGGCCACAAATGGTAAGAATTGCCGATGTTAATATGGATGGCAAGCTAGATCTGGTTACGGTAAACAAAGTAGCCGGTACGATTTCTGTTTTAATTAATCAATCTACCTCAGGGGCTAATATTACCGCGTCATCTTTTGCACCTAAGGTAGATTTTTCTACAGCGGCAACCCCAATTTCGCTGGCTGTATTTGATGCAGATGGGGATGGTAAACCTGATATTGTTACCGGAAGTGCGGGAGGTTTTCTCACTATTTTAAAGAACCAATACACAGGTACTGTTTTTGATTCCAATGCTTTTGTTCCGAAAAGAGATTTCTATCAAAACTTATCTCCAGATTATATTCTTGCAGAAGACCTAAATAATGATGGCAAGCCAGATCTGATTCTTGGTGGAAAATCATCTGAGATGTTCATTCTTCAAAATAAATCTATACCCGATAATGTAGTATTTAGCACGCAGCGGATTGTACTCAATGGATCCAATGATGCCACCGTTGCAACAGTTGGCGATCTCAATCAGGATGGAAAGCCTGAGATTATTTTAGCCGACGCGACTAACAACTACAACCAGAATAGAATGTGGGTATTTGAAAATAGCTCCGTTGGGGATATTTCTTTTAAGAGCCGGACTGATATTGTTGGCAATACTTCATCTGAGTATATTACTTCTGTAAAAATTGCAGATATTGATGGTGACAGCAGGCCTGATATTGTTTTTGCCTATGGCGGAAAGTACATTGGAGTAAAAAGGAATTTATTTAATCCGGATGAAAACAAGATCAGGATGGCTGAACATGTAAATCTATCAGTTAGCGGAACCCCCAAATTATTGGTAATTGGCAAATTTAGTTTCGATCCTTATCCGGATATTTTTATCCAGCATATAGAGAACAATAATTTAAGCTTGCTTATTAACCGGGTAGCTCAACCGCCTTTGGTACAGTCGGTTTCGCCAATTGCAGCCGAGATGGGATCGACCATAACCATCTCCGGAAAAAATTTTGGAGATGCTGCAAGCAACATCGTATTTTTTGGGGGTGTTAAAGCACAAATTACTGCTGCCTCCGAAACGCAGATAAAAGCAGTTGTTCCTGCAGGGGCTTCGCACCAGCCGATTTCTGTTTTAAATATCAATACCAGCCTTATCGGATATTCTTCAAAACCTTTTATACCTATCTTTCCTACAAAAAAGAGTATTGCAAAAAAGGATTTTAGTATTCTTTCCTCCTTTGGAAATAGCAGAGAATCAAAGTCGATGGCTATAGCGGATTTAGATAATAATGGCATCATGGATTATGTACTTTCTAATCGTGGAAATCATACGGTTGGTATTTATATGAATGGAGCTGTTAATGAAGCCACTTATACAAAAGCTACTGATTATGAGCCTGAAGGAGTAACAATAGCCGATCTTGACGCTGATGGCTATCTGGATATTGTGGTAGGGAATAACTATGGCAAATCATTATCGGTATATAGAAATAATCTTTCTGCTGGCGGTAGTTTTATGGATCAAGTTGAATTTGGTAGTGCTCCTGGGCCCAGAGTTCTGGCCATAGGAGACCTGGATGGTGATGGTAAACCTGAAATTATAGTAGCAGAGAATAGTCTCAGCCCCCAAAATCCCTATGGTGATGGAGGAAAATTTATTAATGTTTTATGGAATAAAAGTTTGAAGGGTACAATTGACCGATACTCTTTCGCTACCGCCCAATACTTTGAAGTTGGTAGTAGTCCGGCTTTTGTGCGGATAGCTGATATTGATGGAGATGGGAAACAAGATCTGGTTGTAGGTAATGGAAGCGGAAGTATATCTATCCTAAGAAATACAATAAAAAACTATACTATAGATGTGAATTCTTTTGCTCCAAAGGTCTTATTCGATGTAGCAGGAGTTGACTGTGTTGTTGTCGATGATTTTGATGGCGATGGCAAACCGGATATTGCAGCTAGTAACAATGAGGGGATTGCACTATTTTACAATAAGAGTACTGTTGGAACTATAAATGCATCTTCGCTCGCTGGGAGGGTAACTATTCCAGTTGCCAATGGAGCAAGTTATATGGAAAGCGGAGATATTGATGGTGATGGAAAACCGGATTTAATAGTGAGCAACTGGGTTGAAAACACGATTTCCATTTTGAGAAATAGTTCTGAGCGCGGAGTGATTAATATTGGCTCTTTTATGCCTCCGGTAGCAATCAATATTAGCTCACATGCCATTGGAATTTCTGTAGCAGATCTTGATAAAGACGGAATAACCGATATCGCAGTTTTAACTTCTGCTCAAACTGGCTGCATCGTAAAAATTATTAACAAAAGAGTAATTGGCAATTTACCTGTTGTTTCTTCTTTCTCGCCCAACAATGTTAGGTTAGGAACCGAGGTGACTATAACAGGAAAGAACTTTACTGGTGTAACCGATGTTAGGTTTGGTGGCATTGTATGCAGCTCTTTCACCGTAACTTCTGCTACAACTATTGTTGCCAAAATAGCCGCAGGCGGCTCGGGCACTGTAACGGTTACTGGTACTGAGGGGGCAGGTACATTAGATGGCTTTGTTTATATATATGATCAGCCTGGCGAGGTACCTCCTGAAATAAAATCGTTTAGTCCGGCTTCAGGTATTGTAGGTGCTACCGTAATAATTAACGGTGATAACTTTGGTAGCACAGCAGCTGATAATCAGGTATATTTTGGAAGTGTAAAGGCAGAAATCATCTCTGCATCTTCTACAAGCATCACTGTAAAGGTTCCTGCCGGAAGCGTTTATCGACCAATATCGGTGGTCAAAAACAAATTGGTTGCTTATTCTGCTAAGCCATTCATCAATACTTTTGAGGGAAGTAAGGCTGATTTTAGATTTATGCCCAGCTCATTTGCCCAAAAAACAGATTTTCCGGCTCTCGAAAAAGCTACTGATAGTTTTGTTGCGGATATAGATGGAGATGGAAGAATTGATCTGGTTACCCTAAATAATGCTGCTATTTCAGTGTTTATGAATACCACTACCAATGGTACGGTTTCTTTTACCAGATCGGATTTTTCAATTTTAACCGGGGCCAATCACTTTTTAGATGTTGATCTTGATGGTGACGGGAAACAGGATGTTGTAATCGCAAATGGTAACAATTCCATATCTGTTTTCAGAAATAACAGTACAAAGGGAAATATATCTTTTCTAAACAGATTTGATATAGCTACACCACACGTTCCGCTAAGCCTTGCATCTGGAGACTTTGATCATGATGGAAAAACTGATCTTGCCCTTAGTAATAAAGATGATAAGTCGATTACAATATTAAAAAATATAGGAACTGATGCTGCATTAAGTTTTAATGTAGAACAGGCACTCCCGCTTCCCAATATTGCCAGGGGGCTTGCCGTTGGGGATTTAGATGGCGATGGCAAAGTTGATATTGCCATCGGCAATAATGCAGGTTCTCCAAGTTATTATGTATTTCTAAATACGACCAACAGTGGAGGGGTTACCTTTAAAGTACCAGCCAACCTGTCTAACTATACTGGTATGACTGTGGTACCTGATGTAGTATCAATTGTAGATATTAATGGTGACGAAAAAATGGATTTGGTAATAACCCAAGGCAGATATTTTCGACTCTTACTAAATAAAAGCACAGAAGGGAATATTAAATTTGAGAATGATGGTAGCTATTCCCTATATAACCCAGCCATAAGCCATGCTGTTGGCGATTTGGATGGTGATGGCAAAATAGATTATACGGCTAGCATTGATGAAAGCGATATGTTTAGCATCCATAGAAATTTATCAACAGCTGATAAATTTATGATTGCGGGCAATGTTGATTATAAGACTAATGGGGGACCGAGGGGAATAATTACTGCAGATTTTGATGATGATGGTAGAACAGATATTGCCCATTTAAACTATAAGGTAAATTCTATTTCTATATATAAAAATGCAAAGGTCGATCCCGTTGGTATTGCTTCATTTACACCAAAAGCAGCTTCTGCAAATACAGAGGTTTTAATACAAGGATTAGGTTTTACTGGTGCCACTAGCGTTAGCTTTGGAGGCGTAGAGGCCGAAAAGTTTACAGTTGTGTCCCCTCAATCTATTAGGGCAAATGTTGGTTTGGGCGCAACAGGAGAAGTCAAAGTTGTGACCCCTTTGGGGGCAGCAAGTTTAACTGGCTTTACCTATAACGAAATAGCCCCGGTAATGTACAGTTTCTCTCCCATGTTCGGTGGTGAGGGCGAGGTGATAACAATAAATGGTAGTGGTTTTACAAATGTAACTGCTGTTACTATTGCCGGCCAAAATGTAGCTTCGTATACCGTGGTTTCTTCAACAGTGATTAATTTTGTTGTTGGAAAAGGAGCAAGTGGGCCTGTGGTAGTTACCACCGCAAAAGGACAGGCAACATGGTATCCATCCTTTACAATCATTGGTCCACCAACCATCACTTCATTTACGCCGTCAATTGCCAAACCTGGCGCTACCGTGGTAATCAGGGGCTCAAATTTCTATCTAGTTAAGGAGGTAAGTATCGGTAATGTTCCGGCAAGCTCTTTTAGGGTTAACAATAGTGATTATATAGAGGCTGTAGTAGGATCGGACGCCAGCTCGGGAGCAGTGTTCATTAAGGCAACTGGAGGTACAGTTAGCTTAGAAGGATTTACGATTATACCGCTCCCTACTATAAGTTCGTTCTCCCCAAATTTCGGATACGCAGGGAGCGTAGTTACCATTACCGGCAAAAACCTGGATGGAGTGACCAGAGTAACTTTTGGAGGCCAGCCGGTTAGCTCGTTTAAAATAGTTTCCCCTAAAATAATTACAGCAGTACTAAGCTCAAACATGAGTAGTGGTGATGTTATGGTTCAAAGCCAAAATGGAAATAGTTCTTTAGGGACATTTACCTATGCCCCTCCTCCAACCATTACCTCATTGAGTCAAAATGCAGCAATAACAGGAACTCCCATTACCATAACTGGAAAGAATTTTGGGCTTTACGGTCTTTCGGTAACTTTCGGTGGGGTACCAGCTGCATCTGTTATAAGGTATTCTGATACAAAGATAATAGCAACCGTTAGTGCAGGTCAGAGCGGAGATGTATCATTAACCACCGAAGGCGGAACCGCTATTTATCCAGGTTTTGTGCACCTTGCCAAGCCAATTATTAATGCGCTAGGCGCCACCACTTTTGTTACAGGAGGAAGGGTGGAGCTTAGGGTAACACCAATGGCCGAATATAGTTATCAGTGGACAAAGAATGGGGTTGCAATATCAGGTGCAGTTAATACCAGCTATGAGGCAAAAGAAACAGGTTTATATGCGGTAGTGGCTACCTATAAATCGGTAAATGCTAGTTCGGGAAGTATTGCTGTAAATGTAATTTTTTCTCTTCCCTCCAATAATTTCTCTTTAAAAGTTACAGGCGAAAGTTGTAGAACAAGCAACGATGGGGCAATCAGCATCACATCGACAAAAGAATTAAACTATACCGTTACGCTGAGCGGATCAATAAATAGTACTTATACCTTTAATAATAAGTTAGATATCGGAAACCTTGTTGCAGGAACCTATAGTTTATGTATTACGTTGGCTAACGAACCGACATTTAACCAATGTTATGATTTAGTGATTACGGAACCAAAAGATTTAGCGGTTTACAGCACGGTAGGAAATGATGGTAGGTTATTGCTCCAGCTTTCTGGAGGGAAAAACTATTCTATTATGCTTAATGGTAAATCTTATCAAACAGGCAGTAGCCAGATAGACCTGCCGCTAAAGGCTGGAGAAAATAACCTACAGGTTAGTACCGATAAGTTATGCCAAGGGGTTTACAATAAAACAATCTTCCAAGCAGGCGATAATAATGTTGTTTATCCCAATCCTTTTGTTGATCAGTTAACGCTTAAGTTGCCCAATCTGGAAATTAAGACAGTGGATATCGAGATTTTGGATATGATTGGCATTGCTGTTTTAAAAGGAAAATATGTTTCAAACAATGGGTTTATTTCAATGGCTGTTGATAAACTGGTGCCTGGAATTTATCTGCTAAAATTTGTAGCTGATAATGGTGAAAAATCTATTTATAAAGTAATTAAGAAATGAGAAAACTAATATACTTTTTCGCTATGGCTGTACTTTTGGTCAATTGCAAAAAGGACGATGAGGAAAAGGAAAAATCAACATTGCCCGAAAAAACTGTTTTACTGTTTCCGGCACAAAACGAAGCCTGTACTTCTGGTGCAATTGTTTCGGCAACCAAAAGCGCCATTATATTTAAGTGGCAGAAGGCGGCCAACGCTGATAGTTATGAGCTTTTTGTCAGGGATCTTTTAAGCAATCAGACTATCAATAAAACTACTGCCGATTTACAACTAGAAATGACACTTGATAGGAACACCCCCTATTCGTGGTATGTTGTATCCAAATCTCAAACCGTTAACGAAACGGCCCAAAGCGAGTTAAGAAAGTTTTATAATGCTGGGCCCGGAACAGTATCCTACGCTCCTTTTCCTGCCGAAATTATTAGTCCGCTAATGGCAGCTGTTGTTGAACCAGCCAATAATAAAATTTCGTTGGAATGGAAAGGTAGTGACGTAGACAATGATATAATCGATTATGATCTTTATTTTTCTTTAAACTCCAAACCCGACCTGATAAAAAGCAATTTAAAAGAAGCTAAATTTTCAGATATAGAAGTGAAATCAAAAAACACCTATTATTGGAAGGTTATCACCAGAGATGCCGAAGGCAATACATCAGATTCAGGTGTTTATCAGTTTACGGTAAAATAGGTTTTTTAAAGATGATGATTTAAATAGAACTTTTCATCATTTGCTTTCTACCCACTCTTAAATTATTTTTCTTTACTTTGCCTACTCTTTAAAAAGGCATGATTAATCAGTTTAGAAAGCTAAATCCAGTTAACCTCATATTCTTGCTGGCATACACATTTTTTATGCGTATCGCTATCTTTTATGAAACACCTACGCAGCTCAATTTCGATTTTCTCGAACCCTTTGCCCGCTTGCTGATCAACGTAGATCTGGATAATGCCTTTACCGCCCCAACCAATATTTTTATTGCGGCGGTACTGGTTTACCTGCAGGCCTTGATTTTTAACCGGATTGTTAATAACCATAATCTGTTGGCCAAGCCCAGTTTCCTGCCAGGCTTAATGTTTGTAACCGGAACGAGTCTGTTTATGCCGTTTATGATTTTAAGTCCGGCATTGATCTGCAACTTTCTGTTAATCTGGATCATCGATAAGTTTTTAAAATTGGGTAAAAGCGCCAATTCCATTACTACGGTTTTCGATATCGGGATGATTATAGCCATCGGAACCTTGGTTTATTTTCCTTTTATGGCCATGTTGCTGATGATCTTTTTGGCTTTGTTGCTTTTTAGGTCGTTTAACTGGCGAGAATGGGTTGCAGGGCTGATCGGTTTTATTACTGTTTTCTTTTTTCTGGCCGTATTATATTACTGGAATGATAATTTAAGCTCCTTTTACCAGATATGGAAACCTTTGGGCAATAAGTTTCCTTCAGTATTTAAAATCAATTATAACGATTACCTGGTGCTCATACCGGTAATCATCATCATTATATTGGCATCGCTGCAACTGCGCGAAAATTTTTTCAGAAGCTTTATCAGTACTAGGAAAAGTTTCCAGCTGTTGTTTTTTATGTTTATCGTTTCGGGGGCCAGTTTTTACCTCAAACCCGATTTCAGGACATGGCATTTTCTGCTCTGCGTGCCGCCCGGAGCAGTGCTGCTGGCCTACTACTTTAGCAATGCCAAGAAACGGTGGTTTTACGAAACTTTGTTCCTTTTATTTGTACTTTCGGTGCAGTACTTTCTGTTTGTTTAACCTTTTTTAACAAATAACTAGACCGAAACTTGACAAAGATTAATAGCTTTGTGCCATGATTTTGGAATTAAAGCTTTATTTGGGTTTTAATCTGATTGATAAGAATGGATTCATTAAAATTTCTGAAAGGTAAAACATTAAGCAAAGGGAGATTTTAAATGCGCGGATTAAGTGTCGATATTGGAAACTCTTCTGCTAAGGTGGCGGTTTTTTCGAATAAGGAAATTGTTCATCATCAGCGTTTAAACAAACTAGGCATTATTGATTTGGCCCAGCTGATTGAAAAGTTTTCGCCACAGCGGTCAATCATCAGCAGTGTTAACCAGGAAATTGGTCCGCTTGAAGCATTTTTAAAAAAACATACCGCCTATACCCGGTTTTCTACACAGTTAACCAACGGGGTGCAGAACCGGTATAAAACGCCGGCAACTTTAGGTTTAGACCGATGGGCTGCTGTTTTGGGTGCGAACGGATTGTTCCCCAACAGCGCAAGTTTAGTGGTTGATGCCGGCACCTGCATTACTTATGATGCTTTAAGCCAATCGAAAGAATATTTTGGCGGCAGCATAAGCCCCGGTATTAAAATGCGTTTTAAAGCTGTGCACGAGTTTACGGGGCGGCTACCCTTGGTAGAGTGGAACGATAAGGAAGAAATTGTAGAAGGAACAGATACCACATCGGCCATTAAAAACGGTGTTTTACAGGGTATCATAAATGAAATTGAAGGCTTTATTGCCCTAAATAATAAAAAAGAAAGTGCCTTGAAGGTAATTATAACGGGTGGTGATGCTAATTTTTTGTATAAGCAATTACAAAACAGCATCTTTGCGCCTCAAATTATAAAAGATCCCTACTTGGTATTAAAAGGATTAAATGAAGCTATTGCAGATTAAAATGTACAAAAGAATAAATTATATTGCGGCCATACTCGTTCTAGTTTGTGGTGTAAGTGTTCAGGCACAGGTTACCACTTCATCGCCATATTCAAGATATGGGCTTGGAAATATAAAAGGATCTTTGTTGCCTCAGCTTAGAGCAATGGGCGGAATTTCTACCGCAGTAAACAAAGTAACCGGGTTTAACTACATCAATATGCAGAACCCGGCCTCTTATGCAGGTATATCTTTAACCACGATAGATATTGGCATGAGCGCTGGTTTAAATAACTTAACCAGAAACAACTTAAGCGAAACCAGTTTCAATTCTACTTTTAGCCACTTGGCCTTTGCTGCCCCTGTTACTCGCAGGTCGGCATTGAGTTTTGGGATTTTGCCTTACTCAGACCTTGGCTACTCGTATAGGAACACCGTTAAAATTGATACTACATCGGTAGATCAGCTTTATGAAGGTGAAGGTGGTTTATCAAAAGCTTATTTAGGTTATGGGTACCGTTTTGGCGATCACCTGCGTATTGGCGGTAACTTGGAATATATTTTCGGTAACCTTCAAACTACACGTTCAACTGAATATAACCTGGCCGGTGCCTATAATGCCAAGCTTCAGAATAAAAACAGTGTTGGCGGATTAAATTATTCGTATGGTATTCAGTACGATTTTAATGTAGGCAAGAAAACTTTGGTAACCATTGGCTATTCGGGCAGTACATCAGGAAAAATCAATTCAACGCAATCTGCTTATTCTACCATTTACTTAAGGGATGCCAACGGCAACGAGCAAACAGCTGCAGATACTTTGAGCGTAATAGACAAAGGAAAATCGAACCTTACTTTACCATTAACCCACAATTTTGGTATTTCTATCCAACAAAATGATAAATGGTTAATCGGTGCTGATTTTAGAATGAGCAAATGGTCGGCAACAAGTATCAACAATGTAAATCAAGGCCTGCAGGACAGTTGGGGAGCATCGTTAGGTGGCCAATGGACTCCGGATGCCTTTTCTTACAACAGCTATATGAAACGTGTAGATTACCGTTTGGGCTTTAACTACGATAAAACCTATATCCAGATCAATAACCAGGATATTAAACAAATGGGTGCATCTTTGGGCTTTGGTTTCCCTCTGCCTACTGCAAATGCAGGTACCGCATTTTATAAAATCAACTTTACAACCGAGGTTGGACAAAGGGGAACCTTAAACAATAACCTTGTTAAAGAGAAGTTCATCAATTTCCACTTGGGCTTTACCTTAAACGATACCTGGTTCCGCAAGTACCGTGTAGACTAATGAAACAAAAAGCATTTTTATATGGTCTTTTTCTGGTGTTGCCCTTGTTTTTGGCTTCATGTGGAGACGACGATCTCAAAAATGCGGATGCTGTTTCTTCCAGTAAAATAAAGTTTACGCGCGATAGGACAATTGGTGTTGATATCATTTACAGTGATTCGGCAAGGGTAAAGGCCAAGGGTTATGCACCCATACTGGATAAGGTTACCCCTTCGAACGGAAGTTCGTACCAGGAAATGATTAAAGGGGTTAACATCGATTTTTATAACCCGAACGGCACTATAGATGGAAACCTGGTTTGCGATTATGCCATCAGAAAAGATACCGAACTTAAAACCGAGTTTAGGAAAAATGTGGTGGTTAAGAACAGCAAGGGCGATACTTTCTCTTCGCAGGAGCTGATCTGGGATGAATCTAAAAAATACTTCTATTCCAACCAACGGGTTTATGTTAAAGGTGCCGATGGCAGCATTGGTGAAGGGATTAATTTTAAGGCGCCGCAGGATTTCAGTACATACGAAATGGACAGTGGAAACGGCGTATTGAATATGAAAGAGGGTGTAGCGCCTTAATTTGAATGATAGCATGTTAAAATGAATGAGTGATTGAATGGTTTTGCTAGTTACAATCCAAAAATTCTAATTCAATAAGTCAATCCTTCAGAACGCAATCATTTAATCGCAATCCGCATTTATTCTATCCTTCAAAATTCTATCCTTCTATCCTTAAAATGGGGCTTCTATTTGCTTAAAAATTAAACACTTGATAAATAAAATTTTGTGTTTTCTTTTTTAAGGCAAATTTGTATCTTGCGCCCTCTTAAAAAAGAACTAAATAAATTATAAAGTACAATATGGGATTAATGACATTTTTGCGTAACCGTGCAGGCTATATCCTGGTCTTCGCAATTGGTTTTGCAATTGTTGCATTTTTAGTAGGTGATGCAATTAACGTGGGTAAACCTTTTTGGTCTGCAAATCAAAAAGTTGTAGGATCTATCGATGGAAACGATATCAGCATTGATGATTTCGGTCCGAAGGTAGACCAAGGTGTAAACCAGATGAAACAACAATATGGTGGTAGTGCCAATGCACAGATGACCGCTATGGCTGTAGATCAGGCTTGGAACGCTGAATTGGCTAAAGTTTTATTAACCAAAGAATATGACCGTTTAGGTTTATCGGTATCAGAAGATGAGCTTTTGGATTTATTACAGGGTCAAAATCCCAGCCCACTTATTAAACAGTATTTTTCTAATCCCCAAACCGGACAGTTAGACCGCGTTACCTTGATGAACTTTCTTAAATCGAAGGAGCCTCAGGCTGTACAGCAATCTAACATGTTGCAACAGGAGATTAAAAACCAGGCCTTACAGACCAAATACTCTAACTTAATCCGTAATTCGGTATATGTAACTTCTTTAGAAGCTACAGATGAGTACAACAACCGCAATAAACTGGCTAACTTTAAATATGTAAGTTTAGATTATACTTCTATTCCTGATGCATCGGTTAAATTAACGGATGGCGATTTTTCAGAATATTATGATCAGAACAAAGCCCGTTTCAACAATCCAAATGAAACCCGTGCTTTCGAGTATGTAAGTTTCAGCATCAGCCCAACTAAGGCCGATTCTTTAGCCATTAAAACCCAGGTTGATAAAATTGCAGCCGATTTCCAAGTGGCTAAAAACGATTCGCTTTTTGCAGCTATCAACTCGGATGTTAAAGTTCCATTTACCTATATCGGTAAAGGCAAGTTAGATCCAGCAATCGATTCGGCAGTGTTTGCTTTGCCTGCAGGTAGTTTTTACGGTCCTAAATTAACAGGTAACTCTTATAAAATTATCAAAGTGGTAGCTAGCCGTTTTTCTCCTGATTCGGTAAAAGCAAGCCATATCTTAATCGACCCAGCTAAGGTTGGTGGCGAAGATAAAGCTGTTAAATTGGCTGACTCGTTAAAAGGCTTAATTTTAAAAGGCGCTAACTTTGCCGAACTGGCTAAAAACTACAGTGTAGATGGTTCGAAAGATAAAGGTGGCGAAATGCCTGCGTTTGCACGTGGACAAATGGTTCCTGAATTTGAAAACGCAGCTTTTGATGGTAAAGTTGGCGATCTTAAAGTGGTAAAATCTCAGTTTGGGTACCATGTAATGAAGATCGAAAAGCAGATCGGTTCATCTAAGGTGGCTAAATTGGCCTACGTAGAAAAAGCATTAGGTGCAAGTAGCAAAACCCAGGCAGCGGCCTATAAAGCCGCCAGCAGTTTCTTAACTGATGTTAAAGGAAACGATTTTGCCAAATATGCCGCACAAAAAGGATTAAAAGTTGCCGTTGCCGATAAAGTTGCTTCAACACAAGGCTTTGCAGCAGGTTTGGATAATCCACGTAAGTTAATCCAAGATGCTTATGCTGCTGATAAAGGCGATGTATTGCCAGAAATTTATACCATGACCAACGCATATGTTGTGGCCCGTTTAACCAACATTAGTCCTAAAGGCATTTTACCTTTAGCCGATGTTAAGAAAGAAATTGAGCCAATGGTACGCAATGCGGTTAAGGCAAAATTATTGAAAGAAAAACTTGCCGGTGCTGGTAAGGCAAGCATCGATCAGGTAGCGGCCAAAGTTGCCCGTCCGGTTAGCCCAGTACAGAACCTGGTATTTGCCAACCCTGTAATTCCAGGTGTTGCGCAAGAAAATGCCTTGGTTGGCAGCGTATTCGGATCTCAGCCAGGTAAGGTATCTGCTCCGGTTCAAGGTGAGCGTGGTGTGTATGTATTCTCGGTTGATGGATTTACCAACCCTGCACCAATTGCCAATATGTTTAAACAGAAAGAAAGCATGTTATTGAGTTTAGGACAACGTTCGTTAGGATCGGCTTTCCAGGCTTTACAAGATAACGCACAGATAAAAGACAATCGCGTGAAATTCTATTAATTAGAAAATACGTAATTTTGTAACCGTTCCGACCGATAGTCGGAACGGTTTTTTTATTTAAGGCCATGGACATCCAAGAGAACATCATCAATAAAGTAGCAAACAGTGGTTTAATTACCTTAAACCTCGAAGATTTTTATCATAAGGGCGAAAGGGTACTTTATGATATTGTAGACAATCTTTTTCATGGTTTAATGCTGAAGGAGAAAGATTTTAGGGAGTTTATCAAAAACCACGACTGGAGCCAGTATCAGGATAAAAATGTAGCCATTATCTGTTCTGCAGATGCCATTGTACCCACCTGGGCATACATGCTGCTGGCCAACAGGATGAAGCCATTTGCCAATGAAGTTGTATTTGGCAGTTTGGATACGTTAGAAGCGGTATTGTTTACCAAGGCACTGGCTAAAATCGACCCACAGGATTATGCAAATGAGCGGGTTGTGGTAAAAGGCTGTGGCGATATTGATGTACCGGTTTCGGCCTATGTAGCGGTAACCAACCTGTTAACTCCGGTGGTAAAAAGCATTATGTTTGGCGAGCCTTGCTCTACTGTGCCCGTGTATAAAAGAAAAGATTAAATTTTGGTTTGCTTTTTGTATATCTTCATTCTAAATCGGTACGTTTAATGCCGATAAACACACACAAATGAATACAAAGGCAATGAAGAAATTAATAATCACGCTAACGGTGGGCTTTTGCAGTTTATATGCCACGGCCCAGGAGCTGCCCCTGAAGAAAGAACCTGTTTTTCAGGAAGGTGAGGTTTTACAGTATAAATTGAGGTACGGTTTTATTACCGCTGCAGAGGCAACGATCAAAGTGAGCAATTCTGATTTAAAGTTTGATGGTAAACCAACCTATAAACTTACGGTAGATGCGCAGACTTCGGGTACTTTTGATGTGTTTTATAAGATTAGGGACCATTATGATTCTTATATCGACAAGACGGAGCTTCTGCCCTATTTCTATCAGGAAAATATACGGGAGGCGAGTTACAGGCGGCAGGATAAGGCCCGTTTTACGCAAGATGCGAAAAAGGTTGTTTCGAACCGGGGAACGTTTACGGCGCCAACCAATCAGACTTTTGACCTGGTTTCGGCCTATTACTTTGCCCGGAGCCTCGATATCAGCAGAATTAAGGTTGGCGATAAGTTTAAGCTCAACTATTTCCTCGGCGATGAGATTTCGGCCCTAGAGGTTGAATATGTGGGCAAAGAAACCATCAAGAGTAAATTGGGCAATATCCGTTGTTTAAAATTTAGTCCGTCTATCAAACCTGGGCGGATATTTAAAAAAGACAGTAGGTTATACCTTTGGGTAACCGATGATGGAAACCGCGTGCCCGTAAAAGCGCAGGTAGAAATATTGGTAGGTGCAGTAACCATGGAATTAAAATCGGCCGAAGGGCTGAAATATGCTTTAGCAAAAGAATAATGATGATAGAAGTTGAACAGGTGCTGGTGCACGAGGATATATTGAAAGAGAACTTTGTTTGTAATTTAAGAAAATGTAAGGGGATCTGCTGTGTAGAAGGCGATTCGGGCGCACCTTTGGATCATGATGAAAAGGCTGTACTGGAAGAGATTTATCCAAAAATTAAACACCTGCTCAACGAAAAGGGGATTAAAGCCATTGAGGAACAAGGTGTGTATGTGGTGGATGAGGATGGCGATTTGACCACTCCCTGTGTAGATAAAAATAAAGAATGTGCTTATGTGCTTTTTGAAGGCGGCATTACCAAATGCGCCATCGAAAAAGCTTACGAGCAGGGTATTGTAGATTGGCAGAAACCCATATCCTGCCACCTTTACCCTATCCGCATTACCAAATACCCTGAATTTGAGGTGCTCAATTACGACCGCTGGCACATCTGCCACGATGCCTGTACTTTTGGTAGAGAATTAAAAGTTCCGGTTTACAGTTTTTTAAAGGGACCGCTGATCCGTAAATACGGTGAAGCCTGGTATAAAGAACTGGAAAGTTCGGTGGCGGCGATGTAGCTATACCACGATCCGAACAGAAAAAATAAAAGTCACTTTATCGCTATTGCTACGCTATATGTACGCTTCATCTATGCTTGGGCTACGCATATCTATCGTATGGGCAGGGTAATCTATTTACTTCGGCTGTTGCGTATCAAAAACCGTTAATTACTTCAGTATTATTTTGTTCAGTTTTGTGTTAATGTCAGATTTAAGTTGTTATTTGCCTAAATCTAACTTATTTTAGCCGACTGAAATTCATTTAATAACTGTGAAAAAAATCTTAATCACTGGTGGTGCAGGCTTTATTGGCTCCCATGTAGTCCGCCGTTTTGTTAATAACTATCCTCAATATGAGATTGTAAATTTAGATAAACTTACCTATGCAGGTAATTTAGCTAACTTGACCGATATCGAAAATAAACCCAATTATAGATTTGTAAAGGAAGATATTGCTGATGCTACTGCCATGTTTGATCTGTTCAAGGCAGAAAATTTCGATGCGGTGATCCACCTTGCGGCAGAAAGCCATGTAGACCGTTCTATTTCAGACCCTACTGCTTTCGTGATTACCAATGTAATTGGTACGGTTAATTTACTAAATGCTGCACGCGAATACTGGAAAGGTGATTATGATAAAAAACGTTTTTACCATGTGAGTACGGATGAGGTTTATGGAGCCTTAGGAGAAGAAGGTATGTTTACCGAAACTACCGCTTACGATCCACATAGTCCTTATTCGGCATCAAAAGCCAGCTCTGATCATTTTGTGCGTGCTTATCACGATACTTATGGTATGGATTGTGTAATTTCTAATTGCTCTAACAACTATGGTTCGCATCATTTCCCTGAGAAACTGATCCCATTGGCCATCAATAATATCAAAAACAATAAACCTGTACCCGTATATGGCAAAGGCGAAAATGTACGCGATTGGTTATGGGTAGAAGATCATGCCCGTGCCATTGATGTCATTTTCCATAACTCTAAAACAGGCGATACCTATAACATCGGTGGGCATAACGAATGGAAAAACATTGACCTGATTAATCTACTGTGTACTATTATGGACCAGAAGTTAGGCCGCGAAGCGGGCGAATCGGCCAAGCTGATTACCTATGTAACCGACCGTGCCGGGCACGATTTACGTTATGCCATTGATTCGAGCAAACTGCAAAATCAATTGGACTGGGTGCCAAGCTTACAGTTTGAAGAAGGTTTGGCCAAGACGGTAGATTGGTACCTACAAAATGAAGATTGGTTAAATAATGTAACCTCGGGTAATTATCAATCATACTACCAACAACAGTATAGCAATAAATAATGGAAATTGAGGAAACGGGCTTAAAAGACTGCCTGATCATTAAACCCAGGGTATTTGAAGACCCCAGGGGCTATTTTTTTGAAAGCTTTAATCAAAATACCTTTGAAGAGAAAACAGGTTTATCGGGCAGATTTGTTCAGGACAATCAATCTTACTCTTCGTATGGTGTAATTAGAGGTTTACATGCACAAACTGGAGAATTTGCACAGGCCAAATTGGTGAGGGTAACCAAAGGTGAGGTGTTGGATGTTGCGGTGGATGTAAGGCCTAGTTCTCCAACCTATGGTAAACACATCGCTGTACGTTTAAGTGCTGAGAATAAACTGCAATTGTATATCCCGAGAGGTTTTGTACACGGTTTTTCGGTATTGAGTGAAACCGCCGAGTTTTTATATAAATGCGATAATTTTTTCAACAAGGCTTCAGAAACCGGTGTAATTTATAATGATCCCGATCTGAACATCGACTGGTTAATCCCAGAAAAAGATCAGGCTATTTCTGATAAAGATTTACTTTTAAAACCATTTGCCGAACTTCAGCCTATATGAGTAAAATATTAGTAATTGGTGCCGGTGGGCAATTGGGCCAATGTTTAAAAACAGTTGCTGAACGCAGGGAAATTACTCAAATTGTTTTCCCAGAAGAGAAGGATGCCAATATCCTAGACGAAACGGGCTTGAAGACACTTTTGGCAAATGAAAAGCCAGCTTTTGTAATTAACTGTGCGGCTTATACGGCTGTTGATAAAGCAGAAGATGAGGTTGATTTAGCTAAGGCCATTAATGAAACTGGTGCCGCTTATTTGGCTACTGCCTGTTTAGCCATTGGCGCAACCTTAATCCATGTATCTACCGATTTCGTTTTTGAAGGTAATGATGTAAAGTTGCTTAAAGAAGAAGATGAAGCTAAACCCATTAATGTTTATGGTTTAACGAAACTGGATGGCGAAAAAGCTGTAGCTCAGCTATTGCCAAATCATTTTATTGTCCGCACCAGCTGGTTGTATTCTGAATATGCCAATAATTTTGTAAAAACGATGCTAAAGCTTGGTACTGAACGCGATGAACTGAATATCATAGCTGACCAGGTAGGCACGCCAACTTATGCCATTGATTTAGCCAATGCTATTTTTGATATCATTGCCTCTTCATCCACAGCTTATGGCATATATCATTACAGTAACGAGGGGGTAACCTCCTGGTTTGATTTTGCCAAGGCGATTTTTGATATTAGTGAAGCTTCGGTAAAAGTAAATCCTATTCCAGGATCTGCCTATCCAACAAAAGCCACACGTCCGGCCTTTTCGGTAATGGATAAAACGAAGATTAAGAAAACATTTAATATCGAAATTCCTTATTGGAGAGATAGTCTGGTGGAATGTATATCAAAAATTAAAGATCAATAATGGTTAACTGTTTAAATTGTTTAAATCGGTTAACTGTAATTTAAAAATAACTGATTAAAGAAAATATGAAAGGTATAATCTTAGCTGGTGGCAGCGGAACACGCTTGCATCCCTTAACACTTGCGTGTAGCAAGCAGATGATGCCGGTTTACGATAAACCGATGATTTATTATCCTTTATCAACCTTAATGTTGGCTGGGATAAAAGAAATTTTAATTATCTCTACTCCACACGATCTGCCTAATTTTGAGAAATTGTTGGGTGATGGGGCCTCTCTAGGCTGTACATTCAGTTATGCCGTGCAGGCTGAACCAAATGGTTTGGCACAGGCTTTTGTGATCGGCGAAGAATTTATCGGTAATGATAAAGTAGCCCTGGTGCTGGGCGATAATATTTTTCATGGCGATGGGATGGCTAAATTGTTACAGGCCAGCTCCGATCCAGATGGCGGTGTGGTATTTGCTTATCAGGTTGCTGATCCTGAACGTTATGGCGTGGTGGAGTTTGATGAGCACAAAAATGCGATCTCTATTGAAGAAAAACCCGTTCAACCCAAATCAGACTATGCCGTACCGGGATTGTATTTTTATGATAATGAAGTAGTAGAAATTGCCAAAAATATTAAACCTTCTCCCCGTGGCGAATACGAAATTACCGATGTTAACCGTATTTACTTAGAACGTGGCAAATTAAAAGTAGGCGTGTTGAGCCGTGGTACGGCCTGGTTAGATACCGGAACTTTTACCTCTTTAATGCAGGCCGGCCAATTTGTACAGATTATAGAGGAACGCCAAGGGTTAAAAATTGGCTGTATTGAAGAAATTGCGTACCGCATGGGCTTTATTGATGGCGAACAGCTTAAGGCAATTGCTACCCCACTGGTTAAAAGCGGTTATGGTAGTTATCTGTTGAGGCAGATTAAATAGATTGGTATAAAAATGTTATGCTATTAATCGCCGATGGATACCATGTGTTTATCGGCGATTCCATTTATGTCTTTTTGGGCCTAGCGAATGAAGTGCGTTAACAATGTTATCCTTTGCTGTAATTCCCTTGGCGTTTTTCCTCTATTTTACGGCTGAATCATTAAAATAAAACAGTTTAAGGCCTGTTAATCTGTTTAACAATCAGCTGCAGCAGGTAGGTGTTCTACTGTTTTTAGACCATAGTGCATTGGGAGTTTAAGAAAGGGTTGCTGTGGTGATGCGGAAAAAGATTAAAAGTATTGCTTTGTTTTGGTGGGTGCAACATTGAAAAAACCCGGGGATGACGGGTTCTTAGAATGCTAATTACCTAGTTTTGTTTCAATGGACACAGGATCTATCCCCGAATACTCTGCGAATTCCATTACGGTAATGTACTGATTTTTTGATTTGTTGAGGATAAATTTTAAGTTTTGAAGCGTTTTTTGGGAATGCCTCAAACTTTTTCCAGTTAAGATGCTTACATCTTTTGCATAAACACATACTCTTTTCATAGCAGTAGAATTAGTGATACCGCTGCCTTTTGTTGAAGTAGCCTTAATTTAGATAATGTCTTCTTTTTTGTTCGGTAGCGGCTCAGATAGTTAATAATTAATTACAATTTCTTAACAAAGATATTTATAAACAAGGTAAAAAAGCGTACTAATGCGCCAATTTATCTATAAGTGAAATTAAATGAATAAATAGGATGATAAAAGCCTAATTAAGCATTTTGCGACCTGATTTTTTTTGGCTTGTTGCAACTTTGTATCCAGATGTAAATAACTATGTTATGGCACGTCAGGAAGGATTAATTAAATTAAAAGGAAGAATCGGGGATTTAACCTTTTACAAAACAAAGGACGGGTACCAAGCCCGTGAAAAGGGCGGTGTTACTGCGAGTAGAATTGCAAATGACCCTAAGTACCAGCGAACCCGCGAAAACGGCGCTGAATTTGGGCGGGCAACTCGGGCAGGAAAGCTTTTTAGAACAGCTTTTAAAACATTAACCAGTCAATTGGCGGATAAGCGCGTCAGTCAGCGCCTGATGAAAGAAATGTTAAGTGTTATTCGAGCGGATTCGGTTAATGACCGTGGCTTAAGACAAGTGCTCGACGCCGAGACAGAGCTGTTAAATGGCTTTGAATTTAACATTAATGGAACCATCAGTTCTACCATTCATATACCCTACACCTCTAATATTGACCGTGCAGCAGGCACGGCCGGCATTGCTTTTCCAGCATTTAGCGCCAAGGACCTTATTTCATCGCCTGCGGGAGCAACTCATTTTAAATTTAGCGCAGCAGCTGCAGTTATTGATTTTGAGACTGAAGTATTTGAACTTAATGTTAATGAGAGCGACTTAATTGAGGTGAAGGAGGTGGCAGCAGGAGCCATTAATTTGAGCTGTACGCTCAGCCCTGCCAGTGTTAAGCCTATATTTCTGCTGTTGGGCATTAGTTTTTTTCAGCAGGTAAATGGTAGAGATTATTCGCTAAGCAATGGCGCGTTTAATGGTTTAGCTCTTGTTTTAACTAAAGGTTTGTGATGGAACTGATATTAAACCGGATGTACTTTAAGAATGGTACGAACGGACAAATCAGCTATCAGGGATGTGTGATCTGCGAATGCATTGAACTGCCGTGGCGGAACAACAAACGGAATATTAGTTGTATTCCTGAAGGACGTTACGCACTCATCAAGCGCTATCATACTAAACACGGTGAGCAGCTAGCCCTTAGCCATGTTCCTAAGCGAGAGGCTATATTGATCCATCCGGCGAATTTTGCATTGCGTGAACTGCAAGGCTGTATTGCGCCTGTAACCAAGTGTAAGGGTGAAGGGGTTGGTGACTATAGCCGCATTGCTTTGGAAAGACTACACAGCCTTGTGTATCCAGTAATAGAGGCGCAGGAGCTGGTTATTTTAATTATCACCTCTGTTAAAGGGAGGAATAGCCTGTATATACATTGATCTGATCGCCTATTAATTTTATACCCTAATGCAAATCAAAGCAGTTAAAAAAACCAAGAACCTTTCGGGGAAAGGCTGGTTAGGGAAGTTTTTTAAAACGGCGAACATTGTTGTTGTCATAGCTGAGGCTGTATTGGCCGGGCCTTTAAAGCTCCCCTTGAGCGTGCTACTAGCCGTTCGATACCTAAATGTAGTTGGACACCTTGTTAAAATTGTACAAAAGGAGGCCGCGCCCAATGAATAATTTTTCTGTTAAAATGGGAATTGTTGGTGGCGTATGTTTTAGCGTATTGGGCCAATGGCCAATTGGTATATTGCAAACTATTTTACTTGCCACACTAGGGGCTGTTGTTAGTTTTATCGTAAGCCGTATATTGCAAAGATGGTTTAAAGATGATTAATGAAATGGGTGTACAGATGTGCACCCATTTTTTTTGCGAAAAATGAAGTTGGATATTTTGGTCTCATTTCGCCATGTAGTATGCAAGGGAAAGATGTATTAATGTGTTCTGAAAAAAAAGCAGCTGGAATAGATTGTGGTTTTTATACTGTTACCAAGCGTAAATACATTTTGTTCAAAAATAAGGAATGCATTTAACCTGCTTATTATTCAGTTTGCTTTTCATCAGTAATCAATTGGCTGAAAGCTTTCTTGATTTATCTTATCTTTGGCCCATTACCAAAAGAAAAATGAATAATAATAAGCAGATTGCCATTATTGGTTTAGGTTATGTTGGCTTACCTTTAGCTATAGCATTTGCTAAGCAATATCAAGTAATTGGCTTTGATACAAACGAAAGTAGGGTAGCCGAATTGAAACGGTTTGAAGATGGTACCCATGAAGCGAATCTGAACGATTTAACAAGCGTATGTAGCTCAACTAATGGTACTGGGTTAGCTTTAAGTTCTAATTTAGCCGATTTGGCAGCCTTTACGATATTCATTGTTACGGTACCTACGCCTATCGATCACCTTAAACGACCAGATCTGCAACCTTTGCTTTCTGCCAGTAAAATGTTGGGGATTGTGCTTAAAAAGGGAGATATCGTAATTTACGAGTCGACCGTTTATCCTGGCTGTACCGAAGAAGATTGTGTTCCCGTTTTGGAAAAAATATCGGGCTTAAAATATAACGTTGATTTCTTCTGTGGCTATTCTCCTGAAAGGATTAATCCAGGCGATAAAATCAATACCCTCACCAAGATAAAAAAAGTAACCTCTGGCTCTAGTCCTGCAATTGCTGTTGAAATCGATCAGCTTTATGCCTCCATTATTACTGCTGGTACACATTTAGCCCCCAGCATAAAAGTAGCAGAAGCTTCAAAAGCCATTGAAAATGCGCAGCGGGATGTTAATATTTCATTCGTAAACGAACTTGCCTTAATTTTTGACAGGATGGAAATTGATACGGCTGATGTATTAGCTGCTGCAGCAACTAAATGGAACTTTCTGAATTATAAACCTGGACTGGTAGGAGGTCATTGTATAGGGGTAGATCCTTATTATTTGGCGCATAAATCGGAAGCTTTGGGTTACAAACCCGAAGTGATTTTATCCGGTCGCCGGGTAAACGACAATATGGGCATGTTTGTGGCCAATAAAGTAATCAAGATGTTGGCCGCTAAGGATAAGGTGATCAATGGTGCCCGTGCACTCATACTGGGCTTTGCTTTTAAAGAAAACTGTCCTGATACCCGAAACACCCGCGTAATCGATATCTATAAAGAACTCATTTCTTTTAGCATGCAGGTAGATGTATACGATCCTTGGGCAAATGCTGCTGATGTAAAAGCTGAATATAATATTCAATTGATTGAAGGAAACCAATTTAAGCGTTATGATGCAGTGATCCTCGCGGTAGCGCATCAGCAATTTCTGGAAATCGACTATGCTAGTCTTAAGCAGAATGGCGCCATCATTTTCGATACCAAATCTTTTATCAATAGAGATTTAGCAGATGCCAGGTTATAAAAGGATGGGCGTTTAGCGGTTGGTGTAAAGCGTATAACTTGGTGTTTAATACCGATTATTCAAAATTTTGGATCATCTGTTGTTTTCCAACTGCGATTAAATAATTAGGACATCGCATTTAGAATTACGGTGTAGTTTATCGATCAAATAAATTATTCTGTATGTTTGTAGCTTATAAAAATTATCAGTGAATATGAAGGTTGCTTTAATTACAGGTGTTACAGGACAAGACGGAGCTTATTTAGCGGAATTTTTGCTGAAAAAGGGTTATTTCGTGCATGGATTAAAGCGGCGTTCGTCCTCATTTAATACCGATCGTATCGATCACCTTTATCAGGATCAGCATGAACAAAATGTTCAGTTTAAATTGCATTATGGCGATTTGACCGATTCTACCAATTTGATCCGCATTATACAGGAAATACAGCCTGATGAAATTTATAACTTGGCTGCGATGAGCCATGTACATGTGAGCTTCGAGATGCCTGAGTACACCGCTAATGCAGATGGTATTGGTACCTTGCGTTTATTAGAAGCAGTGCGCATTTTAGGTTTAACAAAAAAAACCCGGGTTTATCAAGCCAGTACTTCAGAATTGTATGGATTGGTTCAAGCCGTTCCACAAAGTGAAACTACACCATTTTATCCTCGGTCACCCTATGCCGTAGCCAAAATGTATGCTTATTGGATCACCGTAAATTACAGAGAAGCTTATCAAATGTTTGCCTGTAATGGCATTTTATTTAATCACGAAAGCCCATTAAGGGGCGAAACTTTCGTTACCCGTAAAATAACCAGGGCTGCTGCAAAAATAGCTTTAGGTTTGCAAAAATGCTTATATCTTGGTAATCTGTCTGCGCAACGAGATTGGGGCCATGCGAAAGATTATATCGAAGCGATGTGGTTGATTTTGCAGCAGGAAAAACCTGAAGATTTTGTTATAGCCACAGGTATTACTACTACTGTACGGGATTTTGTACGGATGAGTTTTGCAGAACTGGGTATTGAGGTTGAATTTTCGGGTAAGGATGAGAATGAGAAAGGAGTAATCATCGGCTTAGATGAGGAACTCTTGCTTCAAAATGGGTTGAAAAGCGATAAGTTATTTTTAGGGAGTACTGTTGTTCAGGTTGATCCTAAATATTTCCGCCCAACTGAAGTTGATTTATTGTTGGGGGACCCAACGAAATCCAAAACGCAATTGGCTTGGGAGCCGAAATATGACCTTGCTGCTTTAGTTAAAGATATGGTTATTTCAGATCTGCAGTTAATGAAAAAGGATGAATATTTAAAAGATGGGGGATTTAAAACCTTAAACTATTTTGAATAATATTTAAGCTTACCAAAATAACAGGTGTAAATTATATCAAATCTCATTAATAACTTAATCTGCATTTGCTTTATTGGCATTATTTCGACTATTTGTCTGATTTAATCTACTGCATATTGGAGTTTGACCTAAAATACCTTAACTTTATAACATTAAATTTAGTTAGTTGTCGTTGATATCACTTACCGGCCAGATTTTAAGAAGTTGGGCAAGCTTATTTAGCTGAATCAGCTAACCGTAATGGTAAATAATTTGGTGTATTTCTAATATAATATGTTCAGTTTTTTTAGTAAAAAAAATAAAGTTACCGATATCTCCTGGTTAGGAATAGATATGCATTCTCATATTCTTCCTGGTATTGATGATGGATCGCCTGATGTGGCTACTTCGCTGCGGTTTGTGAAAAGTCTTCAAGAATTGGGATTCGATCAATTAATTTGTACTCCCCATATTTATAAAGAGCTTTATCCCAATACGACTGAAACGATTTCTTCAGCAAGAGTAGCATTGCAAAGTGCAATGGATAAGGATAATATAGCTGTAAAATTGAGTGCAGGAGCAGAATATATGATCGATCAGGATTTTAATCTAGAGGAGCAGTTGTGTCCACTCGATCAAAAACACCTACTCATAGAGATGTCTTATCTTAATGAGAGCCCAAACATAAGTAAAACCATATTTGATATTGAAATAAAAGGATATCAACCTGTGCTTGCACATCCGGAACGTTACACTTTTTATTTTAAAGATCGGAGTAGGTTAAAGCGCTTTAAAGAAAAAGGCTGTCTTTTGCAGTTAAACTTATTGTCTGTTTTGGGGTATTATGGTAGAGATGTTAAGCAACTAGCCGAGATTTTGTTAAAAGAAAAAATGTATGATTTTGCAGGAACAGATTTACATCATGATAAACATCTAAGTACTTTGACTAATGCCGTAGTGTCAGGAAAATTATACGATCTTATAGGTCGCTATGACTTTAAGAATCAAGAAATATTTAAACCTATTTACGCGTAAATATAATATAAAAAATAGCTAGCTATCAAACAGTATTGGCCAAATACTTTATAAATATGCTAATTCTGAAATTAAACGCTTTTAGATATTACAATTAAATGATTAAGTTTGCAAGCTATTTAAAATGATCAATTTCATTTTAAATAGATATATATCTATGAATAAAAATATTAAAGTTAAAATGAGCGCAAAATTAGCTGTGATGCTATTAGTTGTAGCTCTATCCACTTCTTGTGTTAGTAATAAAAAAATTGCTTATTTTCAAGATATTCAAAGTGTCAATCAAGCTAAATTGGAAAATGCAGCTAAATTCACAGAACCTACAATTCAATCAGACGATATTCTAGGTATCAATGTATTCACTTTAAACCCACAAAGTGGAGCAATTGTCAATCAAGCAGCGGCCAACACACTGTTAGGTGGTAATGCTAGTACTTCTGTGGCATCGCAACAAGTCAGCGGATTTTTAGTTGATCGTAATGGAGAGGTTGAGCTTTCTTTAATAGGAAAAGTTAAAGTAGCTGGTCTAACAACCTATCAAGCTCGTGAATTAATAAGAGAAAAAGCTTCTTCTGTTTATAAGGAGCCTAATGTTCAATTACGTTTTATCAACTTTAAAGTAAGCGTTTTAGGGGAAGTAAATAGTCCATCTGCTTACACATTGCCAAACGAAAAAGTTAGCATACTAGATGCTTTGAGTTTGGCTGGAGACTTAACAATTTATGGGAGAAGAGATAATGTGCTCATTGTTAGGGATAATAATGGCAAAAAAGAATTTGCTCGATTAGATTTAAACTCTTCAGAAATTTTTAATAGCCCTTTTTATTATTTAAAACAAAATGATGTTATTTATGTGGAACCTAATAAGCGCAAAGTTTCTGCGTCTAATTCTGCGCAGATACAAACCATCGGTGTTTTAGCTTCTGTGATTTCAGTAATTGTTCTAGCCATAACTAGTTTTAAGTAATCAACAACTAAATGAATATCTCGAATCAAATAAATAATATACCGCCAAATATCGATGAGGAAGACAATATTAACCTTAAGGATATTTTTGTTAAATTATTCGATAAGTGGACATGGTTTCTTTATAGCATAATTATTTGTGTAATAGTTGCCTTTTTATACATCAGATATACTCCCCCAACATATCAAATAAATGCTAAAATTTTAGTAAATGATAATGAGAAAGGCGGAGCCATAGGTAAACAATCTAGTGGGTTGATGGACCTTGGCGGACTTTTGGGATCTAATAATTCAGTAGACAACGAGGCTGAAATATTAAAAACTCGTTTTTTAATGGAACAAGTTGTTAGGCAAATGCAGCTCAACATTATCTATTCTAAGAAGTCAGGTCTTGTACTTAGGGAAATGTATGAAGCTCCACTTAAAATTAATATTGTTAAAGGAGCAGATACAATTACTACAACTACTCTTAATATTCATAAAGTTTCATCGTCCAAACTTCAAATTACTGGCAAAAATTTTCAAAAGACTGTAGCGTGGGGAGAATTATTCAACGTTAAAGGTGTTGGTTTAGTAAAAGTTGAACCTAATTCTATAAATTCCTTAAATGATGATAATTATTATGTTTCTGTTTCATCTATTGATTCACGGGTTGCGGCTTTAATGCAAAGATTAAGTGTTTCTGTCACTAATAAACAAGTTAGTGTAATAGATTTAGGACTTATGTATCCTGTACCTAAAAAAGGTGAAGATATTTTGAGTAAGTTGATAGGCAGTTATATTTCAATAAATTTGAGCGATAAAAATTCTATCGCTGATAGTACTTATAAATTTATAAAAGAGCGTTTAAATGTAATTGCATCAGAGCTAGGTGATGTTGAAAATAAGGTAGAAAATTTTAAGCAAAAAAATCAGCTTGCTGATATGAGTGAGCAAGGTAAGTTATTGGTTCAGAATACTGGTGAATTTGCCGCTGAATTAGCTAAAGCAGAAACTCAAGTAACTATTTTATCGAATTTAGAAAGCTTCTTGAAAAGTGACAATGGAAGTAAAAGGGTTTTTCCATCATCTTTGATTCCACAGGATTTGGTGTTTTCTAATTTAATGAACCAGTACAATTCCCTATTGATAGAGAAAGAGAAACAATTGTTAAGTGTTACAGAGGAAAGCCCATTTATTCAAAATATCAATAGGCAAATTTTGGGATTAAGAGGCGATATTCTTTCGAACGTAGAAAGTGCAAAAAATAATTATCTTACAACTAGAAATAGGCTAAGAACTCAACTTTCACAGGCAGAGGGACAGGTTTCTAATGTTCCTCAAATAGAGAAAAATTATTTAAAATTAGCTCGTAATCAGCAAATTAAGCAAGAGTTATATATCTTTCTAATGCAGAAAGCAGAAGAGACTGCGATTTCGAAAACTTCAAATATTGCGATTGCCAAGACGATTGATCCTCCAAAATCTCAGGTCGCACCAGTTAGTCCTAAAAATAAGGTCGTTTATGTATTTGCAATACTTGCAGGTTTCGCTATACCTGTTATTTTAATATTTGGACAGAATCTATTAAATACAAGAATTACAACTAAAGAAGAAATTACATCACTAACCAATGTGCCTGTTGTTGGTGAAATAAGCCATAATACTAGTTCGGATAATTTAATTGTTGCCAATCAAAGCCGGTCAGCTATTTCTGAACAATTTAGAGCTTTGCGAACGAACCTATCGTTCTATCTTAAAAGTAAGGAAGAGAAAGTCATTCTTTTGACATCAAGTATGAGCGGTGAAGGCAAGTCGTTCACTGCTATTAATCTTGGTAATATTTTAGCGCTTGCTGGTAAACGTGTATTATTAATGGAGCTCGATTTACGTAAACCTGGTCTTTCTGCAAAACTCGGTGTTAATAATGATATTGGATTCAGTAATTATACTATTAATCAAAGTATAAATATTACGGATATTGTTAAGCCATTAACAATCAATAAAAATATGTTTATCATTTCCTCTGGGCCATTGCCTCCAAATCCTGCCGAAACGCTGATGAATGATAAAGTCTCAAATCTTATTGAAAATTTAAAAGAGGAGTTTGATTACATCATTATGGATGCTCCACCTATTGGTGTAATTACTGATGCGCAATTATTATCAAGATATGCAAGTGTTACTTTGTATCTGGTTAGACAAAAAGTTACACAGAAAGACCAGCTTAAAATTGTAGAAGAACTATATCGCAATAAGAAAATGCATAATTTAGGTATTGTAGTTAATGATATTATCAGTAAGTATTATGGTTATGGCTATGGTTATGGGACTTATGGAGAAGAAGCTAAGGTTAGCTGGTTTAAAAGATTAGTAAATAGATCCTAGTATGAATTATACTCTTAAAGTTGTAGAAATTCGTAAGGAAACTGAAGATACGGTAACCCTTTGTTTTAAGCAGCCCGGCTTAAAAAAAATTAAATATTTACCTGGGCAATACCTGACATTAATTTTTAGGATCAATGGAAGGCGTTATATTCGCCCCTATTCATTTTCTTCTTGCCCCGGGATAGATTCATTTTTAGAAATTACAGTTAAAAGGGTAGAAAATGGGCTGATTTCCAATCATGTAAATGATGTAGTTGAGGTTGGCGACTCTATTGAAGTGATGCCGCCGATGGGCGATTTCATTTACCATGAAGAATATCAGTTTACCGATATTTATTTTTGGGGTGTTGGTAGTGGGATTACCCCCCTACTATCCATCATTAAGTACATTCTTGCAGAAAAACCAGCTGTTAATGTGCATCTGAATTATGGCAATCGTAACCTTGAATCTACCATTTTCAAGGATCGGATAGAAGCGTTAAAATCGAAATATTCTGAGCGTTTCATAATCAGGCATTTTCATACGAAGCTAATGGTTGATGAAAGCAATCCATATTTGATTCAAGGCAGGATTGACCAAGAAAAAGCTTTAGATATATTAGGCGAACATGATGGAGAAACTGCCCATTACATTTGTGGCCCTGCTGGTTTGAAAGAATCGGTAAAAAGTGCAATACAGTTAAAGTTTGGAAAAATTGACCATGTTTATTCAGAGGATTTCGAGCTGGTAAAAGATCCTAAGGACTTTGAAAACATACATACACAAAGTGTGGGCTTAGTCTTTCAGGGCAATAGTCATGCGATTGAAGTGGTGAAGGGAAAGAGTATTCTTGAAGCAGCACTTAATGCTGATATTGAACTACCGTATTCGTGCCAAACGGGAAATTGCAGTACTTGTAAGGGTACATTAATTAGTGGGGAAGCTAAAATGATAGGCTTAACCAAACAACGAGATGATCTTTCAGCAAATGAGTATCTACTTTGCTGCACTCATCCTTTAACAGAAAACGTTCACATAGAAATATAACTAACAATATGAAGGTTGTAATACTTGCAGGTGGTTTGGGTACCAGACTAATGGAAGAGACTGAAGCTCGTCCAAAACCCATGGTTGAAATTGGTGGTAAGCCTATTTTATGGCATATCATGAAAATTTACGAAGCTTATGGCTACAATGATTTTGTATTATGTTTAGGATACAAGGCCCAATCTATCAAAGAATATTTTTTAAATTACTACTTGTACAACTCCGATGTTTCAATCGATATTGAAAAAAATAAGGTTGATGTGCATTTTTCCAATTCGGAATCGTTTAAGGTTACTTTAGTTGATACTGGATTGACCACAAACACCGCTGGCAGGATAAAGAAGATCCAGAAGTATGTTGATGGCGAAACCTTTATGCTGACTTATGGTGATGGTGTAGCGGACATTGACGTTGCTAAGCTAATTGAGTTTCACAAAAACCATGAAAAATTGGCTACCCTTACCAGTATCCAAACTCCAGGTAGATTTGGAAACATTGAAATGGATGAAGATGGTAATGTACAGCATTTTGTCGAGAAACCTCAAGGCGATGGTATGTGGATTAATGGAGGTTTCTTTGTATTGGAACCGGGTATATTTAAATATCTAGAAGGGGATATGGATGATATACAATGGGAAAATGTTCCATTAAAAGAAATTGCAAATGATGGACAGTTGGCCGCCTATAAGCATTCTGGCTTTTGGAAGCCTATGGATGCTTTAAGAGATCGTATAGAATTGGAACAATTATGGAATAGTGGCCAAGCTAAATGGAAAATCTGGTAATATGCTAAATCAATTAAAAGATACCTATAAAGGCAAGAGGGTATTCCTAACCGGGCATACCGGATTTAAAGGTTCATGGATGTTGAAGACACTCCATCTTTTAGGTGCAGAAGTTAAAGGCTATGCCCTTGCTCCCCAAACCGAAGATGATTTATATCATTTAATACAGGGCGATCATATCTGTGAATCTGTGATCTCAGATCTACGGGATCGTGATGCGCTGAAGAAGGCTGTTTTGGACTTTCAACCTGATTTTGTTTTTCACCTTGCTGCTCAGCCATTAGTGAGATTATCTTATGAAATTCCCTCAGAAACTTTTGAGGTTAATGCAATAGGAACGGCCAATTTATTAGATGCAATTCGTTTATTGGAGAAAAAATGTACCATTGTATTAATTACAACAGATAAAGTATACCATAATAATGAATGGGAATACCCGTACCGTGAAAATGATCGTTTGGGTGGGTATGATCCCTATAGTGCAAGTAAAGCCTGTACTGAGCTGGTTATTGATTCTTACCGTAATTCATTTTTTAATTCAACCAAGTTTGATATTCATCAAAAAGGAATTGCTGTTGGCCGTGCCGGTAATGTAATTGGTGGTGGGGATTGGTCAAAAGATCGTTTAATTCCTGATGTAGCTAAAGCACTTTCAAAGAGTGAAGAAATCTTGATCAGAAATCCAAAATCAATCCGGCCATGGCAACATGTTCTCGAGCCTGTTGTTGCTTATTTGATCCTTGGTGCAAAATTGAATGATGAACCATTAAAATTTAATCAGGCATTTAATTTTGGCCCTTATGCGACTGATGCTTTACCTGTTGTAGAAATGCTTGAGTTGGCACTTAAATGTTGGGGAAGTGGTAAGTTTAGGGTTGAGCAATTAATGGATCAACCGCATGAGGCAGGCTTGTTAAAATTAGATATTAGTAAAGCGATTGCTGATCTAGGTTGGAAACCTAAGATGAATGCTTTAGGCGCCGTTGAGACGACAATGAACTGGTATAAGTATTTTTCAGAATCTCCAGAAAATATTGCAGAATATACCTCATCTCAGATACATAAATACTTTAATCTTTAATATATGCTATCTTATTTCAAAAATGACCTACAACCAATTTTAGACAATACGAAAGATTGTTGGGATGAAGTTAGAGGTAAGACTATTTTTCTTACTGGAGGAACGGGTTTTTTTGGAATGTGGCTGCAAATGAGCTTTATTTATATTAATAGAGAGCTTAATCTTGGTGCTAAGCTTATTTTATTAACGAGAGATAAAAACAAATTTTTAAATAAGTATTCTTGGGTTAGTGAGTATTCAGAAATTGACTTTTTAGAAGGAAATGTTCTTGATTTTAAATTCATTGATGATCCGGTTGACTATGTTATCCATGCGGCAACTGAAGCAAGTGTTAAACTAAATTTAGAACAGCCATTAACAATGTTCGAAACAGTGGTTAATGGTACAAAGAGGGTGCTTGAATTCGCAAAAATAAAAGCTGTAAAATCTCTTTTATTAACTAGTTCTGGGGCTATTTACGGAAGGCAGCCATCTAACTTAGAGCATATTGACGAGGATTATATTGGAGCACCTATAACTTCTGATTTTTCTTCAGTATATGGAGAGGGCAAAAGAATGGCAGAAGTGCTTTGTGCTGTGTATCATAAACATTATAAATTACCTGTTAAAATAGCAAGATGTTATGCCTTCGTTGGGCCATTTTTGCCTTTAGATGGAACCTTTGCTGTAGGTAATTTTATCAAAAATGTAATAAATAATGAGACTATACTAATCGAGGGAGATGGCACGCCGCATAGATCTTATATGTATGCAGGCGATTTGATGATATGGTTATGGACAATTTTGCTAAAAGGAGTTAATAATAGGCCCTACAATGTTGGTTCAGAGCAATCAATTAGTATAAAGACACTTGCAGATTTAGTTGCTAAAGATAATGTCAATGGACAAATAGCGATCATAGTAAAAACTCCAGAATCGGATAAACCACCTCTAAGGTATGTACCTTCTATAACTCGCGCAAAAGAAGAATTAGGCCTAAAGATTTACACAGATTTAGAAACAGCGATAAAAAAGACTATATTTTTTAATAGAAATAAGATAACAGCGTTGTAATATGAACCAGTTTAATAAAGAAATTCATGGAATTTGGAGAATAATTCCATCAATGGCGATCACAGAAATTATTGGACAAAGTAAGTTTGACTTTCAAATATTAGACTGTGAACATGGAGCTTATGATTATCAAACGCTGCTTGAGGATATCAGAGTTTGCCATTTAGAAAATTGCTTGGCTTATGTAAGAGTTTCCGGATTGAATAGTGTGGAAGTTCAAAGGTGTTTAGATCTAGGAGCTGATGGCATAGTTTTCCCACAGTTAAGTTCTTTTGGTGATTTTGAGTTGGCTACAAAAATGCTTAAGTATGCACCTAGTGGCATAAGGGGCTTTAATCCATTTGTACCCGCTGGTGGATATGGTTTTGATAATATCCATCGCAAAGAGCTACATTGTATTGTAATTATCGAAACTTTAAACGCTGTTGAGCAGCTGGATCAGATCTTAACGTTAAAAGACATTGATTTTCTTTACATTGGAATTTATGATCTATCGGCTCAGTTAGGCTGTATCGGTGAAATGGACGCTCCTATCCTCGTTGAGGTTGTAGATAAAATTATCGAAAAGTCAATCAAAGCAAGTAAACAAGTATCTTTGATGATTAACAATCCTGATAGTTATCGGAAGTATAAGGAAAAAGGTGTAACAAGTTTTGTACATACAATAGATAGTCATCAAATTAAAAAAGCGTTCATATTAGAACTAAATAACACTATAACAAATAGCTAATGGCAAAGTTGGTCAAAGTTTCGGATCTTATTGTTAAATTTTTTGAGCAGAAAGGTGTTAAACATGTCTTTCTTCTTTCTGGGGGAATGATGATGAATCTACTGGATTCTGTAAGCCGGTCCGAGCAAATAAAATATATTTGCAATCACCATGAGCAAGCTGCTGCTATGGCAGCAGAGGCTTACGCGCGGGTTAAAAATGAAGTCGCAGTTTGCTATGCCACCAGTGGACCTGGTGCTACCAATACTGTAACGGGTATTGCTGGTGCGTGGTTAGATTCAACACCTGTTATTTATTTAACTGGTCAAAGTCGTACATCTCTGACGGTAATGGGATCGGGTATAAAAGACTTGCGGATGTTGGGTAATTTTGAAGTTAACATAACTGAGATTGTTAAACCGATTACAAAATATACAGTGTTCTTAAATGATCCAAATGAGGTTTTGTATCATTTAGAAAAGGCATATTACTTAGCTTCTACTGGAAGACCAGGACCAGTTTTACTAGATGTGCCCCTTGATATACAGGGAGCTTCAGTTGATGAAGATCAATTGAAACATTTTATTACACCTCAGGAGGTAAAAACCCAAGCTGATTTCGAAGTTATCAATAGGGAGTTGCAAAATTCATTGCGCCCATTAATAATTGGCGGACATGGGGTCAGTGTAGCGAATCAAGTTGAGGAATTTAGGAAATTGGTGCATCATCTTAATGTTCCAGTTGTAACAACACCGTTGGCTAATGACTTAATGCCTTATGATGATGAACTACATATTGGTAGAGTTGGCCTAAGGGGAAATCGAGCAGGAAATTTTGCTGTTCAAAGTGCTGATGTGATTATTACGATAGGTACCAGTCTACACATTACAACAACTGGTTATGAACAAGAGGATTTCGCTCCGAACGCCAAAAAGATTGTAATTGACCTAGATTCTGCAGTTTTAAAAAAGAATCAGGATATTAGTCAAATTCAAATTCAGGCGGATGTAGCTACTGTGCTAGATTTTATGATGCAAAACATTGAACCTTTGATGCTAGCTGAATGGGTTTCGAAGCTACAAAGTTGGAAGCAAAAATTTCCTATTATTAATGAGCCCCATTTGAGAGAAGGAAACGAAATAAATACTTATCATTTAATGGATGTGTTAAGCAAATCATTGAAAGGTGATGAAATTTTACTCACGGATGCTGGATCATTATATTATATAACGGGACAAGCCTTTCTTGCTAAGAAAAACCAAAGGGTTATAATCTCAGGTGCTTTAGGCGCCATGGGGTATGCATTACCTGCATCTATTGGAGCTGCATGTGCTGCACCTGATAAAGATATTATTTGTGTAACAGGAGATGGTTCAATGCAGTTGAATGTACAAGAATTGCAAACGATTGTACATTATAATTTAAACTGTAAAATTATAGTAATTAACAATAATGGTTACGCATCTATAAGAAATAGTCAAACAGCATTTACGGGTGGTCGCTTGGCTGGCTCTAGCGAGGATACAGGTGTTACCTTTCCTAATTGGCAGAAATTAGCAGATGCCTATGGGATTCCATTTATCAGTGAAAAAAAGTTTGATCATCTAGAGTCGACTTTTGTGGAGATGATTTCTACAAAGGGCCCTTTACTAATCGAGATTGTAGTTCCGGAAAATGTAACAATGATACCTGCTGTTACTTCAGTTAGACTTCCGAATGGAAGTTTTA
Organism: Pedobacter sp. GSP4; assembly: GCF_051857575.1. Classification (NCBI taxonomy): domain Bacteria; kingdom Pseudomonadati; phylum Bacteroidota; class Sphingobacteriia; order Sphingobacteriales; family Sphingobacteriaceae; genus Pedobacter; species Pedobacter sp. GSP4. The sequence continues at coordinate 27,993 of NZ_JBPZIR010000003.1, read as the reverse complement.
AATCAAATAGATTACACGAAATGGTACCTGAACTTAGTGAAGAACAATTGAGAGAAGCGAACGTTACTATAAACTAAACCAATGAAAAAATTACGAGTGGCCATTTTAGGCAGTGGAAATATAGGAACTGATCTATTGATCAAAATTCAACGTTCTGAATTTTTGGAATGTGTACTTTTTATCGGAAGAAATTTATCTTCACCGGGTATGGCTAAAGCAATTTCTATGGGGGTAAAGGTTTCTGATGAAAGTATTCGTGCTATAGAGAAGGATCCTGATGCTGTTGATTTGGTTTTTGATGCTACCTCTGCGAAAGATGCAGCCCACCATTGGGCTATCTTGGAAAAATTGGGTAAAATTGTAGTTGACATGACCCCTGCAAAGCTGGGGGGGCTTTGCATTCCTGCAGTAAATCTTGATGAAGCAATGAAGCAAAAAAATGTAAATATGATTACTTGTGGTGGACAGGCTTCTATACCGATGGCTTACGTGATAGGTAAAACTCAAAAAGACGTTGAGTATATCGAGGTTGTTTCGAGTATTGCTTCTAGAAGTGCGGGCCCAGCAACACGTTTAAATCTTGACGAATATGTTGATACGACCGAAATGGGATTAAGTATATTCTCTAAAGTTAAGAAAACAAAAGCAATTTTAAATCTCAATCCTGCAGATCCATGTATAGATATGCAAACCACCATTTTTGCGCAAGTAGATAATCCTGATATGGAGGCACTTAAAAAAGAAGTGGATATTATGATTGAGTCGATTCGGAATTACGTACCAGGATATAGTTTATTGGTGTCTCCAATTTATGAGAATGGTCGGATTGTAATTATGGTGAAAGCTCAAGGATTAGGGGATTACTTGCCGAAATATGCAGGTAACCTTGATATTATCAATTGTGCTGCAATTGCTGTTGCAGAACAATATTCAAGAGTCCAAAACGGGATCAATTAAATTTATAAGATGTTAAAACATATATTAGTAACTGATTCTACTTTACGCGATGGCAATCATGCTGTTGCACACCAATTAAGTGCAAAGCAAATTGCACTTTATGCCGAGGCAGCAGACAAAGCAGGGGTGCCTATTGTTGAAGTCGGACATGGAAACGGCCTTGGAGCATCTTCCATGCAGGTAGGATTAGCATTGGAAGATGATGTGACCATGTTGGAGACAGCCAGAAAGCATCTTACCAAAAGTAAACTTGGCATACATGTTATTCCTGGATTTGCCACTATAAAAAGAGATTTAATTAGGGCATTGGATATTGGAGTAGATGTAGTAAGGGTTGCTTCGCACTGTACAGAGGCTGATATTACCCAGCGTCATCTTGGATTTGTACGTGAGCGAGGCAAAGAAGCCTATGGTGTTTTAATGATGAGCCATATGGCATCAGCTTCTGTACTTGTTGAGGAGGCTCAGAAAATGGAGCTCTATGGAGCTGAAGGTATTATTATTATGGATTCGGCTGGTGCCTATTTACCTAGCGACGTTGAAGAGAAAATTACAGCCCTGGTTAATGGATTGAAAGTGCCTGTAGGTTTTCATGCCCACAACAACCTTGGTATGGCCATCGCAAATTCTATGACCGCAATAGCGTCGGGTGCGAAATTATTGGATGCAACTGCCAGAGGTTTTGGGGCGGGAGCAGGGAACGCTCAGATAGAGGTCTTAGCGGCTGTTTTAGAGCGAACTGGATATATTACCGGAATTGATTTTTATGGTATTTTAGACGCTTCTGATCTTGCTGAGAAAGAAGTAATGCCAATTGTACCAACGATTAAATCAGAAAGTATAGTGAGTGGATTGTCTGGCGTATTTTCTGGTTTTGCCAAACACGTTACCCGGATTTCAAAAGAATACCATGTAGATCAACGTGATGTATACCGTGAGCTTGGAAAAAGAAAGGTAGTTGGCGGACAAGAAGATATCATCATAGAAGTAGTTATGGACTTAGTTAAAAACCGAAAATAATGAATGATGCAATTAGACATTTAATTATAGAGGACTGTAGAAAATCGTGCACTGATGCTAACATTTTTGACGATTTAAAAGGTCAGACTATTCTCGTCACGGGGGGAACTGGTTTTATTGGGAAATGGATTGCCGAGATGGTAACTTTTTTGAATGTGACGCAAAAATTAGAGATAAATTTATACTTACTTGCAAGAGATATTCAGAAATTTAAGGACGAAGTTCCGCATTTGGCAGAAAAACAATACATTAAATTGATCAGTCAGGATATACGAAATTTACATGATTTGCCTGAAGAGGTAAATTATATTATCCATGCTGCAGGTAGTCCAGATAATCGTGATCACGTATCTCAGCCTTTAAGAACTTTGGAAACATTTTACAAAGGAACTTTCAATGTACTTGATTCCGCAACTAGGTTACCTGGTTTAAAAAAGATATTGCATATTAGTTCTCATACGGTATACGGTAAGAACAATGATGAAACTTTTATTAAAGAAAGTTTTTTAGGAACTTTAGAGCCTAACACTGTAAATCATGTATATGGTGAATCCAAGATTATTGCAGAAACACTTTGCTCGGTATATAAAAATCAATTCAGATTACCGATAATCATCTTGCGGCCATTCGCATTTATAGGTCCTTATCATGCTCTGGAAAAACCCTGGGCTATCAATAATTTCATTAGAGATGGGATCTTAGGAGGTCCTATCCGAATTTTAGGTAACGGATCAACAATTAGAAGTTATCTCTATGCAAGTGATATGGCTTACTGGATATTAAAAGCATTGACGATTGGACAGGTCGGTGAAAGTTATAATATTGGAAGTAAATTCCCAGTTTCACTAGATGAATTGGCGAAAAAGATCCAGCAATCAATAAGTCCAAGTATTGAAATATTGTCTAGATCATCCAAAGAAAATTATGCTAATATTTCGCGTTTTGTGCCCGACATATCTAAAACCGTTAAAGCATTGGCCGTTGAAGAAACACATACACTCGAAGACTCAATAAGCAGAACAGTTGTATGGAATCAATTAAATAAAAAGTAACAAAACATAGATAATGAATTTTAATAATATTACCCCTGAATTAAAGACATTACTGCAAGCCAGTATTCAAAAAAATATAAACAAACCAATTGTTGCAGGCCAAAACTATATTCCCGTTACTGGCAAAGTAATTGATGAGGAGGATGTTCTTTTAGGCGTTGATGCAACTATGGATGCCTGGTTGACTGCAGGAAGATTTGCAAGTCAGTTTGAACACGAATTTGCGCAATATTTTGGGGCAACTAAAGCCCTTTTAGTTAACTCTGGTTCATCAGCTAATTTAGTGGCTTTTTACGCTTTAACTTCCCCGAAATTGGGAGATAGAGCCATTAAACCAGGTGATGAAGTGATTACGGTTGCAGCTGGTTTTCCGACTACTGTTAATCCTATTGTGCAGTTCGGTGCAATTCCGGTATTCGTTGATGTTGATATCGCTACGCATAATGTATTATCAGAGGATATTGAGAAAGCAGTGTCTTCTAAAACTAAAGCAATTATGATTGCTCACTCGCTGGGTAACCCATTCGATTTGGATGAAGTAATGCGCGTTGCTAAAAAATATAACCTTTGGGTTGTTGAAGATGATTGTGATTCATTGGGTGCAACTTATAATGGCAAAAAAACAGGTACATTCGGCGATATTTCGACATTCTCATTTTACCCAGCTCACCACATTACGATGGGTGAAGGGGGAGCAGTAATTGTAAACAACCCCGAATTGGCAAAACTAGCTGAAAGTTTTAGAGATTGGGGTAGGGATTGTTATTGTTTACCTGGTAAAGATGATACTTGTGGTTGCCGTTTCGGGCAACAACTAGGATCACTTCCTTATGGTTATGATCATAAATATACTTACTCTCATATTGGATTTAATTTAAAAGTAACCGATATGCAAGCCGCTTACGGAGTTGGACAACTAAAAAAGCTTGATCATTTTGTTCAACGCCGTCGCGAAAATTATGCAGCCTTGTATTCTAGAATGAAAGAACTGGAAGAAATTTTTATACTACCTGAACCAACGCCGAATTCTGATCCATCTTGGTTTGGTTTCTTAATGACTTTAAGAGAAGGAGATTCGAATGATCGACACATGTTGGTACAGCATTTAGAGGAGAAAAAAATTGGAACTAGATTGTTATTTGCGGGAAATTTATTAAGGCAACCAGCATATGCCAATATTGAACACCGCAGAATTGGGGATCTCAAAAATACCGATATCATTATGAACCAATCTTTTTGGTTAGGTGTTTGGCCTGGCTTAAATGAAAGTCATTATGATTATATGCTTGATGTCATTAAAGATTACATTAAATAGTGAGTTATCTTTCCAAAGCTAAACAGAATCTAGTATCCAAAATTGGTATAGATAGAGCAATCGGTTACACTATATTCAGCAGAATAATTCAGGCTTGTGGTGGTGTTTTCTCAGTTGTATTTATAGCAAAGTTTTTGAGTTCCACAGAACAGGGATATTATTATACTTTTTCCAGTATACTGGCATTGCAAATTTTTTTTGAATTGGGGCTTTCTAGTATTATTACACAATATGCCAGTCATGAATTTGCTCATCTTGAAATAAAAAATGGTAAAATACTGGGTGATGAGATTCACATATCTAGACTATCTTCATTACTTAGATTTTCATTTAAATGGTTCTCGCTAATTTCTTTGGTTTTATTTTTAGCTCTTATTGTAAGTGGATTTTATTTTTTTGAGTCATTCAATAATAATGATGTTATTAACTGGAAAATGCCATGGTTGATATTATGCCTTGCAACAGCAGTGAATTTGATAATCGACCCAATCCTTGCGTTTCTTGATGGAATTGGATTTATTGCTGATATGTCTAGGACTCGGCTTATACAGAAAACATCCAATATTGTACTTTTATTTGGTTTCCTACTTGCAGGATTTGGCCTATACGCAGCTGCATTAGCCTCCCTAATTTCAATTTCAATCAATGGCTTTCAAATTATATTTTCTCCTAAATTTTCGTTGCTAAAAATACTTTGGAAGTCTATAGGTACAAATATAATCAGCTATTCGAAGGAAATTTTCCCTTATCAATGGAAAGTCGCTATTAGCTGGATTAGTGGTTATTTTATATTTTATTTTTTCAATCCTGTTTTATTTGCGACAGATGGCCCCATAGTTGCTGGGCAAATGGGGATGACATTAGCTGTATTAGCTGGAATTTCATCAATATCTATGAGCTGGATCAATACAAAAGTACCGCTTTTCTCATCTTTGATCGCTAAAAGGAATTTTAAAGAGCTCGATTCAATATTTAAAAAAGTTGTTTTACAACTTTCTAGTGTAAATATTTTAGGATTAATGACTTTTATATTTGGAATTATTATTATGGTTTATTTAAAGACCGAATATTCCAATCGGTTTCTCCCCATCACTGCTGTTGTCCTATTATCTATTGTAACATTAGTGAATCAATTCGTTGGTTCTTGGGCTACGTACTTACGCTGTTTCAAAAAAGAGCCATTCCTGTTGGCTTCAATTGTTGTTGCGGGTTTGTGCGTTGCTTCAACATTGATTTTAGGCCACGCATACGGAGTTATGGGGATGGTTTATGGATATACATCCATTGTTATGTTCATAAGCTTACCGTGGGCTTTCGCAATTTTTAAAATTAAATCATCACAGTTTAAATTAGAGGATTAATGAATAACGAAGATATTACTATTGCAATACCTGTTTTTGAGAGATATGATTTTTTTGAAGATGCGGTGTATAGTGCCATTAATCAATCTGTCTCCTGTAATGTAATAGTTGTTGATAATTGCTCATCCCATACATTATTTAAAGAATTTGTAGAGGACAAGAAATTGCCTAACCTTTTATATTTTAGAAATAATGAAAATGTAGGCGCAATTGAAAATTGGAATAAATGTATTGAATTGAGCCAAACTAAGTGGGTCTCGATACTTCATTCTGACGATATGCTTTCTAAAGAATACATAGAAAAAATTACGGAAGTAATTGCCACAAATAATAATGAGTTGGCCATAATTTGTCAAGACGAGGCTGGTTCTGAACCTAATTTGATTTTTAAAGAATCAGGCAGGATTGATTATGATGGGTACATCAAACCTATTTCATTTTTATTTGGTAACTTGGTGGGCTTTCCTGGTAATATCTTTAATAAAGATATGATCCAAAATGTAAAATTTAGAAATTTGCAAGGTGCTTCAGACTATGCATTTTGGTATGAATTGTCGTCAATCAAACCTTTACTAAAAATTAAGAATATTTTATCTTTCTATAGACAATCTGAGGATCAGGATTCTGCTTCAATTGATATTGAAGAAATAGTGATCAATCCTGCTTACAGATTAAGAAATGAAAAAATCCGATTTAGAAATAAGTTTTTAAAGTTATTATCGATGTATGAGTTGTACAAACTGAATGAACACTACATCAAAACGTATAAAAGAGATCTTGGCGCTGATTATTCTTATTCAATAGGTGACATTGATAGCTATTTTAAATTCTTTGACAACTCTTGGGCAAGATCAATCGTTAAACCAAGTTTAAGGGTATTAATTTATCTTACAAAAAAAATTTTACGTTAAGGGATGAGTAACAGAAAATCGATAGTTACGTTAATATGGAATATGCTTATTGGCTTATTGAAGTATGGATATAGGCATCTTAAAACTATATCTACAAATCTATACTTGCAGAGTGTATTCGGATGTTCAATAGATCAAACTGCAAAGGTTGTTTACGAACGGTTAGAGTGCCTCGAAATTGGCGCCTCTGTCTCAATTGGGGCAAATAGTGTGATTTATTGTACAAATGAAGATGCAAAAAGTGGTGAAGGATCTTATATAAAAATAGGGACCGGTACTTACATTGGTGAGATGAACAATATTCGAGCAGCAGGAGCAAAAATTATTATTGGTGAAAAATGTCTTATTTCCCAAAATGTAAATATTATTGGCAGTAACCATTCAATAACTAAGGGTTTTTATATAATGGATCAACCTTGGGACACAACTAAATTAGATGTAATAATAGGAAATGATGTTTGGATTGGATGTGGTACTACTATATTGCCAGGTATATCTATTGGAGATGGTGCGATTATAGCTGCTGGAGCGACTGTACTAACTAATGTAGAAGATAATGCCATATATGGGGGGGTACCTGCAAAATTGCTTAAATTCAGAAGCTGAATATGAAAAAAAAAATACTGTATGTGTTTGGAGGAGAGTTCGCTTCTGGAGGTGAATATGTAATTGAAAGATTAATTGTAAATAATGCTGAAGTTGAACCTTTTTTGTTTATTTCGCCAGGAGCATACTGCAATAAATTAAAAGAAAAATATGATTTCGATATTGTTGAGATACCAGCTTTAAAAAAGCTCAATAGATCCCAGAATAACATATTAATATTTTTATTGAAAGCTATATCGAATTATTTTATTTTATCAAAGAAAGTTATTTCTTACATCCGCAAAAATAAAATAAATATTGTTCATGCGAACACTCTGGGGCCAGCTACTTACTTAATTCCAGCAATTTACTTTTCTAAAATTTTAAGATTGAGGAATTTCTGGATATGGTCTGATCATGACCTCACTCATCATTCGAGTTTGGATAACAAATTAATTAAATATTGTGGCAGGATTTATACCGCAACTTTAGCTGTTTCAAATGCTGTTAAGAATAAGTATACTTCGGATAATCAAAAGATAAAAGTTCTTTATAACGGCTTAGATATAGAATATTTTCAAAAGGATGAGATCAGCAGGCAGCGTTTTAGAATTAATGAAGACATTGATGAAGATTGTCTAATCATAGGTATAGCTGGTTTTATTGGTCAAAGAAAAGGCCAGGTGCAATTGATAGACGCTATTCAAATTCTTTCAAATTCTTTCCCAAAAAAACTTAAACTTATGATTACCGGTCGACCTTTGGATGAAAATGATAACTACTATAAACTATTCTTAGAAAAGCTCCGGTCAAATCCAAATGTTTCTTACTTAGGCGGAACAGATGATATGGTAACATTTTACAATGGATGTGATATTATAGTAAATAACAGCAGCATAGACGGAAGCGAACCATTGGGAACAACAATTTATGAAGCCATGGCATGTGAAAAAGTAGTTGTTGCGGCCAGAGTGGGTGGAACTCCTGAAATAATCGAAGATCGAGTTGATGGTTTTATCTTCGAAGCAGAAAACTTAGCTAGTTTTACTGAAACAATTACCGAAATAATACTTGGAAAATATAATCTTTTACAGATTACTAAAAATGCAAGGAAAAAGGTGGTAAACAAGTTTAATGTAAAAGTAATGTCTACTTCCTATAATGGAATTTTAAACGAAATAATTAATAAATAATGTTTGAAGTTGTAGCTATCATTTGCATTTCGTTCATAATACACATAGCCTGTTATTTTTATGTGATAAAGAATGAAAAAAATTACATAAATGTTTTTTTTCCATTTATGTTAAGCGTGATTCCTGTAAATTTTATATTTGAACCACTGTGGCTATATTATTTTGGCACTGCTGGCACAACCTTCGCTTATTTTTACGTATATTTTTGCAGTAACATCACTATTTTTATGATGGTGTTGGGATATATAAAATTCCCGAAAAACTTAATTTTAGCCTTGCCATTTTCGTATCTTCGACCAAAACCCAGAATATTAAGTTATTTGTTGATTACTATTGCTGCAATTGTCTATTTGCCAGTACTCATAGAGTTTAAAGAATTTATTTTTGAACCAAGGGAAATTTACACAAGAACGAGAACCGGATACGGTTTGTATTTTTTTGTGTCGTCTTTTTTGGCAATGATAGGGTTTGTTCTGCTACTTTTTTCGAAAAACCTTAAAAGGTCAAACATAATTGCTATTACAATATTTGAAGCAATTTTTCTTTTTCTACATGGAAGTAAAGGTCAGGTATTAATATTATTATTGATTTTAGCGATTTACTTTACCTACGTAAAAAATTGGAAAGTAAATATAAGGAAGATGGTAATTATGCTAGCTTCTGCGGGTGGACTTGTGATTTCATTATTTATATTAACAACCTCGTATGAATATGATAATATTTTTAAGGTTATGCTTGGGTATTCTGACTACAATCGGAATGCTATGATTGTAGTTGATAAAGATGATTCAAATTTTAATGGTCAAATTACTTATGAATCTAACTTTTATTCAAGAATACCTAGAGCTCTAATGCCGAACAAACCTAAAGACTATGGTGTGTTTAAACTTGCTAAGAAATATTTTCCAGAATGGTATTATGCAGATACAGGTTCACCAGCATTTGGCTATGGTATTCAGTATGCTGATTTTGGTGTTTTTGCTTTCTTTTATTTGGCTTTCTGGGGTGCATTAACTGGGGTTCTACTAAAAATATTTATCAATCGGTTGCAAAGGTTCAAAACACCAGGAGATTTTATTGTAGTAGTTTTTTTAGCTGGAATTGTTTTAATTCCCTTAGGTGATGGATATCTGCTTCCTGAACATCTTATTACAGCTCTAATTGTTAATATGTTACTATCATTAAAGTTTAAATAGTGTTATAAGCTGATGTTACAATATATTTATTCAGGTATCCTCTTCTCTATCCTATCATTAGGGATTAACTTGCATTTTAATAATTTTCAAGAAAAGGATTATGTAAATGTTAGATCTTTTGGTGCAAAAGGGAATGGAATAAATGATGATTCAAATGCAATTCTCCGTGCTACAAAAACAGGAAAGATTGTCAGGTTTGGTATTGGAAGATTTCTCGTCCGTAAGCCTATTAAGGTAAATGGAAAGGTGAGATGGTTGGGAATGGGTAAGAAAAGTATAATTATATCAGATATTAATGTGCTCTTTGTTAGTAATGGAAGTTATTCTTCTATTGCAAGTTTGACATTTAAGAATGTTTCGGTTCCATTTATAATTAAAAGAGAGTTATTTTCAAATAAAAAGCCAGAAATATTAAAATCGAATGGAAACGGTTATCAGCCAACTATAAATGATAGGGATATTTGGAATGATCTACCAGGTGGAATCAAGGTTCAAAATATAGGGCCTTCCATTATTTTTGAAAAAGGGAGCAACATCTTAATAGATAAATTGGAAGGAAATTTTATGTCTGTTATGCTTCATGATTGCCAAAAATCAGTTGTTAGAAACTGCATATTTCGCGGTGGTAGAAATACATTTGGAAGTATTGTTATAAATAATTTAAATGATAGAGGATATTATAATCTTGTTTCAAATAATCGCATTAACTATACGAGTAATAATGGTATAGTTTTCCTAAATAATCAAAATGGTAGTATTATTGGAAACCGCTGTGAATATAATGGCGAATCTGGTATCAAGCTTTATCAGGGGAAGATTGACAGAAAGAGTGCTAGCTGTTATAGTATGATAATAAAAAATAATATTGCTAATTATAACATTTATGACGGCTTCGATCTACAATCAGAAAATCCTAGGACAGGCAAAATAAAATCTGGTCACATGATTTCCGGCAACGTAGCTTGTAGCAATTCGGGCGTTGGATTTATTGTTGATGGAAATGAAATTGTTTTTCAAAATAATTCTGCCTCAAATAACTTTAGAGATGGTGTAAATGCTTATAATAACAATTCTATTTTTAAAAAAAATACATTTGTAAGTAATAATTTTGGCAATATAGAAACTGGCGTACATCAGTTAAATTTGATCGGCGGAGAAGGGAATTTGATAGAAGATAACATCTTTAGGCTCGCCCCGAATATGGGCTATATTATTTATTCAAATAATGGTAATAATGTGGTTGAAGGTAACAGATATTTGAATGGCAAAGCTATTATTTATCTAGGTGGTAAACTTATAATGAATTAAAAATGAATTTATTAGTTGATGCAAGATGGTCTGGAGATACGGGCATAGGACGTGTTTTTAAAGAGGTTATGAAAAGAATGCCGGAAGGTGTTACAGTTCGAAATATAAAATCTTCAATATCTTTAGGGCATCCCTTTAGTCCAATCACTCTTGGCATGGAGCTTTTAAAGGCAGGTAATATAGATCAATTCTATTCACCTTCTTACATGCCTCCAGTACATTCAAGCTCACCATTTATAATTACAATACATGACTTAAATCATCTATATTATTATTCTTATTTTCATAAGATATATTTGAAGTATATAATTGCATTTATGGCAAAAAATGCAAAGGCGATTATAACTGTTTCTAAATTTTCAAAATATGAAATTGTTAATAAGCTAGGTATACCAAAAGAAAAAGTTAAAGTAGTTTATAACGGCGTTGATGATATTTTTTTGTCTAACAATGAGGCTTTAAACTTAGGGTTTCCGTATTTTTTATATGTAGGGAATAGAAGATCATATAAAAATTTAGAATTTATGATTACTGCGTTTGCTGCTGCTGTAATATCAAATGAATTCAAATTTGTAATCTCAGGCCAACCTGATGAAGAGCTTTTAAAGTTGATTAGTAGACTTAATATTCAAGATAGGATATATTTTTACGGTTTTATACCGGAGGATGAACTTCCAAAGCTATATAAAGGTGCTCATGGATTACTATTTCTCTCATTAATGGAAGGTTTTGGACTTCCTGTTTTAGAGGCAATGGCATCTTCTACACCAGTTATTACATCAAATACTACTTCCCTTCAAGAAATTGGTTGCGACGCTGCAATTCTTGTTGATCCATCAAACTTAAAAGATGTTGTCAAAGAAATCGAAAACCTTGCTAATGACAAATGTAATTATTCAGAACTGGTAGAAAAAGGGCTATTGAGGGCAAAAGAGTTTAGTTGGGAAAAAACAGGTAGAGAAACTTGGGATATTATTTTGGGTTAAAAATAGACAATATGTTAAAAATAGCAATATTAATACCAACCTTAAATGCAGGCAATAGTTTTGTTGAATTATTAAAAACTATAGCTGTGCAAAAAGTAATTATAAACAAAAAAATCATTATTGATTCTGGATCGAATGATAAAACGACTGAGCATGCTAGAGCCTATGATTTTGATATTCTTAATATAAAAAAAGCAGATTTTGATCATGGGTATGCTAGACAACTGTTAGCGGATGCTGCCAAAGACTGTGATATCTTAATCTACCTTACCCAAGATTGTATTTTAAAAGATGAAAATTCTTTTACTGAACTAATTGCAGCTTTCCAAGATCCAGCCGTTGGTATTGCGTACGGGAGACAATTGCCACATGCAGGAGCTAAGGTATTGGAAACTCATGCTAGGCTATTCAATTATACAAATGAATCGAGGGTTAAGCAATTAAGCGATAAAACTGAGTTGGGCATAAAAACTGCTTCTTGCTCTAATTCATATGCAGCATATAGAAGCATGGCTTTGCAAGATGTTGGTGGCTTTCCCATCAATACAATTTTCGCTGAAGACGTAATAGTTGGTGGTCAAATGTTAATTAAAGGATGGAAAATTGCTTATGTAGCTAGTGCAGAAGTTTATCATTCTCACGATTACACAACAAAAGAGGAGTTCAAACGATATTTTGATATTGGTGTATTTCATTCGACTAACGACTGGTTATTAAAAGAGTTTGGATCTGCAGGTGGAGAGGGAATTAAATATTTGAAATCTGAATTAAAATATGTCTTTAAACATAATCCATTGGTTTTACCTAAAATGGTTATGTCAATTGGCGCAAAATTCTTGGGTTATAAATTAGGAATGCTGCATAAAAAGCTATCACCAGGTCAAAGAAGAGCTTTTTCAATGCATAGAAGATATTGGGATAAATTAGAAAAGAAATAAATGAATCATTTAATATTTGGAGGTTCTGGTTTTATCGGGACACACTTAAAAAGGTACATCAATGAGACCTTATCTCTGCCAGATAAGGTATTGAGTTATGATATTCGTAAAAAAGTGAGCGATGATTTTAATACTTTAGATATTAGGGAGCCTATCAGTATCAACATCAACAATGTTGATGATAGTATTATATATAATCTTGCTGCTGTGCATACCACCCCTGGCCACCCTGATCATGAATATTTTGAAGCCAATATCTATGGGGCCCAAAATGTTTGTGATTTTGCACGAAAGAATAATATTCAAACCATCGTTTTTACAAGCTCGATAGCTCCCTATGGTGCTTCTGAGGATTATAAAACGGAAGAAACTTTGCCCATGCCCAATACGCCTTACGGTATTTCAAAGCTAACGGCTGAGTATATTCATAAACTCTGGCAAGCCGAAGATCCTGAAAACCGTAAATTGATCATAGTTCGTCCTGGTGTAGTTTTTGGTAAACAAGAAGGTGGAAATTTTACCAGGTTATATGATTCGCTAAAAAAGGGATTTTTCTTTTATCCGGGCAGAAAAGATACCATTAAGGCTTCAGTTTATGTAAAAGACGTAGTGCGAATATTATATGAAGCAGGGCAAAAAGAAAAACCAGGGCATGTTACTTATAATTTAACTTATTTTCCTGCGCCTACAATTCAAAAAATATGTGAAACGATGGCAGAAGCTACTGGCGTAAAGCCACCCAAAATTCTAGTTCCAGGCTGGGCCTTAAAAACGGCAGCGGGCGGAGCTTATTTCGGCGCAAGAACTTTAGGTAAAAAAATCAGTGGTATTCACCCTGATCGAGTAAAGAAATTGATGATTTCTACCAATATCTCGGGAGAAAAACTTAATCTATCCCCATATAAGCTCAAATTCAGTTTAAAAGAAGCCTTGGAAGATTGGTATGGTGATTGTGAAAGTAAGGGATTATACTAATTAAAATGAGCTGTTTTGGATACAAAAAAGTTTACAGTTATTGTAAACTTTTTTTGTATCTACCCAATTCAACCATTTGTCTACTATTTCACGATTTATAGATACTCGATTTCTTACAAGTTTGTTTTAAGCATATATTGCGCAATTATTACCGATTTTTATTTTGGTAATCATTTTTTAACTTTGAATTTAGAATTTGGGCATTAATTTTGTTCACTATAATTCATTTAAAACAAAAACAGTAAATAAATGTTTAAGTTTTTCCTTTAAGCCTATGCAAACACGTTACTTATTTATACTTAAATACATATTACCCATAACTGACCTAATCATGGTCAATATTGTGTACTTTTTTGCCTACGAATTTACCGCTTATATGGGGAAAGCAGTAAGTTCCGAATTGCAATGGCACTATGTCGTAGTTTGCAATCTGATCTGGATTGTAAGTACCACCAGCTTTGGCCTGTATAGTGAATATGGTTCAAGAAGAATAGAACGGATTTATAGAGGCACCTGGAAAAGTGTTGTGCTACATGCTGTTTTATTTTCGATCTATCTTTTCTTTTCGAAACAGAATGATTTCTCGAGATCATTCTTGGTAATTTTTTATGGCATGTTGGCCATTTTGTTTTTGGTTAACCGCTTTATCGGTACGTCTTTTCAATTTTTATTGTTCAATCATCTGCGGGGGGTTAAATCAGTAGCCATTATGGGTAATAATGCCACTGGTATACAGTTGGCCAGCTATTTTGAGAAACAACGCTACATTGAATTTCATGGTTTTATTAATGATGTTCCTGATGACTATTTGGACCGAGATGGTCAGATTTCAGATATGGTTGGGCGCCAGTTTAAAATGGCTGTTGATAAGGGAATAAAGGATATTTATGTTACCATTGCACCTGAACGCATGGCCGATATGAGTTTGTTAACTGAGGAGGCAGAGCGACAATGTGTAAGGTTAAAGTTTATTCCGGATATTAGCGGAGCGCTATTATCACCTTATACTGTGAGTTATCTCGGAAACGAGTTTCCCGTAATCTCTTTGCGATCAGAACCTCTCGAAAAAATCCATAACCGCTTTAAAAAACGTGCTATTGATGTAGTGTTTAGTGGATTAGTCATTTTATTTGTATTAAGTTGGTTATATCCGATTATTGCCCTTTTAATAAAAATACAAAGTAAAGGCCCTGTTCTATTTAAGCAATTGAGAAGCGGTAGAGATGATGAACCTTTTTGGTGTTTTAAATTTAGAAGTATGCGCATGAATGCGGATAGTGATAAAAGACAGGCCAGTAAAAACGATGACCGGATTACACCTATAGGGAAATTCCTAAGAAAATCAAGCTTGGATGAGCTTCCACAGTTCTTTAATGTATTTATGGGACACATGAGCGTAGTTGGCCCTAGGCCGCACATGCTTAGCCATACCGAACAATATAAAGGGATTGTAGATCAGTTTATGGTCCGTCATTTTTTAAAACCAGGTATTACGGGCTGGGCCCAGGTAAATGGCTATCGTGGTGAAACTAAAGAAGACTACAAAATGGTAAAACGTGTTGAACATGATATCTGGTATTTGGAAAACTGGAGTGCCATGCTTGATGTGAAAATTATCTTTATGACGGTAATTAATATGGTAAAGGGAGAAGAGAATGCTTTTTAATTTTAGTCGATGAGTACAACAAAACCAATTTTAATTATACTCGCAGCTGGAATGGCTAGCCGCTATGGTGGAAATAAGCAAACAGAATCGTTTGGCCCAAGTGGTGAAACAATTATGGAATATTCTATTTACGACGCTATCAAGGTTGGCTTTGGCAAAGTTATTTTTATTATCCGCGAAGAATTTGCCAATGCTTTTGCCGAGCAAATTGAACCTAAACTAAGTGGGAAAATTGAAATTGATTATGCCTTTCAATCTTTGGACCGTTTTAGCAATAATATTGAATTTTCGAAAGAAAGAACCAAACCTTTCGGCACTGCACATGCCCTACTTTGTTGTAAAGGCAAGGTGAACAAACCCTTTGCTGTAATTAATGCTGATGACTTTTATGGTTTTGATGCCTTTAAAAAAGCGTATTTGTTTTTAACCCAAGAAATTAACGATAACCGGTTCGCCTGTTTAGGATATGAACTCAAAAATACGGTTAGCGAATTTGGTGCAGTAACACGTGGCGAAATTAAAACGAATACTGAAAATGATATTGTCTCCATCAATGAAAGAAAAGAGATTATATTAACGGATGGTGAGATTATTAGCCTAGAGAATGGCCTAAGAAAGGTATTGGATGATAACGCCCAAGTAAGTATGAACTTTTTTTGCTTTACACCAGGATTTATCGATTGGATGGAAGAAAAGTATTACGATTTCTTATCTGCTAATGCTGAAGAACTTAAAGCCGAATTTCTTATTCCTGAAGTTGCTGATCAACTAATTCGAAATGGCGAGGGTAAAATAACCGTGATTGGAACTGATGCTAAATGGTTTGGCGTAACCTTTAAAGAAGATGCAGCTATTGTTAAGGAAGAGCTTCTAGAGCTTTCGAGACAGAAAGTTTATCCAAAAGATCTTTGGAATACCTATGTTGAAGTTAATTAACAAAGAATATAAAGCCTGTAAGGGCTTTTTCTGTTATTGAAATTAAATAGATAAGCGTGAATCCATATTTAATTACGTTCTTTATCTTTTTGAATTTAAATTTGCCCCATGAAGAAAATCTTATTCCTCTTATTTTTAGTTGTATCGATTCAAGAGTTAAAAGCTCAAGCTGTTTACCAGCCATATTCTTATCAGTTTTACCAGAAATTAGGCGCTGAAGTTTATGATCCCAATACACGGATCCATAGTTCTTTAAAACCTTTTTTCATAGACGACAGCCTGCTAAGGGATAAGAGTAACCTTTTATTAAGTGTTGGTGTAGATTCGGCAAGGAAATCGTGGGTGTTGAGAAAGCTGTTTAATGAACATTTACTGGATATACAAAAAGAAGACTTTACGGTATATGCAGACTTTTTACCTGATTTTCAAATCGGAAGGGATTTTTCCGGAAAAAAGAATACTTATTTAAATACCCGTGGTTATCAGGTTGGGGGAACGATAGGGAAGAAATTTTCTTTTTACACCAGTGGATATGAAAATCAAGGCCGTTTTGCTGATTATTATCGTAATTATATCGACCAAACCGGGGTTGTTCCCGGTCAGTCTTATAACCGCATTGGCGGTAAATATGGTCAGGGCTATAATCCTGCTATTAATCCTTTAACAGCAGATTGGTCGTACGTAACTGCTACACTATCTTACACACCTATAAAATATTTGAATGTTACCGCTGGGTACGACAAAAATTTTGTTGGCGATGGTTACCGTTCTTTATTACTATCTGATTACGCCTCTCCCTACCCATTTTTGAAATTAACGGGTAATTTGGGCAATGTACAATATATGGTAATGTGGGCTGCCATGCAAGATCCGAGCGCACCCCGATTATCTTATGAAGCGGGCAACCGGAAAAAGGGTGGGATATTCCACTATCTGGACTGGAATGTGAATAACCGTTTATCCATTGGTTTCTTTGATTCTATTATATGGGCACAAACTGATGATGCCGGAAATAGAAGAGGCTTTGATTGGGGTTATGCCAATCCAATTATTTTCTTAAGGCCAATAGAAGCTTCGAGTGGATCTCCTGATAATGCCCTACTCGGATTTACAGGAAAGTATGAGTTTGCAAAAGAACTAGTTGCTTATGGCCAATTTTCTTTAGATGAATTCCAGGCAAAAGAATTTTTCTCTTCCGAAGGAAGCTCGAGAAATAAATATGCCTGGCAGCTAGGTGTTAGGGGTGCGGATGTATTCCATGTGCCGGGATTGAACTATTTATTGGAGTACAATACGGCAAAACCTTATACTTTCTCCTCACGTAAACCAATTATTAATTATGCCCAATATGGCGAGCCATTGGCCCATCCTCTTGGTGCTAACTTTAGGGAATTAATCGGCTTATTAAATTACTCTTACAAACGTTTTGATTTTAGCGGAGAGTTAATGTATGCTAAGTATGGTTTAGATGTTGCGGGCCAAAACTATGGTAAAAATATTTTCGAACCTTATACTGATGCCGTGAAGGCAAATGGAAATTATACCACCCAAGGCATCCGTACCGATCTTTTTTATGCTGAAGGAAGGGTAGCTTATGTAATTAATCCAAAATATAATTTACGTTTAGAACTAGGTGGTATATTGAGGCGCGAAAGCAATAGCCTTGGTAAGAACAATACAGGTATAATTACTTTCGGTTTGCGTAGTTCGTTCAGGAATTTGTATTCTGATTTTTAACGAAAACTTATTATTTACGATAAAGCCTCAGTTATTTTATTTAACTGAGGCTTTTTTATTTGTCATCTTGACGGTAGGAAGGATCTATACGCTGATTGATTAGATTCTTCGCTTTGCTCAGAATGACAATCTTTCTTTAATAAGACAGGATCTCTACCCTGCCATACTATCAGTAGTTCTTTTTACGGCGAATTTCTTAACCGTTTCGATAATGGCATTTTTATCGTACCCACATTCTGCCCAAAGTTCGGCCTGTTCGCCATGTTCTATAAATTGATCTGGTATTCCTAAACGGATTACATTGGCATTGTAACCATTATCAGCCATAAACTCTAACACAGCCGAACCTACTCCGCCTGGCAGTGAGCCATCTTCTACCGTGACTATATTTTTATATTTAGCAAATACCTCGTGCAATAGCTGTTCATCCAGCGGTTTAACAAAACGTAGATCGTAATGTGCGGGATAAAAACCTTCACTGTTCAGTTCGGCACGGGCTTCTACTGCAAAGTTACCTACGTGGCCAATGGTTAACAAGGCTACATCTTCACCATCACAGATTTTTCGACCTTTGCCGATTTCGAGTGCCTTGAAAGGTCTTTTCCAATCGGGCATTACCCCGTTGCCACGTGGGTAACGGATTACAAATGGGCCCATATTTTCTTGCTGTGCGGTAAACATGAGGTTTCGCAGTTCTTCTTCATTCATAGGCGAAGAAACCACTAAATTTGGGATACAGCGCATGTAAGCAATATCATATGCCCCATGGTGGGTTGCGCCATCGGCTCCGGCCAGGCCTGCCCTATCCAAACAAAACACTACGTTTAATTTTTGGATGGCTACATCGTGTATGACCTGATCGTATGCCCTTTGCATAAAACTTGAATAAATGTTGCAGAAAGGAACTAAGCCCTGCGCGGCTAAACCTGCAGAGAAAGTTACCGCATGCTGTTCTGCAATACCCACATCAAATGCCCGTTTTGGCATGGCTTTCATCATGATATTCAATGATGATCCTGAAGGCATTGCTGGGGTTATACCCACAATTTTATCGTTGGCCTCGGCCAGTTCTACCATGGTATGCCCGAAAACATCCTGGTATTTTGGTGGCTGTGGTTTATCGGGTACACTTTTTTTAATCTCACCCGTGATCTTATCAAAAAGACCTGGTGCATGCCATTTGGTCTGGTCTTTTTCGGCCAAGGCGAAACCTTTTCCTTTTACGGTTACGCAATGTAAAAGCTTAGGACCAGGAATGGCCGATAAATCTTTTATGGTTTGGGCTAAACGCTTTACATCATGGCCATCAACCGGACCAAAATACCTAAAGTTTAAAGCTTCAAACAGATTGCTCTGTTTCAATAAGGTTCCTTTAATGCTTTTCTCTATTTTCTTCACGTACTTGTGTGCATTTGGCCCCAGCTTGGAAAGCCCGGTTAATACGTGCGAAATGTCATCACGGAAACGGTTGTACGATTTTGAAATGGTAATGCTGGTGAGGTATTCTTTCAGCGCACCCACATTCGGATCGATAGACATACAGTTATCATTGAGGATAACCAGTACATTGCTGTTTTCGATCCCTGCATGGTTTAATCCTTCGAAGGCTAAACCCGCTGTCATCGCTCCATCGCCAATAACAGCCACATGCTGCCGGTCGGTTTCGCCTTTTAACTGCGAAGCCACTGCCATGCCCAATGCTGCCGAAATGGAGGTAGATGAATGGCCTACGCCAAAGGTATCGTATTCGCTTTCAGAAATTTTTGGGAAACCACTAATGCCGCCATAAACACGGTTGGTGTGGAATAAATCTCTACGGCCAGTGAGTATTTTATGGCCATAGGCCTGGTGGCCTACATCCCATACCAGTTTGTCGTAAGGTGTGTTCAGTGCGTAATGCAAGGCTACAGTCAATTCGACCACGCCTAAACTGGCCCCGAAATGGCCACCGTTTACACTTACTACATCAATAATATATTGTCGTAATTCCTGGCTTATTTGTTCTAAGTCAGTTTCGCTATATTGCTTCAAATCAGCGGGATAGTTGATTTTAGATAGCAGAGGGCCAGCTTTTACTTGCATTCGAAATTTATGGTAAAAAACAAGATACAAAGTAAGGTATTTTTGTTTTAATATAGAAGAGAAAAGTTATTGTTTATTATTGATGGTTAAGCGGTTAGTGATTAGTGGGTTAGCGGTAAGCGTTTTGCGGAATGCGTTAAAGATACCTTTTCATTTGAGCTAAAGGCCAGATTGTTAAGCGCTGAAATTTTCGTTATGTTTGTGCCTTCACATGCAGGCAGAGAATTTTGAAATAAAACTTCCGGTTTTCGAAGGCCCCTTCGATTTGTTGCTGTTCTTTATCGAGCGCGATGAGCTTAATATCCAGGATGTGGAGATTGCTAAAATTACCAACGATTTTTTGTCTTACATCCACCAGCTCCTTGCCTTAAATGTTGAAGTGGCCAGCGAGTTTATTTTAGTGGCGGCAACATTGATGCGCATTAAATCCAAAATGCTTTTGCCGCGTATCGAGATCGATGAGGCAGGAAACGAAATCAACGCCGAACAGGATTTAATTGCCCGGCTAATTGCCTATAAGCAGTTCAAATCGGCTGCCGAAGAAATGAAGGTATTGGAAGAAGCGCGGATGAAACAAGAGCAAAGGGGAAACATTGCCCAAGATTTGACGCTTGCAGCTGCATCTTCCACCCATCAGGATGAACTTCTATCATTAGATCTTTATAAACTTTTAACGGTTTACCACCGCACCATGCAGAAATACGAACTGCGGAGCGAGGAGGTTAAGCATACCGTGGTACAGTATCCTTATACTATTGAACAGCAAAAACACTTTATTGCCAACCTGTTGGATATTAACAAACAGATTGATTTTGCCCTCGTGCTTAAAAACTCTGAGAACAAAGTTCATTTTGTATATAATTTTTTGGCCATTCTGGAAATGCTGCAGCAACAAATCGTAGAGATAACCATTGGAAGCGGCTTTAACAACTTTAATGTGAAAGCATTATCCTAATACGGCCTAAATTAAATTTGAATTTCTTACTTTTGCCAAAAAAATACAAACCTCATATAATGATGACACGCGACAACCAAATTTTTGAACTTATTGATAAGGAGTTAAACCGCCAAGAGCATGGTTTAGAGCTTATTGCATCAGAAAACTTTGTAAGCAAGCAGGTAATGGAAGCTGCCGGATCGGTATTGACCAATAAATATGCTGAAGGCTTACCGGGAAAACGTTACTATGGCGGTTGCCAGGTAGTAGATGTGGTAGAGCAGATTGCTATTGATAGGGCAAAAGAATTATTTGGTGCAGCATGGGTTAACGTTCAACCTCACTCGGGCGCACAGGCCAATGCAGCAGTAATGCTGGCCATTTTGCAGCCGGGCGATAAAATATTGGGTTTCGATCTTTCGCACGGAGGTCACTTAACGCACGGTTCTCCGGTAAACTTTTCGGGTAAACTGTATCAACCGTTATTTTATGGTGTTGAAAAAGAAACCGGACTTATTGACTATAAAAAATTAGAAGAAGTTGCTTTGGCCGAAAAGCCAAAATTGATTATCTGCGGCGCATCTGCTTACTCACGTGAGTGGGATTATGCTTTTATCCGCTCGGTAGCAGATAAAATCGGTGCTTTGGTATTGGCCGATATTTCGCACCCAGCAGGTTTAATTGCCAAAGGTTTATTGGCCAACCCACTTCCGCACTGCCATATTGTAACCACTACTACCCACAAAACTTTACGTGGACCACGTGGCGGTATGATTATGATGGGACAGGATTTTGAAAACCCATGGGGATTAAAAACACCTAAAGGCGAAATCCGTTTGATGAGCAATTTGTTGGATATGGCGGTTTTCCCAGGTACACAGGGTGGTCCGTTAGAACATATTATTGCGGCTAAGGCCATTGCTTTCGGCGAAGCTTTAAGCGATGAGTACGGAACTTACATTAAACAAGTTGCTGCCAATGCACAGGCTATGGCAAAAGCATTTGTGGCTAAAGGTTATGGTATTATTTCGGGCGGTACCGATAACCACTTGATGTTGATCGATCTTCGCAATAAAAACATCACAGGTAAGGTAGCTGAAAATGCTTTGGAAAAAGCAGAAATCACCGTGAATAAAAATATGGTTCCTTTTGATGATAAATCGCCGTTTGTAACCTCTGGTATCCGTGTAGGTACGGCTGCCATTACCACACGTGGTTTAAAAGAAGCTGAAATGGAGAAAATTGTGGAACTGATTGATCAGGTGTTAACCAACCCTGATGATGAAGCTAACCTCAATGCGGTAAAAGCCGAAGTAATTAAACTGGTAAGCGCATTTCCACTTTATAAATAATATAAATCCTAAAGTTTAGGACCGGCATCAAAAGCAGCTGCATTAATTTGTAGCTGCTTTTTTTTCGAAACCAAGTTTTCGGCTTTAATTCTTTAAAACAAACGTTTGTTTTCTATATTTATCCCAAATTAATTAGGATATAAAATATGTGTGGAATAGTAGGCTATATAGGTTATAGAGAAGCCTGGCCGATTGTACTTAAGGGACTTAAAAGACTGGAATATCGCGGTTACGACAGTGCAGGAATTGCATTGATGAACGAAAGCGGAGAACATATCTATAAAAAAGCCGGTAAAGTTGCTGTTTTGGAAGCGTTTGCCGAAGATCAGGATAAAACCGGAACTATTGGTATGGGGCATACCCGTTGGGCAACCCATGGTGTACCTTCCGACCGTAACTCACACCCACATACTTCTAATAATGGCAAACTTTCTATTATCCACAATGGGATCATCGAAAATTATGCAACGCTAAAAGAAGAATTAATTAACCGCGGGCACGAATTTAAAAGTGATACTGATACAGAGGTGTTAATCCACCTGATCGAAGAAATCCAAAAAATTGAAAATATTGATCTTTTGGAAGCTGTTCGTTTGGCTTTAATGGAAGTGATCGGTGCTTATGCTATTGTCATTATGGACAGTGATCACCCTGATCGTTTAATTGCAGCCAGAAAAGGAAGTCCGATGGTAATTGGTGTTGGTAAGGGCGAATATTTTATTGCCTCTGATGCTACACCGATTATTGAATATACCAAAAATGTAATCTACCTAAACGATAATGAAATTGCACTGATCACCAGAGATGACCTTTTGGTTAAGCGATTGGATAATGTAGTGCAAACCCCATTGATCCAGGAGCTGCAATTAAAGTTAGAGATGCTGGAGAAAGGTGGTTTCGATCATTTTATGCTAAAGGAAATTTACGAACAGCCCCGTTCTATCAAAGATTGTATGCGTGGCCGTATCTATCCCGAAGAAGGTAAAGTGCAGCTTGGTGGAATTAAAGAATTTGCAGAGAAATTAAAAAATATAGATCGGATTATCATTGTAGCCTGCGGAACATCGTGGCATGCAGGTTTAGTTGGCGAATACCTGATAGAAGAATATGCACGCATCCCTGTTGAAGTAGAATATGCTTCAGAATTTAGGTATAGAAATCCGATTATTACGGAAAAAGACGTGGTAATTGCCATTTCGCAATCTGGAGAAACTGCCGATACCATGGCCGCTATCGAGATGGCCAAAGAACGGGGCGCAACTATTTTTGGTATCTGTAATGTGGCCGGTGCTTCGATTCCGCGTTTAACCCATGCTGGTGTTTATACCCATGCAGGACCAGAAATTGGTGTGGCCTCTACAAAAGCCTTTACCGCACAGGTAACCGTTTTAACTTTGATGGCATTTTACATGGCGCAACAAAAGGGAACAATTACCACTTCGAAACTGATTGAGCTTTTAACTGAACTTGATAATATCCCCGAAAAAATACAGCTTGCTTTAGCTTCTAATGAGCTGATTAAAGAAGTTGCCGAAAAAATCAAGGATTCTACCAATTGCCTGTTCTTGGGAAGGGGCAGTGGCTTCCCGGTGGCTTTAGAAGGCGCCTTAAAACTAAAAGAAATTTCTTACATCCATGCAGAAGGCTACCCTGCTGCAGAGATGAAACACGGACCTATTGCCTTAATTGACGAAGAGATGCCGGTTGTTTTTATTGCCACACAAAATTCATCGTATGAAAAAGTAATCAGCAATATACAGGAAGTAAAGGCCAGAAAAGGAAAAGTAATTGCCATTGTAACCGAGGGCGATACGGAAGTGAAGAAAATGGCAGATTACTGTATTGAAATTCCTGATGCCAACGAAGCTTTCCTGCCACTTTTGGCCACTATTCCTTTGCAGTTATTGTCTTATCACATCGCGGTGATGCGGGGCTGTAATGTAGATCAGCCTAGAAACCTGGCCAAATCGGTAACGGTAGAATAATAATTTTACAACAAAACAAATAGATAAAGCAGTTGCATTAATTTGTAGCTGCTTTTTTTATGCAATTGGTTTTAATTACCGGCTTTGTTGATAAGTCTGATCAGATAGCTATCGGATGTACAAATGCTGTTTTCTTTCCCCATGTTTTAACTCCAGCCGTCACCCTGAATTCATTTCAGGGTCTATTTTGCAAGAAAGATGCTGAAATAAATTTACTGCGTAGCTTTCCGCTTCGCTACAGGTCAGCATGACGATTACGGGTGGGAAAAACGGAGCTGAAGGCCGCCATGGGCACCAATGTTCACTTTCAAAAATAAATGCTATTGGGAATAAAGGAATAGTTAAAACTAACCAGAACGAATCGAACGAAAATCCTGCAATCTTAAAATCCTGGTAAAAGTAAAGGGCCGATATTCTTTGTAGAAGTATCGACCCTTACCATCTAAATTAACGCTCTCGAATATATAAACGAAGTTTAGGGCTGTTTTGTTTTTAGAAAATAAAAAAAAATAATTATTTCTCGTAACTTCCTAGGTTAGAGGGAGAAATTCTTGCATTGCCCTTGGCATCTTTATTCAGGTAATTTGAAAAATAAGGGTCGGATGTTAAATCGTAACCTTTCTTTATGGCAGGGCTACCCGCCGAAAGCTCAAATTTCTCTTCGGCCTTATTGATAAAGAGCGGATCGGCATTTAAGATATTGTTATTTACCCCGTAACCGCTATTAGTTGTCCTGATCAGGTTATTCCATAAATTGAGCTCTACAGCCAGCGAAGTCTTTTTTTGTATATCTAATTCGTTGGTTAAACTGCCCCAAATTAGGTTGTTGGTTAAATCGATCTTAAGTTTGTTGTATGCACTGGCCGAAAGGTAATCGGAAAAGCTCAGCGATGCTGTTTTACGTGGAAAGTTGAGGTTGTATCCGGCAAATGTATTTTGTTTTAGGTTATAATTTCCACCGCCTACCGCATAAATCAAATAATTGCCGCAATTGTACATCAGGTTATTAAAAGCCAGCAACTCCGAGTGGTAGCCAATGTAAGCAGCCACCTGCATGTTTTTGATTGTAGTTCCGTTCAAGATCAGTTTTGGGCCGGCGTTTGCCGAAAGCGAATCGGAAGTAATGCCAACCGATGCATTTTTAATTACCGCACTCCGTATTATGCCGTTTCCGTTTCTTTTCAGAAAAATACCTTTCCATTGACCGGGTTCGTTGCTGTAAATGGTTTCCAGCCTATCGCTGCAGAACAGCACAGGCGCATTGTATGTTCCGTTAACAATCAGTTGCCCTTCTATATTTAGGTTGGCATCTTTATGGAAATATACTTTTGTACCGGGCTGGATAGTTAAGGAAGCCCCATTCTTTACGGTTAAAGAGCCATTAACAATGTAAGGCAAAGCGTTATTCCAAATGGTATTGCTGCTGATTACCGGTTGATTGATGAATGTTGCATTTTGCCCATATGCCATTAGGTGGATAACCTGCCTGTTGCCATTGGTGTTTAGTATTATGGAATCTTGGACGAGAAATGCCAAATTTTCGGTGTTCGGGTTAATGGTAACCTTAACAAATATATTTAGGGAATCGTGGCCATTTAAAATCAGGTCGTTTTTTTGAAGCGTATTTTCTCCATTAATGTTTATGCTAAATGCAGAATTGCTCCCTCCTGATAACCTGATTTCGGATAATTTTACCGCCCTACTGTTTTTATTGCCAATTTTTACCCTTTTGGTTACCGAACCTACAGCAGTAAAGATGGTATCGAATAGCAGGTGCTCATCATAAATACTCAGTTTGGCATTTGGATCGGTGGTTATGCGTTCGCCTTTCCTGCAAGCTGAAGCAAATAATACGATTAATAGGAAGAAGCTTATAGCTGAACGCATAAATCAAACTTAGAAAAATGTTTGAGTACTTCCAATAGCTGTCCAAAACATTAATGGCTACATTACTCAGCAAAGGCAAGGGCTGCAATGCTTACTTTTGCTGCTCCGGCATTTAAGAGTTCGTTGGCGCATGCTTCTAGTGTAGCACCTGTGGTAATAACATCATCAACCAATAAAATGTGTTTGCCTATAAACTGCCTTGGTAAAGCTACTGTAAAAACCGCTTGCATATTTTCGTAACGCTTATACCGGCTTTTTTTAGTTTGGCTTTCAGTAGCAGCGCTACGGATTAAGGCATGCTCCAGGCATTCCGTCCCCATTTGCTCAGCTATTCCCTGCGCTATGGGCATACTTTGGTTATAACCCCTTTGCTTAAGTTTTTTATGGTGCAGTGGAACTGGGATAACCAGGTTAACGCCGGAATAGTTGGGACTTGTTTTTAACCGCTCGCCAAGCATATTCCCCAATAACAGGCCAACATCTGTTTTGCCGTTATACTTAAGATTGTGGATTAAGTTTTGAACTTTTGCTCCTTTTCTGAAATATAACATGGCCATAGCTGCATGAAGCGGCAGGCGGCCCCATAATTGTTTGGCTACCCTATTTTCTGCATGTAGGTGGTAATCTGTAAATGGAAGATCGTGTAAGCACTTGATGCAGATCAGCTTTTCTTTATGGAATAAGGCCGTTCCACAGGCGTTGCATAAATTGGGGAATAGCAGGCCAATTAAATCCGAAGTCCATTGTTTAACCATTAACATTAAACTAATTTATAAAATATATGTAAGGATAACTATCTATATACTGTATAATGTTGTTTTCTTTTTCAGAAAAGCAGTTTCGGTGCTACTATTAAGGTATGCTCCTGCTGGGCAAACCTATCAGGTTTTTAAACGGCGTAGCCCTCAATGGGGCCATTAAAAGAAAAACAATATCAATACGAACTAAACCTGATAGGTTTAAAAGAGCCCCTAAACACCCATTACGGCAAAAAGTTTTGTCCGGGCCTAAACTTTTTCCAGCTGAAAACCATGTGTTTACGGGAAATCGCCTTTCCAAAAGGAAATATCCTTTGCATGGGCAGATAATTTTTCTACCTTTGCATCCCGCTTCGGAGGAAACGGTTGAGTTGAAAAGGTGGTCTGTTGATAAGGGAGCGGCATTTATTTTAAAATAATGTTTGCGGGAGAGAAAAAGATTGCTACCTTTGCAGCCCCGTCCGGAAGGATGAAACGCTGAATAGAATCGGCATATTGAAATAAGGGTAAAGAGAAAAAAAGGAAACAAAAAAATAAAAATTATTTTATTTGGAAGTTTAAAAAAGATCCTTACCTTTGCACTCCCAACCGAAAGGAAGGGCGAAAAAGCTGAGCGGCGGATGCCGCAGAAAGCAAACCAAAAAAGATTGAAACAGGGAAAACTGAAGGCTGGACTAATAAGACCTGCCGAAACCGAAACCTGGAGATATATAGAAGGCAGCCGCGAGGTGATGCCGAACAAGTTCTTAAAAGAGATGTCAATGTAGCGAAAGCGGGTTTAATGGAGTACTGACCGAAGTACATGGTTAACGGCTTTATTTTAAAGGTGGTGTCTGACAGACAACACAAAAGAAGA
>NZ_JBPZIR010000020.1:0-1214 GCF_051857575.1 Pedobacter sp. GSP4 | reverse complement strand
TGTGCACTTCCCAAAATTCAGACCAGTTAAAAGTATAATTCTAGACCGAGCGCAGCGAGGCTATTAGAAAAAACTATTAATTTTAATTGGTAATATGAAAAGAATCAAGTTTACGGAATCTCAGATTGTAAAAGCCATCAAAGAACATGAGAATGGCAAAAATGTACACGATCTCTGCAGAGAGTTAGGGATTAGCACCGCAGCCTTTTATAAATGGCGTCAGAGGTACGGAGGAATGGAAGTGAAAGAGTTATCAAAGCTCAAGGCATTAGAGGAGGAAAATGCGCGTTTGAAAAAAATGTATGCGAATCTCAGCCTTGTGCACGAAGTTTTCAAGGAGGCGGTGGAAAAAAAGCTTTAACGCCTGACGAAAAACGTGGTTTAGTGGATGAGATGGTGAAAAGGATTAGCCATCGTCAGGCTTGTCAATGTGTCGGGTTAAACCGGAGCAATCATTACTATAAACGCAAACGGCGCGATGACAGCGAAATAGTTAATGCACTTTCTCTTCTAATTGAAAAGCATGTTTCCATAGGCTTCTGGCAATGCTACTACCGGTTACGTCGAAAAGGAATTACATGGAACCATAAAAAGGTTTATCGGGTTTATACCGCGATGAGGCTTAATATTCGGCGCAGGGCAAAGAAAAGACTACCAGAAAGAGTCAAAAAGCCATTATTTGTGCCGGAAACTGTAAATGAGGTGTGGTCTATGGATTTTATGAGTGACTCGCTTTGGAATGGGAGGAAATTTAGATTGCTGAACATCGCCGATGATTACAACAGAGAGATGCTTGCTATGGAAATAGATTATTCACTTCCAGCATTGAGGGTTACCAGGGCATTGGATGAACTCAAACAATATAGAGGGCTACCAAAAATGATAAGAATGGATAATGGGCCAGAATTCATCTCATATAAGCTGGATGAATGGGCGAAGGAAAACAATGTTGAACTGCTTTTTATCGAGCCTGGAGAACCAACACAGAACGCATATATAGAAAGATGCAATGGAAGCATCAGAAGAGAATTGTTAAATGCCCACATATTTCATTCGTTGGATGATGTGAGGGAAAAGGTAGAGGAATGGATGATGGACTATAATTACCATCGACCACACCAGGCATTGAACTTCAAATCTCCCATCGATTTATTGCAGGAAAGTTGAGGACAAAATTATACTTTTGAATGGTCTGAAAAACAGGGGAGCTTACA